>CAJTYJ010000005.1:0-98246 GCA_910583895.1 uncultured Lachnospiraceae bacterium
AATCAGCAAGGCTGATTGGGAGTTCTGTGGATAGAACTGCGGAAACTCAAGAAAACCATTTACTTGCAAAATCAAGGGAGTATGGTATAATTAAACTGTATAAGTTGCTGTTCAGTTACTGTTCACACCATGGCTAATCACTCCGCTGATTCGTCATGGACCAGTACAGTTATGAAGTCAAAGCATATGCCCCATCGCCGCAGGCGATTTCCAATGGGCATATGCGGTTACGTTCACAGGGTACCTGTGAACCGTAACGCTGTTCATGTGGTGATCAGCAACAGGACAAGCCGACAATTTCATAGGTGGAGGGATGTATATGGAATCAAAGCGCTATATGATCTCTGACGCTGCAAAGATCGTGGATGTAGAATCTCACGTACTCCGGTACTGGGAGGACGAACTGGAACTGCCGATCGAACGCAACGAGATGGGTCATCGCTGCTATACGGAAGATAACATCCGAATGTTTCATCACATTAAGGATCTGAAGGAACAGGGCTTTCAACTGAAAGCAATCAAAGTACTGATACCAGAGATGGAACAGGGCAATATACCACCGGCGGTTGTCCGCGAACCAGAACCACCCGTAACCGACAAGATGGAACAGTTTCAGTTGATCCTCGGCAAGGTCGTGTCTCAGGCCATCCGGGAGAATCAGCAGGAGATGGGCAAGGAGTTGAGCCATCAAGTATCCACTCAGGTAGTCAAGGAGATGGATTATCTGTTCCGCCTGCAGGAAGAGCGGGAGGAGACCCACTACAAGAAGCTGGACGAGCTGATCCGCTCCTCTCAGAATCAGCGGAAGCGACTGGCTCTTGGAAAAAAGCGGGAGAAAAAAGCAAAAGAACCCAAGATCAAGGAAGCAAAGATCAAAGAGCCCAAGATAAAAAAATCATGGTTTTTCGGCGAACAGCCAAAAAAAGACATAGTCCTTTAGGACTATGTCTTTTTTCGTCAAATTATGTAGTGCATTATTCAGCAGAGATTGCCTCGTTCGGACATTCTGCTTCGCAGGTGCCGCACTCCAGGCAAGCATCAGCGTCAATCACATACTTGCCATCTGCCTCAGAGATTGCATCTGCCGGACAAACTTCCGCACAGGAACCGCATCCTACGCAGTCGCCAGAAATAACGTATGCCATGGTACTTTATCCTCCTTTTTAAATTTTCGATACCCCTTTAAGGTTTCTGCATCTATTTTAATATAAATGCCCATAATATGCAAGCGCAAATCACTGCCAGATCCACTTCTGTTTCCAGACCAAGCTGCTGTTCACAGGTACCCTGTGAACGTAACCAGACCAATTCCTGGTTATGCGCCTGTCAGCACTCAGCCCGGCTCCCGGTCCATATCCGTAAACTTGGTAAGTTCCGGGATCCAAAGCAGGTTTACTGTTCCGATGGGACCATTCCTCTGTTTTGCGATGATGACCTCCGCGACTCTTTGCTCTGCCTCGGAAAGATCCCGGTTATAATACCCCTCCCGGTACAAAAACATCACCACATCTGCATCCTGTTCGATGGCGCCGGATTCCCGAAGATCCGACAGCATGGGCCGGTGATCCGGACGCTGCTCCACCGCACGGCTTAGCTGCGACAGGGCCACCACCGGGACATTCAGCTCCCTGGCCAAAGCCTTTAAGCCTCTGGATATATCAGAAATCTCCTGCTGCCTGCTGGCTGCATTGCTCTTGCCGTCACCACTCATCAGCTGCAGATAATCGATGATCACGATTTTGATGTCCTGCTCCATCTTCAGTTTCCTGCACTTGGAGCGAAGCACCGGAAGCGTAATCCCCGGCGTGTCATCAATGAACAGCTTGGACCCAGCGATGTTGGCGGAGCCTTCCACCAGATTCATCCACTCTTCATCGGTCAGACGGCCGGTACGGATCTTCTGCGCATCCACATGAGATTCTAAAGACAGCATCCGGTTCACCAGCTGCTCCTTGGACATCTCCAGACTAAAGACTGCCACCGCCTGATCCCGCTTGAACGCCATATGCTGTGCCAGGTTCAGCACAAAAGCAGTTTTACCCATGGAAGGCCTTGCCGCGATCAACACCAAATCCGAAGGCTGCAGTCCGGAAGTCTTATAATCCAGATCCATAAATCCGGTCTCGACTCCGGTCACTCTTCCCCGGGCCCGGGAGGCCGCATCAATCTTCTTCATCACATTGATAACCACCTGACGGATGGGGACAAATTCCCGGCCCCCGCCCCGCTGGGCCAGCTCAAAAACCCGTTTCTCCGTCTCTGAAAGGAGCTCATCCACTTTTCCGGAGCCCGTATAGCAGACATTCGCAACCTCTTCATTCAGACGGATCAGCCGCCTGGCAACCGCCTTCTCCGCCACGATCTGTGCATAGTACTTAATGTTGGCTGAAGTCAGCGCCTGATTCATCCACCGCAGGATCTGTTCGATGCTGCAGGCCTCTTCCGGAACGCCTTTTTCCTTCAGACTTGTGTGCAGAATCACCGGCTCCACCGGCTTTCCCCCATTGTACAGCTCCACCATGGTGTCATAGACCAGCCCCATCTGTTTTTGATAAAAATCTTCTCCCGTAATGATCTCCGACACCGTCATGATCGTTTCATTGTCGATCAGCATGGCGCCAATCACAGAACTTTCTGCTTCCTCGTCATGGGGCATGACCCGTTTCATCAGCGCTTCTTCCATCTTTTTTCTGTCTCTCCCGGCTTACGCCTCCTGTACGACTACTTTCAGTTCACCTGTCACCTTGGGATGCAGTTTGATGGGAACCATCGTCGTTCCCACTGCCTTAATCGGAGCAGGCATCACCAGTTTCTTTTTGTCGATCTCCAGGTCAAGCTGTTCCTTCGCCGCCTGGGCGATTTCTTTGGAAGAGATGGAGCCAAACAGTCTGCCGCCCTCTCCCGCTTTGATCTTCAAAGTCACCTGTACCTTTTTCAGATCCTCTGCAAAGGCCTTCGCCTCATCCAGCCTCTGGGCCGCCAGCTTGTCTTCATGGGCCCGCTTCAGCTTTAAATCATTCATGTTCTTGGGGGTCGCCTCAAGACCCAGCTTCTTCGCCAGGATAAAATTCCTCGCATACCCGTCGTTGACCTCCACCAGTTCTCCCTTTTTCCCAAGGGACTTGACATCTTCCAGTAAGATTACCTTCATTCCAGTTCTCCTTCCTCAAACATGCGGTCCAGCGTATCCCGCACCGTCTTCATGGCCTCTTCCAGAGAACACGCAAGCTGTGCTCCTGCCACATTCAGGTGACCTCCGCCGCCCATCTTTTCCATAATGACCTGCACGTTGACCTCGTCAATGGAACGCGCACTCACATAGATCTTTCCGTTGTATTCTGTCAGCACGATGGATGCGCCTACCCCTATGATATTCAAAAGCTCATTGGCCGCCTGCGCGCCCACAATGGTGGGACTTTCCAATCCTTTGCCCGGGCAGACCGAGAGCGCAAAGCCCCGGTACACCTCCGCATGGCGGACCGACTCCGCCCGTGCCTTGTACTCTGCCATATCATTGCGGAACATCTTCCGCACCCGGGTCACATCCGCTCCGCATCGGCGCAGGAACGCCGCCGCCTCAAAGGTACGCACCCCCGTCTTTGTTACAAAATTATCAGTGTCAATGACAATGCCTGCATACATACAGTCCGCTTCTCCGCCCTTTAACCGCACGTTGTCCGCAAAATACTGCAGAATCTCTGCTACCATCTCGCAGGCAGAAGATGCGTTCGGCTCGATGTAGGAGAGCACCGCATGTTCAATCGCCTCATTTCCTCTCCGGTGATGATCAAATACCACTACCGTGGGAGTCATGAACAGGATATCCTCACATTCTGTATAGCTTGGCCGGTTTGTGTCCACCACAATCACCACCGTATTGCGGTCCACAATCTCCCGGGCCTGACTGCTTCCAATGACGATACCGGTCTCCGTGCCGTTGGCCTCGTTAAAAACCGCCAGCATGGGACGCACAGATGTCGTCAATTCATTGACCACAATATGCGCCTTTTTGTTCAGCGCTTTTGCCGCCCGGTAGATACCCACCGCCGCACCAAAAGAATCCGCGTCCGTCAGACGGTGCCCCATGACCACCACCTTGTCCTTGGCTTCCACAATATCCCGAAGAGCCTGCGCCTTAACCCGCGCCTTGACCCGGGTATTTTTCTCCACCTGCTGGGTCTTGCCTCCGTAGTATGTGATCTGCTCCCTGGTCTTGATCACCGCCTGATCACCGCCCCTTGCAAGGGCCAGATCCATGGCACTGCGGGCGTACTCCATACAGTCTATATAAGAAGTACTCCCGGATCCGATGCTGATACTCAGAGTGATGGGCATTTCATTTCCGATATTAACCGTCTTGATATCCTGCAGAAGATCAAACTTATTCTCCTTGATCTGTGACAGCGCCTTCTCCTGCATCACCACAAAGAACCGGTCTTTTTCCAGCTTTCGGACGATTCCGTCATACGTATTAAAATACTTGTTGATCTTTCGTTCAATCAAAGCCACCAGAAGAGAAGTCCGCACTTCCTCCACCGTCTCTAGCGCTTCATCATAATTGTCGATGTATACCAGACCGGCAGCCATCCGCTGTTCCTGATTTTCCCGAATATAATGATTGATCTCCGTGACATCAAACAAATACAGGGCAATCAGACCGCCCTCAAACTCCACCTTGCTGACCAGATGACTGCTGGTCATATCTTCCTCCATATGAAGAAGTTTCATATCCGCCCGATAATCCGCTTCCCCATAAGCAAACTCCACCGACGTGTGCGGCTCCTTCTCTCCCGGAAGCACTTTTCGGCTGAGTTCTGGAAATACAGAGCTGATACTGCGGCCATATTCAGGACCTTTTCCGGTAATCTCCATAAACTCCTGGTTCATCCATATGATCTTGCCGTCCTCTGCCAGGATCGCATAAGGCAGCGCCAGCTCTTTTAAAAGGTTCTTCTGGATCTGTCCGTAACGGGTGGCAAAGGAGACCAGTTCCGTATAGAGCACCGGCTGATTGCTGGCGTATAAAACAGCGGCAACTGCCGCGTAAAAAAGCACAAATACAGCCATCACCATCCCCGCCTCGCGGGAAAGCACATAGATCCATAGATTCATACCGATCAGAAGCAGTGTCAGATACAAAGGCCAGCGCACATACAGACGAAGCTGTCCGTTGAGTTTTACATTTTTTTTCATGATGGTTTTCCTTGCAAGATTGATGACCCGTTATCTGCAGCGGGATCATTGACTGGGTTGCCGGACAATAAGGGAAAAAGAGCACCGCCGAAGCGATGCCCAAAAAGTTGTTCCTATTCTGCTGTGTACGGCATAAGAGCCACATGTCTTGCTCTCTTGATCGCTACCGTAAGCGCTCTTTGATGCTTCGCACAGTTCCCGGTGATTCTCCTCGGAAGGATCTTTCCTCTCTCGGAAACATATCTCTTTAATTTATTCACATCTTTGTAATCAATCTCATTGTTCTCTTTGCCGCAGAATACGCAAACTTTCTTTCTTCTGCGTCCGCCTCTCCGCATCTTGGGAGCGTCGCCTTTTTCATTTTTGGTGTAAGCCATGATGGTTCCTCCTTCTCACGTTCTTGTATCAAATCCGATTGTTAATTGAAAGGCAATTCCTCATCAATTCCGTCGGGGATATTCATAAAACCGTCCCCGGCAGCTCCCATGGGTCCTGGAGCCGGTGCCGGTGCAGCCTGATATCCTCCGCCCATGCCCATACCGCCGCGGTTCGCATCGGAAGTCGACTTGCTCTCAGCAAACTCAATGTCATCGAGCACCACATCCGTGGTGTAAACTTTCTGTCCCTCGCGGTTGGTATAGCTTCCGGTCTGAATCCTTCCGGATGCCGCCACTTTCACGCCCTGACGCAGATACTTCTCCGCAAACTCCGCAGTTCTGCCAAATGCCACACATCCGATAAAATCTGCGGTCTGCTCTCCGTCTTTTCTGCCGAATCTGCGGTCCACTGCAAGAGTGAATCTCGCCACTGCCGTAGCAGTCTCTCCGTTGGAATAACGGATATCCGGATCTCTGGTCAGACGTCCCATTAAAACTACTTTATTCATTAACAATCACCTCTTAATATGCTCTCACTATGCATCTTTGCGAACACACAGATAGCGGATGATATTGTCCAGAATACGCACACGCTTCTCTACTTCTGCCGGACAGCTTGCCGGTGCTTCGAACTGGACGAAGTAGTAAAATCCTTCTCTCATCTTCTGGATCTCGTAAGCAAGTCTCTTCTTGCCTGCATCTTCCACTTCTGTCACAACGCCGCCGAAACGAGTAATGATCTCTTTTGCTTTTTCTACGGCTGCTGCTCTCTCATCATCTTCGATTTTTGCATTCACAATCAGTGCTAATTCGTATTTGTTCATGCTTTACCTCCTTTTGGTCTCTGGCGCATGGCTGAACCATGCACAAGGAATTACCCCCGCACAGGGGGACATAATATATCACAGATTATAACTATATCACAAGTTATTCTGATATTCAAGCTTTTTTTCGCAGTCCACGGGCATTTTTTTCCACCAGTTTTCTCGGGACCATGACTTGATGCCCGCAGCCCTCACATTTCAGCCGGAAATCTGCTCCCACCCGCAGGATCTCCCATTCCTGACTGCCGCAGGGATGCGGTTTTTTCAGTTTTACAATATCGCCTACCTGATACTCCATTCGACCTTGTTCTCCTGTCTGTTCCATATTTTCTATCTGTCCAAAACAGCATATGCCGCCAAGTACGCACGGCACATTGCCCCGTTCCATTTTACATCTGTTCAAAAACAGCTCCGATGCTTTCCTGCAGAAGTAAATCTGCCCGGCAATCCATGGAGGTGACGGACTTGTTAATCAGCACCAGCTTGTGACCGCTGTAATAGTCGATCAGCCCCGCCGCCGGATAAACCGTAAGGGATGTGCCGCCGATGATCATGACATCTGCATCGCGGATCGCTTTTATGGCACCTTGCACAGTCTTTGTGTCCAGCCCCTCTTCATAGAGCACCACATCCGGCTTGATGAATCCGCCGCATGTTTCGCAGACCGGCACGCCCGTGGAGTTTTGAATAAACACCGCATCGTAAAATGCACCGCATTTTTCACAGTAATTCCGATGGACAGAACCATGAAGCTCATAAACCTTGCGACTGCCCGCCGCCTGATGAAGCCCATCGATATTCTGAGTCACCACTGCCTGAAGTTTTCCTTGCTGCTCCCACTTTGCAAGCTTGAAATGGGCGGCATTGGGCCTGGCATCCAAAGCCAGCATCTTGGCCCGGTAAAAACGATAAAACTCTTCTGTCATCTGCCGGTAAAACGTATGGCTTAAGATCGTCTCAGGCGGGTAATCATACTGCTGATGATAAAGCCCGTCCACACTCCGAAAATCCGGAATCCCGCTCTCGGTGGAGACACCTGCCCCTCCAAAAAAGACAATATTGTCGCTTTCTTCCACCCATTTTTTTAATGTATTGAATGCCTCTGTCATAATGATTCTCCTGCTTGAAAATTCCCCTCTGGCGCCCTCTGTCTGCAAGGATTTCCGATCGCTTTCGCTCTCTTTGAAATCCCTTCGGGGTTTTGCTGTTTAGATTTCACTGCCAGTCCACTCTACCGGGATATCTGCCCGCAGATCCTGCACCCCCTCTGTACAGACCGCTGCCGCATAGCCTTCCGCCGCGTTTAGAAGGCGGCAGGTCCAGCCTGTCTTTTGATCCCTTTGTACCACTTCCGGATATGCCCCTTCCATACGTACGTAAAAAGCGTCCAATGGGGCAGAAAATCCGGTCCCTCTCGCCTTCAGATAGCTCTCCTTCACTGCCCAGTACTGATAGAAAAGGACTTTTTGCTGCCCTGATGCTGCCTGCTCATAAAATATGCGTTCCTCCGGCTGCAGAACTCTGTATACCAGCGCCTTCTTTGGTTCCTTTTCCATGTACTGCAGATCCACCCCGATCTCCTGGTCAGACAGCCCGCAGAGCACACAGTCTTTGGAGTGGGACCAGTTCACATACAGACCTTTCTGTCCATACAAGTATGGTTTCCCGTGAACAGTTCTCGTATAAACCGCCGGAAGAGACAATCCTGCCCCGATCCTTTCCAGACTCCGGTTCAAAAGCACCTCTGCCCCAAGATAAATCTGCTGTTGTTTTCCGCTTTTTATCCTGCGGGCCTGCTCTAAGCGCTCCCCGGACAGCCAGCATCTCCACTTGGGATCGGTAAAATCCTGTCTGCTGACCTTCATTGCAAATATCCGTATCATCATGCTTCTACTATATCAAAAAACCAAACATATTTCCAGCGAATACAGAAAAAACCGATTGACAGATTCCGCCTTCTGCCTCTATAATAAATAACATATCAGTTTAAAAACACATAAATGCTATGACAGGGAGGAGTACACAAAGATCCGGATGCCCAGAGAGAAGATGGCTGGTGAAAATCTTCGTGACGGAATTGTGGAAGTAGCCTTCGAGCAGCGGACCCAACGGCATAGAATGCCCAGTAGGCTTCGACGCGTTCCCGCGTTACAGGGAGACGATATAGGGAGAACCTGTATCGGATGAGTGCAGAAAGGATTCTTTCTGAAATTAGGTGGTACCGCGGATTGATTCGCCCTAAGCTTTACAGCTTGGGGCGTTTTTATATGCACAGGGGAAGCCGTTCTCCCCTGCTTGATCGTCGCTAAGAAGACTGTATCAAGCGATTTTATGAAAAACAGCAACGGACCGGACAAATCCCGGGAAGATTTTCAGTTTTTTTAACAGTTGAAAATACTCCCGTTCAGAACCGGAAAGGGAATTGCAAGAACTATCACAGGAGGGACAAGATGAAACAGATTTCAGGAAACAGATTACTGGTCAATGCATTAAAGGAGGAAGGTGTGGATGTGGTCTTTGGCTATCCGGGCGCATGTACGATTGATATCAGCGATGAGCTTTATCGCCAGGACCAGATCGCCGTTGTACTTCCTAGACATGAGCAGGCCCTGGCTCATGAGGCGGATGCTTACGCCCGCACCACCGGTAAAGTCGGTGTCTGTCTGGTGACCAGCGGCCCCGGCGCTACCAATCTGGTCACCGGGCTTGCCACTGCCAATTATGACAGTGTCCCCCTGGTATGCTTCACCGGACAGGTGGCAAAAAACCTCATTGGCAATGACGCATTTCAGGAAGTGGACATTGTCGGCATCACCCGAAACATCACCAAATACAGCGTAACTGTGCGAAACCGGGCAGATCTGGGACGGATCATCAAAGATGCGTTCTATATCGCCCGCACCGGAAGGCCTGGTCCTGTGCTGGTAGATCTTCCCAAGGACGTGATGGCAGAGCTGGGTTCCGCCGAGTATCCAAAGACTGTCAATCTCAGAGGCTACAAGCCTTATACAAGCATCCATATGGGACAGCTGAAAAAGGCGATCAAGCTTCTGCATAAAGCAAAGAAACCGCTCTTTTTAGCAGGGGGCGGCATCAACATCGCCCGGGCCAATGCTGAATTTACCCAGGTGGTAGAAAAGACCGGTATCCCGGTGGTCACCACCATCATGGGCAGAGGTGCCATCTCCACCCTGCATCCGCTTTTCATCGGCAACATCGGCATGCACGGCGCCTATGCGGCCAACAATGCGGTCAGCAACTGCGACCTTCTGTTCTCCATCGGAACCCGCTTCAATGACCGGATTACCGGCAAAGTCCATGAGTTCGCGCCCCATGCACAGATCGTACACATTGACATAGACACCGCATCCATTTCCAAAAACATCCAGGTACATGTGCCCATTGTGGCCGATGCCAAGGAAGCGCTCACCCGGATGAATGAGTACGTGCAGGAAAACCGCTGCAGCAAATGGCTGGCACAGATCGAGACCTGGAAAAACGAGCATCCTCTGACCATGCGCCCCAACAGCCGCATGAGTCCGCTGGATATCATCGGCGAGATCAACCGGCAGTTCGACGAAGCCCTGATCGTCACCGATGTGGGACAGCACCAGATGCTCATCTCCCAGTATGCAGACATCACAGAGAAGAAGCAGCTGGTCACCTCCGGCGGCCTGGGCACCATGGGTTATGGACTGCCCGGTGCCATCGGTGCAAAGATCGGCAATCCGGACAAACCGGTCATCTCCATCTCCGGAGACGGCGGCATCCAGATGAATATCCAGGAACTGGCCACCGCCGTGCTGGAAGAGCTCCCGATCATCGTCTGCATCTTCAACAACGAATACCTGGGCATGGTGCGCCAGTGGCAGAGCCTCTTCTACGGCAAACGCTACGGCATGACTAATTTAAAAGCCGGCGCCCTCTCCCGCCGTACCGATCGGAAAGAATACCCGGAATACACCCCGGATTTCGTCCGTCTTGCAGAAAGCTATGGTGCCAAAGGCATCCGCGTCACAAAAAAAGAGGAAATCGCCGCCGCTTTTGAGGAAGCAAAGAAAAATACCAAGGCTCCCACCTTAATCGAATTTATCATCGATCCGGACGAGATGGTCTACCCGATGATCAAACCCGGCGGAACCCTGGAAGATATGATTATGGACTGTTAAGCCGCTGTAGCGGAACTGTTTTATCAGCTCAGGACCATTCGGCGCCCGGAACATTTTCCACTCGATCCTTCGGGCGGCAAACGTTCCAGATATGGAGCATAGAATGGGCCGTAGCGGAACTATAATAGGAGGTTAAATTAATATTATGGATAATACGATGAAAAAGAGATGGATCTCTCTTTATGTGGAAAACCAGGTGGGCGTGCTTTCTAAGATCTCCGGCCTGTTCTCTGCAAAATCTTACAACCTGGACAGCCTGACCGTCGGAACCACGGAAGATCCCACCGTATCCCGCATGACCATCGCCACGGTCAGCGACGATGAAACTTTCGAGCAGATTAAAAAACAATTAAACCGTATGGTGGAAGTGATCAAGGTCATTGACTTTACCGATGTCTTTGTGCGCATGAAGGAAATCCTCTATGTCAAGGTGCTGCACTGCACTTCGGAAGACAAGGTTTCGTTGTTCCAGATCGCGGAGACGTTCAAAGCACGGGTCATTGACTATGGAAAGAACAGCCTGCTTCTGGAATTCGTACAGACTGCTACCAAAAATGATGCGGTAGTTCAGCTTATGAAGAGCGAATTTAAAAACATCGAAGTCGTCCGGGGCGGCAGCGTGGGGATCGAATCCATCAGCCGGATGGAACGGTAAAGCAGAACAGAAGATAAAAACGGGTAATGCCTTTTCGCAAGGTGTTTACCCGTTTGTGTCAAGTATGCATTTTTTCGTCGATTGCCATAATCTTCACATAGTCCTCTGTCTTGTCCCGCATAATCCGAAACCCGCATTCTAACTCAGAAAGAGGCAGCTGATGTGTGATCAGGTCCGCCGGAGCAATCTTTTTGTCTGAAAGCCGATCCAGCACATAGTGCCAGTCATCTTCTGCTTCCTGCAAAAATGCAGAATTCCAGGTCCCGGTCACCCGCAGCTGATTCCTCAGTATTTTCCAGTACACTGGTTTTGGCAGCGCCATATCAGAAGACGGATTTCCAACCAGTACCACATGACCGGCCGGCGCCGTGTGATCCACAGACAGCGCATACGTCTCCTTCTTCCCCACACATTCAAAAAGCACCTCGGCTCCCTGACCGTCTGTATGGTCCCAAATCCACCGGGACACATCCTGCGTCCGGCTGTCACAGTACGCCTCCGGGGACAGTCCCAGTCTTTGGACCGCCTTTTGCTGAGATTCTTTGTTGCCGATTACAAGAAGATCCTCCACTCCTGCTTCCAGAAGAAACATCACCAGAAGCAGTCCGATCGTTCCAAGTCCGCAGACCACCACGCTGTCCGCCGGTCCGATGGATACCCGCCGCATAGCATGGACTGCCACTGCCATCGGTTCCAGCATGGCTGCTTCTTCAAAAGTCACGTGTTCCGGCAGGGCGATCAGATTTTCAGCCGGCACAGATACATATTCTGCAAAGGCTCCATCTCTGCGCGATCCGATATAACTGTAATTCCGGCACATCTCATACTGTCTCTTTTGACAGGGGCCACAGATTTTACAGGGAATCAGCGGAAAGACGCCGACTCGCTTTCCCAGCCAATCCGCTGCCGCATCTGCCCCTGTCTTTACAACAACGCCGGAAAATTCATGCCCCGGAACCAAAGGATGGGTATAGGCCCCAGTACGATAAATCCGCGGAATGTCCGAACCGCAGATCCCTGCCGCCTTCACCCGTACCAGCACCTCCCCCGTACCTGGCACAGGCTCTTCGACCGTTTCATAGCGCAGATCACCGATCCCGTGCAGCACCCATGCTTTCATTGTATCATCTCTCCTTTAAATTCCGCATCTTTTCGATGTTTTTTCAAGTCTTTTCTGTCAGGATCCGACGGAACCGCTCCAAATCTGCCTTTGTTGTAATCTTAAAATTTCCCTCGTCCCCGGGGATCATGATGATCTCCATCCCATCCAGCACCGCCGGCTCTGTGGAACCGTTGATCTGCCGGATCCGGTCCGGAAAAAGCTTTTGATTTGCCTCATAATATCGTCCAATCCGGAACACCTCAGGCGCCTGCCCCGCATAGACCGTACTTCGGTCCAAAAGTGCAGCAACGCTTTTCCCCCCGTCCAGGCTGGTATACACCGTATCTTTCATAGGCAGCACCGGCATCAGTCCCTCATGCCCCTCTGCCCCCTGTAAACAATCCGTGATCTGCTCAGGCGACAGACAGGGCCTGGCCGCATCATGGATAAACACATAACCAGAATCCTCAGCATAGGTCCGGATATCCTGCAGCCCATGGAAGATCGAAAGCTGCCGGTTCTCTCCCGGTTCAGAAAATCCCCTGAATTTCTTCTTGCTGTCCGTCTGGCGCAGACAGTTCCGGATCAAATCCTGCCAGGCCGGATCCGCTACAATCTGCAGTGCTTCGACCTCTTCATGCGAAGACAACGTCTCCAGGCAATAGGAAATAATCGGCCTGCCTGCCACTTCTATGTATTGTTTCGGGATATCTGAGCCAAGCCGCAGGCCAGTGCCGCCCGATAAAATCAAAGCAACCTTCATTCTTCTCATCCTTTTTGACCATGCACATACAATCTGCTAAAACCGCAGCTCCCGGATTGCCTGCAGCGTATCCCCATAGGGCTTTCCTTTTCCGAAGAGCAGCGTCGTTCCCAGCACAAAGCCTTTCACACCTTTCGGTGCAAATTCCAGAATCTTATTGGCGCTGCACGCTCCGTCCCAGTATAGTTCAAAATCCATGTCCTCTTTCAGGGCCAGAAGCTTCGTGATTTTTTTCCCAACATAGGGCAGATACATCTGTCCGGCATTTCCCGGATTGACCGACATCACCAGCACTTTTTTCACAATCCGAAGCATCTCCATCACCGTTTCCACGGAGGTTCCCGGATTGATGGCGATACCGGGCACCATTCCTGCATTGATGATACTCTGCAGCGTCGTGGAAGGATGATACTCTGCCTCCGGATGAATATATACCGTGTCTCCTTTGCGCAGACACCCAAGGAACAGTCCAATGCGGTTGTTTGGATGTTCAATCATCAGATGCACATCCATTGGTTTTGCTGTCGCGCTTGCAAGGTACCGCATATCATTTAACGACATGGCAAAATTGGGAACATATCGTCCGTCCATAATATCAATATGAAAAGAGTCAATGCCCCCCGCATCCAGTTCCTTCACTTCCCGCTCCAGATTGCCGTAATCCGCACACATCATGGAGGCCATCAATTCAAACTGCATATATGTAATTTCCTCTCTTTTCTGCTTTCATGCTTACCAGGCACAGTTATCCCGTACTTTTTGTATGGTCAGGTCAAAAAACGACACCCTGTATGAACAATCTGCAGTTTCTTTTTGTTGTACATAAAGTACAAGGTCGTCAGCGTCTCTCCCACATATCCGATATAACGGTCCGACCGGTCTGTTCCTTTCGGAACACTAAGCTCCTCCACTCGTTCCAGAATCGGAAAAAGCCACTGGCAGTATGCGCTCAGCACGACTTTTTTCGCTAAAATCATATTGTAGTTAAACAAAAATCTCTGCCCGAGTAGCTGTGGAAAATACTGGTGATACTCCGGCTGTAATTCAGCGACCGCACTGCGCACCGCTTCCCAGTCTTCCTTTTTCAGATACCTTTCATGATGCGCTTCCATATTCGGCTCATACGGCATAGGATATGGAAGTACCACATCCACGTCATTATCTGCCAGTCGCAGCACATCATCTTCTGTCATTTCCAACAGTCTCCGATAATGAATGAGTCCATAATATTCTCGCTCCTGATTGGCAGAAGGAGAAAGCAGACGGTTTTTCCACATCCAATAAAGTGCTGTCAGTTCTGAATAATTTCCGTTTTTATAAGAAATGTTTTCTCCGTCACAGTCCAGTGTATTCGCCACCCGCTCTTCACACAAAGCCGCTCCTACCTGAATCGGCGTGATCCACTCCGGCAAATGATAGTTCTCCTCCAATGGCTTGTCCTTGTAAAATTTCGCCATAAAGACATGAAGGTTTGCTCTGTGATATCCAACCGGAAGCGCCGAAAGAGGTATATAATCTCTTTTGCATATGTAATGGTATCCCATCAGGTTTGCCCATCTTGGCGAAGTCAGACGTACATGACAGACAAACCCGCAGGCATCCAGACTCCTTTCAATCTCCGGCATAACATTCTCAGGAGTCGCGATCAGGATCTCCATGTCTCGTTTCTCTTCCGTTGACAATGACGCCGAAAAAGGTTCCAGCTCAAACACCGGAATACCTGCTAAAGATGCAGCGTTTGTTCCCTGGCTTGTGACGATAAAACATCGAACCGGCCGCTCTGGATATATATTTTGTATCGCTTCGTATGCACCAAGGGCGATAGCCTGGGCGCCGTAGATTGCCAGTTGCATAGTGTCCTTCCTGTGAATGTATATAGTAAAATTACTTAAAAAATTAAATTATGCCAAACCGTTTCTGAATCTCATCACTAAATATAAGTTCTTCACTCATGTTGTGAATCTTATCCGGAAAATAAAGTCGGCATAATTCCCGATAAACCGCCGTTCTTGCTTTAGCAAAAGAAATGGCTATAACAATTGCATCGTAGTTGTAATGCACAATATTTTCTGGTGCCTCAATCAACATCTCTTTTTTGTTAAGCACTGCGTAATTTTGATCTACCGCCGCTACAAGATTGCAAAAGCCAGTTCTTTTTATATATTGATATAGTCGCTGTCCATAGACTCCCATACCATAAATAATAATATTGCTTCCCTTTCTTACTTCTGGAAAAGGGAACAGATAATCCAGACACTCTATCCCTTCTAACAACGTATCTGCTCTTGGGACCATCAAAAATAACACATACTTTTTCCACTGTTCTCTCAGATCATAAATATATTTATTTTTTTCCAACACATTATAGACTGACTGGTATAAAATACAAAACTTTTTTCGTTCCTTTTCTGGCTCTGTTGACTTTCTAACCATAGACGATTCGTTCTGTCTGTAATGATACAAACATTCATGGATAACATAAATACTATTTGTATTCAAAAGACAAGGATAAGTGCACGCTGCATCCTCTCCCATAGCAATTCTGTCATCAACTGCCAATTGAAACATCTCTATGCAGTCCCGGCGAAAAAGTTTATCCCACAGCCCCGGAAAAATTCCCCATTCAAAAAATGTATCTCCTGAAATCATTTTGGGATATACAAGCTTCTGCAGTTCTTGTTTTTTATATCTTCCTTCTTTTACTCCGTGAAAAACTTTTTTGCTGGTATCAGCCACGTCTTCAAAGCGTCCACACATAACAATATCTACATTTTCTTCTATCATTTTTTGATACATCTGCTCATACATTTGGGGTTCTATCCAGTCATCACCATCCACATAAGCAATGTATTCGCCTCTTGCCGCTTTCATCCCGACCTTTCTGGCACTGACTAAACCTCCGTTAGTCTTATGTATTACCACAATCCTTGGATCTTTCCTTCCATACTCTTCACAAATATAATAACATCCATCAGTAGAGCCATCATCCACTATTATGATTTCGATATCTAAAAATGATTGTCCTATCAGACTGTCTAAACAACGAGGAAGATATTTTTCAATATTATATACCGGAACAATTATACTAATCATTTAGTTATGTTTTTCCTTTTACTCAATTCCAGATTTCATCTATTTGATATACAGGGCATTCTGACAAAGCTTTCATTTCTTCTGTAACGTTCTCATCCTTTACAGACATAAGAATTGCGTCAACTTTTATATTGATTTTATCCTTTCTATATACTGGTCGTTCTGAAAGGATATAGTCTGCATTTTGATCAATAAAACAGACAACCTCTATATCCGTATTATATAGCAAAAGCTCGACATTTCTCCCGAGATCTCCTGCTCCATATATTGCAACTCTTCTTATATGATTTTCCTGAAAAAAATTCAGAAATGGAATATTATGTGCTTTACACTTATTCCAATACTGTAAAAATGCAAAAGTTCTCTTATACTGATCCAGCTCCTTAATATGTATTCTTCGCAATGATCCTAAAAGTTCAGACAACCAGGTTTCCTCTTCTCCATGAAAAATATGATTCTCAAGCAGTAGCTGTATCATCTCTTCCTCTGAATCCATCATTTTGTTTGTATCTCCTGAAGTATTCATTCCTGTTATAACATGTTCAAACAAAACTTCCTGATTCAATGCAAAGGACTTTCCTTCCCCTGCCATAAGAAGCCAAAGAAAATAATCATCTGCTCCATTATTCTCTAAAATATTATTTTTCCAAAATGATGGAATTGAATTTCTTTTTATCAATACCTGTCCTGGTGATACAATGGGACACCATTTTTTCAACATAAATTCTTTTGAGATTACGTTCTCAAAAACATGTGTATTCGTATAATGAAAACGATTGTTATGAATCGCTCTGCAGACCACCGCATCAGCATGGCCTATACAGTTCAGCTGTTTTTCCAAATAAGCTGGCACAATTTTATCATCCTGATCTAAAAACAGTATATACTCCCCTTCCGCTTTTTCTAAGCCATGAACTCGAGCCCCGTGAATTCCATGATTTACTGCAGAATTAAAAACTCTAATTTTATAGGAATATACCGTTTCACATATACTTATCTTTTCTGCCGGGGAATCATTATATAAAACCAATTCCACTTTTATGCCTTTGGCATTTTGAACACATTGTTCCACCTGATTTAGTATGACATCTAAATATTTTTTCCCGTAAAATAATGGTACAATAATGCTTACTGTCATATCAAAATAAAATCCTATACTGTGTTATTTTGTTTTTAAAATTTCGTCATAATTTTTAACTTATTATATTATAAATCACACTATAGCTTGTTCTATAATATCTTTTCTATTATTTCATTTTTATAAGCCTCCCAATATTTCTCCTTATAATCAGTATTGAATTTTTCATATCGAATCACTTCACTTACATTTTTGTATTCTAATTCGCATCTTTTGTCAACACCTCGAAGAAACCACTCATATTCTGTGTCTAGTTGTCCTATATCGATTGCCCAATAGTCTTCTTTTGCAAGATCGTATGCCAAAACTGTAGCTGTTGGTCCCATGATACAAAGAACGAGTTTATTTCTACCATATTTAAATGCACTTGACTTAATTTTCTCATATTTTTCAAATGCATTGTTATCTGGGACAACTATTCTTTTTATACTTTTTGCATTATTAAGAAGATCATTTCCAACACCGAATCTCGTGTATTCTCCCTCTACAACTAACACATCCGTTTTATTCCAAATTCTTTTTATTTGATCAAACTTACTTTTTGTATTTTCTTTATCACGAAACATTATATATGGCCGAGATAAATATGCATCATAATATTGTCTTTTTAAATCTAAAAGTTCCATATGTTCTTTGCGGACTTCTTTTGTCAGATACATTCTAATATCTCTGGCAGCCTCCTCCGTATATCTTTCCAAAGAACCATAATTATCGGCTATTGCTATCAATAGATTTTTTTCTCTGGAATTCAGAACTTCTTTTAAGCGCTTTGACAATTCACTATTTACGTCCTGAAATTTTGCTCTTACCCTTCCAGAAATCAATTCAAATTCACCGTCTCCAAACCTTGCTAGACATTTTTTTTCTTTATATAAAATATCAACAGTATCTTTGACGTTTATTATTTTGGGATTGTTTTTTATTACACATTGAGAATCACAATACAGTTCATATCCCATATTATCTATTGTTGGTATTACAATCTCGTTATAATGTTTCCACATCAACTCTGCGCGCCACTTATATGGATCTATGACTAACCAGTTTTTATCATCTGATGCATCTTCAAAATCAAAAAATGAAATAATCTTTTCTTCTGCTATTCCATCTTCAAGCAATGCTTTTTTTATATCTTTATATTGCATCAATGTAATTACTATATAATCATATTGCTCAAATAATTCATTTTGTCTAACAACCCTTTTCCCTTCAAAGAATAGCATGTTTTCCGCTTTATAGTTATCAATATATCCACACACATATACATTTTCGAGTAAACAACGTTCTAAATATCCTTTTCCTTTTCCAATACCAAAAATATATATACTTTTCATTCCATATACCTCTTTATAACAAAACAAAAACAGCCATTTCCTGTCACATTTTTGTATAGACATAAAAGATATTTCGTTCTGTACATTCCAATCAACTTTAAAATCAAAGTAATCCATCTAACAAAAGTGATTCTGATACCATCTCCTCCCAGCTGATACAATACGTAGAAATACTATTGATTTTTTTTACTTGCGACAAAATATCTTTGCTAAAATCTTTTACAGCTAAAATCAACACTCCTTTATAAGTTTTTAACACTGTAGGTGCATAAATCTTTATGTTCATCTGAGATGTATTCCATTTTTCCTCATTATTATCTATAAAAAATAAAGGCCGCATATCTCCTTTAACCAATGCATTATATATTTTTGTCCCCCATACTCCGGCACCAAATATTACAATACTGTCATCTGATCCAACCCCCATCCCTATTCTCAAAATAGTTTCCAATCTGTGAGATAAATTATTTAATAAATTTTCAAAGCAAAAGACTTTACGCCTATGTGATATAATATCTTTATAATACTTTCTGTCTATCAATGGTACTGATGATAAATATGTGCTAGCTATTGTTAATGTTTCCTCTGTACATAGTTCATGTTGCTTATCACTAATTCCACCCAATCTGAAATTTGCTACTATATCATTGCAAAAATAAAATTTTACTCCTTTTACGTATAGTCGCAACATTAAGTCATAGTCTGCTGCAATTTTATATTCCAAATTAAACATACCATACTTTTTATAAATAGATCTTCTTACAAATACTGTGGGATGAGGAATTCCCATTTCATATCTAATTTTATCTATAGTTCCAGGTAGCAAAACCTTAGATTGTCCATTTTCCGAAATCAAATTCAGCTTTCCATAAACAACATCAGCACCTGATTCTTTAAAACTCTCTCTGATTTTATTAAATGTATTTGGTTCGTACCAATCGTCTGAATTAATAATACCAATAATATCTCCCGTTGCTAATGTGATTCCTTTATTCATTGCATCATATATGCCATTGTCCGGTTCACTTTTTATGATAGATATTTTATCTTTATATATTTTTATTATTTCTAATGTACTATCTGTAGACTTTCCATCTATGATAATATATTCATAATCTATATCATTTTGGTCAGTTACACTTTGAATTGTCTGCTCTATAGTTTTTTCACTGTTTAAGCATACTGTGATTACAGAAATTTTCATAAAGATCCCTTATTTTATATATCTATTCCATTTGACTACAGATAAGCAACCTAACTACCTTATTCTTCTCCCACCATTTCGGAAGGATTAGACTGTTCATTTATATGTATATTTTTTGCGTGAATCAAGTCACTTACACTGTCCACTTCTGTCCATTCATAATCGGAAATATCTACATAGTAAAGGTCAAAATCATCTTCAAAAATCATCTGAACCAACGCGTTCTCATACCACTGATCGTAATATCCGTTGTCCACCATCTTCTCAATTTCGTATTCCAACAATTGTGCACTGTTCCGATCAAGCTTTGTTATTCCTGCATATTCCCCGTAATAATGGTCCAATTCTTTACTCATCACCAGTACCCGATCTCCGGAAACCTGGACATTATAATCACCATCTTCATTAATAGAACTGTCCAGTAAAACCAGAGCTTTCTCTGTCGGCCGACAGATTACATCTCGAAGTAGACTTTCTGGCATCACAATATCTCCATCAATCAAAATAACATTATCTGCATCAAGATGCTTCCTAGCAAACCACAAAGAAGCAATCGAATTAGTTACTTCATAAAATGGATTGTTTATAAACGTAACATTCTTCAATTCCTGTTCAATACTCTGATGTTTGTGTCCTGTTACAACAATTATATCCGCACATTCATCATATTTTCTTATGAGATTCACCATTCTCCCAATTAAAGTAGTCTCCTGATCCAACCGGAACATGGACTTTGGAATATCCAAAGTTAAAGGATTTAATCTGGAACCCTTTCCGGCCACTAAAAATATATATTTCATTTCTACACCTTTTTCTAAATTTCATACTTCCTGCCACAACAACAGTCCAATCCTTTTCAAAACTTTATCAGCCGGAAATTTAATTTCTATATCATATTCTTTTACGCTTTTAATTATATTAATACCCAATGCCTCAATCGGTGTCCTTGACATGTATGGATTATTGCATCTTTCCTTGCCACACCCGCCTTTACATAGTTTACAGGAACCTCCTATAAAAGAAAGTGCATTAGGTCTGTTTTGATCATACATCCACTTTTCCAATTCAAGTAACAGCTTATGCAAAGTCACACTGGAGTCATTTCTGATTCTGGCATAATCACTTTTCTTTTTAATATTAAAACTCAAAATTACTATCAAGCCCGCATCATATTCGCTTAACATTTTTTTATAGTCTATATTAGGCAGGTTAGGAGGACACCGCCAATTATGATTATATTTTCCGCAATAAAAGCAATTCATTTTGACGTTTTCTTCAAAAATCAGTTTACTAGGATCTATAATTACGCTTTCAGCCTCTGGATCCAATGCTTTTAAATAATTCTGCACTTCATTTTTCAGCATCCCTTCCCTCCCATTCCGGCTCATCAGACTCTATATTTCAAAAAATTTCTCATTTCTTTTATCAATATATCATAGTCCTCAAGCTCTAAATTCCCAATATGTGCCACCCGTATACTACATTTTCCCAATTCACCGCCAACCGGATTGACCATAATATTTTTCTCATCTTTAAGATACATAAAAAAATCCATCGCTATATCTTTGTCAAATCTGACGGGAGTGATTGCATTGGATAATGGAAAGGAAGGATAATGTACTGGAAGTTCTTTAATGTTTTTCCGAAAGTACTCACATCTTTCTTTTACTTCTTCAACACGCGCTTTTGCTCCTCCTCTTTCGACTATATGATGCAACATATCATTCAATTCAAAGAGCTCGCCAACACACGGCGTAAAAGGTGTCTGCCCCCTCTTTATATTTAAAAGATATTCGTTAAAGTCAAAGTATAAAGATTTTATATGGTTCCCTGAAACTTTCTCCTTAATAATCTTTCTACTCAATATAACCATGGAAAGCCCTGGGGCCAAACAAAGTCCTTTTTGAGAACTTATAATTGTCACATCTATATTGTATTTTTCCATGTGATATTCATCACACAAAAAGGTACTAATTGCATCAACTATTAGATATAATTTATTTCTTTCACAGAAATCATGAATCAATTCAATATCATATAGCTGTCCCGTATAAGTTTCATGTAAATTAACAAGCAATCCTGTGTAGTCTTTTCCTTCATAAGTGCTCAAATGTATCTCCGATAAAGTCTCATCCTGGCCCAACTTTATGACATCAAAGGGTATTTTGTGAATTTTACATATTTTTTCGAATCGTTCCCCAAATGTTCCGCCGGAAATAACAAGCAATTTATCGTTTTCATCAAAACAGTTTATAACAGCTGCTTCCATTGCACCACTGCCAGATGCTGTTAAAAATACGACTTCACATTCCTTGTCTGCATCCACCAGCTCCAACAACCATTGTTTATTTTCCAGCATCATATCCGAGAACTCGGACGTTCTAAAATAAGGCACCACATGATTCCGTACTGTTAATGTACTAGGGTACATTTGTGCCGGACCCACTGTAAATAGTTTTGTATTTTTATTTATAGTCCAATGACCCAAATTACTTTCCATATATATTACAATCTCTCCTTTTCTCATAAGTGCATTTGCCAGCCCGTATCTTACTGTCTTCGCAGTGGCAAAATACACTTTACACATTATACTTCATACAAGATATCTTCTAAGGAGATAATAGGACAACTCACTGCTTTTGATAACTGTTCTTCAATTTCATCAAAGAAAAAAATAGGGGTGACAATAATCGCATCTACATTGGGAAGCTTGTCCTTGGGACTTAATACATCCACCTCTGTATAGATCTCGTCTGCCTTCTGATCTATCCCATATTCCACTGTAATACTACTTTCTTTTAATTCCTGCAGCAATCTCTCTCCCGCATAATTCATTCCATAAATAGCAATTTTCTCATAATTATTTTTCATAAAATAAGATTCCAGATTCTTTTTCTCCTGTTTTACTTCTACCCACCTATCCATCATAAGAAATAATGCCAAATGTTTCTCTGACATATCCCTTGCAGCTTTACAAGATTTTCCAATAATTTTTCCGGTTGTACCAGCACCAATAATCACTCCTGCTACTGTTGATAATACTGAAATAACATTCTTTTTCATTTTCTCTATCCCTTAAAATATTTTAAATAATGTATTAATAAAATTCTTACTGCATCATATATATCTTTATTTTTTATATAAGAACTCAGTTTATCCTCAAAAAGTAATTTTCCATACCTTCTATCAAAGTCTGCATTTGCAGTGATACAGGATGGATGCTTCATTTGCAGATCCATTTTTTCTGTAGGCACATTCCATATTGCACGTTTTGCCTTTGTATGTGTTGCATGTTTTCCCCAACCAATATTCTTTACTAGATTTTTTCGGGGAACAATGCATAATCCGCTGTTTATAATCATATGAAATCTCCATTGGTAATCCCAAATAGATTTGTCTCTTTTTTTATAGATATTATCTAATTGTTTTGTCATATAATCTAGTTCATCATAATTTTTCATATAATATGTATGTGAAAGAACTTTTTCTTTCTTGTAGGCCGGCCACCGGCACAGATTAAAATCACATTTTTCCCATGCCCGCTTCCATGTGGCCCATCCCCATGTGTCCGTTCTCAAAGAAAAGATATAATCCGAATTCTCAAATATAAAATCGTCTTTCAAATAATTTTCGCCACTAATCATCCATACATTTTCATGATCAGCATATTTTTCAAGTAATTGATCACAGTATCCAAAGAATGAAGTATCCGGTACACAATCGTCTTCTAAAATGATACACCTGTCTTCGTTTTCAAACACCCAGTTAATTGCTGATACAGGCCCCCATTGACAGCCAAGATTATTATCCGAAAAGAAACAGTGCAACTTGCAATCCCAGTCTATGCTTTTCCTGACTTTTTCACGAAGCTGAAGTATCCTCATATGCTCCTTCTCTGTTCTTCCTCCATCACACGCTATATACATGCTCTTAGGAGCACATTTTCTAATTGCATCAATAACCTGAAAAACCTCCTCTTCCCGGTTGAAGAAAATCAATAAAACTGGTGCATTTATGTTCATACTCTTCTTTTTTTCTCCATTTTATTTTTGTAGAATTCTAAATACGAAATATCCGGGTCAAATATAATCTGTTTATTATGCCAAGTTCCTCTTTTCCCTTTCGGAGGATATTTCATATAATTTCCATACACATTTTTCAAAATTCTGTCATAACCTTTTGGCGCCGAAAATGATGTGTTCTCAAAAGTTAATTTTATTGTCTGTTTCACATCTTCCGCATAAATCCAGTATCCTATCTCCGTTTCATGCGGCCAATACATAATTCCAACTCTCTTGGGATGTTGCCTCCAATTAAATATCGAACAGCATAATCTGTGTAAAACTACCAAACATTTATATTTCGTATCTCCCATTTTCTTATTATCACTGCAACTGCGTTTACACAAATGTTTTAAAATACAGTTTACTAAAAAAGTCTGAATAGTCCATACACATAGATTATCTGGAATCACATCTAGCGGATATAAATCAATAAATATACCATTATGATATTTTGGTGATGAATTATGCAAAATCCACCCAGTTGTTCTAGAATCCCTGATTCGTGCATATCCGATAAAATATTTCATGTCAGACAATGCATCTTGGAAAAAAAGAGGCGGTACGATTTCCTTTTTTGCAATTTTACAAAAACGATCGTAATCTTTTCTCAAAAATCCGATATCAAAGTCGTCATCCCATGGTATATAACCTTTATGTCTCACTGCTCCCAGCAGAGTCCCCCATATAATAAAATACTTAATTTTATGCTTTTCACATATTCTCTTTACTTCCATTGCCATATCAAGTTGTGTTTTCCAAATTTTTTTTCTTTTTGGGGAAACCAGAAAATCACATCTAATTTCTTCTTCCAAAGAAACTACATTATTTTTCATATTATATTTCTCTATAAATCATTGTTCTATTATATTTACTTACAGCTTCATATCCATTTTGTTTCATAAATAAATAGATTTCTGATTTTATGATATCCTCCATCCTCATTTTTTGTTCGCATAAAATTATTTGAGGTCTATATAAATCCCAATTATTGGAACACAATACATCCAACTCATTCCCTTCGACATCAATATCCATAAAGTCTATCTTCTGCACATGGTGTTCATTAAAAATCGAATCCAAACGTCTTGTAAATATTTTTGATACCTTTTTTAGCTTTGTGTTATTGGGTACATTTTCCTTGCAAAAAGTATTATATGCTCCTTCCTCGAACTCAAAATATGATGAAATTCTCTCTTTTTGAGAAATGCCGCAATTTAAATTTATATCGTGATTTCTTATATGCGTAAACTTTTTATATGCCTCAAGATTCGGTTCAATATTAATACCATTCCATCCTCTTTCATATGCCCAGGCAGTATTTGAAAAAAGAAATGGATGATATGCTCCTACATCAACATAAAACCCTTTCTTTTTATTAGCAAAAAATTCTTTCAGAAACATTTCTTCCCCATCCTGCGAAAAAACAGTGGATGAATATGCTTCACCAGCTTTTTTTACAGTATTTTTTTCAACATCATAATAATACATAATTTCAGCGTTTATATTATTTAACAAACATTGTTCTAAAATTTGATCTGCTTTGGCTGTTGTGATAATAATTCGTTCTATTTCTTTAATCTTATATAATTCTACCATTTCATAAAACGAAATTACTTTTAATCCATGTACTTCCTTGTCCAGTTTATCTGGATCATTATCGCAAAAAAGGAAACTATCTTTTACAAAATTGCTGTTCTTTTCAGCAAACAACTTACCATAAGTTCCAGCACCAAATAAAATATTTTTCAAATTTTCACAATCTCCTTTCCTTTTTTATTTTCAGATGCAATGTGAATGACTTTTAACACTTTCTAATTTCTTTCAGACATTGATTTTTCACATTTCCAATTATCGCTTTCTGAAAACAATCTACACAACATAAACCCACATCACTGTTCACCCAAATCGGTACCTGCCAAAATAAGGCTGCGCAGGGTACATTACATTCAACTGTATTTTCTTCTGTTTTATGTACTCAATAATATAAAACAATCTGGGATCAATTAAAGGCTCATTATATATGTGAAAGCAAACTGTTCCTTCAAAACCATTATTTGCTAGTTGTTCAATAATATTTTTGATTTTGTATACAATATTCTTTATACGACTCTAATTTATTTTGTTTTGGATTATATATTCCTGCAATGTATATATCATTTCTTTTACATTGCTCATATATCTCCTGTACATAACCCGCAATATATACATCCACCTTACTTTCCGTGTGATATGTTTGTTTTAATTCAGAAAATCCTTTCACTTCAACTCCATGTAAAATAGTTCCAATTTTATTTTCATCATTGTCACAGCTGTTTTTCCTGCTCCAAATAAAAATGTCTTTTTCATACCCAATATTGTTCCTTTAACTTTTATATACCAAACAATATTTTTTCCAAAGTACAGGCCTGTGTTTCTATATAATTTGGCATCCCTTTTTCGTTAAAATGGTATTCTATATTTTCCGACAAAACTTTAAAAATATTATGTTTCAGAACAGTGCCATTCCGATCCATTAACATGCTGTCATCAATATCAATGTAATTGTCATTACCAGTTTCTATATAAAATATATCGTCATCCCATTTTTCAACTGTATAACAGCTTTCCAACATGCTCCACTGATAGATCTTCTCCATCTGTCCGGTCTCACATTTGATTTTCAATGCCATATTCACTGTCATCGGAAACAGATAAACATACCCATTGTCATAAAAACTTCTTGTAAATAATTCCTCCCAATAATCCTCTTTATGAAATTTTTGAAATCCTTCTGGGAAATCATGGAATGTCTCTGCAAAATTATTAGTATGATTCCATCTCACCACAACAGGCTCATATCCTGTCAGCCAAAAATAAATACCATCAAAACAAATAGTCGAAAAACGCATTTCCTGTCCATTTATTTTATGGATATTTACTTCTTGAGTTCTCATATCTACTTCCAAAATACAATTATTACAATTTAGAGGGACCCAAAAAGATTCATCTACAACACAAACGTCTCCACCTGTATTCACTCCTATAAATTCTGTGCTTTCTGCATTTATAAAAGAATCCTTTTTCCAGAAGTTCAAAATATGTATCTGCAGTGTATCCATATTTAAACATAACATCTCTGAATATTTATTACATATAAAATATATTAAGTTTTGAAAAACAACTGCTCTTTTTACATAATAATTCTTCTGTCCTTCCTTATAAAAAATCTGGTTAATATCAACCATTTTCTTTTCTTCATCATTACTATAAATCAATATTTTGGAAGATTCGTATGGAGCAAAAACAACCTTTTCTTTGTATACGCAAATTCCTCCGAACATAAATTTAGAACAAGTCCCGCATTCTGTTAATACATCTATCGCTATTTGCTTCGTTCTTTTTGTTTGTGTATGAAATGTAAAAAAGCCTGCAACATTTTTGGAGGCAAAGTAAATTTCTTCTCCTGATCTTACCATGTTGTAAGTACTAAGAAGAATATTTTCATTGCTGGAAACCACATTTACATCCTGTATCAGGACTGGTTTCCCTGCTGCCTGGCACAACTGCACCACCGAACTGGGATCTCCATAATACCCATCACACACCACAATCGCCCGGTCCAGGTCCGGTGTATCGTCATAGATTCCCCAGCCTTCTTCCAGATACTGGTCCAGAAGCTCTTTGTACGCTGCCCACAATTGCGGACGCATTGTCTGAAAGGTAGCCTTGACCAGCGGATGCGGTCTCCACAGAAGTGCCACTTTTTCCTTGTTTTCTTTAAAAACATCAAATACATCCTTGATCTTCGCAATCATCTTCTCCCCATTCTGAAGAATTGCGGTCACTCCGATATTATAGAAGATAATCTTCTTCCAGCTTCCGTCCGGTCTTTCGATGATGGAAAGCCACTCCTTGGGAAGCTCCACATCTTCTTTTCGCGTGTTCAGCACTTTATCAATCTTCGGTGAACCAAGCCCCAGGATCTTCTCTTCCCAATACGACCTGGTGGCAGACGTATTTTTCGTAAACTCGGTCAGAGCCTTTATATACACCTGCCGCATGTTTTCCGACTGGACAATGGTTTTATCCGCATAGAGAACACCCGGGGTGGTGCAAAAATGCGCCATCCCGTCCACAGCAGCTTGATTGTTCGGATCGATTTCATTTAATATAAAATAAGGTATATAGATTAACTGGTCGGTAAATAGTTTTAGGTTTTTGGAATAGAAATACGGATGCACGCTGGTCAGATAGTTGCACTCGTCATAAGGATTATGGATAAAGATAAAATCCGGGCGGCGCTCCTGAAAATCATAATCTTTGTACCACGTAATCGGTACATACGGCGGATAAAGATCCCCTTCATAATGTTCCTCTTTAAAACTTCCATCCGGATTTCGGTCATAGTAAGGAATAGGAATCACATAAGCATCACACTTGGGGTCCTCATCTGCAGCTTTCCACACACTTTCCAGGGAATCCCACATGGATGCTTTATACGGAAGAAACACTGCTTCTTGACGGATTGTCACATCCTGATTCAGACTGTTCCGAATCAAAATCAGAGAGCGATGCAGATTTTTGTAAGTCTTGCCTGCCGGTATATTTTCTCCCTGACGAACTGACTCATAGATCTGATAGACCAGCTCACAGTATTCCTCCAAAAGAGTAACGGTCACAAAACCTTCCCCTTCTGACCGTTCGATGGTCTCCCCAAGCTGAATTGCCGCATCCTGGCACTGGCTCAGAAGGTCCAAAACCGTTCCTTTCTGACCTGTTTCCAGCATTTTTCGGATCCCCTCATGTACTTGGCCAAGGAGCCTTACAATCTCATCTGCCTGTTCTTTGTCTGCTTTTCTCATGCTCTCACTCCTTTGGCCTTTATTATAAAATTTGCATTGGAAGCTCTTCCGTCTGCAGCGGACTGCTTTTCATTGGAAAAATAAGAAATATTGGTCATCCTTATGGGATGATGCGGAAAAATCCCGCTTCGCTCCTTGTTACTTCACCTGTTTGTGTTCACAAGGTCCTGGCATACCCAATGCGCGGGAAATCCCCGCCTTCTAATGCCGTGATTGTTTTTATATCATGGACACGCCTGCCCGGTCCATCTGGTCAAATCAAGGGTTTTCACCTTCATTTATCCGGGCTTTTGTGTCCGAATGAACGGAAATCATCCGACGCTGTCCCGCGCTTTTTTGCGTTCCTGGCAGCGTTGATCTTCTGATCTTCTTCATATCCGCAATGGCTGCAGAAAAATTTTCCGCCGTTCTTGGTCCCACGCGCCTGGCAATGGCTGCAGAGATTGCTGATATCTTTTCCGAAAACCTCCACAAATTCCACTGACTGCTCCTGGCATTTCTGCCTGAGCCGGCTGCGGATATAGCCTCTCTGCCAGGTGGACACCAGATAATTCATCTTTTTTGCGGGACCACTGACTCCTGTCCCGGGAAGTTTGGGCAAATACAAAACCGCCGGTTTTTCTGTCCTCAATAAACGGTTCAGCTCCTGATTGATATAACTGTGCAGCTGCTCTTCCAGCCGGCGTTTCCTGGCCTGATATTTTTTCCTGCCGGAATTGGCTTTGCGGTTTCGCTGATAGCTGACGGTCTGCTCCGACAGCCAGTCTGACAATTGCTTTTGGTATTCTCCGAATTGCATTCCATACAGATGCCCTTCATCCGTCACCAGCATCACGCGCATCCCCATGGACAGTCCCACCTGTCTGCCATAGTCTGCATGACTTTTTACTGCCACATACACCGGAACCTGAAGCTCCACGTCCCCCCGATCCGGGTAAAGGCGGATATAAATCTGGCGGATGTACCGATTGCCGTCCGTAAGGGGGATAAAGATCCGCTTCCGCTTTTGTTTCACCGAAATGTAAATCCCGTGATCCGCATACCGGTAAGCCCGCTCTCCGATGGAAAAACCTTCTGCTTCTTCCGTATGCAGCTTTCTTACATATTTTCGCACCTGTCTGCGAAGATAACGTTCCAGCTTTTCTGCTTCCACTTGTGAAGCCAGGAATTCATACTGCCGCTGCAGATCTTCCGGAAGTTTCAGCTTTGTACAATTCAGCGCCGACTCAAAGGCATTGCTTACCTTCAAAAGATATCTGAGAAAATGCTTTTCCTCCTCTGTGAACTTCTCATGAGCGTTCACACGTTTCAGAACAGCAGCCTTCACCCTGCCCCACTGAAGCTTGATCTCCTTTAAAGCATCAAAAACAGCCAGATAAAAATACACGGACGGCAGACCCAGGCTTTCCCGAAGGCCGCTTTTTGTCATCTCATTTTGCACCGTATAACCCGGATAAAGCTTGGAAAGGCTTTTGATTCCACCATAACGCCCGAAAACATAATTTTTCACACTGGCGCAGTCTTTCGCGATTTCCTGGAGTTTCTGCATATCTTCCCCGGAAACCGGCACTTTATTGTATTGTCGGACGATCTTGCATATGGTCTGTTCCGGCATTCCTGATTCCTTTGAGCCGCCAATCTTGTTCCAAAAAGTGTAGGTTTTGGAACAAAATTTCTATAGGTGGGATTTACCAGAAGAAATCCTCTGCGATCCTTGATTTTTGTATAAAATTATGCTAAAATCCCTTATGATCATAACAATCCAGCCGATATCCAAAATGTACACTATTTGGAACAAAATTCTAAAGTTATCTTTTCTTTTTTTTCCGCTCCACCCCCTTCCGATAAAACGTAGTTGTTGACATGCCGCATCGTTCGGCCGCTTCCCGGACTGTAATCTTTCCGGACTGCCAGTTTCGGTAGGCCTGTTCAAAATTATCGGGAAGAGGATTTTGGGGCCTTCCGAACTGAACGCCCCGCTGTTTGGCCGCGTCAATGCCTTCTTTTTGTCGTTCTCTGATATTTTTCCGCTCATTTTCTGCCACAAAAGACAACACCTGAAGGACGATATCACTCAAAAAGGTACCCATCAGATCTTTCCCCCGGCGGGTATCCAGAAGGGGCATGTCCAGGACCACGATATCCACCTTCTTCTCCCGGGTCAGCACCCGCCACTGTTCTAAAATTTCCTCATAATTTCTTCCCAGCCGATCGATACTTTTAATGTATAAAAGATCATCCTCCTTCAGGCGCTTCAGCATCTGCTGATATCTGGGTCTTTCAAAATCCTTTCCGGACTGTTTATCCATATAAATATTTCTGCGAGGTACCTGCACCCCCGCCAGGGCAATCATCTGCCGGTCCTCTTTCTGCTCCCGTGTGCTGACACGGGCGTACCCATACATTCTGCTCATGATATTCCTCCTTTGTATTTCCATTCCTTGCTCTTCTGTGTCCCCTTGTCCACAGAGGAGAACCTATATGATTATCTTAGGCCGCAGAGCAGAAAAAAAAAGAGAAATCAGACAATTCTGATTTCTCCCCGGTATGGCAGATCACTTTTTATTCTGTTTTCAAGCTTCTTTCTTTTTCCCGCTGTAATAAGTAAAAGTCCCCTCCGCCAGAAGCTTCCCGTCCTCCGACTCTACCCTGGCCCGAAGCCACATCACATGCTTTCCTGCCCGGATGACCTCCGACCGGGCGGTTACCACACCGGAGGACACATTTCCCAGAAAATGAAATTCACTGTCCAGGGTGACCGGATCCTTCATATACTTCATGGCCGTAACTCCCGTGGCAGTATCCGCCATGGTATAGAACAAACCTCCATGGACGATACCATAGGGATTTAAGTGTCTTGGCCCGATCGTCACTCTTGCAGAACAGGTCTCCCCATAGATCACCTGCACCCCGCAATACTCAATAAACTGGTCATCCTTCATCGTTTCTGCAATCGCCTTTTCCTCCATATATACCTTCCCTTCTGAAAAAGGTGCATGGTCTTTTTTATCCTGACAAAAACTTTGCACCTGGATCTTGCAGGCTGTAACCCTGCAGTTGTCAACCTTATTATAATGGATTCCGGAAAAAGTGTAAAGTTATGCAGATAAAAAGCCAAAGGACTGCCCCTCGCCAAAATCGGCTTTCCATGGGCAGTCCCGGTTATGATTCAAACTTCCCCTCCGTGAACAAAGGAACACACAAAGGCATCATGGTGTATCACCCTACCGCAAACGTCATCTCCGCCGATGCAGCGACTTTTCCGTCCACGGTCGCCGTGGCTTTGCCAACACCGATAGGGCCTTTTTGCTTTACAATTTCCAGCTCCAGAGTCAGCACATCCCCGGGAACCACTTTTTTCTTGAACTTTGCCTTGTCGATGCCGCCAAAATAGGCTGTCTTTCCTTTATGATCCGGCTGACTTAAGATCGCCACTGCGCCCACCTGAGCCAGGGCTTCCAGGATCAGCACTCCCGGCATGACCGGCTCCTTTGGAAAATGCCCGCCGAAAAAAGGTTCATTGTAGGTAACGCACTTTTTTCCCACAGCCCGCTTTCCCGGCTCCAGCTCCTCGATCCGGTCGATCAGAAGAAACGGCTGTCTGTGAGGAATGATCTCCATGATCTCTTTGATATCCATGACCATCTGTCAGTCCCCCTTACCCTTCATACTTCTTAATCAGAATGCTGGCATTGTGTCCGCCAAAGCCCAGAGAGTTGGACAGTGCATAGGTAAGATCCAAAGACACGCCCTCACCCTGTACGTAATCCAGATCCAGCTCCTCATCCGGATTCTGCAGACCTCTGGTCACGTGGACAAAACTCTCCTCCATCTCCTTGACGCAGGTGATGAATTCCACTGCTCCTGCCGCACCCAGAAGATGACCGATCATGGATTTGGTGGAGTTGATCTTCATCTCTTTTGCATGCGCCCCGAACGCCAGTTTGATGGCTCTGGTCTCAAACAGGTCATTGTGATGGGTGCTGGTTCCGTGAGCATTGATATACAGGATTTCTTCCATGTTCGCGCCGGACTCCTCCACCGCCCATTTCATGGCCGTAGCCGCGCCCATACCATCCTCCGCCGGGGAAGTAATATGATATGCATCGCTGGTGGCACCATATCCCACCACCTCTGCCAAAATCTTCGCCCCGCGGTTCTTTGCATGCTCCAGCTCTTCCAATACAACCACACCGGCTCCCTCGCCCATGACAAAGCCGTCCCGGTCCTTATCAAAGGGGATCGAGCAGCGGTCAGGATCTTCACTGCCGGAAAGAGCTGTCAGCGCCGCAAAACCTGCCACACCGGTGGGACAGATACAGCTCTCCGTACCGCCTGCCAGCATCACTTCCGCATCACCAGCCTGGATGCTGCGGTATGCCTCACCAATGGAATGCGTTCCGGTGGCACATGCAGTCACCACATTCAGGCTCTTTCCTTTTAAGCCATAGGCGATGGATACATTGCCGGCTGCCATATTGGAAATCATCAGCGGAACCATCAAAGGTGCCACCCGGTTGGGTCCTTTCTGATTCAGCCTGGTGTATTCCCTCTCTACCACCTCCAGACTGCCGATGCCGGAACCGATGGAGCATCCTACCCGGTAAGCATCCTCTTTCTCCATATCAAGCCCGGCCTGCTCCATCGCTTCCTTCGCTGCTGCCACTGCATACTGAGAAAATGGCTCCATTCTCTTCGCCGCTTTAAAATCCATAAAGTCTTTGGCCACAAAGCCTTTGACTTCTGCTGCCACATGAGCTTTGTATCCGGACGCATCAAACTTGGAGATGACGCCGAATCCGTGATTGCCCGCCTTGATATTTTCAAAAAAATCTTTTACATTCAGTCCAAGGGGCGTGATCGCTCCCATTCCAGTCACAACTACTCTTCTCATTAGATCGCCATACCTCCGTCTACGCTGATGATCTGCCCTGTGATATATGCCGCTTTTTCAGATGCCAGATAAGTTACCATATTGGCAATGTCTTCCGGCTTTCCAAAACGTCCCAGCGGAATCTGGGCCGTAGCCGCCTCCTTAACACTTTCCGAAAGCACCTGGGTCATATCTGTGTCCACAAACCCGGGCGCCACTCCATTCACTGTAATCCCGCGGCTGGCCAGTTCTCTGGCCATGGTTTTGGTCAGGCCGATGATGCCTGCCTTGGAAGCCGCATAATTGGCCTGTCCGGCATTTCCAAGGATACCGGAAACGGATGTGATATTGATGATCCGTCCGGACCGCTGTTTCAGCATCTGGCGGCTTGCCCCTTTGATCGTGTTGAAGCACCCTTTCAGATTGGCACTGATGACAGCGTCAAAATCCTCTTCCGTCATCTTCATGATCAGATTATCCCTGGTGATCCCTGCATTGTTGACCAGGATATCCAGTCTGCCGTACTGTGCGATGACCTCTTTTATCATGGCCAGTGCCGCATCTGTATCCGCCACATTGCACTGGTATGCACAGCCCTCTGTTCCAAGTCCCCTGATCTCCTCCACCACTGCTTCCGCTTTTTCTTTGGAGCCGTTGTAGTTTACCACCACTGTCGCCCCTTCTTTCGCCAGCGCAACCGCAATCGCCCGGCCGATTCCTTTTGCCGCTCCGGTCACCAGCGCAATCTTTCCTTTCAGCATCATGCCTGCTCCCCTTTCAGAAGCGGAATCACTTTCTCATAATCCGCCATATTTTCAATATTCATCATCTTCACATCCCGGCTGATTTTCCGCATAAATCCGGACAGTGTCTTTCCGGGTCCCAGTTCCACAAACGTGTCCACTCCATCGGCGATCATCCGCTCCACCGACTGCTGCCAGCGCACACTGGAAGACACCTGACGGCAGAGAAGCTCTTTGATCCCTTCTGTGGAGGTCACATAATCTGCCGTAACGTTTGTGATATACGGAATATCAAAATCTGATAACGCCACATCCTGCAAAACTTCTGAAAGTTTTTCTCCGGCCCCTGCAAGCATCTGTGAATGGAACGGACCGCTGACATTAAGCCGAATCGTCCGTTTGGCTCCCGCCTCTTTGAGTGCCTCACAGGCAGCATTCACTGCCTCTTCTTCCCCTGTGATCACAATCTGGCCCGGACAGTTGTAATTGGCGATGGACACAATCCCCTTTGTCTTCTCACAGATCGTTTCAATCTTTTCCGCATCCATGGCAAGCACCGCTGCCATGGCGCCCCCGGCCGGCACCGCTTCCTGCATCAGAATTCCCCTCTGACGTACCACTTTGAACGCGTCTGCAAGCCCCATGGCTTTCGATGCCGCCAACGCTCCATATTCACCCAGACTCAGCCCTGCGTTCACCGAAGAGTGAATCCCCTGACACTCCACCGCGCGCAAAATCGCCGCCTCTGCTGCCAGCATACAGATCTGTGTATACTCTGTCTGATGAATCTTTTCATTTTCCTCAAAGCAAAGCTTTGGAATATCCAGTCCGGAAGCTTCAGAAGCCGTCTCAAACACCTCCCGGCACTCCGGATAAGCCTCATAAAAATCTTTGCCCATCCCTACGTACTGTGCACCCTGTCCCGGGAATACAAATGCAATCTTACTCATATCGTTCCACCTTATACCATCTTAATTTTTCTCTGCTGCTTTTTCTGACACGACCCGTTACCCCGCGGCCCGGATCCCCCTATTTTCAAAAGCGGACTGCCATGCTTTTTTTGCACGCAGTCCTGCCTTACTTACTTCAACTTCAATAAACGCTCCGCCTGCTCCATGATCTCATCCACGATCTCTTTGCAACTCTGGCGTTTTGTCACCATACCAGCGATCTGTCCGGCCAGCACAGACCCATGATCCGTGTCTCCGTCCACCACCGCTTTTTTAAGACCGCCCAGGGTCAGTTTCTCCAGGTCCTCAAAAGATGCCCCTTCTGCTTCCAGCTTCAGATATTCCCGGGTCATGCGATTGCGAAGCCCCCGCACCGGATGACCGTGGCTTCTGCCCGTCACTTCCGAATCGATATCTTTTGCCTTCAGGATGCATTCCTTGTAGTTCTCATGAATCACGCATTCATCAGATACACAGAAACGGGTTCCCATCTGAACCGCCTCTGCTCCCAGCATCATGGCCGCCGCGAAGCCTCTGCCATCTGCAATTCCGCCGGCCGCGATAACCGGAATGGATACGGCATCCACCACCTGCGGAACCAGCGTCATGGTCGTTGCCTGTCCGATATGTCCTCCGGACTCGGTGCCTTCTGCCACTACTGCATCTGCCCCGCAGCGCTCCATCCGCTTTGCAAGAGCCACCGACGCAACCACCGGAATCACCTTGATGTCCGCCTCTTTCCAGCGGGCCATATATTTCTCCGGATTGCCGGCACCCGTCGTCACAGCTGCCACCCCTTCTTCCACCACGACCTGGGCGATTTCATCTGCAAAGGGGCTTAAAAGCATGATGTTGACGCCAAACGGCCGGTCGGTCAGCTCCTTCGCCTCACGGATATAGTTCCTGACCACCTCCGCCGGCGCATTGGCTGCGCCGATCAGTCCGAAGCCGCCTGCCTCCGACACCGCCGCTGCCAGATGAGATTCTGCCACCCAGGCCATACCGCCCTGAATGATCGGCTTCTCTATTCCCAACAGTTTTGTAACTCTTGTCTCCATAACCAACACCTGCTTTCCTCTTCCTTGCTTTCTTACTCTTCGATTCCCTTAGCTTTCAGATAGTCTGCAACCGCTCCCACAGTCGTCAGGTTCTCCAGCTCCTCAGAAGGAATCTCGATCTCATACTCATCTTCCAGATTCGTCACCAGCTCAAACAGATCCAGAGAATCTGCTCCCAGATCATCTTTAAAGGAAGTCTCGGCGGTAAGATCCGCTGCTTCCACATTCAACTGTTCTGCTACCATCGTTTTCACTTTCTCTAACATTGTACCATTCTCCTTTTTATAAACCTTTTCTTTTTAATTACTTTGACATTCAAAGTATATAAGCGCAACCGCGTTTTGTCAATATCCTTTTTTCAGAAGTTATGTTTCACGGCCTGTTGTATGCTGACTCCATAACTGTACTGGTCCATGACCAATCAGCGGAATGATTAGCCCTGGTGTGAAGAAGCCCCGTTACCATTCCAGGATACAGGCCCCCCAGGTAAGCCCCGCCCCGAAACCGGAAAGCACCAGCTTATCTCCCGGATGCAGTCTCCCCTGCTCGTTCATCTGTGCCAGCAGAATCGGCAGACTGGCTGCCGAGGTATTGGCGCACTGCTCAATATTCATAGGAAACTTCTCTTCTGACTGTTTCAGCCGCTTTGCCACCGACTGGATGATCCGCTTATTGGCCTGATGAAGCAGATAATATGTAATTTCCTCCGCCGAAAGCTTCGCATCCTGCAGAGTCTTCTCAATGCAGGCCGGTACCGTCTTGACCGCAAATTTAAAGACCTCCTGACCGTCCATCCGAAGATAGCCGGCACTGGCGCTGCTTTTGCACACCGGATTTTGATTGGGGCGGCCCATACAGGACAAAACTTCCCATTTTCCTCCGTTGCTTCCCACAGTCCGGGCGATCAGACCGCCTTTTTCGGAAGCTGTCAGAACCGCCGCGCCTGCTCCGTCTCCAAAAAGCACGCAGGTACTCCGGTCTGTCCAGTCCAGAAGCTTTGACAAAGTCTCTGCTCCGATCAAAAGCACATTCCGGTAAATTCCGCTCCTGATAAATGCATCTGCAATATGCAGCCCGTACAAAAACCCGGCGCAGGCGGCATTTATATCAAAAGCCACCGCGTTTAACGCTCCCAGTTCTCCCTGCACCCGGCAGGCCGTGCTGGGCGTATCCGTATCCGATGTGATCGTAGCCACCATCACAAGGTCAATCTCCTCCGCCCGGAGTCCGGAATTCTCAAGCGCCTTTTTGGCTGCCCCTGCTGCCAGAGAAGTCGTCGTCTCCTCCCGGACCAGATGCCGTTTCCCGATCCCCGTACGCTCCCGGATCCACTCATCACTGGTTTCCACAATCGTCGCCAGATAATCATTATCCGCCTCATAAGCCGGCAGCTGCCAGCCCGTCCCAATAATTTTCGCGTTCATTTCCTGTCCTCTATCCTCATGAAATTATTTTGATTATCAAACTATTCGCATAAAGTATAGCCGCTACTTCCGATTTTGTCAATACCCCACACAAAAATCAAATACCCCGCTGCAAGCAACGGGGTATCAAACTTGCAGCGCTGCAGAGCAGCGGGGTATTTGACCCTCAGTTCATATATTTCATCGGGTCCACCTGTGCCCCATTGATCAGAATCTCAAAGTGCACATGAGGCCCTGTACTCCTCCCTGTATTGCCGCTCAGCGCAATCCGCTCATTTTGGTCCACCTTCTGTCCCGATGACACCAGAATCTTGCTCAGATGCGCATACCTGGTCTGCCGTCCGTCCGGATGACTCAACGTAATACAGTATCCATAGCCGCTGGACCAGCCCGCACTGACCACGGTCCCGCCGCAGGAAGCCCGGACCGCAGTTCCCACCGGCGTAGCCCAGTCAATCCCCTTGTGCATCCGTCCCCAGCGCCACTTAAAGGTTGAGGTAAGCCTTCCCCCGGTAATCGGTTTGATATAAGTAGGCGGCGTCTGTGTTCCCTTCTCAATAATCTCCGGCACCGGCTCCACGATCACATTTTCCGCGATCATCTCCCGCCCGGTTTCCGTCTGATTTTTAGAGGTGGTCAGCACCGTCACTTCATGGTGACCGGCCGCCGGCTCCTGACGTACCACCCGCTCGGTCGTATACCAGCTGTCGTTTTCTATGTACTGGGTTTCCGCAAAATAATCCTCCTCATAGGTGGACTGCACCGTGGAAGAGATGGACAGCTCCGGCTCCGGCACGCTGATGATAATCTCATCCCCGATATGAAGCGTCGTGTCCCGGTCCAGACCCGGATTCAGCGCCAGAACCTCATCCACATAGTACCCCCGGCTGTTGGCAATCACCGAAAGCGTGTCGCCCGGCTGCACCTCGTAGGTCTGATTTTTCTCTTTTTCCTTTGTCACCTGATCAATGGCCTCCGAAAGCTCCGTCAGCTGATCCGGATTAATATATGCCTCGGCGATCTCCACCTTTTCAAAAAAATCCAGTGCTTTCAATCCGTCTCCGTCTGGAATTTCGCCCTTGGGTGTCACTTCGATCGTGAACGCATTGAGCTCCCGGCTGGTGTCCGAAACCACCTCCACCTGGAACATCCCGTCCGGGTCATAAGGTGCCAGAGCCGCCATAAGCAGCGCCTCCACCTCGTCCATGGACCGTAGATTCACGGTAAATTCATTGACTTTTACCAGATAATACTTTTGCTTAGCGGTCTTTACCTTTTCTTTCAAAAGGCCATAGATCACATTCTCCAGCTCCTCAGATTCCAAAGTGGTTCCCACCAGCTTTTCCACCTGTTCAAAATCACAGGCCACATTGGCGAGCACCAGCCCGCTGGTCTCTCTTGATACCTGTGCCCTTGCGTCCAGAAATGCCTGATCCACCACTGACGGGTCCGCTACTGCTCCGATCACCTCACCATCCAGAAGCACTTCACAGTATGTGGTTTTCAGTCCGTAGGTATCTCCCAGAATCGGCACCACACAAAGAAGAGCAGCGCAGCATCCCACTGCCCACATGGCATATCTCAACTTAAAACTTTTTCCAAACAGTCTTTTTTTTTGCATGAAGTCTTCTCAAATCCTTATCTTTTTTTCTTTTGGGCCTTTTGATATCGGTCCTTCTTTGCCGGCTTTTGAACCGAATATCCAAAACTTCCGGCCTTTTTCCCCAGCTCAAAATATTCCCCGTGGGAATAGGTGACTAGCCCTGCCTGATTCAGTTCAAACTTTCCATTCTTCTTCATATACTGGTCATCCACTGTGACGCTTTTTACTTCCGCCAGAAAAAGGTCATGGCTCCCCAGAGGCTTTACCTCTGTCACCTGACACTCGATATTAACCGGACTCTCCTGGATCCCCGGAGCCTTAACGATCTTAGAAGGCAGCTCGGTAAGATGCATTTTCTGAAACTTGTCCACTTCTCTGCCGGAACGCACGCCGCAGTAATCCAGCGCCCGCACAAGCTCCTTCGTGGCCAGATTGATGACAAACTCCCCGGTCTCCTTTATGATCCCGTAGGAATAGCGCTCCCTGCGGACGGAGATGGAGACCATGGCCGGAGAGGAACAGACGGTCCCCGCCCAGGCAACGGTAATGATATTTGGTTTTTCTCCCGGCCTTTGACAGCTCACCATCACTGCCGGCAGCGGATAGAGCATATTGCCCGGCCTGAAATACTGTTTTCCCATAGCCGCCCTCCTGTGTACAAAAAATGGAAAAAGCATTCATCCGTGTCTGCACACGAACTTCTGCCTTTTCCATTTTACGCATAATCCTTTCATTTGACAAGGTAAAATTCAGGAAATCCACAGGATTTTCACAATTTTATAACACAGCAAAGGCCCGGATTGCGGCGCCCACAATCCCATTCTCCGATCCCGGACTGGCAAAACGAAGATCCAGGTTTTCTGCCGGGTACGGTTTTCTTGTGTGTGCAATTACCTTTTCCACAAAGTAATCCCGGGGAAAGCCCTCCATCTGCACCACTCCGCCCCCCACAAAAACACAGTCCGGATCCAGGATATTCACCTCCGCCGCCACGGCTATGGCCATATACTCCACAAAGCGGAGCAAAACTTCATCCCCTGCATGCACCCGGAACACTTCCCCGATGGAAATTTCCGGATACTGTTCTTCTGCGATGCTCTCCAGGGCCTTTCCGCAGGAAAACATCTCAATACAGCCTTTGTTTCCGCAGCTGCAGGGATAGTTGTTAAACGGAACGGGCAGATGCCCCAGCTCACAGGCCGTCCCGTTTCTGCCGATGTAGGGCTCGCCGTCCATATACATGGCGTTGCCCAGGCCTGTCCCAAAGTAGCAGCCAATCACAGTCCCTTCTGATTTGATACCGCTTTTTTCCATGTCATAGGCCAGCAGATAATAGGCATCATGGTCGATCATCACCTTCCATGGAAGCCGCGCCTCCAGTTCTCCCACCAGATCAATTCCCTCAAGCCCCGGAAAATTTGTGGAAGAATACAGTTTTCTGCGCTTTTGATCCACCACGGAAGGACAGCCGACCGCCGCTGCCAGAATCTCAAAATCTTCCCCGTAACGTCCTGCATACTCCTTTACACAGGCCGCAAATTGCTCCACCGTATCACCGGACTCATAGACTTTCCGGGAAGGATATACCCGCAGATGATGTACCTGCAGATCCCTGTCCACCAGTCCCATACGGAAATTGGTGCCTCCGATGTCCATACCCAATATGCATCCTGTTTTACTCATATCTGCTCCCGCCTTTATCCTCCGGTCAATAAATAATTGCCGGTTTCCTGAAGTATGGAAGTCTCTTTCTCACAGATAATCGTGACATCCTTCAAATCCAGCGCTTTGCACAACGTTGATTTTCCGGATTTGGAGCTGTCCGCCAGCACGTAGGCCTCCCTGGAGTTTTTCCTGACAATCTGCTTTTTCTTGGCCTCTCTTGGATCCGGCGTATTGACTCCTGCTTCCTTGGAAAATCCGGAGGCTCCGATAAAGGATTTGTCAAAATACATGTTCTCCAGTTCCGAGTCTGTCATAGGTCCCACCAGAGATGCGGTGGAAAGCAGAAGCTCCCCTCCGATCAGGATGCATTTTGCCCGGGCTCCTTCCAGCTCCTGTGCGATCAGGGCGTTGGTGGACACAATGGTGATATCCTTGTTTTTTAAATACTTCACCATCCGCAGAGTCGTACTGCCTGCATCCAGATAGATCACTTCTCCGTCCGCCACCAGATTGGCCGCATACCTTGCAATGGAACTTTTCTCCTTGATGTTCAGAATGCTTCTGGATCCAAAAGGAATCTCATAGGACCCTCTCATCCGCCTGGCAGCTCCTCCATGCAGAAGTACAATCTCTCCCTCACTGGCCAGAAGCTTCAGATCCCGCCGGATCGTGGATTCTGATATCCCTTTCAGTATTTTTTTCAGATCATCCAGTGTCACGATCTCCGAATTCTCGAACGCATACAGCATCTGACGTCTTCGTTCAAAAGGAATCATAAGTTCCCCCTTCATTTACAAACAGTATTTCTTCTAAAATGATTATATACTGTTTTCCTGAATTTGGCAATTTCCCATTCGCAGTCTGGCAAGGATTCGGCTTCCATATGTTACTGTCCGCTTCTGCGTCAGCAGCTTCCATTCTTTGTTTTTTAGATTCCGTATTCTTTTTGTATCTGTTCCCGGTCGGGCATGGAGTTTTGCGCCCCCACGCTCTGGATGGTAATCCCGCTGCAGCAGGCTGCAAAATTTCCTGCCTGGCACAAATCCATGCCCTGCAAAAGTCCATGACAGAACCCGCCCACAAACGAATCCCCCGCACCGGTGGTCTCCACTGCCTTTGTCTTCGCCGCCGGAATCCTGTACATCTGATCTTCAGACGCGATCAGGGCCCCCTCTTTTCCCAGGGTGCAGATCCAGCAGTTTTGGTACTTTTTGGCAAGTTTTGGAAGCCATTTCTCTGCAGCCTCCACAGAGTTGATCTCTTCCCCCGCATAAAAGGAGGCCTCCACCTCGTTGACCACAAAGTAATCGCATCTTTGGATGTACTCATCCTCCAGTTTTGCCGCCGGAGCCGCATTTAAAAGTACTTTTGTGCCGTGTTTCGCCGCCAGGTCCACGGCGCACTTGACACTTTCTATGGGAATCTCCAGCTGCAGCACCAAAAGTCTGGCCCGGGCGATTTCCTCTTCTGCCTCAAAAATCCGCGCCGGATCCACCCCGTAATTGGCCCCATGGCTGATGACCGCCATCACGCTTCCGTCCGGAAACACATCCACGATCCCCATACCGGTACCCAGGTCTGCTTCCTCTTTTACTTTCCGGCAGTCCACCCCTGCATCTGCAAGGCTTTTCAGAAGTGCCTTTCCCATCTGGTCCTGGCCGACGCTTCCCACCATACAGACCGAAGTCCCAAGTTTTGCGATCTGAACCGCCTGGTTTGCGCCCTTTCCGCCGGCTGCACTTTTAGAAGAGGAAGCGCTGGCCGTCTCTCCCACCTTCGGTACGGCCGGCAGGGTCAGAAAGATGTCATAATTCAGGCTTCCTGCCACCACTACTTTACACATCCGTACTCCTCCCTGCTTACTTTTTGATCTTCGACTCCAGTTTCACCTGAATCACCTCAAAGAATGCCGCGATGACGATGATCGCACCGGTTACAATATACTGATAAAACGTGTTGACATTCATGATGATCATGCCTACTTTCAAAGAAGCCAGAAGCAGCGCGCCAAATACGGTGCCAAGAACGGACCCTTTTCCGCCCGCCATCCTGGAACCTCCGATGGCACAGGCTGCGATGGCTTCCAGCTCATAGCCCTCTCCGGCAGTCGGGTTTCCGCTTCCTAAGTTGGAAAGGCTGATCGAACCCGCCAGGGCCGCACAAAAGGCACAGAGCATGTATGCCCGGATCTTTACCCAGTCGATGCTGACGCCGGACAGTCTTGCCGCCTCTTCGTTGCCGCCCACTGCATACAGATAATTGCCAAGCCGGGTCTTGGATAAGACCACTCCCATAATCACGGCGATCAGAAGAAACACAAAAACATAGATATAGATTCCGTTGGACAGCCTGGAATTAAAGATCACCCGGTAAGAATCCGGCACACCGATGACCGGCACACCATCTGTCACCACATACGCCACTCCCCGGAAGATATCCAGTGTACCCAGTGTCGCAATAAAGGGCTGCAGTTTCAGCTTCGTAACCAGCAGTCCGTTGATACAGCCTGCGGCGCAGCCCAAGAGAAGCCCTATGAGCAGGGACAGGATCGGATTCCAGCCGGATACCGTCATCTTGGCAATGGCAACAATAACGATTCCGTATACGGCACCCACAGACAAGTCAATGCCGCCGGTCATGATGGCAAATGTCATGCCCACAGCGATGATCCCGTTGATGGTGGACTGCTGCAGGATCAGCAGGAAATTGTTCCAGCTTAGGTAGGAGGAATCCATAACCGTGAAAAAGATACAGATAAAAAAGATTCCTACCAGTGTCACCAATTCTCTTTTATTATGATTAACCGTTTTGCGGACCACATTCATGATGATTTCCCTCCTATTGCATATTCCATTGCCAGCTCCTCGCTGAACTGTTCCCGCTCAATCTCCCCGGTTTTGCGCCCCTCATACATGACGATCACACGGTCGCTGATGCCAAGCACCTCCGGAAGATCAGAGGAAATGACAATCACCGCCTTCCCTTTTTCCGCAAATTCTTCGATCAGCCGGTAGATCTCCACCCTGGCCCCCACATCCACGCCCTTGGTGGGTTCGTCAAAGATCAGGATATCCACATCTGTGGAAAGCCATCTGGCAATGATCACCTTCTGCTGATTGCCGCCGGACATATTGGCCGTCAGAATCTCCGCTTTGGGCGGATGGATATCCAGCTCCTGTATGTAATGCTCGCAGTTCTTCCGCTTTTTTCCTGCATCCACAAAGATGCCGGTCATATATTTTTCCAGGCTGGATATGGCCACATTGTCAATGTTGGTGGACAGGTTTAAAAATCCCTGGGTTTTACGGTCCTCTGGCAGAAGGCCAATTCCGTTTTTCAGGGCGTCGCTGGAATTTTTTAAATGCACTTTTTGTCCCTTCAGATACAGATCCCCGCTTTTTTTCTGATCAATGCCGCAGACCGCGCGCATAAGTTCCGTCCGGCCGGCTCCCACCAGTCCGGAAAAGCCCAGAATCTCCCCTTTTTTCAGCTCAAAACTCACATCATGAAATTTTTCTCCGCAGAAGTGCTCCACTTTCAGGATCACTTCCTCCGAAGCCATGCAGGGCTTTGTCCGGTTTGCCAGCGCATCCACATCCCGGCCCACCATAGAGCGGATCAGTTCCGCCCGATTCGTCTTTGGCACATCCAAAGTGGTGATAAACGCGCCATCCCGCAGGATCGTAGCCCGGTCGCAGATCTGGAAAATCTCCTCCAGCCGGTGGCTTACGTACAGGATCGTAATTCCTTTTTTCTTCAGTTCCCGTATCACCGAGAAGAGATTGTCCGTCTCCTTTATAGAAAGGGAAGCCGTCGGTTCATCCAGCGAAATAATCTTGGAATCATAGTACAGCGCTTTGGCAATGGCCAGCATCTGCATCTCGCCTGCGGAGAGCTGATAGGCCTTGGTCTCTGCCCGAAAGCTGCAGCCAAGCTGCATTAAGATCCCGTCCACCCTCTGATTGAGCGCCCTTCGGTTTACAAAACCAAGTCTGGAAGGTTCATGGCCGAGAGCCACATTTTCACCCACGCTGATATCCTTCACCACATTGGTCTCCTGATGTACTTTGGAAATCTTCCCGTTCATAATGGCGTCGTTGGGATTTTTAAAATGCACTTCGGACCCGAAAAGTTTCACATCCCCTTCGTATTCCGTATAAATGCCATGCAGGATATTCAGAAGCGTGGATTTGCCCGCTCCGTTTTCCCCCAGCAACGCATGGATCTCTCCTGGATGGACACAGAAGCTGACATCTTTCAGCACATGCGCCCCCGGAAAATATTTATTGATTTTTTCAAATGCAATCGCTTCTGTCAAACTATCACCTCATCTTCTAAAGGGAGGCATCATGCGTTGCGTTTCACATGCTGCCAATACTCCGTCCGACACAGGCTGATATTCCCAAAAGCCCCCTGACGCACCGGTCCCTCGGGTGCAGATCCATGCACCCTTGGAACCGCTGCATTCTCCCGTCAATGACAAGCGGGGCCTTAAAAGGATTATCTGCCCTTATTCAAATGCTGCGTCGGTCCATCCGATGACCTCTGACGCCTCGGAATCAATATTCTCGCTGCTGATCAGCGCCTGTGGGGTCCATACCACCTTGGGCATCTCCTGACCGTTTAACTGGCGGAGCATATATTCCATGGCAACCATACCCACATAATAGGGGAAAGAATCAACGGTTGCGTCCTGTCCGCCGTTTCTGATGGACTCATACGCCTCAGAGTCTCCGTCAACTCCCACCACATACACATGCTTTCCGCTCTCTTTTTCATACTCTCTGACTGCTTCTACAACCCCCAACGCCATATCGTCGTTGTTGCTGAACACTGCGTCCAGATCCGGATACTGGGTCAGCCAGGTCTCTGCCAGCTCTTTCGCCGCCTGACGGTCCCAGTCTGCACTCTGCTGTGCAACCACTTCGATGTCAGGTGCAATCTCTGCCATGGTCTCCACGAACCCTGCCGTCCGTTCACGGGCTGCATATGCAGATACTTTGCCGATCACAACAGCCACCTGGCCTTCGTGATTCAGCTTCTCTGCAATCCATTCCGCCGCCAGCACACCATTCTGGTAGGCATTCGGCCCCACAAAGTAATCGGTATTCTGTGCCACACCGTCATTGACGTTGACCGCTATGGTCTCGCCTCCATTGCAGGTATCAACGGCAGAGGTCAAATTTGAGTCCGAAATCGGACTAAAAAGTATCCCGTTATAACCTTTGTTGATCATATTGTTCATGGTGGTCAGCTGGCCCTCTTCATCGCTTTCGTTCTGTGCCCCCTGCACGTCCACCGTCAGGGTAACACCCGCCTGCTCTGCCAGGTAGACTCCGCATTCTTCATATCCAGTCTTCAGAGACTTCCAGAATTCGTTCTGAAGCTGTTTTACCAGGCCGCCCACGACCAGGCCATCCTCAAGGGCCGGCATGGCACCATACTGTTCCCGCATCTGAGTCCAGTCGATTCCGCTGGGATCTTTGTCCGGGTCAAACTCTGCAGCTGCCGGCTCCTGACTTGTCTCCACGGGATCCTCCGAAGCCGCTTCCTCCCCTTCTGTCTCTGCAGGAGTTTCTGCTGCCGGCTCGGGTGTCTCTGTGTCCGGGCTTTGGCCGGAGCTTCCGCATGCACAGACCGATGCGGTCATTGCCAGAATAAGTCCCATTGCTAATAATCTTCTCTTTTTCATACCTTTTCTCTCCTTTGTAGTTTTGCTTCCGCTGTTTCGGGGTTTCTTCTATATATTATGAAGCAAGGATATCGATCAGGAACTGCTGGGAAGCAACTCCGTCATTCCTGCTTATAACCTCTTCCACTTTTTCCATACCCACGGTATCGATCAGATTCCAGATCTTCTGGAAGGTTTTGATATTGGCAGCTACTTCTTCCTCCGCTCCCTCCCGTACCGGAAAACTGTCGAAAAAGACTACGCCGTCATACTGGTATTTTTTCAGGTAATATACAAGCTCGATACTCTGAGGCAGATTCACAGAGCCGAAGATCAGCCCGCTGTCCATGGCACAGTAACCATCATTCAAGTGCAGTCCAAACAGCCGATGCTCTTTTGCCGCCAGCACCATGGAATAAGAAGGATTGTCATGTTTCATAAGCATATGGCAAAAGTCCAGCGTCACCCCCACATTCTCCCTGCCGATTTCCTTAATCGCCAAAAGTACCGTTCCGATCCCGTCCAGCATGGTATAATTCCGGGGTTCAAAAGGCTTATACTCGATGCTGATTTTCAGATCTTTTCCATAATCGGCGATCTCCCGAAATGCCTCAATCATCTGTCCCCAGGCTTTCTCATAATCGATCTGGAACGGGTAATCATACCCATCATAGGCCTGCCAGATGGTGACTACGCTTCCGCCGATGGCCCGGCAGGCATCCACCGCTTCCTTACAGAGCTTGATGGCCTCTGCACGCACGGTTTCATCCGTATTCGTAAACTCTCCGGCTACAAAAGGTGCTTTGAACCGGGTAGCCACTCCGTTGACCTTCATATCCCCGATGGCCTCCCGGATGCGTTCGATCTTGTGACCCTCAAAATGCTCCGGATAATTAAATTCCAGATGGGTGACATCGTCCATGGAACGATATTTCTCGATGGTCGAGAACAGGTCATATTTGCCCTTAAAAATAAAAGAATTCATTCTACCTGCGAATTTCATATCTGTAATTCCTTTCTTTGTTTTTCAAAATATTTCATTTATTTTCATTTTCTTTAATGTGATTAAAACACTTTTGTAGTAAAATGTCAATACTGCAATGTAATTTCCAGCACTTTGCATAATTTTTCATTTCAATTTTTATCAAATATTTTCAATATTTTTATTATTTTTCCACCAAATCATAATTTTGCCCACGAATAAGAATCCTGCTTTGCAGGATTCTCCGCCTGCGGCGGGTCGCTCTGGCGACATTTTACCTTTCCGCCGCAGAGCGATCCTGCCCAGAGGGCTTTTTATATCATAGGGAAGTTCGGAGGACTTTCCTATGATATAAAAAAAAGAGCAGGACTACCTGCTCTTTTCGCTCTTTCAGAAAGCATGATCCTTGAGAATCTGCTCAAGGGCAGCTTTGCTGCTGGTATGACAGCGCACGACCTCAATCCGTTTTTTCTTCGCCTCATCCAAAGCCGTCTTTACCATCTTATGAGACACCGTATTGGTAAAAAGAATAAGCAAATCCGGCGATCCCACCTGCTTGTCCATACTCGCAGACATCTGGGTAAATACTTTCGCTGTGCACCTGTAATTTTTACAGACCTTTCTGTACTGACCTGCCATCCGGTCATGTCCCCCGACAATTACAATACTCAATCTTGCCACCTCCTGTATAAATCTTTGATCCACTCAATTTTAGTAATTAGTTATAGCTAACTCATTATAACAAAATACTGTAAAGAAAACAACGGCGGTATTGAGAAATACTCTCAACAAACTTTTGGCATTTAACGTTTCCAGTGCATTTTTATATACGAGACAAATGCTTCCGCCTCTTCAGAAATTCCGTCCCGTTTTCTTTTGATATAGCCAAATGTCACCTTTTCCTTCATTCCCCGGATGGGAATTCCCCGAATCTTCTCACTGCCCGCCTCTCTGCCAGACAGGCCGCAGCTGATGCTGGCAAGGGGAGACGAAAGGAGCATCTGCACCACCATCTGCCGGCTGTCCGTCACCAGAACCTGTCCGCGGTTCCGATAATACCGGTAGTCCTCCGCCCCCTGGATCAGCTGAATACTCAGGGCTTCCTGTTCGTCCCGCATCTGCACATACTGAAGTCCCCGCAGATCTTTTCCGGTTGCCAGTTCTGCCCCGAACAGAGGATTTTTCGGTCCTACAAAGAGAAGCGGCTCCATCTCTGCCAGCGGCACAAATTCCAGATGCCGGTACTCCAGCGTCTGTTTAAACGCTGTCATCTGCCTGGCATCCACATGGACAAAACCCATCTCCGCCGTATGCCGGTGAATATGCTGGAAAATCTCTTCCATACTGCACTGTATATACTGGGCACGGACCGGACATGGAAGCTCCTTGGCATAAAATCTTTGGAACAGCTCCTCTAAGCGGCTGTCCGAAACAGCTGCCACCGACAACGCCTTGGGCGCCTGGCTCCCACGGACATTCTGAATCCGCCCGGCTTCCACCAGAATCCGGCAGGCATATTCATAGACTTTACGCCCTTCCTCTGTCACCTCCACGCCTCTGTATTTTCGCGTCAGAAGTTCCACCTGAAGCTCTGCCTCCAGGGATTTTATTGTCTTACTGATATGGGGCTGTGAAGTGTAAAGTACTTTTGCTGCCTTTTTCAGACTTCCGCTGTCCACACTGACCACAAAATACTGTAACTGTTTTAAATCCATTTTATCACCATTCACTTATGGCCTGCATTGCGTTTTCCGCACTGCCATCTATGACCTTTTTTAAGTGTATCACAATCCTCTCCTTTGATACAGACCCATCTTATATGGTCTGTTCCTCCAGTCCATATGCCGCCAGCAGGTCTCCTTTCTTCACAGAAAGGCCGGCCGTATAGTAAAAAACCACACCATCTCCTTTTGCATAATATTCCTGAAGCACCTCACCAAACATATCCTCTAACCGGCCAAGAAGCTGGCCTTTCTTGAGCTGGTCCTTTTCTTTTATTGCCGGGTACCACAGCCCCGCCTTCTCACTTTCCTGATAGATAACCCGTTCATAAACTTTTGGCTCGCATGCAATGTCTGGTTCATGTGTTTCATACATATTCAGATGTCGAAGCAGCAGATAAATATTTCTCTTATGCCCTGCAATCCACTCCTCCCTGCAAAAACCACCATACCCCCGCTCCAAAAGAAGCCCGGGCAGATTATGGTGATTTGCCGCATAGCTGTATTCTCCTTTGTCTGCCCCGGACGCAATCAGGTAGGGAACATCCAAAGCCCGGGCAGCTGCCAAAGACTCTTCCATAACCTTTTCCGCCTTGGGATAAAACAAACATGGTGTCAGAATTTCGTTCACATTTCCTCCATGCAGATCCAGCAGAAAATCCGCTTGGGAAAAAATTTCTTTTACAAACCAGTCTGCCAGTTTCTCCCCCACAGTTCCGTCCGCCTTTCCCGGATAACCGGCATTCAGATCAAACCCGTCTTCCGGCAGCGTCCGCCAGTGCTGCTGCCAAAAACCGCTGGTGTTTACGCAATGCAACAATACCAGATTGCCTTTCAGTCTTACCGGATCAATCTCCCGGGCTGCCCGAAGCACCGCCGGCGTTCCATTGTATTCACCGGCATGAATCTGAGCGGTCACCACCAGAGTCTTTCCCGGTTCCTGCCCGCAGATAAGCGTTGCCGGTATCTCGTAAGTTTCCATATTAGGCCTGAGCATGAGCCGACGCTTTTCACCAGGCTTTAATTCCTGCGCACATATGTTCCACATAATTCCTTTCTCCGTATCCGAAACCATTCCAGCACACCATAGGTGCAGAAACCCAGGCTTCCCGTATTTTCACGCTTTTCCCTGCTTTCCAAAGATATGGCACGCCACTTTATGTCCCGGTCTCCATTCGGCCAATGCCGGGCGTGTCTGTCTGCACCGTTCCACACAGTGTCTGCACCGGGTCTGAAAAGGACATCCAGGCGGCACATCCAAAGGGCTTGGAATCTCCCCGTCCATGCGCTCAATCTTTTTGGAAAAATCCATCTTCGGGTCAAATACAGCACTTAACAGCATCCGTGTGTAGGGATGCTGTGCTTTCTCCACATCCTTGCCGGGCAGTATCTCCACAATACTGCCAAGATACATGACGGCGATCTGATGTGCAAAAGCCTGAATCAGCCCAAGATCATGGGCAATAAAAGCAATCGCCATCTTTTTCTCCTGCTGAAGTTTTACGATCAGTTTGATAATACTCTTCTGTACAGATACATCCAGCGCACTGGTCGCCTCATCCATGATGATCAGCTCCGGCTCCAGGGCAATGGCACGGGCAATGGCAATCCTCTGCTGCTGTCCGCCGGACAAGGTGTGGGCAAACCGGTCGGCGACCTCGCCGGGCAGCTCTACGGTTTCTAGCAGTCTGCGGGCTGCTTCATCTTTTTCAGAGGTTTTGATTTGTCCAAAGTTTATAAGAGGCTCGCAGATAATGTCGCGGATCTTCATTTTTGGGTTCAGAGAACCGCCCGGATCCTGAAAAACCATCTGAATATGCCGGCGGAGCTGACGTAGCTCTTCTCCTTTTTGCTTTGTCAGGTCCTTTCCCCGAAAAAGAATTTCTCCTTCTGTCGGAATATCCAGCCGGACCAGAAAGCGCAGAAATGTGGACTTGCCGCATCCGGATTCACCAATCAAACCAAGCGTCTTGCCTTTATAAAGTTTAAGATTAATATCCCGGCAGGCTGTCAGTTCTCTGCCGCCGGAAGTCAAAAAACGCCGCGTCACATGTTTTGCTTCCAGGATCATCTCTTTTTCATCAAACATAACGTTCACCCCCCAGAGAAGGAACTGCCTCCAAAAGCTTTCGGGTATATGCATTCCTGTTTTCACCCAGAATATCCTCCCGTGTGCCGCTGTCCAAGATCTCTCCGTCCTTCATAACAACAATCTGGTCGGACATATAGGCAGCAACGCCCAGATTGTGGGTGACAATCATGATGCTGGTGTCATATTCATCCTTAAGTTCCATCATCTGACGTACGATCTGTGCCTGCGTCGTCACATCCAGTGCACTGGTCGGCTCGTCAGCCAAGAGAAGTTTGGGATGAAAGGTCATGGCCATGGCAATCCCCACTCGCTGCCGCATACCTCCGGAAAGCTGAAACGGGTACGCATGCATGATATTGCCGCCATCCGGCAGGCGCATGCGCTCCAGCATTTCCATCCCCTTTTCCCAGGCCTCTTTTTTGCTTATCTTTTCATGTGTACGGATATACTCCACAAAAACACTCCCAATCTTTCGGATTGGATGGAGCATGGCACCAGAGTCCTGAAAGATCATGGAGATATGGGTACCTCGCAGTCTGCGCCACTGATCCGGTGTATTTTTGAGAAGAGATTTTCCTTCAAACAGAATGTCACCTGCTGTAATCCTTCCGCCTTCTGCCAGCAGTCCCATTACCGCACGGATCACGGTCGACTTGCCGGCGCCGGACTCTCCTACCAGGGAAACAATTTCCCTTTCTTTCAAAGACATGGTGAAATTTTTCACAATAGGGCAGCCCTGATAGGAGACTGTCATATTTTTTATTTCTAGCACAGGCGCCTCCTTATGCGTCATTTTGCGTTCGTACCCAGACCATCATTCCTCCCTGACATCCAGAACATCTCTGAGTGCGTCGCCCAACAAGTTAAACACAACAACTACAACAAAAATTGCAGCACCGGGACCAATCATCATCCAGGGTGCGCTTTGCATAAATGGCCTGCCTTCGTTCAGCATCAGCCCCCATTCCGGATTGGGGGCTTTGGCACCAAAACCCAGGAAGGAAAGACCTGCCAGCTCCAGCATCATGCCGCCGATATCTGTGGCAGCTGTAACGATCATCGTCGGAATCACGTTGGGTATCATGTAGGTTGTCAAAATATAAGATGATTTAGAACCGGTAACCACCGCGGCAGCCACATAATCTCTGTTGCGGATTTTCAGGACCAGACTTCGGGCGAGCCGCGCATACTTGGTCCAGCTCACCAGTGCCACAGCGATCACTGCGTTTCGGATACTTGGCCCCAGAATACCGGCGATCGCCATGGCAAAAACCATGCCCGGAAAAGATACCATCATATCTGCCGTACGCATGAGGACCGCATCCGTCCAGCCTCCAAAATACCCTGCCACAACGCCCAGAACCGTACCCAATACAAAGATGAGGAACACAACCAGAAAAGCTGCAGACAGACTGATGCGGGCACCATAGATGACACGGACAAAGACATCGCGTCCCAGCTTGTCTGTGCCGAATATATGTTCTGCACTGGGTGCTTTGAGTGCATCCTTCAAAACAGAAGCCGCCGGGTCCACACCGCCGGTGAGTAAAGGCGCGAAAACAGCTGCCAGTATAATCAGAAACGCAAGCATCGACAACAGACAAACATATTTATTTTTTTTCACCACCATTTTCATATCCGCTGCCCCTTCTGACGCATTCTTGGATCAGCCAGGCTGTAGGAAGCATCCACCGCCAGATTGATCAGCATATAAATGAGAGAAATCCACAGAACATAGCCCTGAATCAGAGGGTAATCATACGCCGTAATGGCGGCAACTGCCAGACTGCCCATCCCCGGATAAGAGAAAATAACCTCCACCACAGCGGTACCGCCAAGCAAAGATCCCAAAGACAGCCCCAGCAAAGTGACCAGCGGCAGCAGGGCGTTTGGAAATACATGAAGCCACAAGATTTTCCATTCTTTTATCCCTCTGGCCCGCGCACCGGTGACATAATCCTGGCTTAATTCCTCCAGGATCGCGGTGCGGACCTGACGGGTATATTTGGCTGACATGGCAAATGCCAATGTGACGGAAGGGAGAACCAGACTCTTGAAATCTCCTCCGAAAGAAGCCACCGGAAAAAGCGGAAGCCTGACACAGAACACCAGCATCAAAAGAAGGCCAACCCAGAAGTTCGGCATGGATACGCCAAAAAACGTAAGGCCGCGAAGGACATGATCCGCCAGACTGTTTTTATGTGTGGCCTGGATCATACCCGCGGGAACCGATACCAGAAGCATCAAAAACATAGAAAAAACCGAAAGTTTCAAGGTGGGCCACAGCCGGTCCATAAGCAATGCTGCAACCGGCTTGTGATAGGCATAGGAAATACCAAAGTCACCTTTCAGACAGCCGCACAGCCAGCCAGCATACTGTACCAGCACCGGACGGTTCAGTCCCATAGCTGCTCTGGTCTCCTGAATCAGTTCCTCATCAGGCATCGTACCTGCAGCCGCAAACATGGTCCGAACCGGATCCCCAGGTGCCAGATAGGTAATGAAAAAAGTCAGAAAACTAATGCCCAGTGCCACGAGGACGGTCTGAAGCAGCCGTTTTCCCAATTGTTTTGTATACAAAAGAATTCCTCCTCTTTCAGCTTACCATCATGGTTCCATTGGCATGTTTTTTCATCATGGTCATGAACCAGCCACCGGATACACATCCGTGGTGATCCAGTAGTAATCTGCTGTGCTGATAGCTGCACCACCGACGGTCTCATTTCTGGACACCATGGAGCTGTTATAATAGCCATGTACAACAGCGGCAGCGTCATCCAGCAGAATCTGCTGCATCTTCTGAACAATCTCACGGCGTACATCGTTGTCAAACGTCACAGTCAGTTCATGAAACAGCGAATCATATTCCTCATTTTTATACCCGCAGTAATCCGCGCCGGAATCCGAACACCATGCGGCCAGGTATTCAGCAGGATCACCAGTGCCCACGGTGGTCCAGTTGGACCCGTTCAGATCAAAGTCACCGGACTGATAGCTGTCCCATTGACGGGCAGAATCACCGATTTCCAGATCGACACCAATCCCGATCTCAGCAAGCTGGGTCTGGATGGCTTCCGCAAAATCTTTCAGGCAGCGATTGTCATAAGTCACATAGTGAAGAACCACGTCCCGGCCATCGAGCTCACGGATTCCGTCACCATTGGCATCAACAATTCCAGCCTCATCAAGCAGCTTTTTCGCCGCTTCCGGGTTATAAGGATCCGGATCTGTCAGATTTTCATAACCATAATCCAGATTCGACGGCAGCACCGAATACCCCGCGGTATACAGCCCGCCAACCGTAACCGAACACATGGTTTCATCATCCAAAGCCATCAGGACCGCCTCCCGAAGCGTCTTATCAGACAGCAGTTTTCCTTCTGACATATTCATGTGCGCCAGACCGGTCCGAACTCCGCTGGCAATGGTGACCGTAAAGCCGGGATCCGCCTGCAGATCGCGCAGATCACTGATGTTGGTCACATTCTCGGCCAGATCAAGCTGTCCGGACTGAAGTGCCATAGCCTTGGCAGAAGCATCCCCCATATACATCAGCTCAATGGACTGGAACGGCACCTCGCCGCCCCAATAATGTTCATTGGCAACCATCGTATAACCCACTTCTTCCCGGAAATTAGTCGCCACATAAGGTCCGGTACCGATCGCCGCATGCGCATAATCCGTGGTATGTTCGGTATCCAGAATGACCATCACCGGATAAGCCAGATTTTTCGTCAGATCCACATAAGGAGTGACGGTTTTGATCGTCACACTGCCGGAAGTATTGTCCGCCGTGATCTCGGCTTCCTCCTCCAGAAATTTCTGCGGAGCAGATGAACCACTGGCTCCTGCCTCATACAGGCGGTCAAAGCTGGCTTTTACAGCCTCCGCCGTCAGATCGCATCCATCAGAAAATTTCACACCATCCCGAACATGAAAGACCCACTCCGTATGTTCCTCATTAACCGTATATTCATCACAGAGCCAGTTAACCACGTTCATAGTATGATCAAACCGGAACAGACACTCTCCAACTCCATAGCGGGATGCATTCCAGGCACAATTAATCTCTGCAGCCGGATCGATACTGCCGCCTCCGTAGTTTTGAATCCCAAAATTTATAGTACGCCCGCCGGAAGTATCCTGTTCGCCCTGATAAGCTTCCTGATTGACTTCTGCCTCACGGTCGGTCTCCGCGTCCTCCCCGGAAAGCTCCGCAGCCTGCATATCACGTTCTGAGCTGCCGCAGCCTGACAAGATCCCCATCGTCAAAACTCCGATCACGCCCGCTGCCACCACTTTTTTCAACAAATCTAATCTCATTCTTCTCCTCCTTGCTTCTGAATACCGCTCCGCCTTTTCCTGCAGGAATTTTTCTGCAACAGAAAAAAGCAGCCCATACGCTCACAGGCTGCTCCATTTTCTCGCACGTAATCATACCGGAAATAATTCCCGGCTCTCCACATCCATCTGATTTAAGAGTTCTTATCTGCCGTAAGACGCACTTATGCACCGCAAGCAGTTCTCCTGACTCCAGTTCATCGTCTGCATAAGCCTTCCCGACAGATCTTCTGTCAGTGGCATCTTTTATACAAACTCCCTGTCACAGTGGCGGGACCGTACCGGATTCTCACCGGTTTCTCTATGAATCCTTTCGGAACTTGCGATATTCGGAATATCTTCCGAATTTATTTCATGTAGAAATTATATGATAAATATTTGGTTTTGTCTATGTTTCAGATTTTTTTAGATATTCCTTTTTGTTATATCTTATTGCTCATATTCACATATCTCCTCCAATTCCTCCTGCAGCTCTTCCTCCCGTTCCTTCATTTTCTCCCGGTGGAGTGCAAAGATAAGGATCATCAGGATCAATACCAGCAGCGCAGGAAGATCCCACGCACACAGGCCCCAGAAGCTGTGCGAAAACATATATTCAATCATGTAAGTCCTCCTTTCTGTTAATCCGTCTCGGATATGCTGTACTCTGCAAGTTTTCTTCGGATATCAAAAATCCTTTGCTGATGCTTTTTCATACTGTTTGTATAGCAAACCTCGACAATCAGTGCCGCCAGCATAATGCAAAAATGCAGGATGCAGCACCGATGGGCACCGCCTGCAAGCGGAGTTCCCAAATCGGCAGCTTCAACGGATTCCAGATTCGCCTCTGGCAAGGCTGGCTCCTGCGAATCTGGTATTTTTTCAGATTCCTCCTTTTCCTTTTTTCCGGCTGGCAAATCCGGAAATTCTACCGGCGGATTTTCTGCTCCCGGATCAGGTTTTGGCCTCTGCCGGCGGACAGGTACCTGCGGGTGAGAAGGAGGTTCCTCCACCGGTTCCGGCGGCAGCACGGAATCCTCCGGTTCCTCCTCCCTCTTTTCCCCCGGCGGCTTAGGCTTTTCTGGTATCGGAGTCTCTGGTTCGGAGGGTTTTGGCGGCTTTGGCTCGTCTGGTTCCGGAGTGTCCGGCTTTGGCGGTTTTGGCTCGTCTGGCTTTGGGAGCTCTGGTTTTGAAGGTTCTGAATCCACTGTGATCTCCACCACCGCCGTCGGTATATCATCCGGCCCCATCGGTATCTCTTCTCTTCCGCCATCCGGGGTGCCGCCTGTGACAGACACCGTATTCTCATATCTTTCGCTTGCCGCCAGCGCCTTCACCGGCACTCTGAGCACCGCCGTCCCGCCAGCCTCCAGACAGGGAATGTACCATATTTCATTTTGATAATCGGTTGGAATTTGTAAAAGCTGAATCAGATCCATATCCAGCTTTTCGGACACTTGAAGGTCCCTGATCTCATGGTCACTGTTATTTTTCACAGAGACGACATAATCATATTTTTCACCCACTTTTACGGACCGCACCACAGTCTTGGTCCCTGGCCTGCAGGCTCTTTTGATAATCGTCAGATCCGGTTCTGACGGCTTCTGCGGAGGCTTCTCTTCTTCTCTCACAAGAAAAGTCTCCAAAATGGTATCCCGGTCTGCCCCGCTGCTCCACACATCCTGTACCGGATCATAGTGAAGCGTGACTGTCCGGATTGCTTTTTCCCCCTCTGCCAGAATATGAGGAATTCCAATCCCGGTCTCCGGCTGCCGGCTGTACAACTCTGCACAGACCTTTCCGTCTATGCGGATGTCGAAGAGAAATTTTCCGTCTGCTTCATAGATCCCCCCGACTGTAAAAGCCTCTGCTCCTTCTTCTGATCCGGTCTGCAGGCCGTACACTTTATCCGGATGCCCTCTGTCTTCATCTATGCAGTGCACTTTCACAAAGTCCCCCACAATCTGATGCAGTTCGTCTTTTCCGGGAGGTTCTGCCTGAGCCTCCTGCTCCTCCTTATCCCAGACTGCATACAGCGTCTTCTTTACCTCTGATCCTTCACGCCACTTCAAAGGGATCGGATCCGCTGCCCGGTACTGAACCTCTTGAGCGTCCTTTTGCTCCGCCCAGCCAAGGAACCGATACCCTTCCCTCCCTGGCTCCTGCTCAGTAACGGCAAGCTCCAGAGATTCCTCATACAGACGCCGCGTCTCAGAAGCCGGCAGGTCTTTGACTTCGTCCATATCTGCATTGGCGTCATATTCCAGGATATAATCCACATACACACCGACCGGAACCTGAATCTCACATTCATACCAGATGCCCCGGTTGTCAAAAGACATCCTTGCCCAACACCAGGGACAGACTCCTCCCGGAGGAATATAACGGTCATAGCGGATATAATAACGGGATGTCATCTCTGTCTCTCCCGGAGCCAGTGCCTCACAGCTTACATACATACACTGGCTTCCCTTCAAAGGATGATCGCTGGTCCACACATCCTTCAGATACTCGGCCGCTCCAAGGACGGACGGATCTTTAAAATCTGTCGTCTGGCCGCCATATACTTTGGGAGCCACCACGTAGACCCCGTTCTGGCAGTATGCACATCGAATGGTAAGTGTGGGACAGCATGGAACAGACACCATATCTCCCACCGGCAGATCAATCTTCTTTCGGGTTCCCTTCACGCCGTTTCGAATCGTCCCCGTGACTTCCTCTTCAAAAGTAATGGACTCTGCCGGCAGATATATGATTTGGCTGGAAGCCATGGGCATGACCCTGTCCTCTTCCTTTTCCGCCTCTCCCGGCAGAAGCGTCTCCTCTCCAACAGACTCTATATCCGGATCCCCCTCTGCTTCGGCCATGCAGCCATCCTTCCAATATACTGCAACGGCCACTGCAAGCATAAGAAAGACAGCCAGAACTTTTCTCCCCCTGCTTTTTCCTTTCATACAAACATCTCCTTTTCTCATGTACTGACTGGAGCCGGCTCTCACCGTATGTTATCTGGTTATATCCATTCTACCCCTCCCCCCGTGAAAACAGCCGTTAAAACAACCGGATTACGTGACATTTTCAGCAGTTTTTCTGCTTTGCTTCTCTGCCGACCTGAGCAATCCGATAAGTGACCCGGACTTTCCGGCTTTTCTCCATTCTGCGAAAACATGCATCGATCCGGCCCACGACATTCTGGCAGGCATCCAACGGAAGATCCATAAGGAACACCAGGTACTGATTCTGGCTGTACCTGGTATAGACGTCTCCCTGTCGCAGAGAACTTTTGATGGCCTCCCCCAGAAGCTTTGAGATCCGGGGCAGAAGCCGGGATATGTCCGGATTCTGCTTTCTTTCATCCGTGAGGGTACAAAGCAGAAGACTGGCCGGCTGTCTGGAATGTTCCAGAATCCTTACAAACAGCCGGTAACTGTCCACGAAACTGGGATAAGAACAGTAATAGGCTCCATCAGACACCGCTTCTTCCCTGAGCCTCTTTTGTATCTCCCGAAAATCTCCTGCCTGCATCTGTATCTTACCGGACATCCGCCGAAAGCACTTAAGCATCCGTTCCGTCGGTGATATGGACCGGTCCTCAAAATACATGGCTGCCGTTCGCTCATACAGCGCCAGAGCCTCTTTTGTCCGGCCGAGGGCAATCAGGCTTTCCATCTGCCATACCTGCCACTCGTCAAGCGGATAAATTGACGCTGCCTGTGTGCTAAGCCTGAGCAGCTCCTCATACGCTTCCTCCTCTTTCAGCCAGCTGCACACTTCGTTCAGGCATGAAAAGTACTGGTGCTGATAGTGAGCCTCCGCCACATTGACCCACTCTTCCCCGGAAAGCTCCGGAAGAAAATATCCCCGGTACAGCAAACAGGCTTTTTTCAGAATCTCAAGTCTGGCCCTGCCGGACAGCTTTTGGGCTTCTTTATACAGATGGTCGAAAAGCAGTGCATCCACTTCCACCAAAAAACTGCTCCGGAAGTAATAGTGTCCCCCCTTCGCCACAACATCCATTTCTCCTGGCAGACCGCTTTTTTTCAGTATCCTGCGCAGACTGTACACAGCAACCCGCAGACTGTTGGACAGATCTGCCTGGGCGCTTCCCCCGAACAGGCACTCCGTCAGCCGATTCCGTCTGACCCCCTCCTGTCCTGCATACAGTAAAAGCTGCAGAAGGTGCATCGGTCTGGAACTTTGATTTTTGTCCCGGAGCAAAAAAACTCCTCCATATTTGATGGTGAATTGTCCCAGCATCCGGACCTTAAGCGTATGTATGTCTTTCTTCTCTTTTTCCTCCAAACGATCTCATCTCCGTTTCCTTTGATCAAAATCTGAATACTTGATTACCCTCTTTTTTGCAGAGCAGCAGATGTCAAAGTCACCACCCCGCTTCTGTTTTCCAACCATCACGCAGAACATGTACTGGCCGGAGAAAACAGCAATATTTTATCTTTTGCAGAAAACAGATGATTCTGAAATTTTTGATTATGATGCAGTTGTTAAGTTTGTAAAACCCCGGGAATGTCCGGGAAAGAAGACGGAATGTCAATACTGACAGAATATGGATGAAGGGCGCTCTCACAAACGGGAACGCCCTTAACTCTCATATGATTCAATCAAAGACCCCGCTGCAAGCAACAGGGCATCAAACTTGCAGCGCTGCAGAGCAGCGGGGTATTTAACCCTCGCGGCAGTCGCCAAATGTCTGCAAGCAGCCACTTGGCTCGTTGCCCGCAGGAATAAAGATCAATTACTCGATAACCGTAGCCACACGACCGGATCCTACCGTACGGCCTCCCTCACGGATAGCGAAGGTAAGACCCTGCTCCATAGCGATCGGATGGATCAGCTCGATGCTCATCTCTACGTTATCGCCAGGCATGCACATCTCAGTACCTTCCGGAAGGTTGCAGACACCGGTAACGTCGGTAGTTCTGAAGTAGAACTGGGGTCTGTAGTTGTTGAAGAACGGCGTATGACGTCCACCCTCGTCCTTGGTCAGTACGTATACCTGAGCCGTGAATTTGGTGTGGCATTTTACGCTGCCCGGTTTTGCGACAACCTGGCCACGAACGATATCGGTTCTCTGTACACCACGAAGAAGGATACCGATGTTGTCACCAGCCTGAGCCTCATCCAGAAGCTTACGGAACATCTCGATACCGGTTACAACGGTCTTGCGGGACTCTTCCTTCACACCGATGATCTCCACTTCCTCATTCAGATGAAGGGTACCACGCTCTACTCTACCGGTAGCAACGGTACCACGGCCGGTGATCGTGAACACGTCCTCAACCGGCATCAGGAACGGCTGATCCGTTGCACGCTGCGGATCCGGGATATACTCGTCAACGGTAGACATAAGCTCCATGATCTTGTCGCCCCACTCGCTGCTCGGCTCTTCCAGAGCTTTCAGTGCGGAACCTTTGATGATCGGGCAGTCCGTGAACTCGTACTCCTCAAGCTGCTCGGTGATCTCCATCTCCACCAGCTCCAGAAGCTCCTCGTCGTCTACCATATCGCATTTGTTCATGAACACAACGATATAGGGAACGCCCACCTGACGGGACAGAAGGATGTGCTCCTTGGTCTGTGCCATAACGCCGTCTGTAGCAGCAACCACAAGGATTGCGCCGTCCATCTGAGCTGCACCGGTGATCATGTTCTTTACATAGTCCGCATGGCCGGGGCAGTCAACGTGTGCGTAATGTCTCTTCTCGGTCTCATACTCTACGTGCGCGGTAGAAATGGTGATTCCACGCTCTCTCTCTTCCGGAGCTTTATCAATGTTCTCGAAATCAGTAGCGGTGTTGCCGGCAACTCTCTCGGAAAGAACTTTGGTGATTGCTGCGGTCAGAGTGGTTTTGCCATGGTCAACGTGACCGATGGTTCCGATATTACAATGTGGTTTAGTTCTGTCGAACTTAGCTTTTGCCATTTTTGTTTTCCTCCTTTAAATCAGATCACTTCTACGATTTTCTATAATTCACTCGCTATCCTTGATTATATTTCAAACGGACATATTTTGCAAGCCTGTTTATACTTTATTTTGTCTTTGCAGCAAGAACTTTTTCCTGTACACTCTTCGGTACCTGCTCGTATTTCTCAAAGAACATGGAATAGTTGCCGCGGCCCTGGGTTCTGGAACGAAGGTCCGTTGCATAACCGAACATCTCTGCCAGCGGTACATATCCGCGGATCATCTTGCCGCCGCCGATGTCATCCATACCCTCGATGCGGCCGCGGCGGGAATTGATATCACCGATGACATCTCCCATGTAGTCCTCCGGGGTTGTAACCTCGACTTTCATGATCGGCTCCAGGAGCACTGCGCCTGCCTTCTGCATCGCCTCTTTGAATGCCAGAGAACCTGCAATGTGGAACGCCATCTCAGAAGAGTCGACTTCATGATAGGAACCGTCAAATACAGTTGCATGGATACCCAGTACCGGGAATCCGCCAAGGATACCTGCTTTTGCCGCTTCTTCGATACCTTCTCCGACTGCCGGGATATATTCCTTCGGAATCGCACCGCCGACAACGGAAGAATCGAACTTGAACAGCTCCTCACCGTTGGCATCCATGGGCTCAAAGTGTACTTTACAGTGACCATACTGTCCGCGTCCGCCGGACTGCTTCGCATACTTGGAATCCACATCCACCGCTTTGGTGAAGGTCTCCTTGTAAGCAACCTGCGGTGCACCTACGTTCGCCTCTACCTTGAACTCACGCAGCAGACGGTCCACGATGATCTCCAGATGGAGCTCGCCCATACCTGCGATAATGGTCTGACCGGTCTCCTGATCCGTGTGTGCACGGAAAGTCGGATCCTCTTCTGCCAGCTTCGCAAGAGACTCGCCCAGCTTGCCCTGGCCTGCCTTGGTCTTGGGCTCGATGGCCAGCTCGATCACCGGCTCCGGGAACTCCATGGACTCCAGGATAACCGGGTGCTGCTCGTCACAGATCGTATCACCGGTGGTGGTCAGTTTGAAGCCTACCGCTGCAGCGATATCACCGGAGTATACCTTGTCAAGCTCCTGTCTCTTGTTGGCATGCATCTGAAGGATACGTCCCACACGCTCCTTCTTGCCCTTGGTGGAGTTGTATACATAGGAACCGGAATTCATGGTACCGGAGTACACACGGAAGAACGCCAGCTTTCCTACATACGGGTCTGCCATGATCTTGAATGCCAGAGCGGAGAACGGCTCTTCGTCGGAAGAATGTCTCTCCACTTCATTGCCATCCATATCCGTACCCTTGATAGCCGGAATGTCGGTAGGTGCCGGCATATACTCCAGCACTGCATCCAGAAGCTTCTGTACGCCCTTGTTTCTGTAAGCGCTTCCGCAGCATACCGGAACTGCCGTACATTCGCAGGTAGCCTTTCTCAAGGCTGCCTTCATGGACTCTACAGACGGCTCCTCGCCCTCCAGATACTCCATCATCAGGTCATCATCCAGCTCGCAGACCTTCTCCACCAGCTCGGTGCGGTATAATTCAGCGTCGTCTTTCATATCATCCGGAATATCGGTGATGGAAATATCGTCGCCCTTGTCATCATTGTAAATATATGCTTTCATCTCGAACAGGTCGATGATTCCCTGGAATGCATCTTCCTTTCCGATCGGAAGCTGCAGGCAGATGGCATTCTTGCCCAGACGGGTCTTGATCATCTCCACTGCATTATAAAAGTCTGCACCCAGGATATCCATCTTGTTGATGAATGCCATACGGGGTACATTGTAAGTGTCAGCCTGACGCCATACATTCTCGGACTGAGGCTCAACACCGCCCTTCGCACAGAAAACGCCTACTGCGCCGTCCAGCACGCGAAGGGAACGCTCCACCTCTACGGTAAAGTCAACATGGCCCGGGGTATCAATAATGTTGATACGATGCTCAAGAGCACCCGGTTTTGTTTTGCAGTTTTCCTGCTGAGTCCAGTGACAGGTCGTAGCGGCGGAAGTAATCGTGATACCTCTCTCCTGCTCCTGCTCCATCCAGTCCATGGTGGCAGTACCCTCGTGAGTATCACCGATCTTATAGTTCACACCAGTATAATACAGGATACGCTCGGTCAACGTGGTCTTGCCCGCATCGATATGAGCCATAATCCCGATATTCCTGGTCCTCTCCAACGGATATTCTCTTCCAGCCAATGGATTTTCCTCCTAGAATCTGTAATGTGCAAATGCCTTGTTCGCCTCTGCCATCTTGTGCATGTCTTCTTTTCTCTTCACGGCTGCACCGGTATTGTTCGCTGCATCCATGATCTCGTTTGCCAGTCTTTCTTCCATGGTCTTCTCGCCTCTTTTGCGGGAGAACATGGTCAGCCAGCGCAGAGCCAGCGCCTGGCGGCGATCCGCTCTGACCTCGATCGGCACCTGATAGGTAGCGCCGCCGATACGTCTTGCCTTTACCTCAAGGAGCGGCATGATATTGTTCATTGCCTCCTCGAATACCTCCAAAGCCGGCTTCTCGGTCTTTGCTTCTACTCTGGAAAATGCGCCGTATACAATCTTCTGAGCCACACCTTTCTTGCCATCCAACATGATATTGTTGATCAGCTTGGTGACCACTTTGTTATTGTACAGCGGATCTGCCAATACGTCTCTTTTCTGAGTATGTCCTTTACGTGGCACGTTACTTCCCTCCTTAATGAAAATAATTAAATCACAGGTACTCACATGTGTCGTTCTACGTGTGTTCGTGCCTGGTAATCCTTCTATCTCCTAAAACCCGCAGTCATAGGTCTCTCTGATGAGAGGAACTCCCGGCACAGGGCAGCGCTTACGCGATGCCAACCATCATAGTTCTGTTTGTGATTGTCTATCTGTCTTCGGACCCTTTGGTCCGTTGTGCGCCTGTCCCGCCTCTTCTTATTGAAAGAAGCCGGCGCATCTTTAAATCAGGCCGGGACCCTTTTATTTCTTGGCGTCTTTCGGTCTCTTCGCGCCATATTTGGAGCGTGCCTGACGTCTCTTCGCCACGCCTGCGGTATCGAGTGTACCACGAACGATGTGGTATCTGGTACCCGGAAGGTCCTTTACCCTGCCTCCGCGGATCAGCACAACGCTGTGCTCCTGAAGGTTGTGGCCTTCTCCCGGAATATAGCTGGTAACTTCGATTCCGTTGGAAAGACGTACTCTGGCGATCTTACGAAGCGCGGAATTCGGCTTCTTCGGAGTCGCGGTCTTCACTGCAGTACATACGCCGCGCTTCTGCGGTGCGGATGCATCTGTCGGTCTCTTTCTCAGAGAGTTGAAACCCTTCTGCAGAGCCGGAGCAGTGGACTTCTTTACAGATGTCTGTCTTCCTTTTCTTACTAACTGGTTAAATGTTGGCATTCCTTTCACCTCCTGCATATTTGTGGCAGGTTTATCCTGCGACGGTAAGAGTTCTTACCATGACTGCTGTTCTTTTCAGACTCGCCGAAAAAACACGCGTGCCAAAACACGCATGCTCAATTATTATATATAATACATCCTGCCTTGTCAATGCCTTTTTTCATTTTCCGTTCTTTGTGTTCCTCATAAACACACAGATTCCCCAAGATGTCTTTTTTATTTTTCTGCAACCGGCCGCGCGGTCAGCCGGCCGCTTCTTTCCCGCACTCGGGGCAGAATTTTACTCCCTTCTGGAGTATGTTTCCGCATGCACATACCATCTCCTGCGGCCGTTCTTCCACTTTTTTTCCGCATACCCCGCAAAACTTTGCTCCATCCTGCAGAACTGCTCCGCATTCACATTTTCTTTCTCCTGGCTGCGAATCCTCTGCCTTCTTTCCACATACCGGGCAGAACTTTATTCCATCCTGCAGAACTGCCCCGCATTCGCATTTTCTTTCACTTACTCCGGTTTCCTGTATTATTTTGTTTTCCTGTATTCTTGTTACGCACAGGTATCCCTCGACAATATCATATATATCCTTACTAAATTTCTTAAATGATGTTTTATTAGCCTTACTGCTTGCAACACCTGCACCTGCTGACACAACCGTTCCCCCCAATACCAATGGAATAACGGCAGGGCCTAGAAATGGCATAAAAAATAGGGCGCTTCCTGTCAGTAAACCTAACTGAACGCCTAAATTTAATTTTATCAGCTCAACATCAACATAACATGAACTTTCTGAAAATGTCAGTTTAACAAGGCATGCCTCCTTCCATTCTCCACTATCTTCTTTCTTGGTCTTCATCAGAACTTCTGTTTTTATAATATAAAAATTAGGCCCGGTTTCCGTTGTCATTCTCGCCTGATCGCTGGATGGATTAACATAGGTTGCTACTGCCTGATACACCTCCTCTCTGTTGTATTTTTTCATAATCGGAATCATCTTGCTGTCTTTCATTCTTCTCCTCCATGATTACATCAAATAAACCTGCCGGTGATCTCAGCATTCCACAGATCATTCAGCCTTCTACCTTCCTCCCGCACTCCATACACATAAACTGCCCTTTCGGAACCTTTGCTCCGCAGATGCATTCCAGATAAACCTGCTCCTCATGCATGGACTGCTGTCCGCCGTTTTCCATGTTTTCCTTCAGATTCTTCCCGCAGTTAGGGCAGAACTTCAGATCGCTCTTTATCAAATTTCCGCAAGAGCAGGTAATCATCCCGTTGTCCACCGGTTTCCCGCAGTTGGAGCAAAACGCGCTGCCCTCCGAAAGCGGCTGGCCGCAGCTGCATATACGGGCCTTTTTGCCGCGCAGCTCCCGGCTCTGTTTCTCTGCTTCCAACTCTGCAAGCTCCTGTTCCAAAGCTTCTATTTTCTCAAAGTAAACTGCCAGCTCCGGAAAATCCGCTTTTCCCTGTTTATGCAGATCATAGACATCCATTCCTATAAATCCATATATTTTGGAACGCTCTTTTTTCTTTTCTTCCAACAGCTTTCTCATATTATTATCTGCTAAAGCACCGGATAAAGGATTGGTAAGCTTCGGCATACTGATTCCCATCAAAATTCCACCTTTCGCTTTATATTTTCCCATTCATAACAAAGTTTTGCAAATTCGGCCCCTTCCGGGTCTGTTTTTTTCTGTCCGTCCAGCAGTTGTGTCAAAAGCTTCTGATATCCCTGGTCCACATAAGCTTCTATCGCGTCAAAGCTTTCTCTCATGGAAACCAGGAGCGGCTCCTGCTGTTTCCATTCCTTCATGGCAGTCCTTAACCGCATTTCCGCCTCTTCCGTTATACGATTCCTGCAGTGTCTGTCCAGCCTTTTCATCCAGAGCCAGTACAACACAAACAAGAGCAAAGCAAGCGGCATCAGAATCATCAACACGATACCAGACGCCGTTCCAAACAACCCCGACCCAACTTTTGCTTTTATAGCATTTTCCCCTACTTTATCTATCTTCTCATCCACCGCCCTGCTCAGAGAATCCAAAGCTCCGGAAGCATTCTCTGTCTCTGCAGCTGCCGATTCCTGTGAAGCCAGCTCTTTTTGCTCGTTGGCATCCATCCGCTCCAGCGCAATTTTGCCCGTAATGCCAAGAGCTATCATAAGCAGGAACAGTACGACCGGCATCCATTTCTTTCTGGCCGTCTTTCTCTTCATACGCTTTACTGTCTTCTGTATGAGAACATGCACTTTCTCTGCATATTCTGCAATGCTGCTCTGCCCCTGCTCCAGATGCTGAATATAACCCCCGGAATCCCTGATCAGGCTATCCTGATTTTCATAATAGGTTTCATAAAATTTCCGTTGCGCTTCCTTGTCATAGCCTGTACAGCAGAACAGATCTTTCAGGCGGTCAAATGCATTCTGATAATTCTGATGGAGCATGTCCACATATTTTTTCTGAAATGCTTCCATCTGCATCTTATATGTTTCACCGATGGTATGAAACACATCGAAAAAGCGCTTTTTGTCAATCACATTTTCATAATATTCCTGTGCACCAAAAGGCTCTTCCATGGATCTTTCCGCTTCCTGAATATATGCAGCTGAACCGTTTAGATACTCTGATTTGAGAATCTCATTGGAACGCCTGCACCTTTCCATAATCTCAAAGGCTCTCTGCTCGATTTCATCCTCAGAGCCTTTCTCTTTCATTTCACCTGGCAGCTGCTTTTTCATCTGTCCAAGCAGTTCTTCCAATTCCAGACTTTTTTCTGCCCACTCCGCCTGTGTCATCTTTGATTCCAGCTCTTTTTTACAATCCTGTATCGCATCCAATAATCTTGTTTTCACATGATGGCCGGCTGCTATTTCCTCCATTTTGCATATCCACTGCAAAACCTCTTTCTTTACTTCCTTCTTCATATCTCTAGACCACGCCTTTCCTCCAATTCCTCAATCTGCTGCAAATACCCTTGTATGGCGTTCAGCTTGTCCTCCAGCCTGAACATATTTTTTTCCTCAATATTGACAGACATGCGAAATTCCATAAAAAGTTTATCTGCACCCTCTGTCTCCCTCACGAAGAGCTTTTCGATCGTCTCAAAAATCTGCTCTGTGATCTCAGCCTTGTTTTTTTCTGCTTCGTCTCTGAACTCAGCTATGGCCTCTGCCGTTTTCTTCTCCAACTCCGGAAGTGTATTGGCTGATGCAATCTTTTTTGCAATCCTGGCAATGACCAGCGCCCCGATCACGGCTCCCACCACCGGCCACAAAACAGCTCCTACTGCATTTACTGCCGTCACAGCTGCCGCCACTCCTGCTTTCGCCCCTGCAGCTGTTCCTGCAGCCACTCCTGCTTTCACCCCTGCGGCTGTTCCTGCTTTCGCTCCTATCGCTGTCATTACAGAGGCAAATGTGCCTGCAACCGACATACCTGCCCCTGCTCCTGATACCGCTCCTAGTGCTCCTCCTGCCACTTCTGCATTTGCAAGTACTCTTTCATACGCTCCTCTTGCCTTCCAAAGTTCCATAAATAATTCTTCAGAAGCATCTGCAAGACTGTGATAATAATCCTTTGTCACCTCAATCTGACTGGCAGCCTTATACACCATGCTTTTCTTACTCTGTGCCATGGTTCCATAAAATTTATCCTTTAATTCAAGAATGTTTTCCCTTTTATTCAGACAGTTCACAGCTCCGTCAAGCACTTTTTCCAATCCCGCCAGATAAATCTGAACCGTCTCCTGGGTTTTCCGGTTGACCTGGTCGGTCATCCGCTTTTGATAGCCTTCATTGACCAGGCTCAGATAATCCACAAAATCCGTACTTCCATTGGGAAAACGCTCCTTGATTCTGCAGGGATCCAGTTTGGCAGTTACTTCTTTTACATAGGCGGCTATTTCCTTCTCAATCTCCCTTTTTAAAGCCGTTTTTAAATCCTCTATTTTGACACGATTATTCAGAATGAACTCGTCAAGAGAAGCATTGATCTTTTTCAAAACAACCGCATCGGATTCGTACTGCTGTCTGCGAAGGTGAAAAGATTCCGATAATTTCAGCAGCATTTTCTTTAATTCTGCCAGGTTTTCCTGTTGTCTTGTGGACACAGGGCTGCTGCCGATCACCTGATTGGAAACATAATCCCGGACCGGACGAAGGCTGTCCTCCCAATGGGATGAGACCCGGAAAATCGGCGCCTGAATCCCCGCCTCTTTCATATACTGCCGCAGTTTTTTTTCATGTTCTTCAATAATTTGGTCTTTTTCCAGATCGCACTTCGTAAGTACAAAGATAACTTTTCTGGTCTCCACTTCCTCCAGAATATCCCATACCGCATAATCTCTGACTCTCCGCACGTCAAAGACAACAAGGATCACACTGCTTTTGTACAGATAATTTTTTACACATTCCTTCAGGCCATCCTGCATAATCTGATCCAGTCCCTGCATATCCACAATCTGCAGACCATCCAGCTCTTCTTTTGTTGTGAAAATACGCGTGACATATTCATTCACACATACGCTATCCTCTAAAACGCCGTAACGATACTCTTTGATATTTCTTGTATTCTCCATCATTCCTTCATCCGGCAGAACCGATGAAAAGAGCCTGTGCAAAAAAGTACTTTTTCCGACACCGCTGCTGCCGATTGTGACAAACAGAAATGTCTCTGACACCTTACGCAGAAAACGATTCACAATCTCTTTTTCTCTGCTTGCGTCGCTGTCTTTGATAATCAGGCTTACATCTTCCAAAAGGTTCTCCATAATTTGCTTATCCTGATAGCGAAAAGGAAACTGTTGTTTTTGTTCTTTCATACTGCCTGCTTTCCTGATCCGGACACAACGGAATCAATTTTATTTATAAATTATACCCCCCCCCCCACTTTGTGAATGTCAAGTTTTCTCCCCGCTATTTCTCACTTTTCCTTTGCCACAAAATCTTCTTGCCATACGCCTTCCCTGCCGGCTGCCTTTTCTCCATTTCTTAGGATTTTCTTAAACCGCTGGACACCATCCCCCTTTGGTGCTATGATAGGGCAAACCCAAAAAAACAGCATCTGACCGAAAGCATCCCCGGAAGGATTTTACGGAACGAAGCGAGGGGGAAAATTCTTCCAGACGCCAGGGAGAAGAGAGGGCAGATGCGGAACTTAAATACGAGGAGCGTAAACGATGATAAAAGCATTTTTAAGGGCCCTTTTGAAGCCTTTTTCTTTTGTACCTGCCCTGATGATGATGTCTCTGATCTTTTCTTTTTCCTCCCAGGATGGAACCACCTCCGGAAATCTAAGCTACAAGGTCAGTGAAATCATCGTGGAATCTGCCAATGATGCCTTCGAGCTGAACTGGTCCGGCAGTGAGATCCGTCATTATATAGAACAAATCCATCACCCGGTGCGCAAACTGGCCCATATGACAGAATATTTTCTGCTGGCGGTCTCTGTATCTTTTCCCCTCTATGTATATGGGGTCCGGGGCTTATGGCTTCCTGTGCTGGCCGGCGGCTTCTGCGTGGGCTTTGCCGCCCTGGACGAATACCATCAGTCCTTTGTGGCCGGACGGGGCCCTTCCAAAAAAGATGTGGCCATCGACAGCATTGGTGTCCTGGCCGGGGTGCTGATGGTACAGTTTTTCTGTTTCATCGGACGGATGACCATCTTCCGGCCGCTGGCAAAACGGCGGACCTGATCTCCACCCCCATGTTTTAAGCTTATCCCGCCAAAAAGCACAAAAAAAGAGCACCTTGGCTGGGTGCTCCTTTTTTGTGCTTTATTCTTCCTCCGGGTCCAGATCTTCTTCATCATCAAAGTCTATGTCTGCATCTTCCATCTCTTCTTCTGCATCCATATCCTCTTCCTCTGCACCTTCGAACTCTTCGTTTTCTTTCTCTACATCCTCACCGGGGGACTCAGACGATACTTCCGTCTCTTCCTCACTGACCTCAAAATCATCTTCTTCCTCCAGATCGGTATTTAATTTCACATCCCGATAGCGCTTCATGCCGGTACCTGCCGGAATCAGCTTACCGATGATCACGTTCTCTTTCAGCCCGATTAACGGGTCAACTTTGCCTTTGATCGCAGCTTCCGTAAGTACCTTTGTGGTCTCCTGGAAGGATGCCGCCGACAAAAAGGAGTTGGTCGCCAGGGACGCTTTGGTGATACCAAGCAGTACCTGTTTTCCGTCAGCCAGTGTCTTTCCTTCTTCTGCAAGCTGTTCGTTGGTGTCCTCATATTCCAGAATATCCACCAGCGTTCCAGGCAGGAAATCACTGTCTCCGTTGTCCTCGATGCGGATTTTCTTCAGCATCTGGCGCACGATCATCTCGATATGCTTATCGTTGATCTCCACGCCCTGCAGCCGGTACACCCTCTGCACTTCCTGGAGCAGATAATCCTGTACTGCGCGAACGCCCTTGATCTTCAGAATATCGTGGGGGTTGATGCTTCCTTCGGTCAGCGCATCGCCGGCCTCCACAAAAGCGCCATCCATGATCTTGATCCGGGAATCAAAGGGAATCAGATAGGTCTTTGCCTCACCGGACTCGTTGTTGGTCACGATGATCTCCCTCTTTTTCTTCATATCATTGATCACAGCTGTTCCCGCAATCTCCGTTACAATCGCCAGACCTTTGGGCTTTCTCGCCTCAAAAAGCTCCTCCACACGGGGAAGACCCTGGGTGATATCGCCGCCTGCCACGCCTCCGGTATGGAAGGTACGCATGGTCAGCTGTGTACCCGGCTCTCCGATCGACTGTGCAGCGATGATGCCCACTGTCTCACCCACCTGCACTGCCTCTCCGGTAGCCATGTTGGCGCCGTAGCATTTTGCGCACACTCCGATATGAGAACGGCAGGTAAGTGCCGTACGGATCTTGATTTTATCAAAAGGCTTACCTTCTTTGTCCACGCCGTAATTCACGACCATAGCCGCACGTCTGGGCGTGATCATATGGTTTTCCTTTACGATCACATTTCCGTCTTTGTCGCAGATATCCTCACAGGCAAAACGACCGGTGATCCGCTCCTGCAGGGACTCGATCAGTTCCTTGCCGTCGGTAAAGGCGCTGACCTCCATACCCGGAATCTCCGTTTCTTTTCCTTCGCAGCAGTCCGTCTCCCGGACAATCAGCTCCTGAGAGACATCCACCAGACGTCTGGTCAGATATCCGGAGTCCGCCGTACGAAGAGCCGTATCGGACAGACCTTTTCTTGCACCGTGCGCGGACATAAAGTATTCCAGTACGTCCAGACCCTCACGGAAATTCGACTTGATCGGCAGCTCGATGGTGTGTCCGGTGGTATCCGCCATCAGTCCGCGCATGCCCGCAAGCTGCTTGATCTGCTTGTCAGAACCACGGGCACCGGAGTCCGCCATCATAAAGATGTTATTGTATTTGTCGAGACCCTCCAAAAGAGCTTTGGTCAGAACCGCATCCGTATTCTTCCAGGTCTCCACCACCTCTTTATAACGCTCTTCTTCTGTGATTTTACCGCGCTTATAGTTGCGGGTGATTTTATCCACCGTATCCTGAGCCTGTTTGATCAGCTCCGGTTTTTCCGGCGGCACAGTCATATCCGAGATTGATACGGTCATAGCCGCTCTGGTGGAATATTTATATCCCATAGCCTTGATGTCATCCAGCACTTCTGCTGTCCTCGTGGCTCCATGGGTGTTGATGACTTTTTCCAGAATCTGTTTTAAGCCTTTTTTGCCTACGTGAAAATCCACTTCCGGCTTCAGCTCATTGCCCGGCACGCTGCGGTCCACGAATCCCAGATCCTGGGGAAGAATCTCGTTGAAGATAAAACGGCCGAGCGTGGACTCTTCCGTATTCTGCAAAAAGCTGCCGTCCGGCTGCTTCTTCGAGACGCGGACCTTGATCCTGCTCTGAAGGGTCAGAGCACCGTTTTCATAGGCCAGGATCGCCTCGTTGACATTTTTGAAGGCTTTTCCTTCTCCAATCGCTCCCGGACGCTCCTGGGTCAGATAATAGATACCAAGGACCATATCCTGGGACGGAACGGCCACCGGACCACCATCCGAAGGCTTGAGAAGGTTATTGGGTGAAAGCAGAAGGAAACGGCACTCTGCCTGCGCTTCCACAGACAGGGGCAGATGCACTGCCATCTGGTCTCCGTCAAAGTCTGCATTAAAAGCCGTACACACCAAAGGATGCAGCTTGATGGCCTTGCCTTCCACCAGGATCGGCTCAAAAGCCTGAATGCCCAGACGGTGCAGGGTAGGTGCACGGTTCAGCATCACCGGATGCTCCTTGATGACCTCCTCCAACACGTCCCATACTTCTGTCTGAAGGCGCTCCACCATCTTCTTGGCACTTTTAATATTGTGAGCAGATCCGTTGGCCACCAGCTCTTTCATGACAAAAGGCTTGAACAGCTCAATGGCCATCTCCTTGGGGAGACCGCACTGGTAGATTTTCAGCTCCGGTCCCACCACGATAACAGAACGTCCGGAATAGTCCACACGCTTTCCAAGCAGGTTCTGGCGGAAACGGCCGGATTTTCCTTTCAGCATATCGGACAGGGATTTCAGTGCCCGGTTGCCCGGTCCTGTGACCGGACGGCCTCTTCTGCCGTTGTCAATGAGCGCATCCACCGCCTCCTGGAGCATCCGCTTTTCATTGCGGACAATGATGTCCGGAGCCCCCAAATCCAACAGTCTCTGCAGACGGTTGTTGCGGTTGATGATTCTTCGATATAAGTCATTCAAATCAGAAGTGGCGAAGCGCCCGCCGTCCAGCTGGACCATGGGACGCAGATCCGGCGGAATAACCGGAATCGCATCCATAATCATCCACTCGGGCTTGTTCCCTGAGCCGCGGAAAGCTTCCACTACTTCCAGTCTTTTGATAATTCTGGCACGTTTCTGTCCGGAGGCATTCTTCAGTCCTGCCTTCAGCTCCTCGGAGTCTTTTTCCAGATCAATGGCTGCCAGAAGTTCTTTGATGGACTCTGCACCCATACCCACGCGGAATGCGCCTGTCTCCGGATATTTCTCTCTCATGTCCTGGTACTCTTTTTCAGAGAGCACCTGTTTGTACAAAAGCTCGGTCTTTCCCGGATCCAGAACGATATAGGAAGCAAAATACAATACTTTCTCCAGCGTTCTTGGAGACAGGTCCAGAATCAGTCCCATGCGGCTTGGAATCCCCTTAAAATACCAGATATGGGACACCGGAGCTGCCAGTTCGATATGGCCCATGCGCTCCCGGCGGACGTTGGATTTGGTAACTTCCACGCCGCAGCGGTCGCAGACCACGCCTTTGTATCGGATCTTCTTGTATTTTCCGCAGTGACATTCCCAGTCCTTACTGGGTCCAAAGATCCGCTCACAGAACAGTCCGTCCTTCTCAGGCTTTAACGTTCTGTAATTGATGGTCTCCGGCTTTTTCACCTCTCCCCTCGACCACTCGCGGATCGTCTCCGGGGATGCGAGACCTATCTTGATCGCATCAAAGGTCATCGGCTGATAGACCTCATTGTTCGTTGTTTCCGGCATGAACGGCACCTCCTATTCATATTCAATCTCTTCGTCCAGGACCAGAGGATCATCCTCCTCTTCCTCTGTGCTGTCTTCCTCCACGTCTACCAGTGCATCCCCTTCAAATTCCTGCTTGCTGAATCCGAAAGAGCTGAAAGACTCATTTTCTTCCCGGTTGTACCGTTTGCTGTCTCCTTCCAGGATGGAACGGATATCCACATCGCCGTACTCGCTGCTCTCCATGATCTCCACTTCCGTGTTGTCTTCCCGGAGCACCCGCACGTCCAGTCCCAGAGACTGCAGTTCTTTTAACAGCACCTTGAAGGACTCCGGAATACCGGATTCAGGGATGTTATCGCCCTTGATGATCGCTTCATAGGTTTTTACGCGTCCGATCACATCATCCGACTTCACCGTCAGGATCTCCTGCAGGGTGTAGGAAGCACCATAGGCCTCCAAAGCCCACACCTCCATCTCTCCGAAACGCTGACCGCCGAACTGGGCCTTGCCGCCCAGAGGCTGCTGGGTAACCAGCGAATACGGGCCTGTGGAACGGGCATGAATCTTATCGTCCACCAGATGATGAAGCTTCAGATAATGCATGTGCCCAATGGTAACCGGACTGTCGAAATACTCGCCGGTCCGGCCGTCTCTTAAGCGCACTTTTCCGTCTCTGGAGATGGGCACTCCTTTCCAGAGCTTCCTGTGATCTCTGTTCTCATAAAGATAATCCATAACTTCCGGAAGCAGCTCCTGCTCATGCTTTGCCTTGAACTCATTCCAGTCAAGGTTGACATAATCATTTGCCAGATCCAGCGTATCCATAATGTCATTTTCATTCGCACCGTCAAAGACCGGAGTTGCCACGTTAAAGCCCAGTGCTTTGGCCGCAAGACTTAAGTGGATCTCCAAAACCTGTCCGATGTTCATACGGGACGGCACACCCAGAGGATTCAGGACGATATCCAGCGGGCGTCCGTTGGGCAGAAACGGCATGTCTTCCACCGGAAGCACCCGGGAAACCACACCCTTGTTACCGTGACGGCCTGCCATCTTGTCACCCACAGAAATCTTCCTTTTCTGTGCGATGTAAATCCGGACTGCCTGGTTCACGCCCGGAGACAATTCATCTCCGTTCTCCCTGGTAAATACTTTGGCATCCACCACGATGCCGTACTCTCCGTGAGGCACTTTCAAGGAAGTATCACGGACTTCCCTTGCCTTCTCACCGAAGATCGCCCGAAGCAGCCGTTCTTCTGCAGTCAGCTCCGTCTCTCCTTTGGGCGTTACTTTTCCTACCAGAATATCACCGGCACGCACTTCTGCACCCACACGGATGATTCCTCTGCTGTCCAAGTCTTTTAAAGCGTCATCGCCCACTCCCGGCACGTCTCTGGTGATCTCTTCCGGACCCAGTTTCGTATCCCGGGCTTCTGCTTCGTATTCTTCTATATGAATCGAAGTGTATACATCATCCATGACCAGCCGCTCACTCAGGAGGACTGCATCCTCATAGTTATATCCCTCCCAGGTCATAAACCCGATGAGCGGATTCTTTCCAAGGGCAATCTCACCATCTGACGTGGACGGACCGTCTGCGATCACCTGGCCCGCTTCCACCCGGTCCCCCTTGAAGACGATGGGTCTTTGGTTGTAACAGTTGCTCTGGTTGCTTCTGGTGAACTTCGTCAGATGGTAGGTATCCCGAATTCCGTTGTCCAGACGCACAACAATCTCATTGGACACCGCGCGCTCCACCACACCGGAATTTCTTGCGATCACGCAGACACCCGAATCCACTGCCGTCTTTTCTTCCATACCGGTTCCCACGACCGGTGTCTCTGTCAGCATCAGCGGCACTGCCTGGCGCTGCATGTTGGAACCCATCAGTGCACGGTTCGCATCGTCGTTTTCCAGGAAAGGGATCAGCGCGGTCGCCACGGAGAACACCATCTTCGGAGATACATCCATAAAGTCAAACATGGTCTTCTCATACTCCTGGGTCTCCTCCCGGTAACGGCCGGAGACGTTGTTGCGGACAAAATGCCCGTTCTCATCCAGGGGTTCATTTGCCTGAGCCACATGATAATTATCTTCTTCATCCGCCGTCATATAGACGACTTCCTCGGTCACCCTCGGGTTTTTCGGATCGCTTTTGTCAATCTTCCGGTAGGGTGCCTCCACAAAACCATATTCATTGATTCTTGCATAACATGCAAGAGAGTTGATCAGACCGATATTGGGACCTTCAGGGGTCTCAATGGGACACATTCTTCCATAATGAGAATAGTGCACGTCACGGACCTCAAATCCGGCCCGGTCACGGGACAGACCGCCGGGTCCCAGAGCAGACAGACGCCTTTTGTGCGTCAGCTCACCCAGAGGATTGTTCTGATCCATAAACTGAGACAGCTGGGAAGATCCGAAGAACTCCTTCACCGACGCAGTCACCGGCTTGATGTTGATCAGGGACTGGGGAGAGATTCCCTCTGTGTCCTGTGTAGTCATACGCTCCCGCACCACTCTTTCCAGACGGGAAAGACCGATCCGGTACTGATTCTGAAGCAGTTCTCCCACCGCGCGGATCCGGCGGTTGCCAAGATGATCAATATCATCCGCATTGCCAAGCCCATACTCCAGATGGATATTGTAGTTGATGGACGCCAGGATATCGTCCTTGGTGATATGCTTGGGCACCAGTTCAGAAGCATCTCTGCGGATCGCCTCTTTTAACTCTTCCGGATCCCTGCACTCCTCCAGAAGCTTTTCCAGCACCGGATAATACACCATTTCCCGGATTCCGAGACTCTTTGGATCACAGTCTACATATTTGCCAAGATCCACCATACGGTTGGTGAGCACCTTCAGACTGCGCTCCTCTCCCTGCACCCATACACAGGGCACACCGCTGTCCTGGATCGACACTGCCAGATCCACATCTATTTTGGTTCCTGCCTCCGCGATCACCTCTCCGGTGGAAGTATCCACCACATCCTCTGCCAGTACCTGGCCCCGGATCCGGTTTTTAAGAGACAGTTTTTTGTTAAATTTATAACGACCAACCTTTGCCAGGTCATATCTTCTGGGGTCGAAGAACATCCCTGTGATCAGACTTTCCGCGCTTTCCACAGCCAGAGGCTCTCCCGGACGGATTTTCTTATACAGCTCCAGAAGGCCTTCCTGATAGCTCTCGGCCGTATCCTTGGATATGGAAGCCTGGATTTTCGGCTCTTCTCCAAACAGCTCAAGGATTTCAGCATTGGTGCCGTAGCCAAGGGCACGGATCAGCACTGTGATCGGTACTTTACGGGTTCTGTCAACGCGAACATAGAATACGTCATTGGAATCGGTCTCATACTCCAGCCATGCACCGCGGTTCGGAATCACGGTACAGGAGAACAGAAGCTTTCCGACTTTATCATGGTCAACGCCATAATAGATGCCAGGGGAACGCACCAGCTGGCTGACTATGACACGCTCCGCTCCGTTGATTACGAAGGTTCCGGTCTCGGTCATCAGCGGCAGATCACCCATGAAGATCTCATGCTCATTGATTTCATCCGTTTCCTTGTTGTAAAGGCGGACTCTCACCTTCAATGGAGCGGCATACGTAGCGTCACGGTCTTTACACTCCTCAATCGTGTACTTCGCACCTGCTTTGTCCAGCGTAAAGTCAGTGAACTCCAGACTCAGCTTCCCACTGTAATCCGTGATCGGCGAGATATCCGCGAATGCTTCCCGGAGTCCCTCGTCCAGAAACCACTGGTAGGAATCTCTCTGGACCTCTATCAGATTCGGCATTTCCAGAACTTCCTTTTTTCTGGAATAGCTCATCCTGCTGCTTTTGCCAGATCTGACAGGTTTGATTCTGTTCTTTTCCATTGACATTTCACCCCTTATATATTTGATAACGTAATTCTCCAGTACCTTCACAATCACGGTGCAGTATCCATGCAAGACCGCCCTTAAGCGATGGAATTCTGCACCCGAAAATCATGTTTTTCCGGTTCCGACAGCAAATGTACGGACCTGTACCGAATCATTACTTGGTAACCACACGTTTTTCTGATAAAATGACTGCAAAATATCAGGCAAGGTAATGCTGATACCTCACCATAATAAGTGCATTTTCCATAATACCACAAACTTTTTCCGGTGTCAACGAGATTTTCCAGAAAACGGAAAACGAAAAAATGGAAAAGGGATACCGCCTGTGCGATATCCCTCGGACTTTCCGTCAGATTATTTCAAGGTAACTTTAGCGCCTTCGCCCTCAAGTTTTGTCTTAAGCTCCTCAGCCTCAGCCTTGGATGCGCCCTCTTTCACGATCTTCGGTGCGCCGTCAACCACATCTTTTGCCTCTTTCAGGCCAAGACCGGTTGCTTCACGTACCACCTTGATAACCTTAACCTTGTTCGGGCCAACTTCTGTCAGCTCTACGTCAAAGGAATCTTTCTCCTCATCTGCTGCTGCACCGCCGTCTGCCGCTGCTGCCACAACAACACCTGCTGCTGCGGATACGCCGAACTCTTCCTCACAAGCTTTTACTAACTCATTCAACTCTAATACGGTCAGCTCTTTGATTGCATCAATAAATTCTGCAGTAGTTAATTTAGCCATTTTGCTTTACCTCCAATTTTGTAGTCTTTTCTGACATATCATCATTCTATCTATCTTTGAAACAACAGGGATTCTTATGCTTCCTTGCTTTCCGCAATCTGATTCACGACGCGGGCAAAGTTTGCAATCGGGCTGTTCATGCTGCCAAGAAGTCTTCCAAGAAGTACTTCTCTGGACGGAACGTTTGCAATCGCAATCATTCCCTTTGCATCATAATAGTTGCCCTCTACAACACCGGCTTTGATCTCCAGCTTGTCTGCCGTCTTTGCAAAGTTTGCAATCACTCTGGCCGGAGCGGTTGCATCGGTCTTGGAAATCGCCACTGCAGACGGTCCTTCCAGATGCTGTGCAAGAGGCTCAAATTCCGTTCCTTTGATCGCAAAGTTCAGCATTGTGTTCTTATAGACCTTGTAGATGATGCCTTCTGCTCTCATCAGTCTCCGAAGCTGTGTGTCCTGCTCTACCGTCAGACCGCAGTGGTCCACGAGAACAACACCGGCTGCATCTTTCAGATTAGCTGAAATCTCTTCCACAATCGGTCTTTTCAGTTCAACTTTTGCCATGATAGGTCTCCTCCTTATAGATTTTGCTGTGAAAGCCCCGGACATCGGATGAGCACACGGGCAAACCAGCTTGCACAGATGCTCAGACATCAAACAGGCAGGCCGGCATGAACAAAAAGGGCGGCAGCCCGGATTGCAGGTACCGGCGGCGATTGCAGAAGCGCATCTGCGCAGAGCAACCGGCTTTCACGCTGTGAGTGACAACCTTTAACAACAAGAAAATCCCCCCATGCTTGAGACACAGAGGGATTGTAAGTCATTCTTCTGTCGAATGCTTTCCTCGGCAGGCGGTTCAACACTTATGCCTTTGCGGCACCTGCTGTCTTCGGGCAGTCAATAAATCTTATATCATAATTTATGAGGGATGTCAACCTTCTTTTGAAAAACTCCTTAAGAAAGTTTCATCGGGTTCACCTTCACGCCCGGGCCCATGGTCGGAGCGATGGTTACGCTCTTTAAGAACTGACCCTTGACAGCGGATGGTTTTGCCTTGATGATGGCATCCATAAGCGTCTGGAAGTTGTCCGCTAACTGCTCCTCGGTGAAAGAAGCTTTTCCAATCGGCACGTGGATAATATTGGTCTTGTCGAGTCTGTACTCGATCTTACCTGCCTTAATATCGTTGACTGCTTTGGTCACATCCATGGTTACTGTACCGGCCTTGGGATTGGGCATCAGGCCCTTCGGTCCAAGTACACGGCCCAGACGTCCGACTACGCCCATCATATCCGGCGTTGCCACGACCACATCAAAATCAAGCCAGCCGCCCTGGATCTTCGGAACCAGTTCCTCTGCTCCTACGAACTCTGCACCTGCCGCCTCTGCTTCATCTGCCTTTGCCGCTTTTGCGAACACCAGTACGCGCACCTGCTTGCCGGTTCCGTGAGGCAGCACCACCGCACCACGGATCTGCTGGTCAGCGTGACGTCCGTCACAGCCGGTTCTGATATGAGCCTCGATGGTCTCGTCAAATTTTGCAGTGGACAGTTTCTTTACAAGCGCAATCGCCTCTTCTTTGTCATATTGAGCAAGCTTATCATAGGATTTTAAAGCCTCAACGTATTTCTTACCATGTTTCATATTCTTCATTAACCTCCTTGTGGTAATGGCGGGTTTATGCCCTGAGGGTAATCTTCCCTCCCACTTTATTGTCTGGCAACAGTTTTAGTCGTCTACTACTGTGATACCCATACTTCTTGCAGTACCGGCGATCATGCTGATCGCTGCATCCAGGCTTCCTGCAGTCAGATCCGGCATCTTCAGCTCTGCGATCTTCTGAACTTCGGATCTTTTGATGGTCGCAACTTTGTCTTTTTTGGAATTCGCAGAAGCGGTCTTCAGTCCGCATGCCTTCTTCAGTAACACTGCTGCCGGCGGAGTCTTGGTAATAAAGCTGAAGCTTCTGTCAGCATATACCGTGATAACAACCGGAATGATCATGTCGCCCTGGTCTGCCGTTCTCGCATTAAACTCTTTTGTGAACTGTACGATGTTCACACCATGCTGACCAAGAGCCGGACCTACTGGGGGAGCTGGTGTAGCCTTCCCGGCAGGGATCTGTAATTTGATATAACCTGTAACTTTTTTTGCCATAACTAAGGCACCTCCTATTGTGGTAATGGCGGGTTCATGCCCCGTGGGTAAATGTCCCTCCCACGATTCACCGGAACCGTTTTCCGGGAATCATTTGATTTTTACATTTTTCTGATTTCTGTGAAACTTATCTCAACCGGCGTTTCACGGCCGAACAGGTCAACGTTAATCGTCACACACTGCTTGTTCTCGTTGATGGACTGGATGATACCAGCCGTATCCTTCCAGATGCCTCCGGTGACAACGATGCTGTCTCCTTCCGCGTAATCCATCTGCACGGAATCCGAACGAATCCCAAGCGGCCTCATCTCTTCGTCTGTAAGCGGAACTGGTTTGGACCCGGGACCAACAAATCCGGTCACGCCTCTGGTGTTGCGAACCACATACCATGTGTCATCGTTCATGATCATATTGATCAGAACATAACCCGGGAACATCTTCTTCTGAACCTGACGGCTCTGGCCGTCCTTCATCTCCACTACATCCTGCATCGGAACCCTGACTTCCAGAATCTGCTCTTCAAGATGTCTGTTCTCGATCGTCTTCTCAATGTTGGCCTTGACCTTGTTCTCATATCCGGAATAGGTATGGACTACATACCAGTTTGCCTCTGACATAAAATCACCTTTCCCCTGAATTTATAATGTTACCAGAACGTCAATCCCCATGGTCATGATCATATCCAGTATCTTGATGATGAGTGCCAGAGCGACAGAGGTACTGACTACCGCTATGCTCTGTTTCGTAAGTGATTTTTGGTCCGGCCAGACGATTTTTTTTAACTCGGCTTTTACGCCTTTGAACCAGCTCGCCTTCTGGGTATTCTTTGGATCTGCCATCTTGTCACTTCCTTTACTCGCCCGGGGCAGGATTACTTCGTCTCCTTATGAAGAGTATGTCTCTTGCAGAAACGGCAGTATTTCTTGGTTTCCATTCTGTCTGGATGAAGCTTCTTTTCTTTTGTCATGTTGTAGTTACGCTGTTTGCACTCCGTACATGCCAATGTGATTCTTACGCGCACAACTTTCCACCTCGCTTTTATACTTTTTTCTTTGGCGACCCTGCGAAAATCACCAATTTTTAGGCATAAAAAAAAAGCCTAAACTTCCATTCGCATGGCTACTATAACATAGCAGGCGCCGAAAGTCAAGGCTTTTGCACATCTTTCTTCTAAGCTCGGCAGCGGTTTGGCCCGCAGAAAACGGACACTATACTTCACCGGTCCACGAAGGTTTCTGAAGGTTCATCTCTTCTTCCCGGATCCGCTTTAATGCCTTCCACAGGTAAAATGCGGAGATGCTGTAATTGATCACGTAAAAATAAGGAATGGCAAAGGGAAGCCATGCATAAACTGCATTCACCAGAAGCGCCGGTGTCCGGGCATAGATCGCCAGCTTGTAAAGCTCGCCGAATTTCAGCCGGCATCCCATGATCGCCGACATGATACTTCCGATCACAGCCGCCACAAGCGCCCCCAGGAAAAAGCCAAGAAGCCCCATACACAGAACCAGAATCAGCATAATCCAAAGAAAAACCGGAACGTAAGGCATCAGCTCTCTTAAAAAAGTGTCCCTGTCTATGTCACCGAAATCCAGCTCGCTGTATGCAATCCGGATGGCCGATCCGCCCTCTGCTTTCACGATCATATGTTCCGCGTCCAGGATCAGAACCTGATCAAAGGCAAGCAGATCCACATCCGTGACCTGTTCTGTGACCGGCCGGCTCGTATCCACCATAAAACAGATCCCGCCCTGATATGTGTCATACTCCTGGATGTCAAAAGTCTCCTCCACCCAGAGTGTTCCATCCTCCAGCCGAAAATCCGGAATTGCCTCTCTGGCAATGTTTCCAAAGCCGCCGAACCCGAAAAGGGTTGTGACAAGCGGCAGTACCATGGACACTACAAAATAGATCAGCGTCAGCAGAAGCCCGTACAAAAAGGCTTTTCCCCCGCCGTTTCTCCGGTACCCCGGATAACTTTTAAAATCGTAGACCGAATGAATCAGTTCCGCAAATATATTCACCGTCTTCTCCTCCCTTGTCCGCTGCCGTTCACGCCAGGACTGACAGCCCTTATTCTTGTTCCTGTCCAAGAATCGTCCACAGGATCGCCCACACATAGGGGGCCCCGTATACATTCAGCTTCTTCGGTCCCGATACCTGCTCCGGATCTTTCAGCATCCTTTTGCAGGCTTCCTCAAAGGTACTCCTCGTGATCGACCGCTCCCGCCGGCTGGCAAAAAGCTCGCCTCCCTTTACATAATAGGTAAAAGGCAGCCCCTTTTTCGTGCAGAAGACCTCACCTTGTCTGGCAACGATCTGCTCCCATAGGGTATCCTGGATGTTCTCTATCTTCATACGGGCCTCCTGTGCACGTTTTTTCTTTCCTTATTTTATCAGACCGGACAGTTCTATCCATTATTATATACAGTTCTGCTCCCCCCTGCAACTACCGATATGTATTTTTATAAATTTACCCGTAGTATACAAGAAGAGATACTATTTGTGCTGCTTTCCATGCACGCGCCGGGCAGCCCGCCGCTTCTGCAAAACAAGGACAGCGTGCGGGCAGATTCTCTGCCCGCAGAAGGCATGCAATCACGCGGACCCCAAACGGCTCTTCCTTTTCAGGAAAGCCCTGAGAGCACCCGTCTGTAAATCCGCACCATGAAAAACAACGTCATGGCAAGGGACATCAGCTCTGCTATGGGAATCGCCCACCATACCAGATTCACGCTTCCTAACCTGGCAAGACCGTATGCCACCGGCAGAAGCACCAAAAGCTGCCTGGCCACCGACACCAGCATACTGTAGACCGACCGTCCCAGAGCCTGGAATACACTGCCGCAGGCGATACAAAAACCTGCAAGCACAAAACTCAGGCTGATGATCCGAAGTGCCGGGATTCCGATGGCAATCATGGTCTCGGATGCATTGAACAAAAGCAGCAGCGGCTCCGGTATCGCCTGAAAGACCAAAAGCCCCAGCACCATGATGCCCATGGCATAAGCGACGGTATACCGGATGGTGTTTGTCACCCGCTCTTTGTTCTTCGCTCCGTAATTATAGGCGACAATGGGAATGATTCCGTTGTTCAGGCCAAACACCGGCATGAACACAAAGCTCTGCAGCTTAAAGTACACTCCAAAGACCGCTGTGGCCGTGGATGTAAAGGAGATCAAAATCCGGTTCATCCCATAATTCATGACAGAACCGATGGCCTGCATGATGATGGAGGGCACCGCAATCCCGTAGATCTGGCCGATCACCGGAAGATCCGGGCGGAATCCTTTCATATGAATCTGTACTTCATGATTCTTCTTGGCATTGATCCATACAGCCAGAAGACCCGCCACGATCTGGCCGATCACCGTAGCAGCCGCCGCTCCGGTTACACCCATCTTGGGAAATCCCATAAGCCCAAAGATCAGAATGGGATCCATGATAATATTCACAATCGCCCCGATCCCCTGTGTAAACATGGTATAGATGGTCTTTCCCGTCGCCTGCAGCAGCCGCTCAAACATCAGCTGCACAAAAGCACCGAAAGAAAAACAGCAGCAGACCGTCAGATACTCTTTTCCATACTGAACAATCTCTTCGATGTCCGTCTGGCTTGTGTAAAAGGCTTCCACCCAGAAGAGTCCGATCACCAGAAAAAGAAGATAGCTTAAAATAGTCAGAAACACAGAGTTTGCTGCAATCCGATTTACTTTGTCATAGTCTTTTTCCCCAAGAGACCGGGCCAGCAGCGCATTCACTCCAACTGCCGTTCCCACTCCAACTGCAATCATCAGATTCTGAATCGGAAATGCCATGGACACTGCCGTCAGGGCGTTCTCATTGATCTGCGATACAAAAATGCTGTCCACAATATTATAGAGTGCCTGCACCAGCATGGAAATCATAATCGGCAGGGACATGGACAGAATCAACCGGTTTACGGGCATAATACCCATCTTGTTCTCTTCCATCTTTCATTTCCTCCTTTGTGATCTGTAAAATATAAGAAGGGTGCATCCCTAATGGTGCACCCTTTTTATCATAACACTGCTTTTGCAAATGTACAAGCCCCACATTTTGATCCCTTCAGAAAATTCCCGGATCCGCTCCGCTCCTCTTCGTCGTTTCGTCAATCAAAGACCCCGCCGCAAGCAACGGGGTATCAAGCCGGCAGCTGCACTGTGTCATGCCAAAACAGTCAGTATTGATAGATATTATAAACATTGATCAGCATAATCATGGCCATCAGTCCGATGAACAAACGATCCACCGCCTGCTCTGCCATCCGCCGGTTCAGTGCTCTTCCCCATATACCGCCCAAGATGCCTCCGCCGGTCATCACCATCAGAAGCGTTACCGGAAATTCCGGTATGTTTCCGGTGACCAGCGAAGAGAGAATACTTGCAGACTGGGAGAAAAAGATGATATACAAAGAACACTGCGCCGCCTCTTTTGTGGACATGGAATAAAAGAAAAAAAGAACTATCAGATTGATTGGCCCGCCGCCGATTCCAAGAAAGGAGGAAAGAATGCCAAGTGCCGTTCCGATCAGGACACAGCCCGCCGGAGCTTTTACGTTCCGGGTATGTATCTGATTTTTATACAGTGTGTAGATCAGTGTGCCGGCCGTCACCGCCAGCAGGCAGGCCGCCTGAACAGAGCCTATCCGGTTTTTATCCGGACTTAAAGAAGACAGAAAAGAAAACATCCACCTCCCGGCCAGTCCGCCGGCCGCCGCACCGACGGCAATCGGAATCCGGACCTCTTGGTTCTCCTCCTTTCTCTTCTCCTGCCTTCCCTTCCATACCGAATAAGCCGTCATGGACAAAACCGTACAGCCCGACAGAAAACTGATGGAGTCCACATCCAGGATCCCGAACGCGTCCAGCACCGGCTTGATCACCACACCTCCCCCCATGCCGCAGATGGCGCCTGCCGCAGATGCCAGAAAACATACAAGGAAAAATACCATATGAATCATGGCTCGCTGCCTTTCTGGCCGGATGCGGTTTCACCAAAAAGTACAATTCCTTTCAGATACCCTTCCGGCGGTTTCAGAAGCCATCGAAAACCCTCTTCCAGACGTGAAAACAAAATTTCATGAGTGATCATCCGGTTCATCGGAATGGCTCCTGTGATCATGGCTTCCACCCCCTTTTTGTCATTCTCCAAAACATCTTTTCCCGAAGCCGGATGGGCCGCATCCAGAATCGGTGCCCGAAGGACCAGTTCATTGGCCAGTATCTGCGGAAAAACTTCCTGTCTGGTATACACCGACGCCGTCACAATCCGCCCTCTTTTTATAAAAGGATTATGTAAAAGCCCTTTTTCCCTCGGAAAGCGGATCACACTGCAGGCACTTTGAAGCCCTTTCAGACTCCCGGTAATCTCAACAATGCTGTCCAAAAACTGACCATTCGTCAGTTCATATACACGCCCCACCAGATCCTCCTTCCCGGAATTGACCGCATGGGACGCGCCATATAATTTTGCCAGTGCAAGCCTGTCCTCTGACACATCGACCGCAACGATCGTCTTGACCCCTGCCGCCCTTAACCCGGCGATGGTCATCAGGCCCATTGCACCGCAGCCCACAACCCCAGCAAAGCGAACCGGTTTTTGCAGGCAGGCATTGACAATATTGATCACACACCCTGCAGGCTCCGCCACACAAAGACGGTAGTCAAAGGGCAGCTTCGGAAGCCGGAGCACCGGACTGTTTTCCGGTATGATGCGGTAAGTTGTAAAGGCCGCGTCAAAATTCCCGGATATCCGGTCTCCCGGCCGGAATCTGGTCACACTCTTCCCCGTCTCCACCACCGTTCCCACCGGCTCATGCCCCAAGGTGCAGGGAAACCGCACCGGACGGACCTGGCGATACCCTTCCCTGGAGATCCCAAACTCATGATCCCCCAAAAACCGGGGCAGATCCGTATGGCAAAGCCCCACCGAATCCATACGAATCAGCAGTTCATGCTCCCCCAGCTTGGGAAGATCCTGCTCCACATACTCAATCTTCTGAACATCTGTCACCACAGCGGTCAACGTCTTCATACCATCCCCCCAGATCTTTTGTTTTTCCTCTCTGCGCATCTGCCCGCAAATCCCAAAATCCAGCGGGCAGTTTTTACATCACCGGAACACTTGTTCTTCCTGTTCCTTCAGCAGTTCTTTTTGCCCGGTCAGAAAATCCACGCGCCACTTTGGAAAGTCCTGCACAAACTCCGTCTCAAGGAACCGGTTCACCATCTCCTTTGCCATGGCTTCTCCGACGATAAACGCCCCCAGACACAGAACGTTGGCATCATTGATTTTGCGGCAATATTCCGCGCTGTAGACACTTTCCACGACAGCTGCATAGACGCCTTTGTTTTTGTTGGCCGCCATGGACATACCCATACCGGTCCCGCAGATCAGGATTCCCCTTTGTGCTTCCCCGGACTGAATCTGCGCCGCTGCCGCCGGACCGGTGACCGTGTGCGGTCTTGGCGCATTCTGATCTGTCGTCCCCACATCAATCAGCTCATATCCTTGTTCGGTCAGCATTTCTTTGATGGATTCCTTGAGCAGATAGCCCGCTTTATCAGAACCAATCACAATCTTCATACCATGCCTCCTGTCTTTTTTATTTTGCTCCATTTGCCGCATTCATAAACCGGCGGTGAAACTGCACCACCAGCGGATTGGAAGTAAACTCCATCAAAAGCGACGGCGCCGCCGTAATGACCACCCGCCCTGCCATATCCAGAAATTCCTCTTCCATCAGCAGCCGGTCAATATACGGATAATAATTTTCTCCCTGCATGTTGCAAATGATCAGCCTTGTGTCCGGAAGATTGGCCTGTTTCAGACAGCGGAGATTATGACGGATGCCGTCCAGGCCGTCCGCCATGGAATCTTTCAGAAATCCGCGGTATTTTAAAATCTCACGTGCTCTGGTATAAGCCGCAAAACGGTCCTTGGTCCCCTCTTTTGCAGACAGATAATCATTTTCCACCATATACGTCTGAAGCTGCTCCACAAACTGCGGATCGCCGGTCTCCTCGTAGGCCTTCATAAGCCCTGCAAGCTGCATGCTCTGGGCATGGCGGAACATAATAAAGCTGTTGATAAAATAGGGGCGGGCCTGCAGCGCCATCGCGGTCTGACAGGGTTCAAACATCAATGTATAGTTTACCCGGTACCCGTGCTCCTGCAGCATCAGCGCCAGATTATGGCCCCGGAAGAAATCTTTTGGTTCCCCCTGATTGTATCTTCTGCTCAGCTTTTGATCGCCGGACATCAGTTCCTGCACATTCTGTGCATTGACCGGCCCGGTATGAGGCACTTTGATGACTACCCGGTACTCAGAGAGCATCTCCCGAAACCGTGCCGCCTCCTCCAAAATCTCTGCCTCACTGGAATGAAACGGATCATTTAATTCCACACTGATGTCACACCCCGGCCCAAGCATCGCTCCGATTGTCGAGAGAACCTCATCCCGGGTCTTGTATCTGCCGCCGATGTTGGCATCCGGATTGTTGATGAACTGGTTGTAAATGATGGCCGGATTGCAGGTCAGATTGCCGATCAGATCTTTCATGCTTTCCACTTCGTACGGGTTAGCAGAATCCGCGCTGAAAAGAATCTTCGTGGGCCTTTTTCTTCCATTTTTATCATAGGAAATATCTCTTACCAGATCCGCCAGAATCAGCCCGTCCGCTTCCAGCAGATATTCCACCCGAAAACCTGCGGGTGTTTCTTTTTCCGGAACCTTGAAAGACTGTATGACATGGGAAAACCGCTTTGTCACTCCAAACGCTTTTCCGTACTTTTTCATCTGATCATAGAGTTCCAAAGAGATCTCCTGATCCATAATCCGTTCCGCATCCGCCTCATGACCAAAGAGCACTGGCAGCCCAGTGTCCTTTCCGACCAGAGACCTTATGGTACTTTTGAGCCCAGCCATATGTTATCTCCTTTTCTCTGTCTTACCACCATTTGATCTGATCCGTAATATGCGTTCTCAGATCAATAAAATCTCTGCTGGTAATATCCCTTGGGTAAGGGAGCGTATTTTTCAGTTCCTCTTTTATCGTGGTCGGTTTGTTGGATAAGATCAGTACTTTCTCAGACAGATAGACCGCTTCTTCGATATTATGGGTAATAAATACCACCGTAGTACCGATCTCTCTCCACAGCCGGAGTACTTCGTCCTCCAGATAAAACCGAAGTTTGATGTCCATCTGCGCATAAGGTTCATCCATAAGAAGCAGGTCCGGTTCCATGGCAAAGGCACGGCCGATGATAACCCGCTGCTCCGTACTGGCAGACAGATCGCTTGGATAGCTGTTCCGGAACTTTTCCAGTCCCAAAAGACGAATGATTTTCTCCACCCGTTCCTCTATGGTTTTTTTCGGAAGCCTCTTGATCTTCAGGCCAAACCGCAGATTCTCCTCAACCGTCAGCCATGGATAGGCGGACGGCTCCTGAAAGACAAAAGCAAGATTATGTTTTTTGGGATCTGCAAGTTCTCCGTCGATCCGAAGTTCTCCGGATGTCGGTTCATAGATCTTGGTCAGCAGATTCAAAAAGGTCGTCTTTCCGCATCCGGTGGGACCTACGACACATACAAACTCGCCTTTTTTGATATCAAAAGAGATGTCATCCAGCACATGCAGCTTTCCGAAACATTTGGTCAGATGTCTCACCTGCACTTTCGCCTCACGGTTGTCTTCTGTCATTTCTTTTCCCCCCATCCTATAACGCCAGGTCTGAATGATCCGAGATCGTCGTTCTGAGTTCCAGAAATTCTTTGGAAACCATATCCCTGGGACGTTTCAGTGTATTGGTATAGATCTCTTTGATCCTGGCCGGCCTGGAACTGAACAGCACGATGCGGTCGCCCAGATACACCGCCTCTTCAATATTGTTGGTGACAAAGATGACCGTCCGCTTCTGCTTCTGCCAGATTTTGATAATCTCCTCTTCCATGGAATAACGGGTCTGTGCGTCCAGAGCGCCAAAAGGCTCGTCCATAATCAAAATCTCCGGATCATTGGCGTATGCACGGGCAATCCCCACTCTCTGCTTCATTCCTCCGGACAACTGGGACGGATACGCATTCTCAAATCCGTGAAGCCCCACCAGATCAATGTATTCCTGGGCCTTTGCACGCCGGGTCTTTTTGTCCACCCCCCGGAACTTTGGCCCGATCTCCGTATTCTCCATCACCGTCTTCCAGGGCAGCAGCGACCATTTCTGAAAGACCATCCCGATCCTTGGGTCCGTACCGGTCACTGGTTTTCCGTCCAGTTCCATAGTCCCGCCTGTTGGCTGCTCCAGACCCGCAAGAATGTTCAAAAACACGCTCTTCCCGCAATGTCCCGGCCCCAGAAGCACCAGAAATTCATTGTCATACACATCCAGAGAAATTTTGTCCACCACTGCCAGACGGTCATTCTTCAGCGGAAATTCTTTGGTTATGTTTTCTATATGAAGTCTTACTTTTTGTTGTCCCATGGACAAAGCCTCCTTTCCAGCAGACCGGTGACGACCGCCAGCAGTGCGCCGATGATGCCGATGGTGATCATGGCCACCAGAACCAGCGGCAGATCATTCCCTTCCATCCCCCGCACCACCAAAAAACCGACTCCTTTGTTGGCCCCCAACATCTCCGCCGCCAGCACCACCATCCAGGCGGTACTGGTAGAGGTCCGGATGCCGGCAAAGATCGAAGGATACGCAGCCGGTATGGCAATCTCCATAAGCATCTGCCTTTTGTTGGCATGGAACACTTCTCCCACATCCAGATACAGCTTCTGAACTTTCACCAGGCCGTCATGGGTATTCACAACCACCGGCATCACCGCCCCGATAAAGACAATCAGAACTTTGGAAAATTCGCTGATTCCAAAGCAGATGGTAATCAGCGGAATCCATGCTATGGGAGGAATGGGACGGATAAACGCGAAAATGGAACCAAAAAACGCATCCATTTTCTTGTTCCATCCGATCATCACGCCAAAGGAGATTCCAATCCCCCAGGCAAACAGAAGCGCGGTCACAACCCGCTTCAGACTCGCGCCAATATGCCTGGGAAAGCTCACACGCATAATCGGCTTCTCCAGCAAAGTCAGAAAACGCTCCCATGCAACTGCAGGAGAGGGAAACAGATGCGGGTACATAACCGAGACTCCGTACCACAGTAAAAAAAGCAGGAGAATCGACAGGCAGGGCAGAATCTTATAGATCACATCAAGCGCTGTTATCTTTTTGACTTCTTCCACCGTCACTTTTTCTTCTTTGCTCATACTAAATCCTCCACTTGATGATCCGGTGCTCGATAAAGCTCAATGTACTGGTAAATACCATGCCCAGCACTCCGATCAGCACCATGCCCAGGATGACGATATCCGCTCTGGCAAAATTTCTTCCCATCAGAATCATATAGCCAAGTCCGGAATCCGCTGCCAGCATCTCTGCCGCCACCAACGTCGCCCATGCGTTTCCCAGCGCCACCCGGATCCCGGCGAACATAATCGGCAGGGAGGACGGAATTCCCACTTTGATAAAGATCTTAAAATTCGATGCCCCGCAGGTTTTTGCCACGTGGATCAGAGTCTGATTCGTCTGACGGATTCCGGCGGAACTGTTGATCACACAGGGAATAAAAGCTGCAAAAAAGATGATAAATGCTTTGGCCCGTATACCAATCCCCAGCCACAAAAGAGTCAGGGGGATCCAGGAAATGGGCGGAATCGGACGTAAGATCTCAAAGACCGGACTTACAAACTGCCGAAATCCTTTATACCACCCCATCAAAAGTCCGGTCGGAATGCCAATCAGAATCGCCAGGAAGAAACCAACCAGAGAAACCTGAAGGCTGGCAAAGATACTTTCTGGAATCGTGGAGCCGTCCGGATTTGCATTGACCAGCTTGTACAAGAACAGGGAAATAATCTCCGTCGGCTTCGCAAGATATCTGCCGGAGACGATCCCGAACTGAACAAGCAGCTGCCAGATCAGGAAAAAGCAAAGCACTCCTGCCACTGACAGCATCGCATAGGCATAACTGCTAAGCCCCAGCCCTCTTCCCAATGGATCTTTGTTTTTTTGTCCATTCATGTGAGTTACCTCCTGTGTCCAAAAACCGCCGGTTCCGCCTTTTTGCAGAACCGGCGGCGATCCTTTTGTTTAGTTTCTCTTTTCCAGTACAGCTTCTGCCACAACACTTGTAATCCGGTTGTTTTCCAGAACCTTCATGCGGTCTTCTTCCGAATAGCTGCCAAGGCTTACAAAATAATCCATGGTATCCAGCACATCGAACTCGCCTCCGGAAATCTGACGGTCCAAAAGTCCCAGCGGATCATCCACATATGTTGTCATGCGCTCCAGTGCTTTCTCAATTCCAAGCCCTTCATAAACCTCCGCGGTATACTTGGCGCTGGATTCCGTGCAGGAGATTCCTTCCACCTCACAGGCCTCCAGGTACATGTCCGCCATCTCCTCCGGATGCTCCATCATCCAGTCTTCCACGTTATAGTACAGTTCAAACAGGGTGGTAACCGCATCCATCTTGGTCTCCAGCGCATTGTCCGTGGCAAGCAGGCAAGTGGAGTAAACACCGTTGACGTCGTCGCAGCTGCAGACGGATTGATAGCCTTCCTCCTGAGCAGTCACATTGGTGGAAGTCCAGAGAATCATGCCGTCTCCTTCACCCGCCCGGAACGCTGCCAGTGCACTTCCCACGTCCATATTGGTCATGGTCACATCATCTGTAGTCAGCCCAAAATACGCCAGATACAGAGCCAGCGTCTGCTGCGCTGTCGTACCTACAGGCAGAAGCCAGGTCGTGCCCCGGAGAGAATCCGCATCGCCATACACCTCCGGAGCCTCTGCCACATTTCCTTTGCCCGCCTGATAAATCGGAGAATCCTTCCGCACAAAACAGTTCAGAATGTGTTCGTACTGAGAGATTCCAATTACATTCACATCATATCCGACGATCCCGTTCACAGCCCCTGCTGCTCCTGCCGTACCCACATCCCAGCTGCCGTTTGCCTCCATCATGGCTGGTCCTGCACTGAAATAAGACCAGTTAAATCCGATGTTTAACTCTTCCGCCCACCCCATCTCGTCCATAATGTAGAACACCAGTCCATGCTCCGCACCGGAGAAATAAGCAAGGTCAATCATCTCTTTTTTCTCCAGCGGCTCAATGCCAAAGGTCGTCCCTTCTGTATCTTCGCTTGGGGGCGCTTCGCTTTCTTCCCCGGAGGACACCCCCGGATCCGGAGTCTGACTTTCTTGTCCCTTACTTCCGCATCCGGAAAGCATGCTTCCCAAAAGCGCCAGAATCATCATAAGTGCCAACAGGCTTTTCCTCATTTTTTTCATTACAATCTCCTTCCTTCTTTTATCCTCTGTTACCAGATGGTATAACCGCCGTCAAAGACCAAGTCCGTACCGATACAGTAGGTAGACATATCAGAAGCCAGATAGACCACCGCGCCGACCACTTCGTCCAGTCTGGCAAACCGTTTGATCGGAACCATAGATACATTAAAGTCCAGCACGTCATCCTTCACTCCTCTGTGGAGACCCGACATGACATACCCCGGACTGATGCTGTTCACCCGAATGCCATCATTGACATAGCTGATGGCCAGCGCTCTTGTCAGTTGTCTGACCCCGGCCTTGCTGGTCGTATAGCCAGGCTGTGATGTCATAGCCGGACGCCGGTTGATGATATGGGCAGACATGGACGCCGTATTGATGATCGAACCTCCATGGCCATGTCTTTTCATAAGCTCCGCTCCGGCGCGATCCACCAAAAGCATTCCGGTCAGATTTACATCCAGCATCTTTTTCCACGTATCCAGCGCAATATCCGCATCGTCCAGACCAGTGCAGGTGATTCCGGCATTGGAAAAGACAATGTCAATTGTCCCCAGTTTTTCTTCCATCTGGGCAAATGCCCGTCCAACAGATTCCTCGTCTGACACGTCTCCGATGACCGGAACCGCCGTCACACCATATGTCTGTTCCAAATACCCGCAGTTTTTTTGCAGTTCTTCTGCAGCCGCCGGAATGTCAAGCAGCGCCACATCTGCTCCCAGCTCTGCAAATGCAACGGATACCGCTCTTGCAATCCCTCCGGCTCCTCCCGTAATGACTGCCTTTTTCCCTTTTAGAGAGATCATCTGATAGATGCTTTTGATCTGTTCTATTCTTTCTGCCTGATACTGCACCCCCTTATCCCTCCATACCCTTTCTTGACTTTACCGTCCGCACTTTGCGCACAATATCATCTGCGGTCAGATGAAACCGTTCCTTGAGCCAGTCTGCAGGTCCGACCTCTCCGAATTCGTCCTGTACGCCGACGCGTTCCACAGGAACCGGGCAGTTTTCCGCGAGAATCTCTGCCACTGCGCTTCCCAATCCGCCGATGACATTGTGGTTCTCCGCCGTCACGATGGCACCGGTCTCTTTCGCGGCAGCGATCACTGCTTCCTTGTCCAAAGGCTTCAGCGTGAACATATCCAGCACCCGGATGTGAATTCCTTCTTCTTTCAGAAGCTCAGCTGCCCGGACCGCCTCGATGACTTCCCGCCCGGCAGCGATGACCGTGGCGTCTTGTCCTTCCCGAAGCTTCACCGCTTTTCCGATCTCAAAGGAAGATCCTTCTTCATAGATTGTCTCCGCCTTCCCGCGATTCATGCGTATATAGAACATTCCATAGGTTTTTGCCGCCTGTATGGTCAGATCCCGGACCATCGCCCCATCGGTGGGCTCCACAATGGTGATGTTTGGAATGCACCGCATTACCGCCACATCTTCGAAAGCCTGATGGGTACCTCCATTGAGCCCTGCACAGATCCCCGGGTCGCTCCCCACCACTTTTATGTTCAGTTTCGCGTAAGCACCGCTCATAAACACCTGGTCCATACTGCGGCGCGAAGAAAACACAGCAAAGGAATGGGGAAATGGTACAAATCCTTCTGCAGAAAGCCCAGCCGCCACTCCCATCATGTTCGCCTCCGCAATCCCGCAGTCTATGATGTTGTCCGGGTAATCTTTCTGATACGAAAGAAGACCGATGGCCCTCATCAGATCTGCGTCCATGGCCATCACCGGTTCCCCTTCTTCGATCAGTTTTGTAATGGCTTCGGCATATACCTGGCGCATCTCCTGTTCTCCCATCTTGTTTTCCTCTGCCAGTTTGATATTTTCCAAGTTTACGCACCTCCTTTTTCTGAATGTTATGCATCGGATCACAGAGCAGCTTTATATGCTTCCAGTTCTGCGATGGCCTGCCCGGCCTGCTCCTTTGTGACCGGAATATTATGATTAAAGACGCCCTCCGCAAAAAAGCAGCCTTTCCCCTTTTCTGTATGCAGGATGATCATGGAAGGATGCTCTTTGTCTGCCTTTGCCTCGTCAATGGCTGCCATGATCTGAGACACTTCATTGCCGTCTGTCACATCCACCACCTGCCATCCGAACGCCCTGAATTTTTCGCCAAACTCCTGTACACCGCTGACTTCTTCCACCGTCCCGTCAATCTGAAGCTGATTGTAGTCAAGAAAAGCAATCACATTGAAAAGTTTTTTGGCCGGTGCAAACATGGCACATTCCCAGACCTGTCCTTCCTGACACTCTCCGTCTCCCAGAAGAATATAGACATAGCTGTCAAGTTTCTTCCTTTTGCATCCCAGAGCAATGCCAAGCCCGGAGGAAAATCCCTGTCCCAATGATCCGGTTGTCATATCCACCCCCGGCGTCCGGTTCCGGTCCGTGTGACTTGGAAGACGGGTCCCCGGCTGATTCAGTGTCTTAAGCTCTTCCGGATCAAAATATCCTTTCAGCGCCAGTGCTGCATACATGGCCGGTCCCGCATGGCCTTTGGACATGATGAAGCGGTCCCTCTGCTCCCACTTCGGATTGGCCGGATCGATCTTCATGACCCCTCCGTACAGGCAGGCCATCAGATCACAGATGGACATCACGCCGCCCACATGACCAATGCCCAAAGCCCCCAGCTGTTTCATACAGCCAATCCGGATGTCGGCCGCAAAGCTTTTGAGTTCTTTTTCTTTTTCTGCGCTCAACTTACTGCACTCCTTTCTCTGCCCATCATGGTTTTATACTGCATCTTCTTTTCTGCACAGATGAACTGCGCTTACTTTAAAAGCTTTTGGAAGCGCCAGTATGTTGGGATTGGGGCCCACATATTTTCGCATGGCATCTTCCAGGGCTTCCTCAAAGGTCGCCCGGGTTTTAAGCCCCATGCCCCTGGCGTATCCGGGTTCCTGTGCCCCCACAATATAGATGGCGGAGGTGTTCATCTCCGCAATATGCCCGCATGACATCATGGAAAATCCGTGATAAGGATGAAAGGCTCCTGCATAGCGGTATTTGCGGATATATTCTTCATTGGTCCCAAACAGTTCTCCGTATTTGTCCATATCCGGTAGGATATTCATATAATCATGCTGAAACAATTCATACAGCTCCCGCAGATACGGCCAGCGCTCGTCGTGAAAATACCCGTTGCACAGAGACGAACAGAGGATGACACAGCGGTCGCTCATGACTCTTTTATGACGGATGACCTGAGCGCTTAATGCCTGCATCATCTGAATGGGATTGGTTCCCATACCATTTCCATAGTGAAAATCCTGCGGCATGCCAAAGATCATCACATCGTATTTTTTATCTGCCCATTTTACGTAGGTGCGCTGGTCTGCTGTCTTCCAGGACAGCGGCTGCATCTCTTTGATATACCCGCTGTGGATCTCGATCTGCCTGGATGCAGAGTCCAGCACCGCATCGCAGCCAAAGAATTTTTTCCCCATGCATGCTTCCATATGCATGCCGATCTCATTGAATTTGTGGCGCATAAGAGAATGACCGGATACGGGAGTGAAATCTTCTCCGTGCATGACCGATGGGATATGATGGGTCGCAATGCTCCTCCAGTGGGTGATACCGGTGGCGCAGTGCTTATAGCCTCCGGAATACCCTCCGTATGGATTTCCCTGGGTATGTCCGATCAGAATTGCCACGTCAGAATCATACACATATTTGTTCATGATCACACAGTCGCCCCGCTCTGTCGTTCCAAGATCCACCAGGTGGTCCCAGTCCTCAGAGTCATGGCTGATGATCTGATTGGTGTGGTAAAACTCGCAGAACAAATGTTCTCCCAGGATCTGGCGCATCTCTGCTGCCGTGGTTCTTGGATGAAGGCCGTTGGAGAAGATCAGAAGGATATCTTTTTTCTCCACACCTGCCTGATACAGTTCTTCCAAAATCACTTTGACCGCCACTTTCCGGTGAGCCGTTGGCTGACAGCCCCCTTTGACAATATCCGGAATGACAATCGTCACTTTGCTTCCTTTGTGTGCCAGTTTTGTCAAAGGCTCCATACCGATGGGATGCTGTACTGAATATCTGGTCGCCTCCTCGATTTGATCTTCCAAAATACAGGGCGGATCCGGCACGGTCTCTCCCGGGATAAATACATCGGTCTGATCCGGCAGACAGGCGGACATGGTTCCCTGCCCATACTCAAACTCCAACTTCTTCAAAAAAACACCTCCTGATTTAAGTTCCGCTTCAGCCCTCCGTTCCCACGGTATGCAGATCAATTCCTGTTCCCCTTCGGTCCCCACTCATTGATCTGGGCTCTCTTCGGGCTTTCGCTGGTTTTTTAAGTTCCGCTTCAGCCCTCCGTTCCCACGGTATGCAGATCAATTCCTGTTCC
>CAJTYJ010000005.1:98346-120334 GCA_910583895.1 uncultured Lachnospiraceae bacterium
CCTTCGGTCCCCACTCATTGATCTGGGCTCTCTTTGGGCTTTCGCTGATTTTTTAGTTCTGTTTCCACGGCGTGCAGACTTAGGGTTACTTTACATATGCTTTTATGATTTCTTTCAGGCTTCTTACGTCAAATGCGATGGGCGGTGTGAATTTTGTGAGGGCCACCAGTCCCCCATCCAGGGTGGATACGGCTGCCATCTCCGCGGCATTCTCCTCTTTCAGACCTCCGCCGTACACGACAGAGAACTCCCTGTGAAATTCTTCTTTGCAGACTTCCTTGATATAGCGGCTCACAAATGCCACATACTCCCCGTCCGGCGGGGTCTTTCCGGGGCCGATGGCCCAGACAGGTTCATAGCCGATGGCGATCTGGCAGTCTTCCATCCATGGTCCTATGTCTTTTAATCCGGTACAGATCTGATCCCGCAGCACGTTTTGCACCCGGGGTTCGTATTCCGCTGCCGGACCAGCACCTTTCTGCTCTGCCGTCTCTCCCACGCAGAACAGCACGTTCATATTGCGTTCCAGTGCGCAGCGCACTTCCTGGTTTAAGATTTCATCCACAGATTTTTCTGCTTTTCTTCGTTTTTCCGCACTCTGATCAATCACCGAATCGTAAGCAGACAAAAGGGACAGCTTGTCTTTTCGCTCCTCACTGTGTCCGATCATAACCCAGTTCTGACCCAGAGCCTTCATGGCGGCTGCCGGTCGGTTGACCGTAAAGGCACCAAAATTTCCTTCCCTGGCCACATCTTCCCGGTATACCCCCTGACATCCAATCTGAAAATGGCTTCTTTCCGCTTCCGGTACAGAGCGGAGTTCCTCAAGGGCCGGGACAAGAAGGGACTCCGGGAGAAAATATGTGACCTGAACATCCTTCCGGTTCCCAAGTCCAAGCTCTGCTGTGTCCTTTACGATCTTCCGGATCCAGCGTACCGGATCTTCATCCGGACAAATCCCTCCATAGGTTTTCGGAATATCAAACCGCTTCAGGTTTACATAGATTTCTTTCAATTTTTCTTCTCCATTCTACTAAACTATTTTATCTGGTTACACCTCTTATTTTTTGTGCAATTTTTCCTATTTTTTTGCTTTTATCCTATGAATTGATCTAATATTACTATTATTTTATGTTTTATTCAACGTGTTTTTACGCAAACGTTTGTGTTATTTGTTATAAAAATACAACCAATCAGCTCAATTTCTTGTATGTGCTTTCCGAAATTTTTTCTTGAGTTTTTTTAAGATATTATTTATAATGATGGATAGCCGTGAAACGGCCAATTACATGTTCAAGGAGAACAGTTATGACAATCAAAGATGTAGCCAGACAGGCCGGTGTATCCGTCTCTACCGTATCGCGGGTCGTCAATAAAGGAGACGAAAAATCCGCCAGCCCGGAAACCCGCCGAAAAATCTGGGATGCTGTCAATGAACTGGGATATACTCCCAATCTGCACGCACGACAGCTCAAGACCGGTCAGGCCCCGCTTTCAAAAGCTGCGAAAGAGATCGCCTGCGTCTACGGGCGCACCGGCGATTCTTTTGTCAACCCCTTTTTCAGCGCGCTGATGCAGGCCGTGGAAAAAGCCGCCTATGAAAAGGGCTATTTTCTGCGCTTTAGTTCTTCCACCGCGCCTGCGGATTATGACCACAAAGCAAATACTGCCAATTCGGTGATTATTCTGGGAAAAACCGATACCCAGACCTTGAAAAAGCTGCAGGCCAGCTACCGCCATATCCTGTACACCGGACTTCAGGATCTCCCTCTGGACATTGATCAGGTCATCAGCAGCGGATATCATGCCGCCGAAAAAGCAATCCAGTATTTGCTGGATCTGGGGCACAAAAAAATATGTTACATCGGGGAAACGACCAAAGAACAACGTTTCCTGGCGTATCAGGATACTATGGCAAAAGCCGGCCTCAGCGTCTCCAAGCAGGATACGGCTTCCACCGATTTTTCCCCCGGAAAAGGATACGAAGCGGTTCGTCAGCTTTTTGAGCAGAACACCGACTTTACAGCGATCTTCTGTTCCAATGACGCACTGGCCATCGGCGCTTTGAAAGCCTTAAAAGACCGTCGGCTGAAAGTGCCGGATGATATCTCGTTGATCAGCATCGACGACATCGAAACCGTACGTTATCTCTCTCCTATGCTGACCACCGTCCGGATCCCCATCCAGGAGATGGGATCCATGGCCGTGAAGATCCTGATCGACCGGATCGAAGGCGGACACCAGAGCCCTGTGAAAGTGAATCTTCCCAATATGGTCATTCGCCGGGATTCCTGCGGAATCTGCAGAACCTCCAACCGGTGACTTTGTTCTTTTTCGCACAAAAAGGCTGTCACAAAATGTGTCTTTGCCTGTGCGCCCAGCAGCGCTGGTGTACAAACATAGACCTATTTTGTGACAGCCTTTGAACCATGGTTCTGTTTCTTCACGAACCCGTTTTGTCTGTCGTCTCTTCTTTTTTCAGCTCCTCAAACATCGCTTTTACTGTCGGAGCATTTTTTGTCAGCTTTTTAATGGTCAGATCCTCCGCCTTGTGATTGGCCAGGCGAAGATTATTTTCCGAAGACAGGAGCGCCTCTTTCGTCTTCTGCAGATGGGTGATCGTCTTGTCAATCTCGTCGATGGCCGTTTTAAATTTGGCGCTTGCCAGCCGGTAGTTGCGGGCAAATCCTTCTTTAAACGCATTCATATTTTCCTCAAACTGAAGAATATCCACCTGCTGATGTCTGGCCGCCTCCAGCTCCCGGCGGTACTGCAGAGAATGAAGCGCCGCATTGCGCAGCAGCGTAATCATGGGAATAAAAAACTGCGGACGGATCACATACATTTTCTCATATTTGTAAGAGACATCCACGATTCCATTGTTATACAGTTCATTGTCAATCTCAAGCAAAGACACAAGCACCGCATATTCACAGTTCTTTTCACGCCGGTCCTTGTCAAGCTCTTTAAAAAAATCCTCATTTTTATGCTTGGTGGCTGTTTTGTCCATTTCATTTTTCATCTCAAACATAATCGAGATAAACTCGGTCCCCTCTGCCGCCTCCCGGAAGATAAAATCCCCTTTGCTGCCAGTCCGGGCATCGTTGTCTTTTTCAAAATAGGCAGCCGGAAAGGCAGTCATCCGAAGGGCATTGAACTGATTCAGACAGTGCTGCTCCAGGCTCTCACCGATCATCTTAGTGGACTGTCTGGCCTTGAAGTCTTTATAGTACTCAATCTGTTCATCCTTTAACTTCAGCTTGTCCTCGTATTCCTTCTGAAGCGCCTGTTCCTTCAGCTTTCGTTCTGTCTCCTTGTTGGACAGCATGCCTTTTAACTCGGTGATCATTGTGGCATTTTGAGAAAGCTCTTTTTCCTTACCCTGAACCGCTTCCAAGACTGCCAGCTTTCTTTCCGACTCACTGTTCTGCAGTTTTGCCTTCAGTTCCTCAATCTGTTTTTCCTTTTGGCTGACTGCTTCACTTACAGCCAGCTTTTTCTCCGTCTCGTTTCCGGAAATCTGCGCCTTCAGCTGTTCAATCGCCCGCTCCTTTTCCAGCAGATCTGCCTCCCTGGCAGACAGCGCTTTTTCGAACTCCCCCTTCTGCTTCATCTGCGCAAGCTCCAGCTGGTTCTCTTTTTGTTTTGCCAGCTCTCGTTCACGCTCCTTAAGCGCCTTTTCAAATTCCTGGTCCCTGACCTGCTGCACAATCTGCGCATATCCGGACTCATCCACTGCAAAAACAGCTCCGCAGTCGGGACATTTTATCTCCTGCATTCCTTTTACCCTTTCTGTCTGTCAGTTTTCAAACCTGCATGCCTTTCCTGTCCTCCATGTTATCCATTCCTCTGGGGGTTGATCCACAACTGCCCGATCCACTTGCACAGATTTCAAGTCAGGAATTACGGCTTTTTTATTATATCATTACCAGCAGTACAAGACAATCTTTCCATGGCAAACATACTCTGCAAAGTTTCTGGGATTTTTCAGAAATTCATCTTCCAGTATTTCAAAGTTTTTGATGCAGAACTGTTCAAAATAGAGTATATTGTTAAGCATAGGGAACTCCTTCCCAGGCCATCCAAAACCGACCTGTCCGGGCAATTTTCCTTTACAGAGGGTTTATTGTCCGCAATAGTCAAAAGGCCCTCCTGATTCTGGAACGAGAGCTGGTCTGTTTTATGCGGCCGGCAAAAGCAGACAAGTCCGTTTGGGAACAGACCGGCCGGACAAAAAAGGAAAAGATCAGCAAGGGAGCAAATGATGTGCAGGCAGGGGAGCAAACGATGAGAAAAAATAACAGAACAGGAAAACGGCTGCGGCTGACGCCTCTTATCCTGGGAGGCTATGGAGCGTTTTTAGGCTTTGGCCTGGCAGTTATCGGTCTTGCGGAAATGAAGGATGGGATCGGCATTGTCCGGTTTCTGATGGGGCTTGGTCTTTCAGGCTTTGGTCTGCTGGGCATATGGGACGGGGTGCGCGATCTGGTCAGTCCGGATAAAAAGCTTGAGCAGGTGCCAAAAATCCAGTTGATTCTTACAGATACATCCGGAAACAAAAGTTCTCTGGTTACACCGGAAGTTTTGCAAAAGCAGATGGACATTCTTGCAGAAAGTGAAGATCTCAGGCATTTTGATATTCAGATACTACCGCCTCTTTCCATCTCAGAACATGGCCTGCTAAAGCAGATTTTGTGTATTTATCATGGCAGTCTTATTCTGGTGGCATTTTTTGATATGCCAGAAGGCGGATACCGGGTATACCGGAAAAGTACAGAACCGGATCCGGCGGTGGAATGGCTGAAACAGCTGTCAGCTGGAAGTCCTGATTTTTCCGGATGGGAAAACACGGAAGTAACGGCCGGGCAGGAGGAAGGAACCGACAGCCAGATCGAGGAAGATCATCAGCAGGAGGAAGAAAACACCCATGCAGACGAAACCGATGTCCGGCAGGAAAACGTAGAAACATTCTGGCAACAGCTTCTGACCGATCAGATCGGACAGATGACCTGCTGGCATCAGCTCCTGGTCATATTTGGAGAGAGCTGGCATGATGAACACCGGTTTTTCTCCGTCAGGGACGTGGAACTGGCCATTGAAGGCATCCATGAAGGAAAATATTTAAAAGCAGTTCTGGAATGGGGAACGAAAGCCTTTGATCTGTTCCCGGGCGTTCAAAATGATCTGATGGTGATCTGTCGTATCCATCATACAAGGAAAGGGGATACCAGGTTTCTGGCGAAAGAAGGAACTGTGACACAGGTGAAATTCTGGCTGGTCCATTATCTGAATCACGGCTTTCTGGAAGAAATGAACGGCTGGGCTGATGTGACCGGCCAGATCGAAAGTATCAGCGCCAAAATGGAAAAAGAAGAGAGAAAGGGCAAAAAGAAACATGGGAAAGTATTTTAGTGATGTGGTGGACAGGGCCATTGAGGATCTCTATTATTGCTGCGACAACGACAGGGCAAAAGCGGCAGCAGACGCGTTATTGTCTGCAGCAAAGGACGGGGATGGGGACTCCTGCTATTTACTCTCCCGCTGTTTTTCCGGTTCCTGTTACAGCTGGGAATATCATCCTTTTGAAGAAAATGAGGCGGCGGCCTATGCCATGCTCCATCAGGCAATCTCCCTGGGCAGCGCCGCTGCGGTTCTGGGAGCGCTTCGTATGGACATGCTGACACCGGAATTACGGGAGATCATGCCATTTGACAGCATAAAAGAAGCATGGGAAATGATTTATGAAAAGGCCGAAAACGGCTGTCCGTTCTGCCAGTACATGATCGGGAACACCTATTATTTTCTGGATATGATAGAGATCGAGAACCGGAAGGAAAGCGAATTTACAAATAAAGAGGCCTGGAATGCCTGGATGAAATGGGAAATGGAGCAGAGTATTCCCTGGTTTGAAAAAGCATTTTCCGGCGGCATGATTCTGGCAGGAAGAAATTACTGCCATTATTATCAGTATGGCCGGGGGGATTATATCCAGCCGGAACCCCAAAAGGCGGTGCCGGTTATGCGTCAGGGGGCAGAACTGGGCTATCCGGAGTGGATGCATGCCTACGCCAACTATCTGGCCTACACAGAGGAAAATCACAAAGAAGCGCTCCCCTGGGCACTGAAGGCGGCCGAGGCCGGACACCTGTGGAGCTGGCATATTGTGGGGGATATCTACTGGGATGGAAAAGCGGTGGAACGCAGCCTGCCCTATGCGCTGCAGTGCTATGAAAAAACCGCCGGCTATGGCAACGACAGCTATGCCTGCCGTCAGCTTGGAGTTCAGTATTTTCATGGCTGGGGTACGGCTGTGGACTATGCACGGGCAGTTCAGTGGCTGGAAAAGGATGAAGAACCGGAATATATCAAGTATGATTTGCTGGGGATCTGCTATCTGCTGGGATACGGCTGTCTGCAGAACCCGGCGAGGGGAAAAGCGTTCCTGGAGAAAAGCAAAAATTCGCCCTATAAAAGCTATGGATTGGGCATGATGTATGCCGAGGGGATCGGCGTGCCGGAGGACATTGAAAAAGGCGTGGAGTATCTGAAAGCGGCAGGAAATTACGGGCCGGCCATGGAGGCGCTGAAACATTACAAGAAAAGTCTGTTTGGGGTATGGCGGCGAAGATAAGAACATTACGCTTTTTTGAACTGACGCCCAGGCGGACGAAGGAATACTTTTTGTGGTATACCGAAGAAATTCCCAACCGGATTGCTTTGCTGTGGGAATATATGAAGCTGGAACGTCCAAAGAGTCAGCCCTTTGATTATTCGCCGGAATCACTGATCCCCTTATGGGACTGGTACGAAACAAAAATCAAACAGATTCCGTCTTTTGCTTCAGGGCAGCAGTCATTTTTGATTTCTTCTGCCTCACCTGTCGGACAGCCACAACTGCAAGTGTTTTCTTTTCCTCTTCTTTTTTCTTTCCAAAATCAAAAAATGCCATAGTGATAACCTCTGTCCTAAAATTAAATAATGAAATATTGTATTGCGTTGAAGAAATAGCCTACAATGATGATACCAGTTATGCATATGGCAATGAAAACGCCGAGCAGCTTTGGTTTAACCGCCTTTCGAAGCATAATCATTGACGGGAGAGAGAGGGTGGTTACTCCCATCATAAAGGAAAGGACAACCCCAAGCAAAGCACCCTTTGCAAGCAAGGCTTCTGCAATCGGGATTGTACCGAAAATATCCGCATACATCGGAACACCTGCAAGAGTAGCAAACACAACACCAAACGGATTGTTATCCCCAAGCACCTTAATAATGAAATCTTCAGGTATCCAGTTGTGAATAATTGCACCAATACCAACACCGATTAACACATAAAGCGCAACCTTTTCGGCTGTTGCAACCACTTGTTCCCAAGCGTATTTCATACGGCCTTTGAAATGCAATTTTTCCCGCGGAACATCGACAGCGTGACTGTTTCGGATATATTCCTCCACTTGATTTTCAAGGTGCAGTTTTTCAATCAGCGTACCGCCGACAACAGCAATGGCAAGTCCGAGTACAACATAGATCACTGCAACTTTCCAGCCAAATATACTCATCAGCAAAACAAGACTGCCAAGATCAACCATTGGCGAAGAAATCAAAAAGGAGAATGTAACGCCAAGCGGCAAACCTGCGCTTGTAAATCCAATAAACAACGGAATAGAGGAACACGAACAAAACGGCGTTACTGTACCAAGTAATGCAGCAACGATATTTGCCCAGATCCCATGAAACCTACCAAGTATCCTTTTTGTTCTTTCGGGTGGAAAATAGCTTTGAATATACGAAATAATCAAAATCAATACGCCGAGCAGTACCATAATTTTTACAGTGTCATAAATAAAGAACTGAATGCTGCCGCCTACTCTGCCTGTAGTATCTAAACCGCAGGCATCCAAAATAGTTGATATGAGCCTGTTTAGCCAACCCATGCCGAGGACTTCATTTTGAAAAAAGTCCCAACCTTTTTTTAAGACTCCCATAAAAATCTCCTTTTCATATAGTTATATTGAAATATATCTATGTATTATTTCTTTATAAGCCGTGCTGAAAAAATTCTATAAACTTCTTCATTTTTCACAGCACGACTTGTTTTTGTATTCAATATCAAGTGTTGTCAACTGTTCCAAACATTCCTTTGCCTGTTTCACGCCTTTTTCTGAAATGGAATAGTACGTCCATTTTCCCTCTTTGCGGCCAGCAACAATCTCGGCGTCACAAAGTATTTTCATATGATGAGAAAGCGTAGGCTGTGTCACATTGATTTCTTCTAATAGCTTGCAGGCGCATTTTTCTCCTGAACGCAGTGACTTAATAATTCTAATACGATTTTCATCGCAAAAAGCTTTGAAGATTGCCGCAGCCCTTCTTTCGTTCATCATTTAAAATCACCTTTCATAGATAGTTGTCTATATATTATTATATGTATCACATAGAAAATTGTCAATATGTCTTTTGAAATTTTTTGACAAAAGCGGCAGCTGAGATCTCCTCAAAACCTGCCCCTGTCAGTTTCATTTTACTATCCAATCCCTCTCCCTTTGAAAATTTCGCCGCTATGTTCCCTGCAAGGATCATCTTTCCATCACCTGAATGAACTTGAATAATTGTTAACTTTTCATAGGAGATAAACAGATGCCTCAGTCAAGATACTTGCTGCGATTGTATATCCGACATTTTAGTCTCTCTAATTCTGTTTATGTTTCTTTCATAAGTCCTTAACTGCCAGCAAATTTCTTTCTGTACTTATACACAAACGAATTTTCTTTATATAGGTTTGCAAAGAAAATAAATTCCTTATTGACAGCTCGAATAACAGATGGTAAAATACTGGTTAGTTATAGCTAACTAATGTAAAAAGACATTCTGCACAAAAGATTTGTGAAAGCATCTTACGATGCTTTGCTTTTTGCCCGATAGTTAGTATAAGCTAACCAAAGTAGAAGGGAGTTGATACAGTGAAAAAATCGGGAATAACAATAGGATTAGCAGTGTCCTTATTGATACTGTCAATCCTGTCTCTGTTTATCGGTGTCATTGATCTGGACACCCTGTCACTTTTGTCCGGAGATGTAGGACAGCTCAGAATTTTTATCATTTCAAGACTGCCCCGGCTGCTCGCCCTCCTGTGTACCGGAATCGGAATGAGTGTGGCGGGCCTTATCATGCAGCAGCTTTGCATGAATAAATTCGTGTCGCCCACCACAGGCGCGACCATTTCCTCCGCGCAATTTGGAATTCTTCTGGCATTGCTGTTTATGCCGGATTCTACGCTTTGGGGAAGGGCGCTGTTCGCCTTTGCCGCGGCTGTCGCCGGAACATGGGGTTTTGTCTGGTTTATTCAGCGTATCCAATTTAAGGATGTTGTCATGGTGCCTTTGGTCGGAATCATGTTCAGCAATATCATCGGAGGCATCACAAATTTTCTCGCCTACAAGTTTGAAATGACCCAGGCCCTTTCCACCTGGCTCACCGGACATTTTTCGCTGGTGCTGAAAGGCAGGTATGAACTGGTTTATCTGGCAGTTCCGCTGGTAATCCTTGCTTTTCTATACGCAAACCACATTAACATCGTGGGCATGGGCCGGGACTTTTCAAAAAATCTCGGTGTCAATTATAACGTCATCTTATTCATGGGGCTGACCATCGCGGCGATGATCACAGCCAGTGTGGTAGTGGTGGTAGGCGCTGTCTCCTACATAGGCCTGATTGTCCCAAATGTGGTTTCCCTGTTCAAGGGCGATAACATACGGGGAACCCTGGCAGATACCGCATTATTCGGCGCGCTGTTTGTACTGGTCTGCGACATGGCCGGACGTATTGTCATTGCGCCCTATGAACTGCCCATTGAGCTGATCATAGGAATCATCGGAAGCATATTGTTCATCATGCTCCTGTTCTACAGGCTTCGTGGCGGCAGAAAATCTGTCAGGCTGGGAGGTGCGGTCAAATGAGAATGGAAATTTATCGTTCCAATTTAAGAAAGCTCCTCTTTCTGGCGGTGCTTGCGGCTTTGGCTGCCGCTATGTACATGACAGTGGAGGTGCATTTTGAAAATGCCAGACTCCTGCGCTATGCATTGAAGATACGTGCCCCAAAGCTGATTGCCATGCTGATCGCAGCCTCTGCCATCGGCGGAGCGTCCATTGTCTTTCAGTCTATTATCAATAACACCATTGTGACCCCTTGCCTTTTGGGAATGAACTCCTTATACACCCTCACCCATACAGCGGTGGTGTTTGCGGCAGGTTCCGGCAGTATCCTTGCAGCCAATGCCAACGCCGCGTTTGCCACAGATCTGGTTTTGATGGGGATTACGGCAACGGTTCTTTACAGTTACCTGTTCCGCAAAACCAACCACAATGTACTGTATGTGCTTCTGGTGGGTACTGTTTTGACATCCCTTTTCGGGAGTATTCAGTCTGCCATGATCCGAACCATGGATCCCAATGAATATGACAGTCTGCTGAGCACTCTGATCGCAAGCTTCAGCAATATCAACAGCGAAATTATCCTGTTTACAGTGATAGTGCTTGCGGCGGTTGTTTTTGCTTTGCGAAAAGAGCTTGCGCTTCTGGACGTGATTACCCTAGGCAGGGAGCAGGCCATCAATCTTGGAGTGGATTATGACCGCACAATCCGCCGATTGCTTTTGGGCGTAACGCTCTGCATTGCCGCAGCCACAGCTATGGTAGGGCCGATCTCCTTTTTAGGCCTGATCATCGCGAATCTGGCAAGGCAGTTTCTGAAAACCTACCGCCACAGTTTTTTAATAACAGGCTCCTCCTTATTTGGAATGCTTGTGCTTGTAGGCGGACAGCTGGCTGTGGAACATGTTTTTTCCTACGCAATACCGGTCAGCGTATTTATCACGGCAGGCGGCGGTATTTATTTCCTTTACCTGCTTTTGAGAAAAGAAAAATAGGAGGATATGCAGACATATGAAAGCAGCACAGCTTACAAAACAATACGGTGGAAAGCGGGTCGTGGACGATGTCACCTTTGAGATACCTAAAGGTAAGGTGATTTCCCTGATCGGCCCCAACGGCGCGGGAAAATCTACAGTCATGGGCATGATTTCCCGGCTGATCGCGGCAGACAACGGGACTGTGGGGCTTGCCGGAAAGGACATCCGTGGGTGGAAAAGTAAAGAACTGGCTAAAAAACTGGCGATCCTGACCCAGCACAACCAGGTGCAGATGAAGCTTACGGTACGGGAACTCGTTGCTTTTGGCAGATTCCCTTATTCCGGAAACCATCTGAAATCCGAGGACGTGGAGATCGTAAACCGCGCCATCGGCTATATGGAACTGGAGCAATTTCAGGACCGGTTTATTGATGAATTGTCCGGCGGACAAAGGCAGAGGGCCTATATCGCCATGGTCATCGCCCAGGACACGGAATACATACTTCTTGACGAGCCCACCAACAATCTTGATATTTACCATGCCACAAATATGATGAAAATCGTCCGCCGCCTGTGCGATGAGCTGGGCAAGACGGTGATTTTAGTGCTGCACGAAATCAACTACGCAGCATTTTACTCCGATTACATCTGCGCTTTCAAAGACGGAAAAATCGCAAAATTCGGAACGGTAAAGGAGGTGATGACCAGAGAAGTTCTTTCCCGGATTTATGAGGTGGACTTTGAAATCATGGAGATTCAGGGGAAACCACTGTCTATTTACTATTGATCGGATTCAGCCGAAAAATGAAAGGAGATTATTATGATGAGAAAGAAACATTTATTCGCTTTGGTTTTCACCATGGTGGTGAGTCTGGGGCTTACTGCCTGCGGTACAGGCCAGACGCCCAACAGCAGTACAACCCCCTCTTCCGAAAGCACGCAGAACCAGGAGTCTGTTCCGCAGGATGACAGCGGAAACCAGGAAATCCAGATATCGGAAACTGCAGATTCCACAAGCCCGGAGGCAGACCAGGAGTCTCAGACCCCGGATACCGTGACCATCACAAGCCTGAACGGAAACGGTGAAATGTTTGAACTGGAGGTTCCTTACAACCCGGAGCGCATTGCTATTTTGGATATGGCATCTATGGATATTCTTGATAACCTTGGGGTAGGCGACCGCATCGTAGGATCCGCCAGTACATCTCTGGATTATCTTCAACAATACGTTACAAATGACAATGTAGCAAACCTTGGAACCATCAAGGAGGCGGACCTGGAAGCGGTCATGGCCTGCGAGCCTGACATCATTTTTATTGGCGGCAGGCTGTCCAAGTCCTATGACGACCTCAGCGAAATCGCACCCGTAGTCTACCTTGCCACGGACACTGAAAAAGGAGTAGTGGAAAGCGTTGGCGCCAATGCGCGAACCATTGCTTCTATCTTTGGGCTGGAGGATCAGGTGGATGACAAGATAGCAGGCTTCGAGGATCGAATCGCCGCCCTCCGGTCCTTTGCGGAAGGTAAAAATGCAATCGTAGGGCTTGTCACAAGCGGCGGTCTGAATGTGCTTGGCAATGACGGAAGATGCTCTGTCATAGGGCGGGAAATCGGCTTCGAAAACATAGGCGTAGATGCCAATATCGACACTTCGACCCATGGAAATGAGGCTTCCTTTGAGTTCATCGTGGAGAAGAACCCCCAGTATCTCTTCATCATGGACCGTGACGCCGCCATTCAGTCAGAAGGGGCAAAACTGGCACAGGAAATCGTGGAAAATGAACTGGTTATGGGGACTGATGTCTATAAGAACGGCAATATTATATATCTGGCCCATCCGGCAGTATGGTATACGGCGGAAGGCGGCATCACTGCATTGGATCTGATGCTTCAGGATCTGGAAACAGAGCTTTTAGATTGATCCTTCGATAAAACGATGTCTGAAACATAATTAAGCGGGAGTTCGGCATGATTACTTTGCCGGACTCTTTCCCGCAAGCGGTCTATGGTGTCACTTTGCTGCATGGTCTTATCCGTCAAGCGGCTAATCTGCTTTTATCGCTCGTCCACTTTAACACCCAGCTTCTTTTATTATATTTAGTATTTTTGATAATTTTTGTTGCTGTATTATCTGAATTATGTCAGAATATATGGAGAACAAATAATTGAAAGACCCGATTTAAACTATATAATACGAGAAATATAAGAGCAAGAATATCTGTTACCGGATAATTTTCCTATTATGATGTAATTTTTATATCAGACGGTATCGAACCTCCATCAAAAAAACAAAATTACATCTTTTGAACTACAGGTTTATATGAATCGTTTCGGAGAATCAAAAGATGATTAGGGATGAGCGTCTGAGGTTGACGTAAAGATCGTCAGTGCCGTTAGGGTTCATATTATGAACGATTACGGATAGATAATGAAACTCCCTCTTTGGCAATCTCCCTTTATAAAGAACACCATGGTTTTAGCATTGGATAGCCATGATGAAAGTAAAAATACGCAGGTTCCGGGGCTTGAGACAGTACGAATTGAGTTTGAAATCGGACCAAGTTCAAAAATCCTCTTGCAAGCAAGCTTGCATCGGATTTTAGACCTTTTGACCCTGGTATCATAAAATTGAGGTAAAATAACATGATAATAAGTGCAAGCAGAAGAACTGATATACCAGCCTTTTTTTCTGAATGGTTTATGAACAGAATGGAAGCTCAGTATGCATACGTAAGAAATCCTATGAACATACATCAAATTAGTAAAATTAACCTTATGCCAAGTATCGTTGATTGTATTGTTTTTTGGAGCAAAAATCCAAAACCAATCATAAATAAACTAGATACATTAAATGATTATATGTATTATTTTCAATTTACTCTTAATGCATATCATAAAGATTTTGAAACAAATCTTCCCTCTTTGGATGAACGAATACAAACTTTCCAAGCTCTATCAGCGTTAATTGGCAGGCAACGTGTCATATGGCGATATGATCCCATCATTCTTAACAACCAATACTCTATAAATTGGCATATTGAAAAATTCGAATATATCGCGAAACAATTGTGCAATTATACAGAGAAAGTCACCATAAGTTTTATTGATTTATACCCAAAAATTTCAAATAATATAAAAAGGCAAACTATCTTTGAGCTATCCTATGTACAAAAAAATACCATTGCAAAATATCTTTCTGAAATTGCTCATTCTTACCACTTAAAAATAGATACTTGTGCTGAAGATATTGACTTATCTGCCTACGGCATGGATCATGCTCGCTGCATTGATGATAAACTGATTGCTAAATTGCTTGATTGCTCTATAGATGCAGACAAAGATAAAAATCAACGTTTGGAATGCGGATGTGTCGCAAGTATTGACTTAGGATTCTACAATACCTGTCAAAATGGCTGCACCTACTGTTATGCCAATCATAACGCGGATGTTCGTAAGCGAAACTTTGAAGCATATGACTCCAGTTCCCCGTTACTTTGTAGTCAAGTAGCGGAACTGGATAAAATCACAGAACGGAAAGTCAAAAGCCAACGAAATATGCAGCTTCGTTTATTTAATATGTAAGTATCCTCAGCGGAATAAGAGTAAAACAATATTTACGCTTTTATATCAAAACTTGCCCCTGTCGGCGCAGACGTTCCCAAAGAAGCAGATATAACTTTCTGCGTAACAGCTTTTATATCCGTACCCGTAGCACTTACGGTATATTCTCCCGTTTCTGTCCTTGCTTCTTCGGCTTCTTTTTTCTTTGCTCGCCTTTCATCCATTCTCTTTTCTTCTGCCTTTTTCTCTGCCTGTTTTTTAGCTATTTTTTCTTTTTCCTCACGTTTCTTTCTGGCTTTTAACCAGCGTTCTTCCTCTGTCTTATACTTCTTCTGCATTTTATTCGTATTGCTATCTCCTGCATTTGCTGTTCTCATACCGCCACAAGATGATTGTCTGTTACCATTGGCATCATATGTAACAGTTCTTCCTCCAAGTACAACACCATCTCTTTGTGCCCACCCGTAAACCATTGAATTTGCCGCCGCTTCTCCCGATAAATTCCATTCTATTTCTTTTGCAAATTCTGGATCATTTGCCATTTTCTTTAAACAGTCATAGGAAAGATTTACAGTAACTTTACTGCTGTTGCTCGGCAATACACCTCCATTCGTATTAAAATTTATCTGAGGAAATTTTTTACATAATTTTTCGTAATATTCCTGTACTTTGTCCTTGCTGTTTGTCTTAACCTCCGTTGTCGCCTTGCTGTCTGCCTTTTTCGCTGTATCAGCATAGTTTGTGGCATAATTACCATAATTGTTTGTAATCTCCATTGCCATATAAAGCACCTTTCCTTTCTCTGTCATTAAAAATAGTTTCTATATGGTTTATCGCCAATCAAAACAATTTTTTCATAGGTTTGGCGTGAACTGCTCCATTTTGGGCGCGAAATTTCCAGTGTAGTATCAGATTGCCGCCGCAGGCTTTCCATTCATCATTACTGAAAGAGTGAATTTTTTTCTACCATCTGTATCAGAAATTTCAATATCAATATCGCCTTTATATTTCTTTGCACACCTTTGGATATTGGATATTCCAATCCCGTGCAGCTTTCCACTTTCCTTGCTGCTGACAGGCAGACCGCTTTCTTTCTCTATGATAATATCCTCTGAAAAATCATTTTCAACCTCTATAAAGAACAGGCTGCCTTTCACATAAGAATGTAACTTTATCTGTTTATTGCCCTCTGTTTTACGGGAGGCTTCTATGGCGTTTTCCAGTGCATTATTCAAAATAACCGCAATATCATAAATATCTATCAAAAGATTTGGGGGATAGGCAAAATCAACCTTAAACTGTATCTGTTTTTTCTCTGCTTCCTGTCCTTTTTGGTGGATAATAATATCCGTGATCGGATTTCCTGTCTGATAAGTAAAATCTAATTTGCTGACGGTTTCCTCCATTTTTCCGATATAGCTTTCCAATTCTTCATTTACAGTACCCGCTACATTTTTAACAAGTAAGGAAATATTGGCTATATGGCTTCTCATATCATGCCGAAGCCCTCTTATATCCGTATATATGTCCTGTATTTCTACAATCTCTTTCTGCATTTGCCGTACTTGATTTTCTATTATGGCACGTTTCCCGGTTTCCTCATTGTACTGTACCAATTTCTGAAATAATATAACGCTTGCAATAATAGTAGATAGCAGCATGACGCAGATAACAGGTATCCAAAATTTTGTTGCAGGCACAGTGTCATAAATAATCACTGTCATTCCGATTCCAACCGATACCATCATCATTTTAATTGTTACAGAAATACACAAGGCAGCAAGGCAAGGCAAAACCAGAAAAATATTTTCATATATCTGCAACAGGTAATCTTTTCTTACAAATTTTTTGTCTATCAAAAACAAATATACATATAGCAGCAGAGCATAAAGAAGTGTACATATGACCGCTATAACTGCGACAGAAATATTTGTCCAAATGTAAAGTCTGTGTGCCGTATTTAACATTCCTTTTGAAATCAGAAAGTTAAAAAAATTATTCCACAATCCAGTAACCACAACACTAAGTACACTGACAATATATTTCACAATTTCTTTCCCTGCTACAAAGCTAAAGGCGACAAAAAACTGTTTCTGCACATTTTTCTCAAAGAGAAGAAACTGCATAAACAGCAGGACACAAACATTTATGATTATCCCTACAACATCACTGATTGGAACTATAGCATCCAATAGTTCAAACACCAAAATCTGATTAAGAAAATAAGCTGCTCCCCATACTGCCAAAACTGCCTTTTTCCCGTACTTTACGTTTAAGAATCCTTGTGTATAAATTCCGCTTAAAATACTATCAACCAAATAGATAGACACTGGAAGCAACCTTTCATACATTAACAATTCCTCCATTTTTTACATACCGCATATAAGTTTTGATGAAATCAGAATATTTCTTCCTTGCAAGGAGCAGATTATCCCCGTTTGTAACCTGTATATTATCCGCACTGTAAGCAGAGATTTTCTCCATGTTTACAAGATAGCACCTATGGCAGCGGTAAAAAGTGTTCCCTAACCCGTTTTCCAATTCCTCCATTTTCCCGTAAACTTCCAGTGTCCCTTTCGTTGTATGAAAAATCACTTTTTTATTGCCGCTTTCTATATAGTAAATATCTTTCAACAATAGTTTCTGCTGCGTTCCAGAGCTTTTTACCATGATATGTTTTTTTGTCTGTTCAGAGGAAACAGATGCTTCTTTCCATGCCCGGTTAAAAACCTCTGAAAACTTTTCTGCGTCAATAGGCTTTACTAAATAATGGAACGCATTTACATCAAACGCCGCTTCCATGTATTCCCGATACCCTGTCGCAAAAATGATAATGCTCCTTTGCCTGCCGCTTTCTTCCTGTTCTCTGATACGCTTTGCTATATCCATGCCGGACACTTTACCCATTTCAATATCGAGGAAATAAATGTCAAAGTTTCCTTTCGCATTTATCAGTTCTTCCCCCGACTGATACTCCACAATATCCGCTTCTGACACCTGCTTTTGTATCAGCCGGGAAATTTCTTCCCGGATTGCCCGGTCATCATCACAAACTGCAATCCTCATAAACTCCCGACTTCCTTTCATAACCTAAAAAATATAAAATTCAAATCTGTTTCTTTATATTAAATCGTCATTTGCACCTTATTAATAATTGCAAAGGTGCGAACTGCTCCATTTTGGGCGTGAAATTCCTGCGCCTTATAAACATACACTTTATCTTCCCACTTCCTTTCCCCGTTCCGGCGGCTTTGCCAGGAAAACCAGGAGTTGCAGGCAGTCAAGCCCAACGTGGACAGCTTGTTTAGCTTTCAGAAGGAAGAATACCAACAGAATTGAATAGAAAAAATACAGAAATCAAAGCGACAAATCTGCCAATACCTTAACTTTCATAGAGAAACAGTTATTTATTTCCATGCACATTTATTCATGATATAATCAATCTGATACATTATGAGAGTTAAAGAAGCCCTCTGGACGTTTATCTCCTGAATTGCCCAGAACTGCCTTCTTTCTTTTCCGTTGCGTATTCGGGTGATCTCTTTGAGCAGCACATTTACTCTGATGACACAATCGCTGCCGGAAGATAAGCAAAACTCTTCTGCCTTCCGTCTCCTCTCCGAGGAAAGTTCTAGATAATCGACAACCATTTCCCCGATTCTCTTTGTATCCTTCCCCTATCCCACAACTGCGATCATGTCTCGATCTTTCATGTAATAGATTCCCCTGCCATCCAGTTGCCTTTCTGACAGGCGTTCTGGAACAATGGCAACAATATTATGTACTGCGCTCAAAGTCTTAATCATACTTCCACCCCTTCGTTCCATATATGGGGACATTCATCCCCAGATGCATGTGTTTAATGTGGATATACTAGCGCAAAATACATATCATGGCAATCCGCAGCTCTTCAGCGGTAAGCACAGGCTCCAGCAGGTACCGCCAGAAGTTCGCCCGGTCTGCAAACTCCCCATCCTTTGGCGAATAGTACAGCAAATCCTTCACATCTTCTGCAAGCCCGTTAAAGGCCTTCTGAAAACTGTCCGCAATCTTCTTGTTAAGGTCCGCAAGCGTCAGGCCTTCCACTGTATTATAGAATCCTCCGCACTTGATAAAGGAAAGCTGCTGGCACTGCCTTACCTCGACCGCAGCACCCTCTTTCCTCACCTTCCTGATCTCCATAAACATTTTAACGGCTGTTTTGATATCAGTGATAATATGACTCTAGGTGAAAATATAAAGCGATATCGACTTGAAAAAGGTCTTACTCAAAAACAACTGGCAGAGAATCTGGGACTGGCGGAAATAACAATTAGACAATATGAAAACGATAAACGTACACCCAAAATAGATACAATAAATGAAATAGCTGGTGCATTAGGTATCGGAATACGGAGATTATATCCTGATTTCACATACGAAGAATGGAGAACAAGTGAAACTTATAAAAAAGCAACTACACACTATGCACATGTTATGGATTTTGTAAAGATTTTATCTGATTTTTATGGAGATATTGAAGAAGTCGAAGACATGGAACAACATGTGAGATTTTTTATTTTAAATATAAATCATCAACGTTACGCTATAACTATTGATAACATTGATGTGTTAATGGAATACTTTAAAACTAATATCCCATTTCTTATAGATTTGCTTACAAAACTTCCTGATAACCAGTAGTTACCCTAAAATCATGGTCAGTAACCACACCCCGCCGCTCTGATTGGCAGCACCCGCACCCTGACAATATAATATGCTTACCCAGGCAGCCGGGGGACGTGCTCTCACCCGTTCCGAGTCTTGCGGAGGGGGGAAGTCTTATGAGTACATATGAAGAATTTATGATTATACTGACCGCTGGTCTTCTGATCGTTGCAATTCTGAACATGAAAAATAAGAAATAGCCGTCCCACTCACTGGCAATGACTGGACGACTATTTCTTCAGGTCTAACTTAATCATTCGCCGGGACGGGTGACCGCTACTCACCTTCCGGCTGTCTTGTTAAGCATATTATATGATATAAATGCAGATTTTTCAACCGTAAATTTCTTGAGTTTCCGCAGATTGCGTTAAAAGACTGAATATATTCTTCTAAAGCACCACTCCGTCCATTTTTTGAATGGTTTTGAATAACCGTTTTGAAAGTAGAGGTACTTTAATAAGTCCCGCTGTAGCCGGACTTTAGAGAACTATTCTTTTATCTGTTTAAACAATCAGCTTAAGGCAGAGTTGACGATATGCAGGACGTTTTGTCCGGAACCAGAGCCTAACGCCTTCTTTTGCATACGAAAGTATTCCTGAGATGCCTTTTGCTAACCGATAATAACAGAAAGATATTTTTTCTTTGATCGGATCTGCGGTTTGTATAATTGTAGTCTTTAACGCATTGGTTTCTGATTTCACAGAAATATGTCCCAGAAACGCCATGCACAAAGTAAGATAGAAATTTAATGCATGAATTGCCTTTCGTTTCCTCACCCGGAAGTTTTCGAACTGGAACATCTGTTTTTTGCAACGGAAGTATTCTTCAATCTTCCATCTGGAAAAATACAACATTGCAATCTTTATCACATCGTCTTTTGACTTAATTTCTTTGTTGGTTGCAAGCATCATAGGATGTTCTGTAATGCCGTAAACAAGGACGAGATAAATGTCTTTTCTGGAAGCAATGATCTGTACTTTTATGTGGGAAAGATAAGCATCCTGCATCTTCCCTTTATAAAATAGCGGGAGTTTCACCTTGCCTTTCCTGCGATTGCGCAGTTCTGTAGCAAATACCCATTTATTATGGTATAGCAGTTTACGTTTTGCGGTTAGTCGAATCACATACTCCTGTTCCATGGAATCCAGTTTGAGAAACATCTTATTATCATCGTAACCACGGTCCATGACAAAGGTTGCTTTTCCGAACAGTGCTTTCGCACGTTCCATTGCAGAGAAGGTTACATCATTGATGGAAGTGAAATTCTTCTCTTTCGAAGAATGGATCTCGGAAAAAATGCTGACAGGGTGGTTGCTGTTTGTAAGAACGGTGGCTTCTGTAACGTGAAATCCTTTTTTATAGACATTTTTTGTCTGTGTGCTTTCAGAGCCATCACGAACCCAGCCGATAGATTCGAAATGATAGCCGTCAGGTTTCACAACATCGCTGTCATCCATATGGATGACCGGATTCGTTGGACACCATTTTCTGACTTGTAGCAGATAAGATTTCAAGGCAGCTTTAGGAGTGCCTTTTAGCAGATGTCTGGAAAGCCTGTCTACAATATTGATTTTTTTGGAAGGTTCATGCAGCTGGTCCACGATATCAGTAAGCAGGCAGCTGCCAGAGGCAAGAATACCGTAATTCATGTCAGCGATAAACGTTCTTTCTGGTTTAGAGAGATTAGAGGAAATTTTATTTGAAAAAGATAAAATTTCCCGTTTCATTTGATAAGTATTTGATGTAAAATTAACCATAAGGAATCTCCTTTATTTTTGTTTAGTAAGATTTTTGTTTGGTAGCTTAATTTTACATCAGAAAGGAATGGGATTCCTTATATTTTTGCATTTTTTGAAAGTTGTTTATCATAAAACGGAAGGTATGAGGGTTCTGTGGATAAATCTGCGGAAACTCAAGCTCTTTAATACTTGCAAAATCCAGGGGCATAGTATATAATGAACGTAGAAAGAGCACCCACTCCAAAAGCGGATGCTCCCGAATAGACTACTTACCTCTCAGCGAGAGGCGCCTACTCCGTTTGCCGACGGGGTAGGCATTATTTTTTTCGCCTGTTCTTCCTATCTCTGTCGAGAAAGGCAAGCAACGCCACAATCAAGCTGCCAAAGGACATTAGCAGAGCCAATATCCCTATGAAAATCGAGATGATCTCATAAGCCGTCAAAAGCGCCACCTCCCTTCCTATGTATTCCGGCAAGCCGGTTTCATTGGCTCGGGAGGCTACCACCCTGTCATGGGTACTCTTCTATGAGGGAATTATAACAGAGATCTGCAGAATTGGCAACCAGGCCTTCATGCCCCGATAGTGTAACTTTACTTTCGGGTTTGACTGGTCAGAATCCACCATAGACGTTTTTATCAAGCAGGAATTGCAGACTGTTTTTTATACTTTACTACATTCCTTCTTCCTGCACAACCGTTTCCTTTTTTGCGCAGACTCCCCCCTGTGCTTCTGAAACGGTTTTTATAATCCCCTGATCTGTGTCTCAAAATACACTTTCTTTTTATTCTGCAGCGACATCCTGTGGTGGATGCTCTCCAGATATTTCCCCAGTTCTCCATGCCGGTTCTTCTCTGATCTTAGGATCTGCGTGCTGCTCAGGATCTTTTCCTCTTCCTTCTTTTCCTCAGGTCCTGCCTTCTTCTGATACCTCACCAGGGCCAGCATGTCTCCTCTGTTATAATAATACGCCCTCAGTTCTGACATGTTCGATGCCCCCTCACGGCTCCATCCCATCGGTCTCGAACTCATCCTCGCAGACAGGACATGGCTTACGTGGCTCTCTGTACTGC
>CAJTYJ010000006.1 GCA_910583895.1 uncultured Lachnospiraceae bacterium
ATATGTTGAAAAGAAAAAGCTCCCGCAAAAAAGTGGGAGTTTTTCAGTGCCCTCATCATATGGATTTTGAGGCTCTGGAACAAAAACTTTCCAATCCGCAGACTACCTTGATGATTTTGTGTAATCCTCACAATCCGGTAGGAAGAATCTGGAACCGGGAGGAACTGGGGCGGGTTGGTGATCTGTGCAGGAAACACCATGTAATTGTGATTTCGGATGAAATTCATTGTGACTTGACCAGTCCTGGCCAGGAATATACCCCTTTTGCATCCGTTTCGGAAGGCTGCAGAAATAATAGCATTACCTGTATAGCGCCCAAAAAAGCCTTTAATCTGGCGGGACTGCAGACAGCAGCAGTGGTCGTTCCTGATTCCAACCTACGGCATAAGGTCTGGCGGGGACTGAACACGGATGAGGTTGCAGAGCCGAATTCCTTTGCAGTAGAAGCGGCGGTGGCGGCTTTTACGAAGGGGGAGGCATGGCTGGATGCTTTGAGAGAATATATGCAGGAAAATAAAAATTTTGTGGAGGATTATCTGAAGAAAGAGGCACCTCAGATCAAGCCGGTTTCCTCGCAGGCGACCTATCTCATGTGGCTGGACTGCCAGAAAATGCAGGGGTCTGCAACGGAATTTACACGATATCTGCGGGAACATACAGGATTGTATCTGTCAGAAGGACGACAGTATGGTGAAAACGGAAATTCCTTTATCAGAATGAATATTGCATGCCCCCGGAGCCGGCTGGAAGATGGATTGAAACGTCTTGCAGAAGGAATCCGTGACTATGAGGAATGGGTACTTGCTAACTGCTGATATGCATGGCATTCGGCAAATTTCCGTAATTTTGCCAAAGAGAGAAGGGGGTAGTTTGGGAAAATGATAATCGTAACCTTTTCTGATCCAGAAGAACAGGTTGTAGAAAAAATAAAAGCAGTGTTGGCAGAGGATCAGGAAATTGAGAGCATTTCTATTGCTGATGGTAAAGAGATAAGGTTTGGCGATGTGGAGATACAGACAAAACAACGAAAGGTTTTTTTAAAAGGAAAAGAAATAGAATTAACTACAAGGGAATTTGATGTTTTATACACACTTGCCTACTATCATGACCAGGTGCTGACTACCAGACAAATTTACAAGGCGATTACCGGAGAGGACGTCATGGGTGATTATCATGGCATTGAAAGCAGCGTATACTCCATAAGAAAAAAACTGGGACGCGATGTCATTCAGAATGTTCGTGGATATGGATATCAATTAAAAAAAGAAAAATAGAGAAAAGCCAGAAACAAGTAATTTACAATGTTGTTTCTGGCTTTTTTATATAATCTTAAGAAAATCGAGATAAATATGAATCTTCGATGAACGTGTACTGAAAAACGCCTGATATAATAAAATAAAATTTGAAATAAATATTCAGTGAAACCGGGATACCCCGTCAAAGAAAAAAACGGTGCTTTGACGGGTACATTTGTACGCCGCTTGATAAATTTTGATTCCCTTCTGGCCCTGTTTTAGAGCGCGTTTGAAAAATGCTTTCTGGCAGATGTGCGACCTACTTAGTGGGAGATTTGTACTGAATAAGAGAGGCGTAGCGGGCTACGTTGACCGCATTTGGCACAAATATCACGAGGTCTGTCCTGAAAATGCTCTATGGCCGGAGCATTCCGCAATGATCTGTACAGCCTATAATGATACTTCCGTCCAGTCACAGCCCCTTTTATAGAGAGGGAACCACAATGAGGGCGGCGGCCAGAGATCCTGGCCGGGGTTAGAGTCCCATGACGGTTCGCCAAAACCGGTTGTAGCTGACTGCCCAGACTTCGGGAAGCAGTGTCGAATGGGAGCAGATGAAACTTAAGATGAAAAACAAGCACGATTTTTCATGTAGGGCGTGAAGGAGTATTCCTATACAAAAGACGGGAAGGAGGTTAAGGGATTCCAGTATCAGTTGAAACTGGAATTTCCGCAGTTGAAACAAACATCCCGGAAAAAATAAAGGTGGCGTACAGGCAAAGAAGATGCTAAAATAGTTATGGTTCATCTGTGCAGGGATGCGGAAAATGCATTTGTGGAGGATGTGGCTAGAATGTATCTGACACGCTCTAGAGAAGCCAGAGCGGCGTTCCCGTCTTTGAAAGAAAACCAAAGAACAGTTTTTTTGTATTTGTATTTGGCGAGGGAATGCGTGGTCATCAATGTAGAACCGGCTCCGCCTGACGGCGATGGCGCCGAATATGACCGGGCATTGCGATGGAATCCGCCTTCGGCTCTGTTGTCGAAATATTTGGAAACCTGCGAAACCCCAGAAAACAATTAACCCGTAACAGCAAATTCAGGTTTAGAAACGGAGCGTGAAGGTAAATGGAATTTAAAATTATCCCAAAAACAAACATTATCCCATCGTTTAACCACAATACAACTGTTGTGAAGAATATTGAATGTGCTTCCTATGGCGAACAGTACAATGAAGATGAAATTACGCCGGAATTGATTGGCAAAATATTAAATGATGTGCCAAAAGGTATTGAGGTCAGCTTGTGCCTAGACCCTGATGGAGAATTATGTGACATATGCTTGGAAGTAGTGTCGGATGGAGAATGGCTGTCCTTGTGTTATGGCAGCGAAAACACAGAAACCTATTTTTCCTACAATCCTGAGTATGCCAATACAGTGGAGCGGCTTGAAGAAGTAGATTTGGGAGATGAAAATGTATATACTCCGCTCGACTACGATGGTCAATCTCCCATTCCAAAATGTCAAGCCATTACAGATATGGATGCAGGTGTAAAAGCAGTTGAATATTTCATCCGAACAGGGGAACTTTATCCTGGAATTGACTGGGCATATTATTCTTGACAATTCTCGTTTGTAAAACTATTGCTTCGGGTAGCGGGGAATAAAAACGAAAGAAACGGGAAAGAGGAACGTATATGGAGTTAAAGTGGACCGTGGCTGTCGTGGCAGGGATTCTGCTGGCGGGTTTATTCATTTGTCTGGCTGCCATGTTTATAAAATAGCTGTTCTCCCTGGACTGGACATTTGAATCTGCAAGCAGGAGAGCGGGCAGGCATGGGGAGGAAATTGCGGCGGAAACAATAAGCCGGGTTCTTAAGGAAGGCGATTATCTGCTCACAAGAAATAATCATCTCCATCCCAAAGAGATAAAACAGATTATCACGCTGTTACAGCGGGATGGGAATTAATCATAATTAAATAAAGCAGTACAGCGCCAGGGCGCATAGCGGAATGCATTCCTGCTGCCTTATTTTCTGGAGATGACGGATGCAGAGATCGCAAGGGAAATGAATGTGTAGAAATGTGTCGAAATTAGGCGAATAGATATGAGAATGAGAACCCTTGTAAGTGGTGCGTAAATGCCATTTGCAGGGGTTTTTGCTACTATATGTTAGAATTTTCATTTCTTGACATGGTCACGATGTACCGTTACAATCAATAAAAAAATCCATGAAATGGAGAATAGAGAAATAAATGAGCATGGTTGTCGGTAACAAAATGGAGCAGCTATAGTACCGCAATGGACAAGCTGTTAAAACATCGAAATGACTCCTTAAATCCAATGGCAAAATGTTATCTTATGGTAGCAAGGGATGTGGCTGATTGGGATGAAAATTCGAATACATATAATGCAAGCATAGAACTTTATAAGCACGATTCAAAAATTGTAGGATTATGCGATGTAAAGGATTTGATTATCGAAGAAATAAAGAAGTTTCTAACGGAAAAAGGATACGATGCAACTCAATTTGAGGAAGATATATGGGATAATTTGATGAGGGGCCGGTCGGCTCAGATAGCGGCAGAATTATTGGAGATAGCTCTGAAAGATGGGACAGAGGAATGAGAGTAGGAAAGAAGTAGTCATTATGCGGAAGGGATTTTGGAAACAGCTGTCCTATGAAGATAAATTTGATAGAAAATATGCCTGCTGGACTTATAATCATAAGGAGTGGAGAAAGTATAAGATGAGAAACCGAAGAACAGCTAGAAGAAAGTTGAAGAGGCTGGAAGAATATGGGAAAGAATAGGGATAAATATAAAATTTGTTGACTAACAGGTGCTAATTAGCATATAATATTTAGTACAATAAACGGTACGGTTTTAAGTACGGGAAGGAGTGCGATATGATTGCGACAAAGCAGATGGATGTAAGAGCAAATATCAAGAAATATTTTGATATGGCTTTTAACGGGGAGCCGGTAATTGTATCTCGTAAAGAGAATAAGAATGTGGTTATTATATCAGAATCAGAGTACAATGAATTAGAAAAGGCCAAAAAGAATGTTGAGTATCTTGCAAAATTAAACAGGGCAGATGAACAGATCAAAAACGGGCAGGTGGTAACGAAAACCATGGATGAACTTCTGGCCATGGAGGAATAGTTTATGAAAATCACTTTTGCGGAAGACGGATGGAGTGAGTATCTCTATTGGCAGACACAGGATAAAAAGATAATAAAGAAAATTAATCAATTATTGCAGAGCATAGAACGAGATGGGGCATTACATGGAATTGGAAAGCCTGAACCATTGAAATATGGAAAATCTGGTTCATTCAGCAGGCGAATCGATGAATCCAATCGTTTAGTTTATGAGATTTCAGATAATCAAATCATTGTGAAATCCTGTAGAGGGCACTATAAGGACTGATTACTGCCAGTAAAGGAGGCAGATTATCGGATTCTGCAGACCGTTGGTTAATATTAGTGGTGAGTTTTGAGAGAGAAATCAATTATGGTAAATATGAATAGTATGACGGAAGAGATGAAGAAAGAACTGGCATTTACCGAAGAAGAACTAAAGGAATTGGAGTTGGCAAGAAGTTAGTTAGTGCCTATTATCCGGATTTTTACCGGAATAACCTGAAAGCAGGAACTGGCGGTTACTTAAGGATCATGTGGCTGAGGAAAATATGAGCAGAAGGGACATTTGTCGTTTTAGAACGAGAACAAAAACAGCACTGTGCCTGAAGAGTGAAAATCACAGAGCGAAGGAAAGAGATATCTTTCATTATTAAGATTTTCGACAACTTTAGATATTTTATCAACACGAAATTGTACTATAGGATCAAATAAAAGAATTTTTCTGTTTGGCCAAAGAGAGAAATAAGGACTATTCTTGGTTTATGTTATTTTTCTTTGTATTACAGTGCCATCTGGAAATTATGAAAAATCAGCAGGAGAGTCTGTCAGAGTTCACCTGCTGATTTTTTTGCGTTGCAGGGTGTTTGGATATCCAGCCCGTCCAAAAAGTCTGCCCCCCAATCACACATGGCATTTAATACGGGGATGATGCTCCGCCCGAATGCGGTCAGCGAGTACAGGGTCCTGGGCGGCTTATTCGGGATGACTTCCCGGTGCAGCATTCCGCATGCTTCCAGATCGCGCAGCTGCTGTGACAGCATCTTGGGCGTCGCTTTTGGGATCATGCGCTGCAGCTCCATGTAGTGGAGTGGATTTTTTATCAGATACCAGAGGATGAGCGGCTTGTATTTCCCGCCGATCAAAAAGAGAGTGGCTTCAACCGGGCAGTCGAACTGGTCTTTTGAATATTCCATTATATGCCTCCAACTTTTTATAGCTATCCTTTTGGGAAGTATCTACCCCAAAAGTGCATGCTTGCGAAATTTTTGTATCCTGCTAAAATGAGGACAACGGTTGATCAACAGGTTCAGTATATAACAGAAAGAGAGGATTTGCTACTATGAATTTTATCGAAATTGCCAGGAAGCGTTATTCTGTCCGAAGCTATAAGGACAAGAAAGTGGAGGAAGAAAAATTACAGAAGATTCTGGAGGCTGCCCATGTAGCTCCGACAGCGGCTAACCTGCAGCCTGTCCGTCTGATTGTTGTTCAGAGCAGCGAGGGCCTTGCGAAGATTGGGAAGGGTGCGAACCTTTACGGCGCACCGCTGGCGATCATCGTGTGTGTGGACCATGGAAAGGCGTGGGAGCGCCCGTTTGATAAAAAGCAGACTGCTGATATAGATGCTTCTATACTGACGGATCATATGATGCTGCAGGCAACAGAGTCAGGGCTTGGCTCCGTATGGATATGTTATTTCAAACCGGATGTGATCAGCAGAGAGTTTGGACTGCCGGATCATCTGGAGCCGGTCAATATTCTTGCAGTCGGGTATCCAAATGAGGAAGCGGCAGACCCGGAGCGCCATTCGCAGACGAGAATTCCGCTGGAAAAACTGGTTTCTTATGAAACTGTTTCGTTTAAATTTTAACGATTCATTACACAAATGCAAAAGATATACAAAAGCGGACTGCCGCTATGGCCTCAACCCATATGCGGCGGCCGCTGTTTTTGCAGATGGGACAAATATCAGAAACTACTTAAAATCCGGGAAGATATATTTTACAAAACTGTTTCTGCCTTTAAGAAGTAAGGGCTAAAACCGGTGTCAATTCGTACCTGCTGAAGAGCAGGAGCAGGAATAATTCCATGAGCCGGATACAGATGACAGAAACTTACATGATACAAAAATGAATATGAGGTTAGGGGATAAAAAGTATGGTGATCAAAGAGCACAATTCTGCTCTTTTGAAAAATGAAGATATTTTACAAGACACAGGGAAAGAGAAGCGGTAAAATGGCTCATGACAGAGGGGGATCCACATGAAGAAAGAAACCAGAACAGTGGTATATGATGATGAATTAAGAATTGAGGCATATAGTTTTGAGGGGATTGTGCGGCCGTTTCCAAATCATTTTCATGAACATTATGTCATTGGGTTTGTGGAGGCCGGGGAACGGGTGCTTTCCTGCAGAAACAGGACATATACCATAGAGAGGGGAAGCATCATACTTTTCAATCCGGGAGACAACCATGCCTGTGTGCAGACGGATGAAAGGACATTTGATTATTGTGGATTTAATATTTCGAAGGGGATCATGCTTGATCTGGCAGGGGAAATCACAGGGAAACGGGAGCTGCCGGGATTTTCAAAAAATGTTGTCCGGGATGAGGAGGCAGTCTGTCATCTGCGTTCGCTGCATGAGAGGATGATGAAAGGGACAGGGGAGTTTCAGAAGGAAGAAACGCTGTTGTTTTTGCTTTCGTACTTGTTCCAGAATTATGGGAAACCTTTTGAAAGCTGCATTCCAGAATGCAGGAAGGAGATAGAAAAAGCCTGTGAATACATGGCGGGACATTTTACGGAACACATCTATTTAGACCAGATCTGCTGTCATGCTGGACTGAGCAAGTCCACCCTTTTGCGTGCCTTTACAAAAGAAAAAGGAGTCACGCCATACCGATATCTTGAAGCAATGCGTATCAATGAGGTAAAAAGGCTGTTATCGGAAGGGATACCACCTGTGGAGGCCGCCATAAGAACAGGATTTTCAGACCAGAGCCATTTTACCAATTATTTCAATCAATTCATAGGACTCGCACCGGGCACTTACCGTGAAATATTTTTGGAAAAAGACAGGGATGACGGACAGCAAGGGGAAAAAAATTACTGTTCACACCATGGCGGATCACGTCGCTGATTCGTCATGGACCAGTACCGTTATGGAGTCAAAGCATATGCCCCATCGCCGTAGGCGATTTCCAATGGGCATATACGGTTACGGAGCTGTTGCGAAACGCAGTTTATACACAATATATGGATAATATGATCACAAATAGTATCCCAGATATGGCGTATAGCGCTTATTTCGCAACAGTCCCAGTAACGAATAAAAAGCCGGTTGGTGAAAATCAATTAGGATATTGACAAAGCGACACAAATGTCTTATAATTTAATTTGCGACATAAATGTCGCAAAAAGGAGCAGACATGGGGAAAAAAGGTGATGATACCAGAAAACTAATCAAAGAAAAAGCATGTTCTTTGTTTGCGAAAAAAGGTTTTAAAAATGTGACCATGCAGGATATCTGTAAGGAAACAGGGTTGAGCAGAGGCGGTTTATATAGACATTATGACAGTACGCATGAAATTTTTTCGGAAATAATAGATGCCCTTATGAGCAGACAGGATCATGAGCTGTCCGAAAAGATAGAAAAGGGCTGCCCTGCTGTTCAAATTCTTGATGAAATTTTGGAGCGATACAAACGAGAAATGATGGATCGTGCTGGTTCTTTGAGTGTGGCAATCTATGAATTTTACAGTGAGCATCAAATAAACCGTGAGGATCACGCACTTTTTCGACAGTATCGTTACTCGGCAGAGATGTGGAAAAATTTTATTTCTTATGGAATTGAGCGTGGTGAATTTAAAAAAGTAGATTGTGAAGAAATCATTGATACAATCCTGTTTTCCTATCAGGGAGTGCGGATGTTCTCAACGATAGTGCCCATTGATGAACAGATACCACAAAGAATTATTGATCATATCAAAAAAACGCTTTTCATTTAGATTCAGAACCCCAGATGTTCAGATGCAGAGCCGGTAACATGATGGATGAAGGAATCTAACCCGGCAAATGATCAAAGAGCGGTAACAAGTATATGGTTAACATGATTGATACAGGAATTATGATCCTGTCAGCAGGAATCCATCAGGACATTGCATATATGATTAACATAATAGATACAAGCATCTTCTGTGAGGTGAAATTATGAAGTTAAAAATTGTTGGGAGTGGAGGGATGTTTCAAATTCCAAACCCATTTTGTAAATGTTCCGTTTGCGAGGAAGCCAGAAGAAAAAGAGGACGATATGAACGGTTAGGGTCAAGTCTTTATATTGAGGATATTAAAATGCTGATTGACACCCCCGAAGATATAGGCGTTGCCTGCGACCGGCAGAACATTTCCGAGATAAAGTATCTCTCCATATCACACAAAGATCCTGATCACACAAGGGGGATGCGTATTGTGGAACCTTTAGGCTATGACTGTATTGCTGATGAAGGAACGCCAATTCCATTCATAGCATTAAATGAAGTGGTGAACGATATCAACGCATGGAACGGTGATGGCCTGTATTACTACGAGAATGTTCTCAAATGCATATCGATTCACAGGACAAATTATGTCAGAATTGGAGAGATAGATTTACATTTGATAAATAACAAGACCCATCGTGGCAATATGACATTTTATACGATCTCAGATGGGATAAAAAAAGCAATATATGCTTGTTGTGATGTAAAACCATTTGTTCACAATGAATTGTATTTTGACGCGAATATTTTAATCATTGGCCTGGTTTCCGACAATGGTATCTTAAAAGATGGATCAAGTCTTGAGAATGCTCCATTCCGAGATGATATGTTTACCCTGGATGAAATTATAGAAATAAAGCATAAATACAGAATAAAACGCATCATTGTTACTCATATTGATGAATATTGGGGAAAGTCTTATGCTTACTATAAAGAATTTGAAAAAAATTTAGACAATATCTTTTTCGCTTATGATGGTATGGAAATCATATTATAGCCATGGAAAATCTGTTCCTTAACCACGAAAAATGTGATGGAGATATCGTATGTGCTAATTTTCAGTTTCTTTCAAATATTTTCTGTATTTAATTTGGGCTACACCGCCTAATCTGAAATTACTTCTTTGTAACTGGAACCCTTTAAAATTTCCGGAGTTTAAGAGATTTATAGTGTTGCTTTTTCACTTAAATCTGTAAAAGTCAAGTTATGAGTATTTTAACAAAATAGATTTTTAAAGAAAATAAGGGGAAATCATCCATACCAAATCTAACTTAATTTCCAGAAAGAAAATATAAAATTTACCAGATATGTCATAATATGTACCAGTTGTGTAATTGATAGTCAAAAGATAATTTGTAATTTATTATTGTATAGTGATATAATAATTCTAAATACTAATTTGGGAATTCTATAAAAAGCTTTATAGAAACAGAAAGATTTATTGTTTATCCTGTATACTTTAAGTTTTAATTTTAAAGTTATTTTTACAGCAATATAAAGAATAAATATTAGGTATATAAACAACATAAACAAAAAGGTACAAAAGATAAAATGCCCTATATCAATAGACGACCGCCCAAATACAATATTTGTGCAAAAATTTTACAATATATTTTTTTCAGTTTTGTATTAACAATCTCTCCCATATTGATAAATATTTTCATTTCATATACAAATCAAATTCCATATAAAGATGCTCTATCTTATTGTCCGGATATTTGTTTTATGACTATTGTGACTTCTTCTTCATCTGTTAAAGATGTTTGTGGAAGTATAACATTAGGTAATAGTAAATTTATATCTGGTGGTTTAATCATATTTAATGTTGTTTTTATGATATTATCGATGATTATTTATGGTAATGTCACTAAAGACACATTATCACCAAATATTGAATTAAATATAACATTTCAACAATTCTTAATATCACTAATTATATATATACTATCTGTTGTATTAGGAATTGGAGTTCAAATAGGAAGTGGCATTGATGGATAGGTTTATATATTTTTTTCTATTATTTCTAGTTTTTTTAACAATGTTCTTTTCTTACTATTTTTATTCTTATTTGTTTATACAATATAAAAAAGCTACTATAAAATTTTATAAACAGAATAACAAATTTCAAAAATATGTTATAGCAAAAAAAGACTATAGAAAGAGTACATTTAAAGACAATGTTACTAAAAAAATGAATTTGTCTTTGGTTAATTCAATTGCTGGTTACGCAGTTGTAGAACTTCTAGATGAATACGGACGAGTGCAAAAAAGTCAGACGATATTCAAACCAAATTTAACAATAGGTAGAGAAAATTCAAATGATATTGTCTTATCACATCAAACTGTATCTAGACAACAATGTTTAATCAGAAGACAGTCCGGAAAGTTTTTTCTTTGTAACCTATCTCGAACTAATCCAACTATGATAAATGGAACTGAGCTAGATAATACAATACAATTATCATTTGGAGATATTATTGAAATGTCTATTTACAAATTTCGCTTTAATAGTGCTTCCTAAACTATATAATGAATAGCAATATCATATTAATTTATAATTATTAATATAAATTTTATTCAACCACATTAAAATGGGCTGTCCTGAAAACTTAATTCAGCGATAGCCCATTTGAAGACATTTATTGTATTGCTTTTCAATCAAAACTGTAAAAGCCAGATTATAGCCATGGACAAGCCCGTCAGCTGTTTCTGTGTATTCGTGCCTGGAAAGTTACGTATCTTAGCGGCTCTGCCTATGGCAGGTAAATAGTAACCTTTTCTGTAAATCCGCCTGTCTGTACTTGCAGATTGATAGGTAGACTTTTACTGTTGAAAAGAATCTTAATGATAAATTGATGAGATGATTGTTGCAAAACTATTGAAGATGAAAGTAAATTACAACTTTAGGACGTATTATTGTGTGATCTGCGGATAATGTGATGTAGCATAATTTCATATGTTCTGTATTAAGCAATTTGGTTATGTATGTTTCTGTATAACTTTAGAGTGTTGCACTTTTACATCTCATCTATGCTGACTGAAAATGTTGAAGGAATATGATATCATGTTTGTAGCATAAAAATGAGCAGATCATAGAAGGATACACTATTGGAATACATATGAAACAGGATAAAGGTAGAAGTGTGAGTGTTTACTCTGAAATAGCAACAAACTTTCTCGATGGATTGATCTGACAAAAAGAATGGTGCTACTCAGATTGATTCAACAGATGAAAATCGTTCAAAAGGCAATATGAATATGACAATTCTTTTTAATGTTGATATAGGTAGTTCAGATGAAGGGGGTATATTAAATGATAGGGATTAAATCGCATGAGTTATGGAAACTGTTTAGGAAAGCTGCTGAACGTGAGGATCCTGAATCAGCTTCAGAGCTTGAAGTAGCTCTGCAAGATGTGTGCAAACTAGGTTCTGAAATGGCTATTACGATACGAGATAATTTTCCCACGTATACGTTACATGATGAAAAGCATATATGTAATGTAATGAGTAATATGCTAAATCTGTTGGGTGAAGCTAAAAGTTGTTTGACCAGAAATGAATGTGCGCTTTTGATTTTAGCTGCTTGCTATCACGATATTGGAATGAGTGTTGATAAAGAAGAACTTGAGTATCTGAAGCAGTGTCCTAATTGTATAGTGGAATACTTGGAGACCCATCCTGTAGACTTTAATATCGTATATCCCAATAGTGTGTATGATGTACCTAATGTTACTTCTGATGTTATACAACGATATGTTCGTGCAACCCACCACATCAGGGTTCGCGATCAGTTAAGAAACACGGATTGGCCGGCAGTTTTGGGTAAGTGTATTAGTGTTGATGAACTTATCGCAGTTTGTCAAAGTCATGGGGAACACATCACAAAAATTAAGCAATATAAAATACTTTCTCCCGATTTAGACCTTTATCTTTGTGCAGTACTCTTAAGACTTGGAGATATCCTTGACTTTGATATGTCAAGGGCTCCTGAGTCATTGCTGAAATATATGGATCTTGATAGGTCAGACAAAGATGAGGATAAAAAAAGTCTTTTAGAATGGTATAAGCATCAAGCCTCGCTTGGTTTTGTATTTTCTTCCGATTCACAGCATACCTTGCTTTACCGTGCAGAGTGTAAAAGCATTCAAGTTGAGCACTCTATTATGCTATACCTTGATTGGGTAGACCAAGAACTATTGGATTGTGGAGAATTGATTCGGTATATGGATATGCGATGGCGTTCGCTGCTGCTACCAAATAGAGTGGTCCGACAAATTACTGCAAGGGGTTATATATCCGGAAAGTATAAGATTACACTGGCAAAAGAACAAGTATTAGAGTTATTAAGTGGTCAAAATATATATGATACTCCATTTGTATTTGTGCGAGAATTACTTCAAAATGCGATAGATGCTGTGCGTACAAGGAAGCAATTGGATAATAGACTTCCACGAACCTGGAGGCCACAGATTAATATTCGAACATGGACAGACCCAGATGGTTTTTATTGGTTCAAAATTGAGGATAATGGAATTGGCATGACTGAATACATGATACGTGAGTTCTTTTTGAAGGTTGGCAATTCTTATTATAATTCAGAGCAGTTCAAATTTGACAAAGTGCGCTTTCAAGCAAATATTGATTATATGCCTATCAGTCGATTTGGCATTGGTTTACTGTCTTGCTTTATGGGGGATTTAAAGGACACTCGCATCGAAGTATCTACCAAACACTTTGCAGAATCCGGGTGTCGCTATCCAGCGTATCGCATGAGCATTCATGGCATAAGCGACTACTACTATATTGCTAGTGATATGGAACAAAGGACGGTAGCAGAAGATTTACCAGATTGTTGTGATTTGCACCAAAAATTTATTCAGGAGCCAGGAACCATTATTGCTGTCCGAACAAATCCATATTTAGAAGGAGACTTTCGAGGTTTCAAGCAAATCGTTGACCGATATGTTCTTTACCCAGAAGTTGCCATTCATTACGAGGGACCAGATGGTACATGTGACTATCCAACAGAGTATGATTTCATAGATGAAGTTCATAAAATCATGCCAAAACCTACAGATGATGTTTATCGTGCAATCGAACAGCTTCCATTACCGGATAAAGAATTCGGATTCCTAAAACAGACTTTTCCAGATATAACTTGGAAAAATCGACCTCACTTTGAACTTTATTGTCTACCTTTTGATTACTTTACTGACAGTCCTTTAATTTCAGGAGCAGCGATCCTTGTTAAAGTTTTGGGGACAGGCCTTTGGAACAGTGCCAATATGACTATAAAGTATGTTCCTACAGTTTCAGTGGATCTTTTATTTTGCCATGATGGGCGTTATGCGGTTCCTTCAAATGAGATCAAATTAGAGGTTACTATAAATTTACCAACTAACCTTAAGAAAGAGTTGGAAGATCGAATTTTGTCTGAACTTAAAATACATAACTTGGTGAAAAATATTCACAAAATAGAAAAAGGTGTAATATACAAGTTAAAAGAAAAAAAGCTGAGATATGTAACAGAGGAAGAACTCCATATATATGAATTGCTTCAGAAAACGTATTCATATACTTTTCTCCTGAAAGAATTTAAATTTTTCCCATGGATTAATAAGTGGTTTTCATCGACTCAAATACCTGAAACCAACTTACCACATTGCCTTAACATACATAATGGTATTCATGCAGATACAACTGTATTTTTTACGTTTAGCAAGTGCGCAGCGGAACATGCTATACTTCTGTTAAAAGATAAATATCGTCCTGAACTGGGACTTTCACGTAATCGGATGAAAGGTTACACATTGGAGGCACGTTGTCGAGTGGAATCCCTTTGGGAAGAGATTGCGAATCATCTTCAAGTATTATACAGACGCTCACTTGAGCGTCAGGAGGATATGCTGATTCCGTTGAGAGCTTATGTTGACATGTTTCAAAATGATCCTAACCTTTTGTCGGTGATGCGGTTTAAAACAGGTTCGGGAATAAGATCTTTGCATGAATTAGAGTGTATGTTGCTATCAGAAAAATTTGAACTAATGTTTACTAAATATTGTTCACAAATTGAGCTGGCTGTTCTTGCATGGAAATTTAGCTTGAGTATAGACTCTTTTTGTTGGAAAAAAGATTTAGTTAAAATTTCCAAAAAGAAACCAGAGCTTTCTGATGATAGGTTCTTGGACTTTCCACCAGCTTTATTCTTGCCAACAGATGATAACAAGTTGGTATCGTTAGGTGGTTTCGACGGAACGACTACTCCAATCAATGCTGTGTACAATATTGGGCACCCATTTTCAAAATGGTTACTGAAAAATCGGGAAATCTTAGAAAAAAAAGTCCCTGTTCTTTATCGCAATATTATTGCAGCTCTTCGACATACTGATACGGGAGGATTTAGTAATACAATAGACAGAATTAACTCCATATTATCGACGCTCAGACATCATCCATTTCTTAGAATTGAGATTACTCCAGACTTAACACCTGAAGATTTTACGATTGAGTGTATTGTAGAGGATCATGGTATTTAAAAAGCAATGAAAAACAAAGAATTTTGAATGCAATTTAGAAATACATAAAAACCGGAAAAGTCTGTTAAGCAAGTTTAGTGGCACTATATAACAGTGATAGTGGTATTATTTTTGTGTATGGATTATCATGAGGATAAATATGTTTGATTAAACGGTTAAATTTTTCTAGCAGATATTCTGCTAATATTAGTTCCTTTTTGTTTCGGCTTTTTGCTTCACGCCCATAGTATTATGAAATTGAGTGCGCGGTGGCAGATCTGTTCGAGGAAGAGCTGAAAGACAGGGAAAACAATTCCTTCCAGGAGATCGGGAGCACGCTGCGCATTCTGACCTGGCTGTTAAGAAAATATAACGCGGCACACAAGTATGATCATCTGCTAAAATGGGCAAAGAATGCGAATTTTGACTGTGCCTGTGGATATGATGCGGAAGATGCGATGGAGGAAGGAGCGCGGCCTGTTATGAGGATGCCCGCGCTCATAACTCCATGGAAAATCAAATTTCCACATACAAACATTTTATTCCCGCGGGCAACGAGCCAAGTGGCCGCTTGCAGACATTTGGCGACTGCCGCGAGGGTCAAATACCTTGCTGCTCTGCAGCGCTGCAAGTTTGATACCCCGTTGCTTGCAGCGAGGTCTTTGATTTGATGATTTCCAACATAGTTGCTATGTCCTCGGTTGTCATTGCGACTTTTGATTTTTCGATTAAAAGGTTTCCTCCTGTCATGATGTATGACGGCATTACCCGGATGCCTTGATAATAGATTTTGCTGTTCCGCAATTTATAGGTGGAAATGGCAGGGATGACATTTTTCTTTGCTGACTTTTTCGCAATCATTTGAAAGGCTTTCTTCGCAACATCGCCCATAAGCATAAGAACTATTATATTGGGGAACAAAGAAAGCTCTGCCTCTAAATAAGGCAGACTGTTTTCTATGCTGTTTTTATCAATGGCATAATTCGTCTTTGGGGTTTTTACAGCATTCGTGATGTAAATTCCCATTTGCAATATGTCCTGTATACAAGCAACCTCTGCTCCCGCTCCCCGGAAAAGAGGAATCGTTGTTTTCAGATAAGCAGCATCAGGGATCCCGTAAAAATCCTGTAAGGGGTCAGCGGGGACAACTTCATTTATCATAATTGCCTTAATGGCAAGCGGATCAATATCAATGTTGTTTAGATAGATGCCGTCTGCTTTTTTGACTCTTGTTTCAAGTTCCTTTTTCATATTCATATCTTTATGCTCCTTTGTGATAATCTCCTGCAACTTCTCGCTTCCACAGTTTGATTATAGTACAATAATCTTGACAACGTCATGTCAAGATTATTAGATATTCTGTTTTGGCTAATTATTTTATCTGACAGCCGATTCGTAACCTGATACGGCTATACCCGTTCATCACCATCATGAGTATCTGGTATGTTTCCTTGTTTATCATACAGTGTTCCTGTTTTTCATCGCATCAGCAGCCATGGATGAGCCTGCTGGTCAGGTGATTGTCCTTTTAGCCCTTTATTAAATTTGCCGATATGGTCCAATCTGCTATGACTGGCAGCTAGCCGGCCATTTTTTTGCGGCCGGATATTTATGATCTGCCTAAGTTTTCGGGGCGGGAACTTTTGTATTTGATTTTACGGTAAGAAAGTTTGTCGGGAAACGGGAGGAAAATTGATAAAAGAAAATAGAAAAAAATACATAGATATGGTAAAATATTAGAAATTATGAATGGATTTGTCTGTGTAGAAGGACCAGAAACTGCATTCCATTCGAAGGGAAGGAAAGCATGGGCTGTTTTCAGGTGGTTGGATATTACATATGTGAAATCTGCAATACTCCTGAATGGCTTCGGGGGATCAGCAGACAAATACTGTCCGTCAGCGGCTGCATCGGGGAACAACATCCCAGATGGGAATGTTTTATGGGGGGATGGGCCAGAGGAGAGGCCCAGGAGTATCAAAGAAGGCTGCAGCTTGATCTGGAACGATACCAGAAGTTTTCAGAAGCGGCAAACAGCCTTTTCGATGCAAAAAGACTTGATGTGGACTGCAGATTTTTACAGTTATCAGACGCAAAGGATTTTTATGAAAGATTTTGCCGTGCGGTCCCATGCCATGTTGTAAGTATATCTACAACCAAAGAGTACTATGAAATGTTGGCTGATGAACTCAGCAACAGCCAAAGTTACGGCCTGATGAATGGAGAAGAAGACAACAGTCCATGTCTTGGAAGCGATATTCTTGGCTGGGATATCAGCGGTTTTCATTCATTTCTCTGCAATTCTTTACAAAAAATTCTGCCAGATGCAAAATTCAATAAAATGGGTCTGCTTGATCACGATTTTCATGAAGTGGCATGTTTTACACAGCAGATAGAAGGAAAAGGGGAACCGGTGGAATGGATTCCGTGCAGGATCGGAGTACATATGTGAGTAGCAGACTCTGAATATGGCTGCAGAAAACATAAAAAAGAGATCAGAACAAGTCAGTCCGTATGGGTGAAATAAATTCTAAAATGACTGATAACACAAAGAGATCAGAGCAAGTCAATCCTTATGAGTGAAATAGATTCTAAAATGACTGACAACACAAAGAGAACAAGACAAGTCAGTCCGTACGGGTGAAATGTATTTTAGGATGACTGGCAAAGGCAAAGGAGAGAGATGCTGTGAAAGAAGAGTGTTTGATTTGTAAGGCTCCACTCATCTATCTGGAAACAGATGAGCGGATGGAGTGTGCTATATGTCACAAGGAAGAAAAAAGTAAGGCGAGATGTGCAGAAGGGCATTATGTATGTAATGAATGCCATACAGATGGTATGGATGTCATAATCGGGTTATGTCTGAGAGAAAGGTCAAAGAATCCAGTTGAGATAATTGAAACGTTAATGGAACAGCCGTTCTGTCATATGCATGGACCGGAACATCATGTAATGGTTGGCTCTGCCTTGCTGACCGCATATAAAAATGCCGGAGGGGACATCGAACTGCAGCCGGCATTGGTTGAAATGATGAACAGGGGAAAGAGCATTCCAGGCGGGGCATGCGGCTATTGGGGAGCCTGTGGAGCAGGCATCAGTGCAGGCATGTTTGTATCGATTATTTCCAAATCCACACCGCTTGCTGTCGAACCTTTTGGCCTCTCTCATCGGATGACTTCAAAGGCTTTGGAACAGATTGGAGTGATTGGAGGTCCCCGCTGCTGCAAAAAAGATTCTTATTTGTCTGTTCTTGCAGCTGTTGCGTTTGTAAAAGAACATTTCGGGATCGAGATGGAAAAGCAGACGATTGTGTGCAGCCATTCTGCACAAAACAACCAGTGCATCGGAAAACGTTGTCCGTTTGCAGGAGGAAACCATTAGGGAACATTTCGCCGGGAATTTACAGGAAAGCGCAGGTCAGCGTTGGGAAGGCATGGAAGAATAATAGGATCAAAGGCCGGTTTTTCAATTGCTTTTGGTCTGTACTGGAGTTGCATGATCGTGGTCTTTGTGCTTGCAGCAGATTGTACAAACTTTGTGTCAACTCCCATATTGACTTGACCAAAGACACATGGTATTATGACACAGGTATTGCCATTTTTTGCGGTATAGAGGTTATCCTTTGCGGATATGTGTTTCCTGGTTCACAGAGGATAGGATTACATGAGAATAAAACGGAACAGTACCCAATATTCTGAAACAGAGATTTCGGACAGAGAAACCTCTTTACGTCAGTATCTGCGGGTGCAGTGACGATGACCGGAAAGTGGTCTATAGGGAGGGCAGGCGTATGGATTATTCTAGGGAGCTTTTGGAACGGGACGGTGAAGGTGAGCCGGTCAACAGCAGCTGCGAACCGCAGATCGGTATGCAAAGCATTCAGAATCTGGAGGCTGTCATCAATGAGGGGCTTCGCGTTGCCCTGCTGGAGGAGACGCCGGATCAGTCGCTTCAGGTACTGCTTAAGTACTTGGGAAAAGCGATGAATGGAGAACGGACTTATATTTTTGAGCAGAATGAAACCGGCGGAGATGACAACACTTATGAGTGGGTGGCGGATGGCGTGCAGCCGGAAAAGGAGAATCTTCAAAATGTTCCTTCAAAGGTGTGTGCCAGCTGGTATCGGAATTTCAGCATCGGCAGGTATATCGTCATCGAAGATCTGGAAGCGATCCGGGAGTCCGATCCGCTGCAGTATGAGAATCTGAAACGGCAGAATGTCCATTCCCTTATAGTAGTTCCTCTTTACAGCGGCAAAAGCGTGATCGGTTTCTATGGTGTGGACAATCCGCCTGTGAAGTCGATGGAATATGCATCCAATATGCTTCAGATCGCAGCATATTTTATCGTATCCTCTCTGAAACGGCGCAACCTGGTCCGTGAGCTTCAAAAGAGGAGTTATAATGTGCTCCATGCCCTCAGTGTGGACTATCTGGGGATTTATCAGGTGAACCTTGACACCGGTGAATGTGAGGTATACCGGGACAGCGAAGAGACCGGCATGAATTGGGCTGCGAATTTTAAGGACGGATATCAGGTGGCTGTGGAGCGGTATATTTCCCGGTATGTGGTTCCACGGGATCAGGAACGGCTCCGTGCGGTGACGAAAAAAGACTATGTGCTGGCTCAGCTTCAAACAAAGAAAAAGTTTTATGTCCGATACCAGGTGAAGGACAGTTCCTATGGGCTGAAACATCTGGAAATTCATTTTTCTGCCACGGAGAAGACAGAGAAAGGACACTGGGCGATTTTTGCCCAGCGGGATGTCAATGCGGTGGTGGAGCAGGAGGAGAAATACAAGCTGGAGGCAAGGCAGAGCCTGGAATACATCTTGGAGGGAGCCAGAACCGGTATCTGGACCATTGAGCTGGAGGAGGGCTGTCCGCCCAGGATGTATGCGGACCGGACCATGCGGATTCTTTTGGGAGTGCCGGATACGATCGATCCGGAGGCGTGTTATCAGCACTGGTTTGCAAATATTGAGCCGGACTATGTGGAGATGGTACAGGAGGCGGTGCGGGAAATCGTAGAAACCGGGCGCTGCGAGGTGATTTACCCCTGGAATCATCCTGAATTTGGAAAAATATACGTTCGCTGCGGTGGCGTGCAGGACAAAACATTCAAAAAACCGGGAGCCTGCCTGAACGGATACCATCAGGACATCACGGATACCATGGTGACGAGGAAAAAACAGGAACAGGCCATTATGGAGCTTCTGGAGAAAGTCAGGCAGGCCAATTCGGCAAAGAGCGAATTTCTCTCCCATATGTCCCATGATCTTCGAACACCCATCAATGGGATTCTGGGAATGCTGGCTATTATGGAGAAATGTCAGGAGGATCCAGAGCATCAGATCGAATGCCAAAAGAGAATCCGTGTGTCAACAGAACATCTTTTGTCTCTGGTGAACGATGTTCTTCAAGTCAGCAGGCTGGAGAGCGGGAGGCTGTCAGTGGTGGAGGAGCCGTTTAACCTCCATGATGTGCTGGAAAACTGCATTGCAATCCTGTCTTCTCAGGCGGAAGAAAGAGAGATCAGGCTGGTGCTCAAAGACGTGGATCTGCAGCATGACAGGCTGATCGGGAATCCGATGCATATCAAGCAGATTCTGATCAATATCATTGACAACGCGCTTAAGTATAACCGGCCTCATGGCTCTGTATTTGTCCAGGCAAAGGAGACCGCCTGCCAGGGCGGGATGGCTGACTATCAGTTTGTGATCAAGGATACCGGTATCGGGATCGGAGAGGATTTTAAGAGACATATTTTTGAACCGTTTACCCAGGAACACCAGGATGCAAGAACCAATTACAATGGTGTTGGTCTTGGCATGTCCACAGTGAAGAAACTGGTGGATCAGATGAAGGGGACCATAGAGGTGGAAAGCCAGATCGGGAAGGGAAGCGTGTTTTACATTACTTTGTCTCTGCAGATTGACACAGAGCGGAGTATGGAGGCTTCGGATGTGGATTCCAAAGAGCAGAGTAATATTGCAGGAATGCAGGTCCTTTTGGTGGAGGACAATGAGATCAACTGTGAGATCGTGGAATTTATGCTGAAGGAAGCGGGAGCCAAAGTCATGACCGCAAACGACGGAAAAGCAGCCGTGGACGCATTTACAGCAGCAGATCCGGAGACATTTGACTGTGTGCTTATGGATCTGATGATGCCGGTTATGAGCGGGTATGAGGCCGCCCGTGTCATTCGCAGTCTGGACCGGCCGGATGCAAAGGCTGTGCCCATCATAGCGCTGTCAGCGAACGCATTTGAAGAGGATGTGGCAATGGCCAAGGATGCCGGAATGAATGAACATCTGGCAAAGCCGGTCGATATCCGAAAGATGTTCCGGGTCATGAGCCGGTTGAGACTCCGGCAAAGGCAGTGAAGGGCCGGTTGCATAAGCAGTGTCTGACTGCTTATGATAAAGCAAATTAATGATGGAAGGACCATGAAAAAAATTTTCAAAGTAAGGATTGACAGACTATGTTTTACCACAAAATACTTACAAAAGACGGATGAGGTCTGCCATGCGGGGTGGTTGTTGTTATGATGGGTGCATTGTGCCAGTGGTTTTTCCACAGGTGTGACGTGCCCTTTTGCTTTCCGTTTAAAATAAAGTCAAAAGAATGGAGATGAAAAAAGTTATGAAAAGCATGGCTTTGCCGCGTTCCTTAAAAAACAGCACTGCGGCGATCGTTTGTTTGAATATTTTTATTTTTTCGTTTCTGGGAGTGTCCATAAACAGAATGAGCGAAAATACAATTAAAAACATTGGTACGACTTATATGGCCGGAATGAATGAGCAGGTATCGCTGCATTTTGAGACGATCATTGCGCTTCGCCTGACGATGGTGGAATCCATAGCGGGCATTGCAGCTGGTGGAGAAGATTCGGGTTATGGTTCAAGAGAAGAAATAGAATACGGCGCAAAGGCAAGGCATTTTTTATGTGCTGCCTTGTATTCTCCGGATGGCAGGATGGAAATGATTTATGGTGATTCGGTCAAACCAAATACGCCGGAACCATTTTTAAACAGTTTGAGAAACGGGGAGCGCAAAGTGTCGTCTGCTGTGGACAGCAGCGGCAATGATGTGATTTTGTTCGGTGTTCCCTGTGAATATCCCATGTCAGACGGAAATACCAGCCTGGCCCTTGTTGTAGGACTTTCTTCCCAATATATGGGTGAGGTACTTTTTCTTGATACAGACAATCCGCTGCTTTATTCCTATGTCATACGAAAAGACGGCAGCTATGTAATTCGGGACCAGGGCGGGGTAAACGAAAATTATTTTGACAGACTTTACCGGATTTTTGATGGTCAGAGTGAGGAGGCAGAGTTCTATATCGGGCAGATGACAGCTGCGATGAATGCAGCAGAAGATTATTCCGTTATTTTAGAAAGCGGCGAATCACGCCGGCATCTGTACTGTACCAACCTGCCTTATTGTGAGTGGTATCTGGTGACCGTTCTGCCTTTTGACGGGCTGGATCATGCAATTTCAGGTATGGGCATCCATTGGCTTGTCCTTGTTTATGCTGCTTCTTTTGCAGTCATTGCCATGCTTTTGTACATATTCTTTCAGTATTTAAGAGTATTTCGAAAACAGGTGTCAGAATTAAAGCGCATGAATATAGAGATGGATGCGGCCCGAAAAGCGGCTGAAAAGGCACAGAAAGAAGCGGAACAGGCCAATGCGGCAAAGCAGGAATTTCTGTCCAGCATGAGCCACGACATACGTACGCCCATGAATGCCATCATTGGTATGACATCCATCGCCATGGCCAATACAAACAATCAGGAACAGGTGTCGGACTGTCTGCGTAAAATTGCGCTCTCAAGCAAGCATCTGCTTGGGCTGATCAATGATGTACTGGATATGTCAAAGATTGAGAGCGGCAAGATGACGCTGAATATTGTGCCCACATCTTTGCGGGAGGTGATGGACAGCATTGTAAATATCGTACAGCCGCAGGTCAGGACAAAAAATCTGCAGTTTGATGCCGTTGCCTATGAAATCATCACGGAAGATGTTTGCTGCGACAGTGTGAGACTGAACCAGGTATTGATCAATCTGCTGGGCAATGCTGTCAAATTTACGCCGGAGAAAGGCACGGTTCAGGTTTCTTTGTATCAGGAAGCACTGCCGGAGAATCCTTCCTGTGTTCGTACACATTTTTTGGTGAAAGATACGGGGATAGGTATGTCAAAAGATTATCAAAAAGAAATATTTGACTCCTTCAGCAGAGAAGATAACGCCCGTGTGCAGAAAACAGAAGGTTCAGGTCTTGGAATGGCTATTACCAAGTATATTGTAGATGCAATGGGTGCAACCATCTCTGTTCGCAGCGAGCAGGGCAGAGGCAGCGAGTTCCACGTTGTTGTTGATCTGGAAAAGGCAGAAGTGCAAAAGGACGATATGGTTCTTCCTGCTTGGAATATGCTTGTGGCTGATGGCGACGAGCGTTCCTGTATCCATGCAGTTCATGCGCTGGAGTCCATGGGTATCCATTCTGAATGGTGCCTGAATGCAAAACGTGCAGTGGAAATGATCAAAGAGCGGCATCAGAAGGATGAGGATTATCAGATGGTTCTTCTTGGCTGGAAGTTGTCGGATATGAATGGGATTGAGGCAGCACGGGAAATTCGGCTTAATTGCGGCACGGATCATCCGACTTTGCTGATGTCGGCCTGTGACTGGAGTGAGATAGAAGCAGAAGCAAAAGAAGCGGGGATTTCCAGATTTGTTTCCAGGCCCTTGTTCCGGTCTGCATTGTTTGACGCCATGAAAATATTTACGGGCGTCTCCGGTGAAAAGACGGAACAAGCAGAGGAGACCATGGACCGGGATCTGAAAGGAAAGCGCATCTTACTGGCAGAGGATAATGAGCTTAACTGGGAAGTTGCCAGGGAGCTGCTCGCTGTCCTTGAGATGGAACTGGATTGGGCTGAAAATGGTCAGATCTGTGTTGCCAAATTCGAGCAGTCCCCGATTGGATATTATGACGCAATCATTATGGATGTGCGGATGCCCGTGATGGACGGTTATGAAGCGACCAGGACGATCCGGGGGCTGCAGCGTGAGGATGCGGACATTCCGGTGCTTGCCATGACTGCGGATGCTTTTTCCGAAGATATTCAAAAGTGTCTGGAGTGCGGAATGGACGATCATTTGGCAAAACCCATTGATATTGAGGTTATCGCCAGCAAATTAAAAAAGTATCTGAAATGACTGCTTTATTTGATAAAGCTTGCAGGAAAAGGGCAGAAAGAATGGACAAAGAAACAGGGAAGACTTTCTCGCTGGATCATGCGATTCAGATTCAGACAAAGCTTTGGCCCAAGGTGGTCCAAAGCGGCAGCAAAAGGGCAGAGGATTTTGAGACTGTGGCCGGGGTTGACCTGGCTTACTGGAAGGAAGGGGATCAGGAATACGCTGTTTGCTGCATCGTGGTCTTGGAGCAGAAGACAAGGAAAGTGCTGGAAAGCAGATCTTCGGTTGGCAGGGTGGAAGTCCCATACATTCCGGGATGTCTTGCCTTTCGGGAGCTTCCTCTGATCCGAAAGGCGGTGGAAGAGCTTACGGCGGTTCCGGATCTGTATATGCTGGACGGAAATGGCTGCCTGCATCCCCGGCGCATGGGGATCGCCACACATGCTTCCTTTTATCTGGACCGGCCGACCATCGGCGTGGCGAAGCATTATTATAAAATCGACAGGGCGGTGTGTTCCATGCCGGAAAATAAACGGTTCGCGCACACGGATATTGTGGTGGACGGTGAGATATACGGGCGGATTCTGCGCACGGTAAAAGATGTAAAGCCGGTATATGTATCGGTGGGAAACTATATTGATCTGGATACGGCTACGGATCTGGTGTGCCGTCTGGTCGACCGGGAAAGTCATATTCCCGTGCCCACCAGGCTCGCCGATCTGGAGACGCACAGGATGCGCAGGGCGTGGAAAGGAAAAATGAGGAAGGATGTCCGGGATACCGGCAAAGACTTGCAGGGTTGAAAGAAAGGATAGAACAAAATGCAAACATGGAGTTGTCCCAAATGCGGACGTACTTTTAAAAAACAAAATCAGAGCCATTATTGCGGAAAGGCTCCCGAGACCATTGATGCGTATATCGTTTCTCAGCCGGAAGAGATACAGCCGTATCTGAGAGCAGTTCGAAAGGCCATCAAAGAAGCCATACCGGAAGCAGAAGAAAAGATCTCCTGGAGTATGCCGACCTTCTGGAAGAAGCACAATCTCATTCAGTTTGCGGGCTTTAAAAACCATATCGGTCTGTATCCGGGACCGGAAGCGGTGGAACAGTTTGCAGAGCAGCTGAAGGATTATAAGACCAGCAAGGGAACGATTCAGTTTCCCTATAAGAAGCCCATTCCCTTAGAGCTGATCGCCGGGATCGCCGCATGGTGCTATGAGACCGGGAATCATCCGTGAAGCAATAGTGTGCCTTCCGACTTTGTTTTTTTAAGATGACGGTTTCATACGGGGGATGGAAGGCAATGATATTCCGGATTTTGCTTCAGTGCTGTCGCGCAGCGACTACAAATAGGAGGGTATGGCGATGCGGGAAAGCAGATTATTTAAGATCGTGTATCATTTACTGGATAAAGGACAGGCTACCGCTTTGGAGCTGGCAGAGAAGCTTGAGGTATCGGTGCGGACCATTTACCGGGATATTGATGTCCTGAGCGGAGCTGGCATTCCCGTCTATACAGAGACCGGCAGAAACGGCGGGATTCATCTGATGAATGATTTTGTCCTGGATAAAGCGGTTTTGTCAGAGGAAGAAAAGCGGGAGATTCTCACGGCACTCCAGAGCATCCATACCATGTACAATGAGAGCAGCGGTCAGACGCTGCAGAAGCTTTCGGCCATATTTCATATGGAGTCGGAAAACTGGCTGGAAGTGGATTTTTCCAGATGGGGCAATCAAGGATCCGACAATGAAAAGTTTGCGCTTCTGAAATCGGCGGTCATCCACTGCAGAGCGGTTCGGATCTGTTATGCAGGATCCAATCAGGTGACGCGTGAAAGAATTGTGCAGCCTGGTAAGCTTGTCTACAAATCAAAAGCATGGTATCTGAAGGCGTTTTGTACCGATCAGCAGGACTGGCGGATCTTCAAATTGAATCGTATTCTGGATCTGAATATTTTAGATGAACGTTTTTTGCATCGTGATGTTCCAAAACTTATCGACGATCCGGGAGGAGCCTGCCGGGAGATCACACTTCGGTTTCCGAAAGAGATGGCATACCGCGTCTATGATGAATTTGATCAGACCCAGATCCAGAGGCAGGATGACGGTGATCTGATTGTATCTGCCCGAATGCCGGAAGATCCCTGGCTGATCGGATCGCTTTTGTCCTTTGGAACCCAGGTGGATGTTCTTTCTCCTTTGGATCTGAAGGAATCGCTGGCAGAACAGGCAAGATTGATTTACGAAAAAAATAAAATATGACATGGAATGTCAGGATATATGTGTTAAAGTAGACCTATCGCAGTAAAGCGACAGACAGATTAAAACACATTTGGAAAGACGGAGGTATGGAACATGAAGGAAATGAATCAGAGATTTTGCCAGTGCTGCGGCATGCCCATGGGAGAGACGAAGGAGCAGTTCGGAACCAACGCGGATGGCAGCAAAAATGAGGACTACTGTAAATACTGTTTTGAAAAGGGTGCCTTTACTTTTCAGGGAACCATGGAGGAGATGATCGAGATCTGCGTTCCTCATATGGCAGAGGCCAACCCGGATATGAGTGAAGACGATGCAAGGGAGGCCATGCGGAAGTGGTTTCCGACTTTAAAACGCTGGAAGGCTTGCTCGTAGGCGATCGCCCGCATTACAAACCGATATGAAGAAAACTGAAAAAAGGAATACTGGCCGGGAATTTGCCCGGCCTTTTCTCTGATTTTTATAAAAACTGTTGTCAGCAGGAGGTCAGGTGCATGCACTTTGTAAAAGCAAAAGGAATCTTGTAAAAAAAATGGTTGTTTTTTTGTCACACGGGCAGGAGGGCATGGTCTAATATAGCAGGAGGTAAAATCTTATGAATAAAAAAACGAAGGAAGAATTGCAGGCTTTGGTTGACCAGGCCACATCGGGGGATAAAAAAGCCCTCGAAACGCTTGTGGCCCAGGTGCAGGATATGGTATTCAGTTTGTCGCTTCGGATGCTTGGCACCTTTGCGGATGCAGAGGATGCGGCCCAGGACATTTTGCTGAAAATGATTACCCACCTGTCCTCTTTCCGGGGAGACAGCGCATTTACAACATGGGTATTCTGTATTGCCGTGAATCATCTGAAAAATTACAAAAAGCATATGTTTGCCCATTATCCGTTAAGTTTTGAATTTTATGGAGATGATATTCAAAACGCAAACATTCAGGATGTGCCGGATTTGACACAGAACGTGGACAAAGAGCTGCTGGCGGAAGAACTGAAAATGTCCTGTACCAATGTGATGCTGCAGTGCCTTGATGTGGAAAGCCGATGTATTTTTATATTGGGCACCATGTTTAAACTTGACAGCCGCATAGCGGGAGAAATTCTGAAAATGACCCCGGAAGCATACCGGAAGCGGCTTTCCCGGGTACGCAGAAAAATGGCAGATTTTCTTGGACAATACTGCGGAGAATATGGAGAGGGCAGATGTAAATGCAAAGACAGAGTGAATTATGCGATACAGAGCCATCGGCTCAACCCGCGAAATCTGGATTATAAAAATGCTTCGGAACTATCTGCTGAGACCATAATGGACGTAAAACATGCGATGGAAGATATTGATGACTTGTCACAGGATTTCTCGTTCTGTAAGCCCTATCAGTCTCCGGAGCGCACGAAACATCTGATCCGGGAATTTTTAAATTCCACCCAGCTTTCTATTATCCAGCACTCATAAAGGAGATGACCGATGTTGAATACAAAATTTATGATGGATTACCTGTCTGCCTTGAGCATGAATAATAATCGTGAATGGTATCATGCGAACAAAGACGACTATAAAAAAGCAAATGGTGAGTTTGAAAACTTACTGCAGGCATTGATCTTAGAGATCGGAAAATTTGACAGCAGCATTTTGCAGAACAACCCCAAAGATCTTACATTTAAGCTGGTCAGGGATACCCGCTTCAGCCATGACAAATCCCCTTACAATCCTGCGTTCCGTGCGCACATTTCCTCCCGGGGGAAGCTGCCGGTTCCGGTAGGATATTATATTATGATCAAGCCGGGCGATCAGTCTTTTCTGGGCGGAGGTCTGTTTGCGGATATGTTCAAGGATGCGACGACGATGGTGCGGGATTATATTGCCGGGAATGGAGAAGAATGGGAAGCAATCCTGCAGGATCCGGAGTTTCAAAAATATTTCAGGGTACAGGGAACCGCATTAAAAAAAGTTCCATCAGGGTATGAAAAAGAACATCCTCAGGCGGAATATCTGAAATTCAAAAGCTGGTATCTGGAATATCCGATCAAAGATGAAGAGTGGAACCATGGAGATGCATTTCCTGCAAAGGCGGCAGAGATTTTCCGGATCATGAAACCTTTCAACGATTATTTAAATAAGGCGCTTACCGGATTCCAGATGCCGGCCAGATGACGGAAGATGCAAATGGAAACCGGGCGCAAAATCATGGATCAGCCTGGAATGTTTTATCTCTCTGCTTGTAAAACTGGAAACAATCGTATATAATCGGATTGTTACCGGAAATTGAAATTGAGGAGAGAACCAAAATGGGAAAAGTACGTACAAGATTTGCGCCCAGTCCCACCGGACGGATGCACGTGGGAAATCTAAGGACGGCGCTGTATGCATATCTGATCGCAAAGCATGAGGGAGGAGATTTTCTGCTCCGCATTGAGGACACAGACCAGGAGCGTCTGGTGGAAGGTGCAGTGGACATTATCTACCGGACGCTGCAAAAGACTGGTCTTGTCCATGACGAGGGGCCGGACAAAGACGGCGGCGTGGGTCCTTATGTACAAAGTGAGAGACAGGCATCCGGGATTTATCTGGAGTATGCAAAGAAGCTGATTGAAAAGGGAGAAGCCTATTACTGCTTCTGCGACAAGGAACGCCTGGAAAGCCTAAAGCAGGAGGTGGCAGGCAAGGAGATCAGTATCTATGACAAGCACTGTCTGCATCTGTCCCGGGAGGAAGTGGAGGCAAAGCTTCAGGCGGGTGTGCCCTATGTGATCCGTCAGAATAATCCTCAGACCGGGACCACCACCTTCCATGATGAGATTTACGGGGATATCACCGTGGAGAACACAGAACTGGATGATATGATTCTGATCAAATCCGACGGATATCCCACCTACAATTTTGCCAACGTGGTGGATGACCATCTTATGGGCATCACGCATGTGGTGCGGGGCAACGAGTATCTGTCCTCTTCTCCCAAATACAATCGTCTCTATGAGGCTTTTGGCTGGGAGGTGCCGGTCTATGTGCACTGTCCGCTGATCACGGACGAGACTCATAAAAAGCTGAGCAAGCGGTGCGGCCACTCTTCTTATGAAGATCTGATTGAGCAGGGATTTCTGACAGAAGCGGTGGTGAACTTTGTAGCGCTGCTTGGATGGTCTCCGGAGGACAACCAGGAGATCGCATCCCTTTCAGAACTGGTGGAGAAATTCGATTACCGTCACATGAGCAAGTCCCCGGCGGTCTTTGACTACGGCAAATTAAAATGGATGAACGGCGAATACATCAAGGCCATGGACTTTGACGTTTTCTATGAAAAAGCCCTTCCGATCCTGAAAGAGGTCATCACAAAGGACTATGATTTCCGGAAAATTGCCCAGATGGTGAAGACCCGGATCGAAGTATTTCCGGATATCAGAGAGCATATTGACTTCTTTGAGGCAGTGCCGGATTATGACGTGGCCATGTATACCCATAAAAAGATGAAGACCAGTGCCCAGTCCAGCCTTGAAGTGTTAAAAGAGGTGCTGCCGCTTCTGGAATCCCAAGAGGACTACAGCAACGATGCGCTGTATGAGATGCTGAGTGCCTACGTAAAGGAAAAGGGATACAAAAACGGATATGTCATGTGGCCCATCCGCACGGCGGCCTCCGGCAAACAGATGACGCCCTGCGGCGCGACGGAGATTCTGGAGATTCTTGGCAAAGAAGAATCCGTTGCCCGCATCAAACATGCAATCGAAAAGTTAAGCTGATCTGAATATGAGTTCTTTTACAAAATCACAGAGCATGGCGGTCCGTCATAAGGACGGACCGCTGATGGTTCTCGCAGGCCCGGGTTCGGGCAAAACTACCGTTGTCACAAAAAGAGTACAGTATATGGTGCAGGAGTATGAAATCCCCGCTTCCTCTATTCTGGTGATTACCTTTACGCAGGCGGCAGCCAGAGAGATGAAGGAGCGTTATCTGCGGCTGATGAAGGAAGATCACACGACCGTTTCCTTCGGGACGTTTCATGGGATTTTTTTCAGTATATTAAAGCTCGCCTATGGTTTTACAGCGGGAAATATTCTAAAAGAGGAAACCCGTTATCAGTATCTGAAGGAGACGGTGGAGCGTCTTCGGCTGGAAGTGGAGGACGAGAGTGAATTTCTGTCAGGGATTCTGGCAGAGATCAGTCTTCTGAAAAATGAGAGGATTTCTTTGGAGCATTATTTTTCTAAAAACTGTTCAGAGGAAATTTTTCGTGCCATCTATACAGAATATGAGGATCGAAAAAAGCGTGCCAGGATGATAGATTTTGACGATATGCTTTTATATACCTGGGAGCTTCTGACCAAGAGGCCGGATATCCTGTCTGCCTGGCAGAAGAAATTCCGTTATATTCTGGTGGATGAATTTCAGGATATCAACCAGCTCCAGTATGATATTATAAAGCTTTTGGCTGCGCCGGAGGATAACCTTTTTATCGTGGGAGATGACGACCAGTCCATTTACCGGTTTCGGGGGGCGAAACCGGAGATTATGCTGAACTTTCAAAAGGATTATCCGTCGGCCGGACAGGTGATCCTAAATGATAACTTCCGCTCTACGGAACCGATTGTGGAGGCGGCAGGCAGAGTCATCGTCCATAACCAGATGCGTTTTCCAAAAGAGATTCAGGCCCGGGGCGGGGAGGGACTTCCGGTCCGGGTGCTTGCTTTTGAAGATCAGCAGCAGGAGTGTATCTATATTCTGCGTGAGCTGCAGCGATATCAGAAGCAGGGGAAGGCCTGGTCTGACACAGCAGTGATCTATCGGACCAATACACAGCCAAGGCTTTTGCTGCAGAAAATGATGGAATTCAACCTTCCGTTTCGGGTACGGGATCAGATGCCCAATCTCTTTGAGCACTGGATTGCCAGAAATATTTTCTGCTATATCCGGCTTGCCATGGGGTCCGGACAGCGCAAAGATCTGCTGCCCATTTTAAATCGTCCCAAACGGTATCTGAACCGGGAGTGCCTGGATGATGCGACCATATCCTGGGAACATATGCTGTCTTACTATCAGGACAAAGGATATGTGTGCGACCGTATCGAAAAGCTCCAGTATGACTTGAAGATGCTGGGGCGTATGGGTCCCTTTGCAGCAATCAGCTATATCCGTCATGTGATCGGATATGATGATTATCTGCGGGAGTATGCCCAGTTTCGCCGCATGAAGGAGGAGGAACTTTTTGATCTTCTGGGGGAGCTGGAAGACAGCGCCAGATCCTGGAAAACCTATGAGGAATGGTTTGCATACATGGAAAAATACAAAACAGAGATGGAAGAGATGCGCCGCCGGCAGCAGGAGGTAAAGGACGGTATCCAGCTGACCACCATGCACAGCAGCAAAGGCCTGGAGTACGAGCATGTTTTTATCCTGGATGCAGCGGAGGGGATCACCCCTTACAAGAAAGCCGTACTGGATGCAGACTTAGAAGAGGAGCGGAGGATGTTTTATGTGGCCATGACTCGGGCTAAAAAGGAGCTGACCATCTGTTATGCAAAAAAACAGACTGGCCATGAGTTAAAGCCGTCCCGGTTCCTGAGGGAGATGCAGGGAATGAAAAAAGAACCGTGCGGGTCTGTGAAAGAGAGAAAAAATCCTCTGGAAAAAGAGATGGAACGTATTAGAAAAAGGAGGAGATAAAGCGCCATGACAGAGCAGTATCAGACGGTTTATGAAGGCGGCAGCGGTGAGATTGTGGAGAAAAAATCCAGATTCATCGCCACGATCCGCCCGGTGGAAACAGAAGAAGAAGCTCTTGCTTTTGTAGAGGAGATGAAGAAAAAATACTGGGATGCCAGGCACAACTGTTCAGCCTATGTACTGGGGGAACGGCAGGAGATCATGCGCTGCAGCGACGACGGGGAGCCGTCTCAGACAGCCGGAAGACCTATGATGGAGGTGCTGAAAAAAGCAGGGCTGACCAACGTGGCGGCGGTGGTGACCAGATATTTTGGAGGTACACTTCTTGGAACCGGAGGGCTTGTGAGGGCTTATTCTGCTGCCGTTCAAGAAGGGTTAAAAAACAGCCGGATCATCACCAAATGTCTGGGGGTCCGTCTGCGCATCGAGACGGATTACAACGGGATTGGAAAGCTTCAGTATCTGTTCGGGCAAAAGCAGATTCCCATGACAGATACAGAGTATACGGACAAAGTACAGTTTGTGGTGCTGATCCCGGTATCCCAGGTATCAAAGATGACAAAAGACGTTACGGAATCAACCAGCGGGCAGGCGAAGATCACGGAAGAAGGAAGCCTGTATTATGCGATTATGGACGGAACATATCAGTATTTTTCGTAAAGTGTATGATTCAGAACAGGAGCAGATTTTCGGGCTCCTGTTTTTTTGGTCTTTTTGCGGCTGTTTCGTCATAGGTATAATCTATGAATGGGGGGATCATCATGCCGTTTTTAGAAACCATTGAAAAAGGAATCACAAAAGCAAGGGATTTTGGAGAACTCAGCCGTCTGAATGGAGAGATTGCCATACGGGAGAATCATAGAAAAGAGTGCTTTACGGTCCTGGGGGAAAAATACTATCATTCTCTGAAAGATGGTCAGAAACCGGACTGTACCATCCTGTATCAGGAATTAGAAGCCATTGACCGGGAGCTGGAACAGCTCAGAGGAGAGGTGCAGAGACTGAAAAAAGTCGTGATCTGCCCGAAATGCAGCACGAAGCTTACTTCTTTTGGCACGTTTTGTCCGGTTTGCGGGAGCGAATTAACAAAACGAAATGTCTGTCCGGTCTGCGGGGCGCCTTTGGATCCAGGAGCCAGATTCTGTGTGAACTGCGGCGGCCGGACGACCGGTGCCGATGATGGGGGAGAATAGATCAGATGTATTGCAGCCAGTGCGGAAAGGAAATTCCAGGAGATGCGAAGTTTTGTCCGTCCTGCGGAGTCCGGCAGGATATGGGGGTCATCGCTTCGGACAATATAAGGGTGGAAGTCCGGCCAAAGAAAAAATGGAAAAAGCAAAAAGCACACAGACAGGGGCGCAGGCTGGGCAATTTTCTTGTCAGCGTGATTGCTCTTTGGATCCTGTTTGCGGGAAATAACAAAGTGCCGGACGCCTCTGACCACGCATTCCGGAGGACCAATGCGGCCTATTTTACAGTCCAGAATCAAAGGGAGATGGCGGTCTGTGATGAAAAAGGGACCGTCTGTACCATAGACATTCCCAGAAAGGTGCTCTGCAGTGCAGATCAAAGCAGTCTGGCGTATATAGACCGGGACGGTGAATTGTACGACCTGGAAGACGGAGAGCCGGTCTTTGTGGATGATGCGGTGAGCGATGCACAGTTTTCCTTTTATGGGGACTGCATTGTGTATACCAGAGCCGGACAGGATAAAAGAAGTGAGCTTTGCATCTATACAGTCAGAAACTCGGCGAAGGAACAGGCTGCGGTCACCGCATGCAGCGAATTTGCGGTCTCTCCGGATGGGAAGACCGTAGCTTATGTGGATGCGGGCGGAGGCAATGCTTTGTATCTTTGGCGTCCTGGCAGAGAAGAGACCAGAGTTGCCGGCAGCATATCCGAGATCCTGTCTGTGGCGGATGACGGGAAAATGGTGGTCTACCGGAAAAAGGACGGCGGACTTTTCTGCAGCCTGGAAGACAAAGAACAAAAGCTTATGGATGCTGACGGAGCCATAGAGGTTGTGCTGAATGAAACACAGACAGAGATTCTTTACACAGGAGATGGGACTGCCTGGTATTATGGTGCAGAACAAAAGGAAGAGGAGCCTGTGCGTCTTTCGGGCGTAAAAGGGACCGTTGTGACCGACTGCTACCGAAAGGATACGGCATATCAGCAGAGGCGGGGACTGATTTTAGGCAGAAAGACCTTAAAAGATATGGTTTTTGCCACTTATGATCGCGGAAACAACGGTTACCGGCTCTATCATCTAAACTGGAACGGAGCATCGGCGGATCCGGTTTTTCACCATGCGGACCAGTTTCAGATCTCCAAAGACGAGCGGTCACTGCTCTGTCTGTCCGGTCAGAAGCTGTACTATATGAAAGATATCCAGGACAGTCAGGACCGGATCTGTTTGAGCGAAGAGATGACAGTCAGTCAGTTTGCGGCGGATCCGGAGCTGAAAAAAATCTGGTTTGTCACTTCAGACCGGAGTCTGTATGACTGTCAGGACCAGGAATATAAAAATCTTTCTTTTGCGGACCGGATGTACGGGTATTACAAAAAAGGAGTTTTGTTTCAGGAAGGGACAGATCTGTACCTTGCAAAGGAAGGGGAAAAGATTCTGGTGGAAGAAAATGTAACGGATGTCAGGCTTACATCATACGATCATGCAGTTCTTGATACCGGGGGTGAATTTTGCTATTTGAAAGACTTTGATCATGCAGTCTGTCTGATCAGCAGCAGGTAATGCGTTTTTTTCCCGTAAAGGTTTGCAAACAGGCAAAGATTATTATATAATCAAAATCATGAAAGCAAAATTAATTAATCACAGACTGGAAGCTGCTGCCATCATTGTGATTCTTACCGTTAGCGTTTTGCTGTTGGATTATGCCCGGTCGTCCAGCAAATATGTGGATACATACAGCCAGGAAAATTTTCTTAATATGATGGAACAGATGAAGCTTCCGTTTACAGACAAACTGAATACCTGCAGGCAGATCGCAGAAGGGATTGACAAGTATTTTACCTCTATGGATGCGAGCCGGGATTTTACGGTGGAAGATCTGCTCCCGTTCCTGGGATATCAGAAGGAAAGTCTGGGCGTCTATGCGGTATGTTTTCTGAATGACAGCGGGCAGATGCTCGCTTCGGATGGGACCTCCCAGAATATTGACATCAGGGACGGACAGATCATGCAGAAGACTACCTGGAAAGGAAAAGATGCGTTTCTTTTTGTGTCGCCGACTGCACCCTTTACCGTCGATGAAAAAGAATATACAGCGGTGGGTGTGATGTATACAACAGAGTATATGTCGGCCACACTTCATCTGACCGCTTACGATCATCAGGCATATTTTCTCATCGTGGATGATGCTTATCAGGTGATTTTTAAAGGACAGCACGTCCTGGATGAAGAACTCCGTTATCACAGGAATTTTTTGGCATGGTATCTGGAAGGCGGGAATATTACCCGGGAAGAGGCAAAACTTTTGGAGAAAGGATTTGCAGAAGAGTCTGCCGGGGTGCTGAGTTCCTGGCACGGAGAAGAGTATTATCTTGCCTATATGTCCATTGAGGGCACAGATTACTTTTTTGTATGTGAGGTTCCGGTCCGTGTGGCTCAGAACATTCTGCAGAAATATCAGGAAGCCATTGTCCGGGTGCTGAGTGTGATCTTTTTTACGGTTTTCATCATCGGTATCCTGTTTTTTATCTGGAACAACAGCCGGAATATGCGGGCAAAGAACCGGGAGCTTCAGTACCGTGAGAAGATGTTTGGGATCCTGTCGGATCATACGGACCAGGTGTATGCCCTTCTGTCAGCGGATATGAAGTGGGCGGAGTATATCAGCCCAAACTTAGAGCGGATTCTGAAGATCGGTTTTGAGGTCCTTGCAGATCCGGTTGCGGCGCTGAACCGTCTTCCGGATGACCCGTCTCTGGTGATCGATGAGGAGGCAGTGGGCATGCTGCAAAATGGAGAGGCCTGGCATGACGGAGAATATTTTCAGAGCACCGTGGGGGCTGTGCAGAAGTATTTGGAGCGCACGATTATCCGGGTGTCGGTGGAAGGATCGGAGAAGCTCCTGGCCATTGTCACAGACCGGACGCTGGAACAGGAGAACCGCAGCAGACTGCGCACGGCTTTGGATATTGCAGAGGAGGCGAACCGGTCCAAAAGTACGTTTCTTTCCAGCATGAGCCATGACATTCGGACTCCTATGAATGCGATTATGGGGTTTTCCACTCTTTTGTACCGGGATGCAAAAAAGCCGGAAAAGGTTCGGGAATATACCCGGAAGATTACATCTTCCGGCCATCACCTGCTCAGCCTGATCAATGATGTGCTGGATATGAGCAAGATTGAGTCCGGCAAAGCCACCCTGAGTTTGGCTGACGAAAATATCGCAGAGATCGTGGAAGGTATTGATACGATCGTCCGTTCTCAGATGAAAGAAAAAGAACATACATTCGAGGTTCGGATTAAAGATATCCGGCATGAGGATGTAGCGCTGGATAAGTTAAGATTCAACCAGATTCTTTTAAATCTTCTGTCCAACGCGATAAAATATACCCCGGAAAAAGGATATATATCATTGACACTGCAGGAGCTGCCTCAGCACTCTGCACAGCTGGCACGATATCGAATCGAAGTGGCGGACAATGGTTACGGGATGAGTCCGGAATATGTCAAAAAGATTTTCTGCGCGTTTACAAGAGAAGAGAACCAGACCATCAACCAAATCCAGGGTACAGGCCTTGGGATGGCGATTACAAAAAATCTGGTGGATCTGATGGGCGGCAATATCTCTGTGAAAAGCGAGCAGGGAAAAGGTTCTGTTTTTACTGTGGAACTGGAATTCTATATCAATGAAAAGACGGACAGCAGCCGTTTCTGGGAAGAACAGGGGATTGCAAGGATGCTGGTGATGGACGATGCGGAGCGGTCCTGCGAAAGTATCCTTGCGGCTATGGAGGAAACGAAGGTTCTTGTGGACTACGTTCTGGACGGTAAAACAGCAGTTTCCATGACTGAAGCAGCAAAAAAGGCCGGTCATCCATACAATGTGGTACTTCTGGACTGGAAGATGCCGGATATGGACGGGATTGAGGCGGCGGGAAAGATCCGAAAGTTTCTTTCCCCGGATGTTTCCTGGCTTATTATGACCGGCTATGACTGGACGGAGTTTGCGGAGGAAGCGTGGGATGCGGGGGTGGATGCTGTTCTGCCCAAGCCGTTCTTTTTAAGCAGTCTCCGGCATAAAATCGATGAGCTTCGTAAAAAAGCGCAGAAGCCCAAAGAAGAAGATCCGTCGGCGGTTACCGGGGTTTTGGAAGGGATGCATATCCTGGTGGCGGAGGACAATGATCTGAATGCGGAGATCTTATGCGAACTTCTTGACATGGCAGGGGCCAGCTGTGAGGTCTGTGAAAACGGCCGGCAGACCGTAGAAGCATTTGAACGGTCAGAAGAAGGGCAGTACCAGCTGATTCTCATGGATGTTCAGATGCCGGTTATGGGAGGCTATGAAGCCACCGGATTGATTCGGGATCTGGAACATCCAGAAGCACGTACCATTCCCATTGTGGCCATGACAGCCAATGCATTTACGGAAGATATCAACCGGGCTTTGGAGGCCGGTATGAATGCGCACGTGGCGAAGCCCGTGGATATGGGCGTGCTGGAAGCGACTGTACGGGAGGTGCTGGAGGTTTTGTCTACTGCAGATGACAGACGCTGATCTGGTCTTTCGGCGAAGGAAAAAGCTGCCGGCCAAAAAAGGAATACCGCCAAAGAAGGGAATGTTATGTACAAAATCCTGATCATCGAGGATGACAATACCATCGCCGAATCCGTTCGGCGCCATCTGGAGAAATGGGGCAGCCAGGCGGAATGTGTGACAGATTTCGCAGGAGTACTGGAGCATTTTGTTCGTTTTTCCCCTCAGCTGGTGCTGGTGGATATTGGGCTGCCATTTTATAATGGATATTACTGGTGCCAGGAGATCCGGAAGCTCTCCCAGGTTCCGATCCTCTTTCTTTCCTCTGCGTCCGACAATATGAACATTGTCATGGCCATGAATATGGGCGGAGATGATTTTATCACCAAGCCCTTTGATCTGGAAGTACTGTCCGCCAAGGTTCAGGCGATTCTCCGACGGGCATATGCGTTCCAGAGCCAGCCGGCATCTGTCATGGAGTGGGGCGGCGCGGTTTTGAATCTGTCGGATATGTCATTAAATTTTGCCGGACAGCGGGTGGAGTTGTCAAAGAATGAATTTCGGATTCTGCAGATTCTCTATGAACATGCAGGAAAGACGGTGAGCCGGGAAAATATCATGAAGCGTTTGTGGGATGATGAATGTTTCGTGGACGACAACACCCTGACGGTCAACATCAACCGCTTACGGCGCGGACTCAAAGAAATCGGGCTTGCAGACTTTATACAGACAAAAAAAGGCGTAGGCTATCAGCTGGGCCAGGGGAGGAACAATGAATAAAACTTCTGTAAAAAAGATGGCAGGAGTATATATAAAAGAGCACCGGACAGTCCTGGCAGTTTTTGCCGTGGCTGCCGTGCTTTTTTATTTTATTGCTGGACTGTATGGCTATCAGGACTCCATCAAGCATATGTCCTATGCGTTGTTTCTGGTACTGATCTTTGGACTTTTCGTGGGGATTTTGGGATGTGTGAGGTACATTCGGCACCTGAATGCTTTGTGGGATGCCGGACAGCGGGATGGAGAGCGGGGGGATAGCCTGCCCAAAGCCCGTACGACGGCAGAGCAGTATCTATATGATATCATCTCCGATCTGGAACAGGAGAGGCGGTATTTTTTGTCAGAATACGATGAGAAAAAACAGGATATGGCGGATTACTACACCATGTGGACGCACCAGATCAAGACGCCCATCGCTGCACTGCGCCTGCTTCTGCAGGATGAGGAACATCCATGGCCCAAACAGGCCAGGGAAGAGCTTTTTAAAATCGAACAGTACGCGCAGATGGCCTTATCTTATGCCCGTCTGGACAGTCTGTCCGGGGATCTGCTCCTGACAGACTGTGACATATGTCAGGTTGCCAGACAGGCAGTCAGGCAGTATTCGGTGTTGTTCATCGGCAGTGGGCTTTCTTTTACCATGGAAAGATGCAGCTGCCATGCAATAACGGACGAAAAATGGCTTTCGTTTGTAATTGGACAGGTTCTCTCCAACGCATTGAAATATACTTCCCATGGACAGATTCAGATCTATGGTGCAAACAGGCGAAAAGAAAGGACAGAAGGAGCGGCCTCCTATCTGGTAATAGAGGACACCGGGATCGGAATCAGTGAAAGCGATCTGCCCCGTATTTTTGAGCGGGGATTTACCGGATACAATGGCCGGCTCTGCAAAAAGTCCACCGGGATCGGACTGTATCTGTGCCGTCAGATTCTGGACCGGCTGGGACATACGATCGAAGTACAGTCGGTGATGGGACAGGGAACAAAGGTGTTTTTGGGCTTTGGGCAGGAAAAGGTGCTGCTGTCTGAATGATCCGGTTGGTTTGCCAGGAAACCGCTTGGGGCTGTCAGGTTCGCATAACTTTTTATATAAGGGCAGCAAGCACTTTTGGCGCGTAGGATCTGCTCACATGTAAAACGGTGTCATCAATCAGGATGATATCATTGTTCTGAAGGGTTCTGATTTTGCTTAAAGAGACGATACAGCTTTGCGTACATTTGATGAATCCATATGGATATAAAGCAGCTAACTCCTGGCTGAGCGTCCCATATTTTTTGTAGATGCCATGGGATGTGTGGATGGTGATATGGTGTTGCTGACTCTGCAGGTAATAAATATCGCAGATCTTTATTCTGGAGATCTGAGATTTGGTTTTCAGAAGATAGATCTGCTGATTGTCTGTGTACTGCTGCATTGCTTCTAGGAGTGCAGATTCTCCGTAAGCGGCAAGAAAAGATCTGATATCCGTTAGGATGTTTGACTGCAGGGATTTGTTTGTCATTGGTTGGTTCCTTTTTTCATTGGTAGCTGTTGTTTTTATAATGGTTACATAAATATATACGATTGTGAGAATGCTTTTCGACAAAAAATGAGATTTATCTGAAAGAAATTTCCGGATTTGCTGTTTTGGGTGCCGGATTTGATGATGGATTTGCAGTGGGCTGAAATATGGAGTAAAGTCAAACAGGATACACCGAAACAGGAATTAAAAGAATATAGGAGACATAAACAGGCTGATATCCTGATTATGGCAGATAGGCATATGAAGCGCTGTCGAGAGAGGATGTAAAGCCGTGTATGGAATAAGAAAAATCGACAGCAGGATAAATAAAAATCTGTGAATCCAGGTGTGATTTTTGCTGTTTATGTTGAAAAATGTATAAATAAATGTTATGATGAAGAAACAAAAAGAAGAAAATGTTTCACAGTATAACAAAATGAGCAACAAAAATCATATATACTTACCCAAATGGATAGAAAACAGGTGGGTATATGAAAGATGATACAGAAAAAGAGGAATGTACAGAAGAGGGAGGTATTAATATGGCAGTATTGGCAAAACCGATTAATAAAGTATCTGTAATTCAGGAAAGAGACTCCCGTAAATTCGTACAGGATTTTAATAATAACAGGGTATCAAAAGAGTTTTTAGATGTATGTAAAAAAGCGGGGAGTCTGTTTGGAAAGCGCAAATAATAAAAAGCATACTTGCATTGCATATTTTAATCCTGATGTGGAAGTTTACAATAAAGCGCATCAGGATTTATTATGGAAATTTAATGCCGGAGATGGTTATGATAATTTCAATGATTTCGTATCAGAAGAAGCGATAGGGTATGCAAACAATGGCAATGGTGTTACCTACTTGGTTTGGAATATTTTTTGTGGAGAAGATGGCAGTGAAGTCAAAAGAGAGTTAGTAGCTTATTATACATTGGCTGCAACATCCATTCCATATGTAGACCGAATTCGTTTAGATGAAGAGGAAGCAAAAATATCAGGGAAAGAATTTGATATACAGACTTGTGGGATTTCTGCTCTTGAAATTAAGATGTTTGCTGTGAATGAAAAGTATCAGGATACATTTTATGAATATGAAGGAATAGAATTGCCGGTATCGGCATGGGTTATGCGGAGTATCATTGATGAGGCGAATTCTATGATTAATACAGTGTTGGGATTTAAAGCTTTATTTTTACACGCGCTTCCAAATGCAGAAAAGTTCTATGAAAATAATGGCTTTCATCCTGTAGAAGAAAACATGCAGCCTTTACATAGTGTAGATTCTGATTATAAAGCGATGTATTTATCTCTAAGGAAGGTTCATATGAATTATGATGATTGACAGGGCATATCGGATGTAGAAGACTGATATGCTCTGCTTTTATGATTTTCCCATTATTTGCATGGAATGATATATTATCTATGGAAACATGTATATTTCTTTGGAGCCATACCATAGTTCGGTGTGGCTCCATCTTATTGCTGACTTTTCTTTATTTTTCAATGGATTTTGAGGTTATTTGTGATCTGGAATGTTTGAAATATTGTTCGTATATATGATTTTTATATATGATTCAGTAGAGAACTATTTTTGATACTTTGTGTGTGATCTGATTATATGTTGATGATGGGAATTAATATAAAATTAGTTTGCTTTCAAAATAGTATTTGATACATCTGATTGCTGTCAAGTGGAGAGAGTGGAGAAGTCAGATGAAATAGGGTACCTAAAATTGGTTTAAACTTTGATGTTCGGGTTCGATTGTGTTTAAGATTTAGTTTGATAGTCGAAATACATATATTTATACATCATATCTGGATAGGATAGAAGCATAACTGGGAAATGGTGTTAGTTTGAGTTAAATAGTATTGTCGACAAGATTTGACAATGGTAAAATATTTTAATCAAGTTTAAATTGGGAAAAGCAATGTAACTCAAGAGATAGTATTGGTTTGTCAAGAATGTGGGGAGTGGAATTTTGAATAACATTTTGGAAACAATCAAAAAAGAATTAAAAGATTTTTTCTTTGATAATAAAGGAAAATTCTATTGCATGGTGGTAGCGATAGGAGCTATATTAGTGATAATTACCTTTATTTTGAATTTCTGTGAAATAAATAAAAAAGCAAAAATAGAACTTGTGGATACAAGTATTATTGAGGATGGTGACTCCACATCTATAGATATTAAAGTAAGAAATACAGGTGATTCTGTTGCTTATTTGTACTGTGTGAAAGTATATGTATTGGACAGTTTTCAAATGAGAGAGATTTATAACGATACTTGTGATAAAATACAAAGCGATACAGAAGTAACGGATAAAAAGGATTATGAGATAAAATATGAGTCTGTTGATTCGATATCAATAGAATTGTTACCAGATAAATCATTACAAAATGAAATAGAATTAGTGGATAATGATATACAAAAATATAATGAAGAAAACATAGAGGAACCTGTGAAAATAGGAGATTTAGATGAGGAGGATATACCTTTATTGCCGTTGAATAATAGTGAAGATTATTTTATTGAATTAAGTAATGAGAAAGAGCAGGAATTTAATATTTCTCAGGTTGTTTATTCAAATGATGTTGATAGATTTACTTTAATATTAACTGATGATGGAAAACAAAATAGAGTTCCATCGGTAAAATGTATTTATATTGAAATATATTATAATAAAAATGATTATGTATCAACTTCAAAAATGGTTATTCCTCTAAATGTCGATGATGTGATTTATGATAGAAACATCTCTGAAATTAACTTGGAAAATGCAAAAGAAAATTATGAGATGCTATTAAAATTTAATTATTATACAGATGTAATCAGAAGTGAAAAATACAATTTACTTCTGACTGGCTATGAGGATAACAAAAATGATTTTTGAATATATATTAAATTGTGCAATCATATGGATCTGCTCAATCAAAAACATCCTGTTTTTATCCTTTAAAATATCAGAAATCGTTGAAAAATAAAAGTTTTCTTGTGGGATCTCATAAAAGGTATTGATATTTCTGGTCTTTACTGTTAATATCATATTGGGACGTTTGAACTTCTGTCATTATTTTTTCGGGATGTTATGGAACAGTCTTATTGAAATATCTAACTATGGTGAGGATGATAAAAATATAGTAGATCAATGTAAGAGGATTAGATTTTAAAAATCGTTTCATGATAGAAAGGACAACCATACATGACACTACAAGAAGCAGAATCAAAACTTTCAGATCTGAACAACAAAATAGCTGAACTGTTAAGCGAGAGAGAAGAAGTAATAAAGGAATGGAATATTGCTTTCAATTCAGAAAATCCGGAGAATATCATCTGCATAGATGAATGTGAATGTGGCATACATGAATTATATTTGGTCAATGGTGATTTTAAAATACTTGTCTGTCATTTTAATGAAAGGGATATTAATGGCAGCATCCATGACTTTTACAGAATCATTGATAATTCAATACATATTTTGAATATGGCGAATAAAAGAGAATTTGATTCACCAGAGTATCAAAAGAATCTTATATATGCGAAGGCAATTGAGATTAGGGATAGTCTGATAGCAAATCAACAAGATTAGAAAACTGAATATTAAAGATTTTGCCAGTCCATCATGATATGGGCTGGTTTTTTTAAAATAATATTGAAAATATATACAAAAAAAGAAGTCATCATTTATGCGATTGTAGATGGAAGGCAGGAATATAAGAATTTGATTTAGTGAATTTTTGATATATCTATAGTCATGTAATTGGAATGAAAGGTTATGGAACAGGGCTAAAACCTTACAAAAATGTAAGATAACCACAGGGAAATGTAAGCTGCATGCATGGCAGGGCATTTCCTTTTTTTGTATAATAAAGCAGAAATCAGAACAGGAAGGTTAACAGAAAGGAGCAGTTACAGATGGCACTGTTGGATGTAAAAAATGTGAAAAAGGTATACACAGCCCGTTTTGGTTCTGTGAAAGTAAAGGCACTGAGCGATGTGAATTTTTCCGTGGAAGAGGGGGAATATGTAGCGGTTATGGGGGAGTCTGGTTCGGGAAAGACGACTCTTTTGAATATTCTGGCGTCTTTGGATAAGGCGACCAGTGGACAGGTACTTTTAAGAGGGAAGGACATGGCACGTATACGGCAAAAGGATCTGTGCGCGTTCCGGAGGGACCATCTTGGTTTTATCTTTCAGGATTTTAACCTGCTGGATACTTTGAATCTGAGAGATAATATTTATCTGCCGCTGGTGCTGGCGGGAGCAAATCACAGGGAGATGGAAAAAAGACTGATTCCTCTGGCAGGAAAGCTGGAGATCAGCCATATTTTGGAGAAATATCCATACGAAGTATCCGGCGGACAAAAACAGCGTGCGGCAGCGTGCCGGGCGTTGATTACGAATCCGGATCTGGTTCTGGCGGATGAGCCGACAGGGGCGCTGGACTCCCGGGCGTCGGGAAAACTTTTGCGGCTTTTGGAGGAAGTGAACCAAGATGGACAGACGATCCTCATGGTAACGCACAGCATTCAGGCAGCCAGTCATGCAGGACGGGTACTTTTTATCAAGGATGGGAGCGTGTTTCATCAGATTTATAAAGGAGATCGGGATCAGGAGGCCATGTACCGGATGATATCGGATACGTTGACGGTTCTGCAGACGAAGTCCGCCAGGGCAGGGGAGGTGCAGTCATGAAAAGATGGAAACTTTTGCCGGGGCTTGCCGTAAAAGGAGTGACACAGAATGGGAGGATATATTATCCATATATTATTGCATGCATTTTTTCCGTATTCACTTATTTTATATTTGCCTCTATACTGGAAAATGATCTGATTGCCACGCTGCCGCACAGCACTTATGCCTGGTTGATGCTGATGATCGGGAAGGTTTTGCTGGTCTTGATTCTGGTGCCTTTTATTGATTATGCCCAAAGTTTTCTGATCAAGAGGCGAAAAAAAGAAACCGGTCTGTACTTGATACTGGGTATGGAGCGCAAGCATCTGATCTGCCTGCTTTTGCTGGAAACGGTACTGATCTACGTGGCAGCAGTGTCAGGCGGTATTTTTCTGGGCTGTATTCTGGCAAAGCTGTTTTTTCTGATGCTTTTGCGCCTGAGCTCACTTCCGGTGGAGGTGGAATTTGTCTTCACCTGGAAAGCTTTCGCAGAGACGATTTTATTTTTTGCAGCTGTCAGTCTGTGGAACTTTCTGCATGGTTCTGTGTCGATCGTTCGGGCACGTCCTGTGGAACTGTTTTCCGGCAGCAGAAGAGGAGAGAAAGAACCACGTTTTGCTCTGCCTGGTACTTTATGTGGAGTTGTGGTGATGCTGCTTGCCTATAAAACTGTCTTTGAGGCAAAGCTGGATTCCACCATATTTTTTTGTTTTTTCCTGTCTGTATTTCTGGCAGTCGTGGGGACCTATCTGCTTTTTACTTTTGCAGGAGTAGTAGTATTAAAGTTCCTGCGCACAAGGAAAAGGTTTTACTACCGCCCGGAGAACTTTATCACCATATCGGGTATGTATTACCGGATGAAAAAGAGCGCGGCAGGACTTGCCAATATTTGTATTTTCTCCACCATGGTGATCATTACGCTGACTTGTACCGTTGCACTTTATGCAGGGCTGGACGGGATCCGGCATTTTGATTATGCTTATGAGGCAGTGCTTACTTATGAGGAAGATGGAATGTCCAGGGCGGAGGCAGAAACCTTGCTTGCTGGTTTGTCGGAAAAACAGGGGATTTTTGCAGAAAGGCTGGACTCCTGGGGCGATTTCTGTCTGGACTGCGGCCGAAGCGCGAGCAGCCTTAAGGAAGAACAGCCGGATTTTAAAACTTGTCAGCTTCATTTGATTACGTTGGAGGAGTATAATCGATTAACAGGCAGGACAGAGAGTCTGAAAGACGGGCAGGCCATTTTGTATTCTACCGGTGCACCTTATGGATATGACTTTATGGACTGCCTGGGAATACCTCTTGAGATCCTGGAGACATCAGATCCTTTATTTCCCTGGCCCAAGGCAGGCAGGGAATATTTCGGAGAGTCTTATGTGTTAGCTGTAAAAGATGAAGAAGTGGTACAGAATGTAAAGAGAGCCTGGGAGATCCGTACCGGGAAGAAAGCACTGGATGGAAATGTCTGCACAGGCATCGTGCTGCAGGGGCCAGAGGAAGCAAAAGAACAGTTTATGGAAGAACTGAAAGTCTGGCAGAACAGTCAAAATGGATATTTTGTGATGCTGGAAGACGGAGTGGAAGGCGGTCAGGTCATCTATTCCATGAACGGAGGACTTTTGTTTATCGGAATCTTATTCGGCATGATTTTCTTTATGTGTCTTCTGCTGATCATGTATTACAAGCAGCTTTCAGAAGGCTATGAGGATCAGGGAAGTTTTGTCATCATGCAGAAAGTAGGCATGGGAGAAGAAGATATCCGAAGCACCGTCCGAAGACAGATGCTCTCAGTCTTCGCCATTCCCATGCTGATGGCACTTCTTCATTCGGCTGTGGGAATGTGTATGGTCAATCAGCTTATGGGAATGCTCCGGATGTTTGATACAGCATTGCTCATAAGATGCAGTATCGGTGTGGCTTTTGGTTTTGCAGTTGTATACATGATCTGTTATGGGCTCACATCAAAAGCGTACTACAGAATCGTTCTGCGTGACAGAGGCTGACAAGGCAGTGCGGCAGTGCCGGCAGCCCGACGGAGATGCGGCACATCCGCCGAGTGCGGTCTCTCTAAGTTCATATGGGATCCGTTTTCCAACCTGGTACATGATATCCAGCATCTCGTCAAAGGGGATCAGCTGACGGACCCCGGAGAGGGAGAGTTCCGCGGCGATCAGTGCGTTGGCCACACCGGCAGCGTTCCGGTTCTGGCAGGGATATTCCACCAGTCCGCCCACCGGGTCACATACCAGTCCCAGCATGTTCATCAGCACCGTGGAGGCCGCATCCAGGCTCTGGGCAGGTTCTCCGCCCATGAGCTCCACGGCGGCAGCTGCGGCCATGGCAGCTGCCACGCCCACCTCCGCCTGACAGCCGCCCACTGCGCCGGCCACAGTCGCATTGCGCATGGCCAGATAACCGATGGCTCCGGCGTGAAACAGAGCATCCACCATCCGGTCATCGGAGATGTGGTATTCCTGCTGCAGCGCCAGCAGAAGCCCCGGCACGATTCCGGCAGAACCGGCCGTGGGAGCTGCCACAATCACTCCCATGGAAGCATTTACTTCCAGCACTGCCATGGCGTACGTAATCCCATGTCCCAGCACTTCTCCGCATATATTTTTTCCGGCGTTTCGATGGAGTGTAAGCTTCTTTGCCTCTCCGCCGATCAATCCTCCCATAGACTTCACGGGAGCCTTCACAGGAGTCTTGGCTGACGCTCTCATAATTTCCAGCACCTGCTGCATCCGAAAGCAGACCTGATCCATTGGAACCTCGCTCAGATCACATTCCCTCTGCTTCATTACTTCTGAGATCATCCACTGTCTCTGCCTGCAGAGCTCTAACAGTTCTTGTGCATTTTTAAAATCTGTCATATTCACTTCCCCAATCGTATCCTTTCATCACAGCTTTTCTTATTTCTGTATCAGCATCACATCCTGCACGTTGGGATTTTCCAGAAGTGTTTCTTTGATATCTTCCGGCAGCCGGTCATCGGATTCTACGATGGTATAAGCTTTTTCTCCCTTTGCTTCCCGAAACAGACGCATAAAAGCAATGTTGACGCCGCGGTCGCTTAATGCCCTGGTAATATGAGCTGCCACGCCGGGCCGGTCCTTCTGGATGATAATGACTGCGTTGTACTCGCCGGTAAAATCCACCTGGACCTGATTGATCCGGACGATCCTTACCTTGCCGCCTCCTAAAGATTCCCCGCGGACCGTCATCTGGGCGCCGCTTTCATCTGTCATGCGGATATCCACGGTGTTGGGATGGACATCTGTTTCTTTTTCATCCGGGATAAAGCGGTAGACAATGCCGCGTTTTTCTGCGATGTCGAAGGAATCCCGGATCCGGATGTCATCGGCGGCAAATCCCATAATACCGCCCAGAAGCGCCCGGTCCGTACCGTGCCCCTGGTAGGTCTTTGCAAAAGATCCGTACAGGGTAAAGGATACTTCTTTCAAAGATCCGCTTTTCATCTTCTGAGCCAGATGAGCGATGGCACAGGCTCCGGCGGTGTGGGAACTGGAAGGCCCGATCATATTGGGGCCAAGTACATCAAATACACTGATAAATGACATGGCATTACTCCTGTTTCAGGCTTGTTTTACGATAAATTTTTTGTAGATGGTATCTACAATGACGCCAATGGCGTTGTCACCGGATACGTTGCAGGCGGTGCCAAAAGAATCCTGCGTGATGTAGAGGGCCACCATGATCGCACAGATGGGGCCGTCTGGATTGCCGGCCTCCGGCCCAAAGATCATATACAGAAAAGGCAGAGCAGTCATGATTGAGCCGCCCGGTGCGCCGGGGGAAGCTACCATCGCGACACCCAGGGTCATGATGAAGGGGACCACAGTCATAAGGCTGATGGGAAGCTGGTTCATAAGACAGACTGCGGTGGCACAGGCTGAGATCGTGATCATAGAGCCTGCCATATGGATATTGGCACAGAGGGGTACCACAAAGTTTCGGATCTGTGCACAGACGCCGTCTGCTTCGGCGCACTGAAGATTGACCGGGATCGTTGCGGCAGAGGACTGAGTTCCCAGAGCGGTGGTGTAGCCGGGAATCTGATTTCTGATCAGGGTCAGAGGATTTTTCCGGCTGATTGCACCGGCAATGCAAAACTGGATCGCGATGCATACCATATGCATAAGAATCACCACCAGGAACACTTTCCATAAGATGCCAAGTATGGCAAAAGTTTTCCCGGATCTTGTCATATCCGTAAAGGTGCCGCAGATGTAAAGAGGCAGCAGCGGGATGATCACTGTGTGAAGGACCTTGTCGATGATGCCGGAGAAATCTTTAAAGGCGTCATAGAGAGTATGCCCGATTTCTTTGCCTTTCATTGCGGAGAGACAAAGCCCGAGTACAAAGGCCAGGACCACGGCAGAAAGAGTGTCCATGACCGGCTGAAGGGTCAGACTGAAATAAGATTCCACAGAGGAACCGGCGGTGGCGGCGATCTGTTCCAGAGCGTTTGCACTCATAAAATGTGGGAATAAAGATGCAGATATCAGATAAGATCCGCTTCCCGCCAGCAGGGTTGAAAGATAGGCCAGTATGACGGTAATCACCAAAAGCTTTCCGGCACCCTGGGACAGATCTGCAATCCCCATAGTGACATAAGCCAGGATCATAAGCGGAATAATAAATTTTAAAAAGGTGCTGAAGATGCCGGACAGTGTTACGACCAGGCGGCAGACAGGCTGCGGCAGAAACTGTCCGATCAGGATACCAAGAATGATCGCAAGGATCAGTTTGGGGACAAGTCCCAGTTTAAATGTTCTTTCATTCATGAAAAACCCCTCCTGTAGGTGCTGCTTTTTGTCGAATTTATGTTCGATACATTCGACGATTGACGTATTGACAAAAGTATTGTATCATGACAGTGAATATAAAACAAATTCAAAGTTTTTATAATATTATTGAATTTTTTTCATGGTTCTAACAAAAGAAAAAGAGGAGATTTATGGAAATACGGCAGCTGATCTCTTTTGTGAAGATTGTTCAGATGAAAAGTTTTTCCAGGGCAGCAGAGGATCTGGGATATTCACAGTCGGCACTGACAGTGCAGATCCGGCTGTTGGAGCAGGAGCTGAATACCCGGCTGTTTGACCGGGTGGGAAAACAGATCGCGCTGACCGGACAAGGGCAGCGTTTTCTGACTTATGCACAGACCATTCTGCATGAGGTAAATCGGGCCAAACTATCCTTGGCGGAGGAAGGGGAGCTGACAGATCCGCTTCATATCGGAACCATCGAGTCGCTCTGCTTTTCCAGACTTCCGCCGATTCTTCATTATTTTCAGAAACATCATCCGAAAGTGACCATCCGCATTACCACCGGGTCGCCGGAAGAGCTGATGGAGATGATGGAGAAAAACCGGCTGGATCTGATCTACATTCTGGATGAGCCTCGTTATCATAATCATTGGAATAAAGTAATGGAAAGAAAAGAAGAGATTGTATTTGTCACTTCACCGGAATCTCTGCTGAACACAGAAAAAGATCTGCAGGTCGAGACACTTCTGAAAGAGCCGTTTTTTCTCACAGAAAAAGACGCCAACTACCGGCGTGCTCTGGACCAGTTCCTGGCTTCTAAAAATATGGTGGTGACTCCGGCGCTGGAAGTCAGCAATACGGAATTTATCATTCAGATGCTGCGGCAGAACCGGGGGATTTCGTTTCTGCCGCGCCTTGCAGTTCAGAAAAATGTAGAGCGGGGCCAGCTTCAGATTCTTCATGTGGCGGATTTTCAGTTATACATGTATGGGCAGATTTTTTACCACAAGGATAAGTGGAAGACTAGGGAGATGGAAGCGTTTATCCGGCTTTCACAGGAGGAGAAGAATCTCTGCTGAAACTTTTTAATCTGCCAGAATGCAGTTTTCAAACATGCGCTAATTTTGCTGCCAGAGCAGCAGATTGTTTTCAAACAATACATGAAGCCTGCCCGTATCTTTCAGCCAGGCAAGGTAGGATCGGACCGTACTGCCCACCAGGACATACTGTTCGAAGTTCATGGTCAGGCGGTAATCGGCAAAAAGTTTCTGCAGAATCCTTTCAAAACAAAGGGGTTCCCGGCAGAGATCGGTGATCCGGTCAGCGATTTCCTGGACTTTGTCTATATTATACTGGGCCAGCGCAGAGATATCCTCTGTCGCTTCTGCGTGGGCCGGGACGAACATTTTTCCAGGCAGAGTCATCACCATCTGAAGCGTGTCCAGATAGGCAGAGACATCGTAGAGGAAGCTGATCTGATATTTGTCCAGAGTTTCTTTGCTGGACAGGCAGTCTGCCAGATAGACCACGTCATCGGTGGTCCGGTACCCCACCATATCAAAAAAGTGTCCTGGCAGCCGGATGATCTCAAAGCCGTCCGGAAGACAGCTTTTTGTCAGTTCTTTGGCATCACTTGTCTGGGCCAGGAGAAACTTGTGCTGCAGATCCTTGCAGGGATAGCCACCATACAAAAAGGATGGTTCCAGGATGGGATAACGGGTAAAGGCGCAGTCGATTCCCGGCGCATAGACCTGGCATCCGGTCTGGGCCTGAAGGTACCGGTTGCCGCCGATGTGGTCGGCGTTGGAGTGCGTATTGTAGATGGCAGTCAGGTGCCAGCCGTTTTTGTCCAGAAGCTGCCGGATTTTCCGGCCTGCATCCTTGTCGTTTCCGCTGTCAATCAGGCATACATCCGTGTCATTTAGCCGAACCAGCCCGATTTTGGCAGGACTTTGAATATAATAGCTTTGTTCCGAAACCTGAATCAATTCATACATAATGATCGCCTTCCTGATTGTATTTGTTTCTGCAGTTTATTATAACAAACACAAACAAAAATGAAAAGACGATCCTGAAGCAAAAGATCGTGTAAAATTTTCTTCGGATGAAAAATGAATGTCGAAAAGGAAGTCTTTTTTGTGATAAGGAATGGCAAAACAAAAGGCTCTTTGGTATAATAGAAAAAGGCTTCCTGACGGGACAGCCTGAAAGGAGGCGCAAGATGAATCACTGTACAGAATTGATAAAATACCCCCGGACGCCTCATTTATCTGGTTCGAGACTTCAGCCGGGGGATGAGGATTTAAGTCAGATTCCATTTGGGGATCTTCAGGGAAAGCATTTGGTGGTGGAAGAAAAATGCGACGGTGCCAATTCGGCTATTTCTTTTGGGCGGGAGGGGGATCTTCGGCTTCAGAGCCGGGGACATTACCTGACGGGCGGATACCGGGAGCGGCATTACCATCTGCTGAAGCAGTGGGCCAACGTGCACAGGGCAGCATTTTATGAGGTGCTGGGCGACCGCTATATTCTGTATGGGGAATGGATGTATGCGAAGCACAGCGTTTACTACGATGCACTGCCTCATTATTTTTTAGAATTTGACATTCTGGACCGGGAAAACGGCTGTTTTCTGGATACCCCCTCCAGGCATAAGCTGATCAAGGGGCTGCCGGTGGTGTCGGTCCCGGTACTGAGATCGGGCGTCTTTGCCGACCAGAAAGAACTTTTGTCTTTGATTGGTCCGTCTTTGTACATAAAGCCGGGACATATGGAACGTCTGCGGGCTTACTGTGAGAAGGAGGGACTAGACGCTGACCGGCAGTGCCGGGAGACGGAAGGTTCCGGCCTTATGGAAGGGCTGTATCTGAAAGTAGAAGAGGGCGGCTTTGTGACGCAGCGGCTGAAATATGTGAGGGCTTCTTTTCTTCAGTGTATTCAGGGGTCGGATTCTCACTGGATTGACCGGCCGATTGTGCCGAACCGGCTGAGTATCTCTGTGGAGGAACTTTTTCTTCCCGAACTTCCCAAAAGGGGTGAGGGCATATGAATCCGGAATGGGAAAGGCTTCTGTCGCTGATACCCGGGCCTTTGGACTGGAAAATCGACTGGGATCTTTGGCACGGCCTGTGGCTTTGGCCGTATTTTGAGCAGATGGCCAAGACTCAGCAGAATCCATGCTGGCATGGAGAAGGGGATGTGTGGAGTCATACCCGGATGGTCTGTGAAGAACTGGTATCCATGAACCGCTTTCGAAAACTTCCCAAAAGGCAGCGGCAGGAAGTCTTTCTGGCAGCGGTTCTGCACGATATCGGCAAGATTCCATGTACCAGATGGGAGGATGGCTGTCTGATATCGCCCAATCACACCGTGGTGGGTGCCCGGATGGCCAGAGAGATGCTGCGCGTTACATATGGATTGGGCGGCACCAGGGATCGGCTGGAATTTCGGGAGACCGTCTGCAGCCTGATCCGCTATCATTCGGTACCTGCACATATTTTGGATCAGGAGGATCCGGAGCGAAGAATTTTTCAGATTGCATCCAATGGAGAGCTGGCAGCGGATTTTACGGTGGAACTTTTGTGTATTCTGGAAGAAGCGGATGTCAGAGGAAGAATCTATCAAAATGTGGAGCAATCCGTGGATATGGTTCGCCTGTGTGCGGAATTTGCCCGGGAATTGTCGTGTCTGGACAGACCGTTTCGGTTTCCGTCGGACTATGCAAGATATGCGTATCTGTCTGGAAGAAAGATCAGTCCGGGTCAGGAGCTGTATGATGATACATGGGGCAAAGTGATCTTGATGGCAGGGCTGCCCGGAACCGGAAAAGATACCTGGATTCAAAGAAACTGCAGCGGTCTGCCGGTAGTTTCGCTGGATGAGATCCGCAAGGAACTGCACATATCTCCGCTGGAACCTCAGGGTGAGGTGGCGCAAAGAGCCCGGGAGAAGGCAAAGGAATATCTTCGGAAAAAGCAGCCGTTTGTGTGGAATGCCACCAGCTTAACTTCGTCTCTTCGGGAAAAACAGATCCGCCTGTTCCACAACTATGGCGCTTCGGTGCACATTGTGTATCTGGAGACGGCATGGGAAGAACAGCTTGCCCGCAACCAGAACCGTTCTGATCCGGTCCCGGAACTGGCAATTCAGAAGATGCAGAAAAATCTGGTGCTGCCCGAACTATATGAAGCAGAAAAAGTAAGCTGGTTAAATGTATGATTTTGATTTCCAATAGGCATATGCGGTTACGTTCACAGGGTACCTGTGAACCGTAGCAGAAGCGGCAGTATATCGTGATAAAAGCACAAAGATACTTGTTTGGAACCCCTTTTCTGTGCTATAGTATGGTTACAGGACCTACCTTGGCTATAAAGGGTAGAAGAAAGGAGGGGAGAGGGATGCATATGCGCAGACATCTTACAGCAGTGCTGGCAACAGCTCTGCTGGCAGTTCTTCTGGCTATGCCGGTTTCTGCTCACGGGCATCATGGACATCGCAGACAGGCGACGGTGGATACCAGCTGTCCGGTTTGTCCGGTGGAAGGATGTGCAGAGACAGGACGACACACACATGACGGGTGTGAGTACTGTGGTTATGACCATCAAGACGGCTACTGCGACGGCACTTGTGCGTCGGTTTCCGGCAGGGGATCCGGCAGACATCATGGCTGTCATCGGTAAAAAGAATCGTTCCTGATCCAGATTTTCTGGCAGGAACGATTTTTTTATGTGGATCTGATAAATTTTTCACAATATTTTTTTGACAGGGGTTCACACAATTCGACTTTTGGCGTACTTATACTGTAAGAGGAAAGAAAAACTTTCCGTCAGATGCCGGCAGATTATGCCGAAGAAAAGGAGTGTGGAAGGTTTATGAGTATGCAGGGGATCGATGTTTCCAGCTATCAGAAAAAACCGGACTGGTCAGCAGTGGGAGCGGATGGAGTACGTTTTGCCATTCTGCGGATTATGGACAGCAAGGGAAAAGATCATAGTTTTGAACATAATTACAGTGGCAGCGGGGCTGCCGGTATTTTAAGAGGAGTATATCGGTTCAGCTATGCGCTGACAGAAGCTCAGGCAAGGTCTGAAGCAGAAGGTGTTTTGACGGCGCTTGCCGGACGGAAACTGGAGATGGGGGTGTGGCTGGATCTGGAATGGAACAGACAGCGTGCACTGGGAAAAAAGAAAGTAAAAAAATTGGCGGATACCTGGATGAAGACCATTCGAAACGGCGGGTATGAGTGCGGCATTTACTGTAATAAAGACTGGTATGCCAACGTTTGCAGCGGCCTGGATGCGAAATACTGGATCGCCCGGTATCCGGCTGCAGACAACGGAACATTAAAAGAGGGATTAAGGCCCCATGTGGGAGAGGTCGGATGGCAGTATTCCAGGAAAGGAAAACTGCCCGGAATCACCGGAGATGTGGATCTGGATATCTGGTATGCAGATCAGGATGCGAATCAAAGAAATCCTTACCGGGAGCCGGTGAAAATACTTCGGTATCAGCGTCTTTTGGTGGGGATTGTACAGGAGGGTGTGAAATGGCTTCAGTGGGAACTGAGGGAAGCAGGTTATGATATCATGCTTGACGGAAAATTCGGTCCTGCTACGGATCTGGCCCTGCGGGCATTTCAGAAAACCCATCCAAAGACCTATTCCGGCAAGGAACCGGACGGGGTTTGCGGAGCGAAGACCCGGGAAGCGCTGAAAGCGGCAGAAGGGTGAATTGCCTCCCTTCTCCGCTTTGCTGATAAAATGGATTTTTCAAAGAATCAGAACCGGAAATCCCGTTTTCCTTCTCCAATATCATGGATATGCTCCGTGGCAATCCGTTTGACTTTGGGATTGGGGATTTTCTCCAGTTCCCGCCCGATCAGTTCCATGCCGATTTTTCTGGTCTCTTCACGGGCATAGTCTTCCAGATATTCTTTCAGTGTCATCAGGGCATTGGGATGGCAGCAGTTTAGGATCTGCATATTTTTACACAGGGACATAAAACGGTCGCCGGTGCGCCCTTCCCGGTAACAGGCAGTGCAAAAGCTTGGGATATAGCCCAGTTTCATCAGCCAGTTTACCACCTCATCCAGAGTCCTTTGATCACTTACATCGAACTGAGCACTGGTTATTTCTTCTTCGGTTTCCGGGGTCGCATATCCGCCCACACTGGTTCTGGAGGCGCCGCTGATCTGGGAGACGCCAAGAGGAAGCACCCGTTCCCGGACTTCCTGGCTCTCTCTGGTGGAGATGATCATGCCGGTGTAAGGCACAGAGATCCGGATCAGGGCGCAGATTTTAGCAAAAATGTCGTCACTGATGCTGTTGTCAAAAGCAGAGGGATCAATATCATCCGCATGCTTGATCCTGGGAACGCTGATGGTGTGCGGGCCGACGCCGTGAACGGCTTCTAAGTGTTCTGCGTGCATCAGAAGTCCTGCAAATTCATAGCGGTATAATTCCAGCCCAAATAAAACCCCCAGGCCCACATCGTCGATGCCGCCTTCCATGGCCCGGTCCATGGCTTCTGTGTGCCATGCATAATCATGCTTTGGTCCGGTAGGATGCAGTTTTTCATAGCTTTCTTTATGGTAAGTTTCCTGGAACAGAATATAAGTTCCGATTTCTGCCTCTTTTAAGCGGCGGTAATTTTCCACCGTTGTGGCTGCGATATTGACATTGACCCGGCGGATCGCGCCGTTTTTATGTTTGATGCTGTAAATGGTGTGGATGCATTCCAGGATATATTCGATGGGATTGTTCACCGGGTCCTCGCCAGCCTCAATTGCCAGCCGTTTGTGTCCCATGTCCTGCAGGGCAGTGACTTCTTTGATGATCTCTTCCTGCGTCAGTTTTTTTCTTGCAATGTGCTTGTTCTTGGCGTGATAGGGGCAGTAAACGCATCCGTTGACACAGTAATTGGACAGATACAAAGGTGCAAACAAAACGATGCGGTTGCCATAGTAATCCTTTTTCAGCTGTTCTGCCAGTGCAAAGATTTCTTCGGTCTTCTCCGGAAGATCACAGGCCAGAAGGACAGAAGCTTCCCTGTGGGTCAGGCCTTTCCGCTCTCTTGCCTTGGTAAGAATCTGATCAATGACCTCCAGGTTATCTTTGTTGGCATCCGCATAGGCCAGCGTCTCCCGGATTTCTTCGTCTGAGATAAATTCCTCTGCTTTTAATGATTTTACATTGTACATGGGTGATGTACGCTCCTTTCTTTTCGGTCAGGCAGGACGGCATCAAGCGCTCCTGGCTTCCCGGTCAGTGAATAGTTATATTGTGATGCTGTCTGCTATGGAACCTGCCGCCATATAAGCGGCAGCGGAATCATTCCTGTATTCCGTGAGCAGTCAGCGAAGCACCACCTTTCACATTGGAATATACGGTCTTTGCAGAGACTCCCGGAAGTCTTCCGATCTTTCCGGAAAGGGCACTCACGATGTCCTGGGGGGCATCCAGGGCGACACTGATGATATTCACCTTCCGTTCCCGGTAGGGGATCCCCATCCGTCCAATAATGTAATGGCCGTATTCGTGTAAAAGTCTGTTCAGCCGCTCTATGGCGTCTGTATTTTCAACAATAATTCCGATCAGTACAATCCTGGTTTCCATGCATTTTCTCCAAAAATTGACATCGTTTTAAAAAGTTGTGAAATATTTCTATAAATTTTAACACACTATTCTCAAAATGACAACTATTATAATATGAGTGAGTTCATACAATTTGACAATATGTGTAAAAATGCACAAAGAAACAGAAATAATTCTGTATGGTCTGTACATTGTGCGAAAGGCCGCGGAGTGTTAAAGTTATAAGCGTATACATGTGCGGTTTGTACAATCAACAAAACAAGGAGGAAAAACGAATGCTGGATCAGTCTTATTATCGTAAGACAGATGAGATCATTGAGCATTATGGCCGCAAAGCCGGCTCACTGATCCCAATCATGCAGGACATTCAGGCAGAATATCGTTATCTGCCGGGAGAGCTGCTGACCTATGTGGCAAAAGAAATCGGAATCAAGGAGGCAAAAGCATACAGTGTGGCCACCTTCTATGAGAACTTTTCTTTTGAGGCAAAGGGAAAATATGTGATTAAAGTATGTGATGGCACAGCCTGTCATGTCCGGAAATCCACTCCAGTGCTGGAAGCACTCTGGAAGGAACTGGGACTCAGCAAGAAAAAACATACGACAGACGATATGATGTTTACTGTGGAAACCGTATCCTGTCTGGGCGCATGCGGTCTTGCTCCGACCATGATGGTAAACGAAGATGTATATCCTTCCATGACACCGGAAAAAGCACTTGCAGTAATTGAAGAATTGAGAGGTAAGGGCTGATGATTAAAAACAAAGAAGAATTGTTACAGGTACGTGAATCAGCCAGAGAACAGGTAGCAGCGTATGACTGCAGAATTCTTGTCTGTTCCGGTACAGGCTGTATTGCAACGGGCTCCACAAAGATTTACGAAGAATTCTTAAGTCTGACCAAGGATGCTCCGGGTATTGTACTGGATTTTGCTCCCCATGATGAAGGCGAGCATGAGCATGTGGGTGTCAAGAAGACCGGATGTCAGGGCTTTTGTGAGTTGGGACCTCTGGTTCGTATTCAGAAGGGTGATGAAGTCATCCAGTATGTAAAAGTCCAGATCGAAGACTGCAAGGAGATTTTCGAGTCCACGGTTCTTGGAAATGAAGTGGTAGACCGTCTTCTTTATTCCAAGAAAGACGTTCATTATAAGCATCCGGAAGACATTCCGTTCATGGCAAAGCAGACCAGAATCGTACTGGAGAACTGCGGACGCGTGGATGCAGAATCTCTGGATGAGTATATTGCAGCGGGCGGTTTTGAGGCGCTCACCAAAGCCATGTTTGACATGAGCAGAGAAGAGATCATTGAGGAAGTGGACCGCTCGGGCCTGCGCGGACGCGGAGGCGGAGGCTTCCCCTGCGGAAGAAAATGGAAGCAGGTTGCAAGACAGAAAGAAAAGATCCGCTATGTGGTCTGCAACGGTGACGAGGGTGACCCGGGAGCATTTATGGACGGTTCTGTTATGGAAGGTGATCCCTTCAAGCTGATTGAGGGTATGATGATCGCCGGATATGCAGTGGAATCCACCGATGGTTATATCTACGTGCGTGCAGAGTATCCCATGTCCGTCAAGAGACTTCGCCATGCCATCGCTCAGCTGGAAGAGAGAGGGCTTTTAGGCGACAATATTCTTGGCACGGATTTTTCCTTCCATTTACATATTAACAGAGGTGCAGGCGCATTTGTCTGTGGTGAGGGTTCCGCTCTGACCGCATCCATCGAAGGCAACAGAGGTATGCCTCGTGTGAAACCGCCGCGTACCGTGGAAAAGGGTCTCTGGGAGAAACCGACGGTTCTGAACAACGTGGAGACTTATGCCAATGTTCCGAAGATTATTCTTCAGGGTGCAGACTGGTACCGGACCATCGGTACAGAGGGCAGCCCGGGAACGAAGACCTTCTCCCTGACCGGTTCCATCGAGAACACCGGTCTGATCGAGGTGCCCATGGGCAGTACGCTCCGGGAGATCATCTTCGATATCGGCGGCGGTTTAAAGAACGGCGCTGAGTTCAAGGCAGTGCAGATCGGCGGACCGTCCGGCGGATGTCTGACCGAGAAGCATCTTGACGAGCCCCTTGATTTCGACTCTGTGAAGAAATTCAATGCCATCGTCGGCTCCGGCGGTATGGTGGTTATGGATACCAACACCTGTATGGTGGAGGTTGCCCGTTTCTTCATGAGCTTTACTCAGAGAGAGTCCTGCGGAAAATGTGTGCCCTGCCGGGAAGGTACCAAGAGAATGCTGGAGATCCTGGAGAAGATTGTAGCCGGTGAGGGCGAGATGGAAGATCTGGACCGCCTGGAAGAGCTGGCGAACATGATTCGCAGCATGGCTCTTTGCGGTCTTGGAAAGAGCGCTCCGCTTCCGGTCATCAGTACGCTGAAAACCTTCAGGGATGAATATGTAGAGCATATTGTGGATAAGAAATGTCCGGCGAAAGTCTGTCAGGCAATGCGCCGCTTCTCCATCAATCCGGAGTACTGCAAAGGCTGCGGCAAGTGTGCGAAGAACTGTCCGGTGGGCGCAATCACAGGTGTCCGCAAAGAATGCTATCATATCAACCCGAAACTTTGTATCAAGTGCGGCGCATGTAAGGATAACTGCGCATTTGACGCAATCTATATCGAGGAATAGGGAGGACAGATATGGGAACAATTACAATAGATGGTAGAAAAGTAGAATTTACCGACGAGAAGAATGTCCTGTCTATTATCCGTAAAGCCGGCATCGACATTCCGACTCTTTGCTATCACTCGGAGCTCTCCACGTTCGGCGCATGCCGTCTGTGTACCGTGGAAGACGACAGAGGAAGGATGTTTGCATCCTGCTCCGAGGAGCCCCGTGACGGTATGGTGATCTATACCAACACCGGAAAACTGAAGAAATACCGTAAGATGATCATTGAACTGCTTCTGGCAGCTCATTGCAGAGACTGTACCACCTGTGTCAAGAGTGGTGACTGTGATCTGCAGGCGCTGGCTCTTCGCTTTGGCGTGACGGAAGTACGTTTTCAGAATTACCGGGAAGAGAAGCCTCTGGACTTCAGTTCCCCGTCCATCATCCGCGATCCGAACAAATGTATCCTCTGCGGCAACTGTGTGCGTGTCTGCAGCGAGCTGCAGGGTGTAGGTGCACTTGGATTTGCTCATCGTGGATCGGATGCCATGGTTATGCCGGCCTTTGACCGTGAGATCGCTACCACCGAGTGTGTGAACTGCGGACAGTGCCGTGTGTTCTGTCCCACCGGCGCGATCAGCATCAAGGATGACAAAGAAGCCGTATGGGATGCTCTGGCAGATCCGAATGTCCGTGTGGTAGCTCAGATTGCTCCGTCTGTCCGTGTGGCAGTGGGCGATGCGTTTGGACTTCCCAAAGGCAAGAGTACCATGGGCAAGATCGTCAGCGTGCTTCACAGAATGGGCTTTGACGAGGTTTATGATACAAACTTCAGTGCGGACCTTACGATTATGGAAGAATCCGCAGAGTTTCTGGACCGCGTGAAGAACGGCGGAAAGCTGCCGCTTCTTACCTCCTGCTGTCCGGCATGGGTGAAGTTTGTAGGCGATCAGTTTGAAGAGTTCAAGGACAATGTGTCCACCTGCCGTTCCCCGCAGGGTATGCTCTCTGCAGTGGTGAAGGAATATTTCCGTGATCCGGCCAACGGCGGGGATAAGAAGACCGTGATGGTATCTTTCATGCCGTGTACAGCCAAGAAGATGGAAGCAAAACGCCCCAACAGCTGTACCGACGGTGAGCAGGATACCGATTATGTCATCACCACCACAGAGCTGGTACAGATGATCAAGACTACCGGTATTGATTTTGCAGACCTTGAGTCGGAAGCTTCCGATATTCCGTTCGGGCTTGGTTCCGGCGGCGGCGTGATCTTTGGTGTGACCGGCGGTGTGACGGAAGCAGTTATCAGAAGACTGACCGAAGGACATGATAAGGCAACTCTGGACCGTATCGCAGAGTGCGGCGTCCGTCAGTCAGGTGATGATGATTTCATCCGTGAATTTACGATTCCCTATGATGGAATGGATGTGAAGATCTGCGTGGTCAGCGGACTTGCCAATGCAAAGACGGTCATGGAGCAGGTAAAGAGCGGTGAAAAAGAGTATCATCTCATTGAGGTGATGGCATGCCGCCGCGGATGCGTCATGGGCGGAGGTCAGCCACGTCTGAAAGGTCTGAAGGCGAAGACCGCACGGACGACAGGTATCTACAATGCAGATAACATTTCGGTCATCAAGAAGTGTGATGAGAATCCGACCGTTATTGCGCTGTATGAAGGTTTCCTGAAGGGTAAAGAACATAAACTGCTTCATAATGAGGAATTCTGTTCTCATTAAGAGTGATGTTGCAGTCATAAGATGATAGGATAAAAAAGGCGGAGCACATGTGGCTCCGTCTTTTTATGATATTACGCGGTTACTGCTCTGAGCGCGGGGTAAAAAGGATGATCCTTTTTTTCGGTTCTGGCGCAGAAAAATCTGACCCTGCTCCAGATAAAATTCCTGCTGATCACTGGTCAGAGAACGGAAAATGAGGAGCAGCTGTTCTTCTCTGTGGGTGGCTTTTTTGTCAGACGCAGTGGTATTCACGGTATGATCCAGCAGAAAATCCGTGGTTACATGGAAGTGATCCGCAATCCGTATCAGGGTGCTGTAATCCGGTTCCCGGGTTCCCTGAATGTAATTGCCCAGGGCGGAAGGAGACAGATCCAGAGCTTCCGCCAGTTGTTTTTGTGTCATACTATGCAGATCTAATAATTCTTTCATAATATCGCCGAGCTTCATATAGTCCCCTTTTTTACAGAAATACACTCCAAGTTCCTTTTATTTTAACGTCCTCCGGTAAATTATTGAGTATCAAACACGATACGAGTTGACTAAAACACGAAACGTGTTATACAATAAATAAAACACAAGTGAGGGGTGAGGATAGTGAATGAAAGAAAGTCTCTGCATTTCGAGCTGCTGGGATCATTCTCCTGCGAGGGAGCAGTTTTGAAATCTGGCCGGAAAGTCCTGTCATTTCTGCAGTATCTGATTGTGCATCATGAAAGGAATATTTCGGCAGCAGAGCTGATCGAAGAATTCTGGCCGGAACGCAGTGATACACCCGCCAATGCATTGCGCCGCATGCTTCTGCGTGCCAGAAATCTTTTGAGGGAACTTTATCCGTATCAGGAAGAACTGCTTCTGACCCTTCCAGGCTGTTATGCCTGGAATCCAGAAGTCAGCCTGGAACTGGATATAAAGCAATTTGAAGATGCCTGTCTGGAGGCAGGAAGGAAAAAGGGGACAGAACAGGTGGAATCCCTTCTTCGGGCAGTTTCTTTGTATAAAGGGGATTTTCTGTCTGCCAATGACAGCAGGTGGGTGGCAGGACCAAGACAATACTATCGGACACTCTACCTGGATGCCTGTAAAACACTTCTGCCTTTGCTGGAACAGGAAGAACGATGGATCGAGATGATGCTGATTGGAGAACAGGCTTATGAGATCGATTTCTCTGTGGAAGATTTCACATTCTGCCAGATGCAGGCACTGATAGCACTGAACCAGCCGGAACAGGCAGTGGAAAAATACGAAAACTTCCGAAATCGTATGCTGGAGGAATTTCAGATTGAACCCTCTGACCGTGTGGAAAAGCTTTGTTCCCTGGCTGCAGGTCTTCGCAAACAGGATCTTGGAATTTCAGAAATTTTTGAATTGTTAAGTGAAGAAGATCCTGGAAAAAGAGCCTTTTTCTGTTCCTTTGAAATGTTTCAAAACATTGTCAGTCTGGAGCGAAGACATCTTTTGCGTTCCAAAGGAAATGCCATGCTGATCATCGTCCGGTTGGGGCAGGGAGCCGTTCCTGCTGCAGATGTGCGGAGGCTGGAACGGATTCTGCTGGAAGGTCTTAGAGCAGGCGATCCTGTGGCCAGGCTGGAAACCGGATCGTATATTTTTCTGCTGACTGGTGCCGACGCGGAAAATGCGCAGATGGTGGTCAGCAGACTGGACCGTGCGTTTCACAAAATCTATCGGCGTTCGCAGGCACACATGACCTATCATATGGAAGCTTTGTCTTTTGAAGATTGAAGAAAATGAAGTCCCCCGGTTACCGAAATTGTAACAGTTCGGTCACGGGGGACTGTTATATTGGAATTATCCAGGGAGGGAGGTGGAAAGATAAAACTTCAAACAAGAAGAATCCCCTGCAGCAGCAGGGAAGCAGTGGTCACGGTAATGTCTTATAAAAATGGAATTATGACGGGCTGTCTGCAGCATCCGCGACTGGATGGAAAGAAAGAGTTTCATAGTCTGTCACAAATGGTTCTGCTTTTGGATGGTCTGATGGATCTGGAAAGTTGTCCGAATCCGCCGCCGCCGTTTATTTTCCCAGAATATGACGGCGGGGAGAAAGAAGAGATCTTCCGCATACAGATTCTTTTTCGGGAGCATTACACATGGCAGGGGAGGCTGGTCTGGCAGAGGGAAAATCGCGAGTATGTATTTCACAGTGCGATTGAACTGATTCAGCTCTTCGATGAAATGCTGGCCGGATGACAGAACAGAAAACTTCAAATTTAGAATGAGAAAGGAGGATGTCAGATATGACAGGGAAAAGAAAGAAGTGTTTTCGGATGAAACTGTTATCGGTATTGCTGGCGGTCAGCTTGTTTGCGGGCACGATCAGCACATCCGCCTTTGCGGCTGCGGCTGCAGATGTGACGACTGAGACACCAGATGAAGCAACAGAAACAATCCAGAAGGAACAGTCTGACGATGCAGTACAGGTCTCTGAAGAGGAATGCGCGGTCCAGGGTGAAGAAGATACCGTAGAATCGGTTGATCCAGAGACATCAGAGGAATCAGGGGTACTGAAAGATTCCGAGGAATCAGCAGCACCAACAGATCCGGAAGCCTCAAAGGATCCGGCAGTACCAGAAGATTCCGAGGAATCAGAGGCGCCGGCCGATCCGGAGGTGAAAGAGGAACCAGAAGCACCGGAAGATTCAGAAGAATCAACCGATCCGGAAGTGAAAGAGGAACCGACAACTTCGGAAGATACAAAGACGCCGGGTGATCTGACCGATCCGGAGGAACCGATCATTTCGGAGAATCCAGAGACGCCGGCAAAACCAGAAGATCCGGCAGTCACAAAGACCCCGGAGGAACCAGAGAACACAGATGTGGCGCCGGAAGTCACGGCGACAGATGAGGAACTGGATCCTGCCGCTGCCGGGAAGCCAAAAGCGGAAGAGGCAGAGGAGGATGTACCGGATGAGGTGCAGACGTTTCTCGATGCAGCAGACCGGATTCCGGCCAATATCACCGCAGAGAATCTGGAGGAAGCCGGAGAACTGGTGAATGCCGCCATGGATGCTTATGAAGCCCTGCGTGACGTTGCAGAAGGTACCTATCTCGAACGTGAGGATGTACAGGATGCTTATGCAGAGGTAGAAGCAGCATTTATGACCGTTCAGGACATCTGGGAAAATGGGCTTGGTGGTGAGAAACCGGAGACGTTTGATACTGGCAATAATCAGAGTTTATTTTCCAAAAAGTACAATATTTATGATCAAAACTATGTCTATGAACTGGATTGTAGAACCATTAACTTAAACATCAATGTAGGAGTTGGTGAGACATGGGTAGATGAAGGTTACATGTATGTGTGGGATAAGTCCTATGGTACTTATAAAGTAACTTCATGGAATGATATTAGCATTTACAGCACAGACACCAGTGTTTTATCAGTTTCCTATGAAAAGTTTAGAGACGGAAAACTAAAGATTACCTATACAGGAATCAGTGATGGTAAGGCTGATGTAAAACTGGCTTTCAATGCAGTTACGCATGGTACAGGAGATAGCATATATAACAGTCCGGATATGCCTGGTGCAGCAGCAGTTGCGAATTGCACTATGACCGGGATCAGTGTGGGAACGGGCGTAGGCAATGGCGACGGTGGCAGCAGCGGTACAAAACCAGGCACTTATAATAAAGAGCATACTGTCTATATTCCGGTTGGTGCGACAATGGATATGATAGAGCTTTATCTTACCAACAATGACGGCTATGTCATAGATGTTAAAGATGTAGTTAACTATACATCTGATAAAAATGTAGCAGTGATTACTGGTGGGGTTGAAAATGGCGGTTGGGACTATGATTATTGTGATATTGTCACGCCGGAGATTACTGGAATCGGTCCTGGTAAAGCAGAAGTTTATTGTACTTATTCCAACAGTCTGAACCGTGTAAAAATGATTGAAAAATTCACAGTTGTGGTTTATGAACCAACGACAGTGACAGTCAAAGGAACACAGGTCTTAGAAAATGTATATCCGGGATCAGAAGTGTTAGGTGATCCAGTAGTTGGGAATGATGGTGTTGCAACAGTTGACTGGGCTACCAATGGTCTTAGAGTGACTGCAAAAGATGCGGGAACTACAAGAGTATCAGGTTGGCATTATAACAGCACTTGGAAGGGATATGAATCTTTTACCATTAGCTGTGATGAATGGATTGTGAAGGTTGAAGGTGATGCTCAATATACCATTGTCCGTGAGTATTATAGGGACAACGTGTTAGAAGCAAGGATTACAAAGAAACCAATAGATGGTCAGATTGGTGACGAGATTGTTGGCTCGATTCTGGCAGAAGAAAATCCAGAATGGAAAATGTATACCATTGATGGAGCAGAGCTAGAGTTCAGTTATTCAAGTTGTAGCCCTTCTCCTTCGTTGAAGCTTACGAAAAATAATGATGCAAATGTGATAACCCTGCGGTATGATTACACCACTCCTGCCATTAAAAGTTTCAAGAAAACATTGGTGGAGACTAAAGGTGAGGCAGAAGCAGTCAACATAAAAACCACCAATATCACATTTCCAGTCGACGATTTTGTAAGTTTTTCAGGAAATGAATCCATAACTTTGCTGTACAAAATCACGGTTACGGGCACGCCCGGTACAAAGTATACAGTGACAGATCCAGGTGCAGTCTGGGCGGCAGGTCCAAAACTGGGTGTGGAAAATACACTTGGAGCGACCGGCACAGATGTCATCTATGTGACCAGAAATTTTAAGGTTACGGACATTGACAATGGCAGGTTAGTGAACACTGCGAAAATTACTCCCGGAATAGGGACTGATAGCAGTACTACCAGTACGGAGACCACACATGTTGATGAGGCTCCGGATGCACCCAATCCAGACAATACCATTCAAGAAAATACAAAACTTCTGCGTGTGAAACTGGTATGTGACGGCATTGGCCATAAAGAATCCATGCATATGCGTATTCGCCCTGTAACCAATGGCATCACTGAGTACAGTGTTGGAAGAGTGGAGAGATCAAAAGTGGCTGGCTATGACTGGCAGTGCGCAGTTACCGTATACCCCAGTGACTTTTTGGACCGCTTTGACAAAGTAAAAGAAAGTCATCAATATGTAAACGACACAAAAAGCATCGACGTCATGTTTTATTACAAAGACGGAAAATGGACATCGGGTGACAGCCTTGATGAACTTCGGAAATTGAATCCGGGCAAAGAAATTGTGAGGGAATTCAATGACGACAGTTTAGGCCGTTATGAATGCAATTATGTTGTTTTCCATATTGAGCCGATACCGGTGGCTTCTGATCCTGGCATAACGGTTGAAAAGTCGATCTATGACGCGGCGGGTACCAGAAGACTCACTGCAGATGATCAGATTTCCATGGGAGATACGGTGACTTACAAAGTCAAGATTACCAACAGCGGCAATGTGGATCTGTGGAATCTGTCCGCCATGGACACGATGGACTTCAAACTGACGCTGGATCGCAATACGGTCCAGGGTACGAATATTGCATCTTGCAACATTTATGATAAGACTGCCACAGAAGGCGAGCTTCTCTACTTTACCTGGAATGGTCTGTTCAAAAAAGGACAGTCTGTTACTCTGAGCTATAAAGCGACAGTGACCGGGTATGATGGTCAGACGCTGCAAAATATAGTCAAGGCTGGTGCTTTTGACTATGATCCGAGTACTGGCAAAATGAAAGCGGTTGCCTATAGCAACGGTGTTGTTGGCGGTACAGGTGAAGCAGAAGGTCCAATGGTCAATCCGCCGGAAACTTCGATTACGCCGGGCAGCGGCAGCGGTGAACGTCCTACAGGTCCTGGTGGTAACGTGACCGGAAGCAGCGGTACCGAGACGAAACCCAATGCTCCGACCGTGACTTGGCTTGATAAAGACAATCACGTGTTTGACCAGGACACCATTAAAGGAGACGGAAGCTACAGGGATCCTAAGGGAACGCCTGAACCTCCCGAAGGCCACAGATTTAAAGAATGGGGTATTCCTGAGAAAGATTCTAAGACAGGAAATATTACAATTAAACCGGTTTTTGAAAAAGTGGATATTACCATTACTGTGAAATATGTGGACGAAAGCGGTAAGGAACTGAAAACTGCCGAGCGCATCGCGGAGAAGTATGGCGAAACATACGATGTCAGCGACAAGATCGAAGATGAACTTCAGGCAGGGGAAGATCACTATATCAAGATCGACATCCATGGAAAGGTGACGGACACGGCGGTAGAAGATGTGGAAATCACGGTGATCTATGCACTGGATAATGTGGCGGATCCGGACAGGGATCCGGATGACGATCCTACCAATGGTGATGGAATTGCTGACAAGTATCAGGCAATGGTGAAATACGAAGCTGGTGAAGGCGGAAGTGTGGCTGGTACAACCAGCAGAGTGATCACTCTGGCTGACGACGAAGGGCAGTATGTGGAAAGCAGGGAAATGATCATCGGAACGGATGGAGTGACAGCTGTTCCGGATGAGGACTACACCTTTAAAGGCTGGACACCAGATCCGGATCAGGAGCAGATGATCGAGGGCGGAAAGACTTATATCTTTGTGGCCGGCTTCGAGAAAGATGATCCAACGGATCCGACAGACCCGACGGAGCCAACGGATCCGACTGACCCGACGGATCCAACTGATCCAACGGATCCGACTGATCCGACAGACCCGACGGAGCCGACTGATCCGACGAATCCAACGGATCCGACGGATCCAACTGATCCAACGGAGCCGACTGATCCAACTGATCCGACGGATCCAACGGAGCCGACTGATCCAACCGACCCGACGAATCCGACAGACCCGACGGAGCCGACTGATCCAACGGATCCAACGAATCCGACAGACCCGACGAATCCGACGGATCCAGCAAATCCGACGAACCCGTCTGATCCGACACCTGGCAATCCGCCCAGAAGGCCTGGTTCTTCGTCGACTGGAGGCGGAGGATCATCGACGGAACCCGATCCGGATCCGGTAGAAGATGCACCTGCAGCGCCTGTGGCTCCGCCTGCAACGCCGGTTGTGCAGACAATCATACCGCCTGCAGCAGTGCCTGTCGCAGCAGTGCCGGCAGTGGCAGCGGTACCAGAAGCAGAACCGGAAGTGGAGGTTGCTGATACACCTGTTCCCCTTGCACAGCCGGAAACTTCGGAGGATGATGAGGCAGCAGAGCCTGTACTGGAGGAGATTGAAGATGAAATGCCGCCTCTGGCAGGAGGACCAGGCGGAAGCTGGGCACTTGTGAACTTCGCTTTGATGAATCTTGGAGTTTTTGAATCTCTGATGCTGCTGATTGGATATTTTGTCAATATCAGCAAAGCTTCAGAAGAAGACAAAAAGAAAAAGCTGAAGAAGAGAGGCGTCATGCGTCTGATCAGTCTTCCGGTAGCGATTGTTTCTGTCCTTGCATTCTGCCTGACGGAGGATATCACCCTCCCGACCGGTTTTGTAGACCAATGGACACTTGTGATGGCGATTATCGCTGTTGTGCAGACTGTAATCGTGGCACTTTCCCGTAAAAAGGAAATGGAAGATGAAGAAACTGCCAGATAATATTTTTGTTCGATCATATTGAAAGGAAGAGAGATCTCCGTTATTCTGGAATTGGGACTGGATAACCCAAACGATGGTAGCGGAGATCTTTTTTTGCCTTGTATATTTTATGGGAAGCATATATAATAAGGCAAATATAGAAAAAAGCGGTGCGCTTCGCTGGAAATTTGCGACTTTATATTGGACAAACAGAACTGATATTCGAAAAAGCGTGGGGAAAGAAAATTTGCCGGGCCAAAACAGAATATGCAGTTTAGGAGACATTAAGATGCTTTGTACTGAAAAAAAACCGTTGATGATGAAACATTCCATTCGAAAAAAAATCACCTTGATCTTTTCGGTCGTGCTTTTGGCGGCTCTTGCTGCCTGCTGGCTGGCCAATGATATTTTTCTGGAACGATATTATCTTGCAAATAAAGGAAATGTTCTCAAAGATGCATATCAGAAGATGAATGAAGCGTCGGGCAATAAAACTTTGGAGACGGATGATTTTTTGCAGGATCTCAATATTATCTGTGAGACAAACAATATCAGTCTGTTTGTGATGGAAAGCAATGGTCAGCCCAAGATCTACATGATGAAAAATTATGAGCTGATGAGGCACAGGCTTTATGCGTATCTGTTTGGGCAGCTTCCGCCCGGAGAAAAAGGAGAACTCTCAGAAGAAGAGGATACGTATGCGATCTGGATGAATACAGATTACTATTCCAGAGTGGAATATTTGGAGATGACGGGTACTTTAAGCAGCGGAGAACTTTTTCTGATGCGGACTGCATTGGAGCCCATCCGGGAAAGTGTACAATTGGCCAACCGGTTTCTTTTATATGTGGGACTTACGGTGCTGGTGGCTGGCGGCCTGATCATCCAGGTACTGGCTCAAAGACTTACAGAGCCGCTTCTGGAACTGGCAAGGCTCTCGGAGCGGATGAGCAATCTGGACTTTGATGTGAAATTTACCGGTGAAAAAGAGGACGAGATCGCATTTCTGGGCAACCATATGAACCAACTTTCAGAAACGCTGGAAAAAACCATATCTGAATTGAAGACCGTGAACAATGAGCTTCAAAGAGATATTGAGCAGAAAACCAGGAATGACGAGATGCGCAAGGAGTTTCTCTCCAATATATCCCATGAGCTGAAAACCCCCATTGCACTGATTCAGGGGTACGCAGAGGGGCTTCAGGAGTGTATTCATGACGATCCGGAGAGCAGAGAGTTTTACTGTGAAGTGATTGTGGATGAGGCCGGGAAGATGAACCAGATGGTAAAGAATCTGCTGACTTTGAACGAACTGGAGTTTGGAAATGAAGTGGTGGCCATGGAGCGCTTTGATATAGCCTTTATGATCGACAACATGCTGAAGGCAGCAAAAATCCTGTTTGAACAAAAGCAGGTGAGACTGATCTATGAACAGCAGGAACCGGTTTATGTATGGGCCAACGAATATAAGCTGCAGGAGGTGATGAATAATTATATCAGCAATGCTCTGAATCATGTGGATGGAGAACGAGTAATTAAGGTTACAGTTTGTAAACAGGAAAAGCGAGTTCGGGTAGGAGTGTTCAATACCGGGCGTCAGATCCCCGAGGAAGATCTGGACCGGATCTGGGAGAAATTCTATAAAATAGATAAAGCGCGGACCCGGGAGTACGGAGGCAGTGGAGTCGGTCTTTCCATTGTAAGGGCGATTCTGGAATCCATGCATCGGGATTATGGTGTGATTAATTATAAAAACGGTGTGGAATTCTGGTTTGATCTGGATGATCAGGCCGGTTCGTGACTATAAGAGGATGTTGCAGATGTGCGCTGCAATGTCCTTTTTTTGTGTCTTTGAAAGTTTTGCAAATCGTATGCGCCAGAGTATGACTACCTTTTTGGGTAGTGGATTTTTCAAAAGGGGTTTGATAAAATTTTATTCAAAGAGTACATCCATCATCCATCAGGAAGGTAAGAGTTATGAATAATACGAAATTATATCCATTTGAGCGGAACCGCTATTATTCCGGAAAGATGCTGACGTCCTCCGATTTTCAGGCGGAGCAGACTTATTTTAACAACAAGCGCAGATTTATCAACAGCCTGATGTACGGCAGCGGGGTGGTCTGCGGCTTTGGCGTGTTCAGCCTGGATGATCTGTCCGTCCTGATTGAGAGCGGCGTGGCCATCGACGGTGTGGGGCGGGAGATCATTATGGAATCTTCTGTGGTGAAAAAGCTGTCGGCAGTAGAAGGATTTGAGGCATTGCATACGAACATGGCGAGCCTCTGTCTGCGTTACAAGGAGGATCCGGTCCATACCGTGTACACGATGAATGCGGGAACCGGAGAAGAGGGTCATGAATATGAATACAACCGGATCAGCGAGAACTATCAGCTGTTTCTGATGGAACAGGAAGAAGCGTCGATTACCTACCAGATGGAAAGTGAGTTTCTGGCGGAGGGAGTCCTGTATGAGGATGAAGACTTTGTGGTCCGATTGGTGATGCCGGCCACGGTCTGCAAAGGAAGGAACGTCAAGCTGGAAGTGCAGGCGGAGAAGCGTTCTCCTGCTTATAAGACCCTCAGCTACCACGGAATTCTGCAGATTCCGGTGTTTCTGACGCCGGAGGGAGAGCATGAGGTGGAGATCGAGCTTTCTGACGTGTCCCTGACGGAAGGGGATTCTCTGAAAAAAGAATACTGGCTGACCACTCAGGATGTAACGATGCTGGATACGACCGTTCTTTTAAAGAGCGGGACGGCCCGGGTACATATCAATGGAATCCTTCAGGAAGCGCCCTCCGGGTGTTCGGTTCGGGTGATGATCGCGGACTGCCGTCCAAGAGAGCTTGTAAGCCGGGAAATCGGCCGCATGAGCCTGGAGGTGAAGAGTATGGGAGAGGTGCGGGATTACATTCGTCTGGCGGATCTAAAGCTGGTGCGGACCGAGAACGCCTACATCATCGAAGAAGTGGTCGAAAAAGGGGTGAAGACCTATATCACGGCTCCGGCCCAGGAGATGCTGCGGAACGAATACCTGGAGTATTTTATCAAAGAACCGGTGATTTTAAAAGACAACGACGTCTTTCAGGAGCGTCTGCCCAGTCAGAATCCGGCGCTTCCCGGGGGTAGGACGCCGGAGGTCGCCACGGGAATTTTGGAGATTCCCTTGGGGGAATCGGCAAAAAGAGGCGATATCCGGTATTCCGGTGAGATCATGCACGGCTTGGGCAGCGGAAACGTCTACGTGGATATCGGTTATGAGTATATCACAGATGACCCGGCTCTTAAGACCAGCGCCAGGAACACCATCTATGGGAGCACGGAGCTCTTTCAGAGTGAGAACTCCATGGCCGCGGACGCGGAGACGGCGGTCAAGGTGATGAATGACAAGGGAAGCTTTGTGGTGGCTGTCCGGCTTCTCCAGAATGTAGACTACCTGGTGCTGACTTACCGCTGGGTGGCGATCCGCTTCCCGGCAGGCAACGACCTGGGGCTGATGGAGAACCACAACGGAAAGAGTATTTCTGTCGATACGCCTACGGTGGTGATGGGTACCAGAGAGAGTCATTATTTCCATGTGAAATATCACAATATGGACAGCTGCAGTGTGGCTTATGAACTGACAGAGCCGGGGAACGGTGAGATCACATCGGACGGCGTCTATACCGCGCCTGCGAAGGAAGGCGTCTATGAGATCCGGATCTACTGCATCGACATGCCGGTGATCTGTACCTATGCCTATGCCATCGTGAAGAAGAAAGAGGCTTAGAGATGTTCTATCAGTCACAGAAGATGAAGCTTCGATGTGTCCGCATTGTGAAAAAAGGCAAGACAAACGACATCGTCATATGTGAGGACCTGCATACCTCTGCCCGGAATCTGTACACGCTGCTGGTGATCAGGGAACATCAGATGGTCAAGACCTATCTGGAAGTGTTTGAACAGGCAGGACTTGCGGCTCAGGACTCCTATATTGACTGCTTTTCCGATCAGGGCGCCTTCTGTATGGTGTTTGCCTACCAGCAGGAACGGCCGCTGAAGGAATTTTACATGGGAGAGTCCTACACACTGACGGAATGTGAGAATGTGTGCTTCGGCATCATTATGGCCTGTATCACTTCCAATTTGCCCTATCCGTTCCTGTATCTGATTCTGGAGCAGGGACAGCTTCATCTGGAGAAGGATCATACGGTCTGTCTGGGCTATCAGATTGATCTGGAGGAGCTGGACCCGGGGAAAACCGAGCGGGACTGCGCAGTGCAGTGCGCGTCGCTCCTGAGGGATCTCTTAAAGCCCAAGGCTTCTCAGAAGGCGTTCAGCTACCGGCTTCTGGAGAAGAAGATCGCGCGGAAAAGCTACGGGCGGCTCATGGAACTGTACAAGGATATCCGAATCACAGCGGCGCCCGGACAGAAGAAGGGGCTCAGAAAAAGAGTGGCGGGATGGTTTCGGCGCAATCAGGACGGACTGTTCCGGGTTCTTCTGTATCTGTGCGCAGTGCTTGCGGCGCTGGTGCTTCTCTCCCTGTTGTCTCAGCTGTTTCTGGGAGATATACCATGGCTTCGTCTTCTTTTTAATGGATTTAAGACCATCGGGACCGAGACCCTGGTCAGATAATCGGCGAAAGGATAAAGCTTTATGAAAAAACAGATTCCATATATCATTGCGCTTGCCTTTATGATCGTGGTGGCCGTTTTTGCGTTCCTGGACGGTCTGACCTGGAGCAGGGGGAGAATGAGATCCGCGTATCTGGACGGGTGTATGCAGGGAGACCGGATCTATCTGGTGGAAAATATGGAGAGGGACGGAGTCCTCTATGTGATGGATTCCGACGGTACAGTGGAAGACGTCTCTTTGGCTTCCGAGGTGGAAAAGGGCAGTTTCTTTGTAAAGATTGACTATGAAGACAGCCTCTACGGGCTTCTGGTAAAGAGGAAGACCGACGAAGCGGCATCCTGGCGGTATCGGATCGTGCAGTTTGACGATCGGGGAAGGATGACGGAGAAAACGCAGGAATTCACCCTGCAGCAACCGGGGACCGTGACCGGATTTACCGCAGAACCCAAAGGATTTTATCTGACGGCGGTGCTGGAAGACGGGGTGTCCGCCGGAGCTTATTATGTGGATAAAAAGGAACTGGGAAGCGAAGAAGAACCTGCCGCAAAAAAACTGTTGCAGATGGGCGGTGCGCCCTCCGGGCGTATGCTGATTGAGGCCAGGTATGAGAACGGGGAATTTCTTTATCGTCTGGATGACGGAAGCGGGATGAAAGATTTTCAGGCTAAGGAGAAGCTCCAGGAGGCTTTCTGGTACCGGACTCTGTCTGTCGGACAGCTTATGAAGGTCCGTCAGGACCGGATGTTTCTCTATGGGGGGCTTCTGCTCTTTGGCTACGCGGTGTTGTTTTTGTTCCTGACTGTCCTTCGGAACCGCAGTCACACCGTCTATACGATAGCGGTGGTGGAGCTGGCTCTGCTGGTGATCACCCTTGCGGGAGCGGTGCAGGTACCGCGGATTCAGGAGAAAGCAAGAGAAGAGGAGGCCGGAAGGTTCGGCCGCTATTACGTCAGGGCTCTGACCGAAGAGATGGGAAACCCAGAGCGGTATCATCCGGAGGAGGAAAACTTTTACGAGGGAGAAGATTACGAGACCCTGCGGGCGCAGCTGTCCCGGTTCGTCCGTCAGGATGACATCTCGGAGATTTTCGCGGATATCTGTCTGGTGAGTGGAAAAGACCACAGGATTCTGGTCAGCGTCAGCGGCCGCAACGGACAGATGTTTGAGGAAGTTTACGGAGTGGGGACACGGAAACTGCTGGATAAGCTGAGGAATGACGGACGGGAGGGCAGCATGCTCGTCGGCATCCAGGGGAGAACCCATCAGGTGATCGGAGTGGCTGCCTCAGAGGGACTGTCTCCGGAATATCTGATGCTGGGAATCACCCGGCAGGAGGATGGTTTTTATTCCTCCTTTCGGAGTCTGGTATCGCCGTTTCTTTATGGGGGGCTTGTGTTCCTGGTCGGTAGCGCGGTCAGTATCTGGTTGCTGCTTTTGCAGGGCAGAGAGCTAAAACAGCTGGCGGCAGCTATGCAGATGCTGGCAAACGGCGAGACCGAGATTAAAAAAGAAGCCGTCCACGGAAAAGATGTGGACTTTATGTGGAACAGCCTGATGGAAACAAGGAAAACCATCAGCCGGATCAATTATACAAGGTATCAGATCTTTGAGTCCTGCTACCGCTTTGCGCCGAAAAACATTGAAAAAATTCTGGGTAAGGATTCCATCACGGAAGTCAACAGCAAAGACATGGTCCTGCTGCATGGGACAGTGGCGGTCATTTCCTCTGACCGGGCAGAGGGCAGCGGTCAGGCAATCGCGGACCAGATTGGCAGTTTTGTATCCCTGATCGAGCAGCATCAGGAGCAAAGCGGCGGTTTCTTTGTGTCCGGAGACTGTAGTCTGGATACGATGAAGGTGCTGTTTCTGGAAGCTTCCAGAGACACAGTAGAGTTCGGTGTTTCTCTGATGCAGGGATTTCTGGAACAGGATCGGAAGTCTTTGTATAGCGGGAGAGTGGGGATTCTGTTGCACTATTCCCAGTATATGTACGGGGTGGCGGGCACCAGGAAGCACAGCATTCCCTATCTGTTATCCAGAGAGCTGGAGGAACTGGATCGGTATGCCAGATGGTTTCAGACTTTGAATCTTCACCTGGTGATCACGGAGAGCGTCAAGAGCAGAGAGCATCTGGACAGTCCTCTGCGTTATCTGGGTTATCTGCTTATCACAGGCACGAAGGAGCGGATTCGTCTGTACGAGGTGCTGGACGCCTGTCCTCTTCGGGAAGGCAGGAGCAAAGCCCAGACCGATCTCCGGTTTCAGAAGGGAATCCGCCTGTTTTATCAGCATGATTTTTATCTGGCAAGAAGCGCATTTAACGAGGTGCTCAGGGAGAATCCGGAGGATTCCATGGCCACCTGGTATCTGTTCACCTGCGAAAAATACCTGAACGAGACAAACACGCAGGGTGACATCTGCAGGCTCTGTCCCGGCGACGCGGAACTGTCTTAACAGCATCTGACCGAGCGGAGCTCGGATGCGGAACTACAATAGGAGGGGTATGATGGGCGATAATCTGTTCAAAGTTCTGATCACATCGGCCAAGGCGAAGGTGACGCCGCTTGTGACGAAGATCAAGCTCTGGACCAGCTGGAACTTTATCCGCACCCGGCTGATCACCAGAATCCGGGATTTTTTCACCTCTCTTTTCAACGTCAGGCCCCGGCACAAAAAGGATTATTATGAGGTGTTCGGCTGGCTGGTCAGCCGGCGGCTGGCCATCGCCCTGATGGTGGCGGTGGGCGTGTTCAGCCTCTATTACCTGTTCAGCGTTCATTCGAGCCTTCCTTCCGCGAAGACGGAAGGGGTAAAGACCTACGATTATGATTCTGTTCTGCTGCGGTTTGCAAAGGAGAAGGTCCGCATCCTCGGGAAATCCGGCTATCTGGCCTACGAGGGACAGGTAGAAAACGGAAGCGTAACCGGGTACGGGACCTTGTATAATCCCCAGGGAGTCGTGGTGTATCAGGGCAATTTTGACAAAAACCGGTATCAGGGCAGCGGTACCCGTTATTATGACAGCGGCACCACCATGTATGTGGGAGAATTCGAGCAGAATTTATTCCATGGAAGCGGAAAATTATATCGGGAAAGCGGAAGTCTTGCCTATGACGGAGAGTTTTCCCTGGGGAAGAGAGAAGGGGAGGGCAGGCTGTATGATTCCGGAGGAAATCTGATCTACACCGGCAGCTTTGCCCACGACGCGCTTTTATACAGCGCGCTGCTTGGAAAAAGAGTGTCAGAGGTCTCGGAGGCTTATAAAGGAACGCGGACGCTTTACGAAGGCGATCAGGACTTTGTAGTGGTTCTGGAAGACATCGGTGCCATGTATCTGGGAGCGGAGGAGACCGGCACCCTGGATGGCGAGCGGATCGTGGAGCAGGTACTGGTTTTACAGGATTCTTTCCAGGGGGGAGGGGTCGTCTGCGCGGATATCCATGAATTAAGAGAATATTTTGGAACGGAAGATTACGCGGGCAATGCCTCCATCACCCTTTTGGAGGCCGTAGCTGTGGGCCGGGTGGTTTCCAGAGGAACGGGCATCGGATTTCGGCAGGAAGTGGAGATGGAGGTTACCTCGGAATATGAAGATTATTATCAGATAGAGGGCTACGACGAGGGTTATACGGTATATCTGTACTCCTTCCGCAAAGACGGGCTGATCTACCATTTTGTCTGCCAGAATAAAGAAGAAGGTTTTTCCTTTTATACAATCGAGCAGATGGGAGAGGAGGAGGCGTCATGAGGAAGAGGACAGGACGCGGCAGAGGATTGATTCTGCTCCTGCTGCTGTCAATTCTGGGAGGAATGGTTTCCGGCATGGATGTACAGGCGGAGGGAGGCCTGCTTCTGACCCTGGATATGGCGAAAAAAAACGGCGTGGCCAACAGTCCCAAGCTGGAAAAGCTGGAGAGCGAGCGAAATGTAAAAGAAGTATCCCTCCGGCAGGCAGTCAAGTCTATCAAAGTAAAGAAAAAGAATATGTCAACTTTTCGCTGGTCCCCCCTTCTGTCTTTCAAATTCCCGGAGAAACCGGACCTGTCGGAGGCTTTCGAGTTCGAGTTTAAACCCATTCAGATCAAGGCCCAGATCGATACGGTCAATCATAAGATGACGGACCAGATCCTGGAAGTGTATGAGGCGGTCTCCAACCTGTATGTGGACATTGTGATTCTGCAGGACAAAATTGCCTTTGAGGAGGAGCGCCTGGAGGTCATGAAGTTTACGCTTCTGAAAAACCGTGCCGGACTGGTGACCGGGCAGACAGCAGAGAAGGATGTGGAGGCCATGGAACGGTCCGTAAAGGCGCTGAATGATCAGATCGCGTCAGACCAGAGAAATCTGAACGCAGACAAGAAAAAGCTGTCGGAAATGATCGGGATGGATGTGACCACCGGGTATCGCTTTGAGAATCCTTTCGTATCCTCACAGATCGACCGGGGCAGCCTGAACGATCTGATCCAGTATACTCTGGATCATGATGAGAATTATTACGAGGTCTCCCTGAACGCGGCCACAAGCCTGATTTCGCTTCGAACGAATTACCGGCTGATGGAGGGGCAGTACGGCAGCAAAATGTCGTATATTTCCGATTTTGTGAATCAGGCTATCGCGGGACAGAAGATCAGCCAGAAGGCGTTTAAAAAGCAGTATGAAGAATTTTTAAAAGCCATTGATGAACCGTGGCAGGGAAATATCCGGATTCTGTTCATCCGAATTCCAAAGGAATGGTTCAAAGGCCAGATCTCCGGCATCCGCTATGTGGAGGATGAGCCGTATGCCTTATATGAGGCGGCGCTGGAATATCAGGACGCTCTTCTGGAAAAGCAGAATGAGGCGCGGTCCCTGAGGCAGCAGGTGGAGGAGAGCTTCAACAATCTGGTCAGTATGCGAAATGCCTATGACACCCTGGCAGAGCAGGTGAAGGAGGCGGAGAAAAGTCTTCACGCCGAGGCGGCACTGAACCGTCTGGGAGAGCTGACCTACGAAGAATACAGCACTTCCCTGGCTTCGTGTGAGGAGACACAGAATGAGATGTACGAAGCGCTGGGCGCCTATTCCCAGGCGCTGTACTCTTTTGACCGGCTTACCTGCGGGGGCGTGACAGCCCTTCTTCAAGGGACGGGGGCGGACCTGAACGCGGGGAGCGGCGGGGAGAGCTATGTGGATGAGGAGTACGCAGACGGCGCGTATTACTATATAGAACCGATCATCGACCAGCAGGAATTCCGGGTTGGCGTGAGCATTCCGTCTGATTTCCAGCTGGAGGTCACTCATTTTGAACTCTGGTGCGATCAGATACAGATCGGGACCCGCACGGAGATTGGCAGCATCATTCGGCATCTGAGTCTGTCCGTGGATCAGGTGTCTGAAGTAAAGCTTCGGTTCTACAACGGCAGCGAGTTCGTGGACGACTGCGTGATTGATCCCGGGGTCTACAGCGGTCCCATAACGCTGATAAAGGATTATCGGATTCAGGAGCAGGAAGGGACGCGGATCGGAACCTATACGGTGGAGAGCTATCCGGCGACGGGTATGACGGGTATCACGCTCTTGCCGGACCCGTCGGAAGAGATCGGCTATTACCGGATTCGGAATCAGGAGGGAAGCTGTCTGTTGGGAGACGCACTGTTGCCCATAGAGACAGAGTTTCGTCATCTTTCGCTGGTGCAGGAGGGCGTGGAGGAGCTGGTCATCGAGTTCTTCGGCACAGACTCCCAGCTGAAGTACACCGGTTATTTTGAGGCCGGCAGCCAGACACTGATGAAAAACCAGGAGGGAACATGAAGAAAAGTAAGAAGATTCTGGGATGCTGCATCCTGCTGTGGTTTTTTTGTCAACAGGTAGTTTTGGGAAAAGTCTTTGATGAGTCCCAGGCGGTCCCCTATGAAGTTTTTCAGGCGTCGCATACGGTGGAAGACGCCACTTTGTTCATCGGAACCTATTTGATTCATGTACAGGCTCTGACCGATGAATTATATGAAAAAGCCCAGGAGAGCGCCTCGGATTCCAGCCAGATGAATGTATATTACAAATCGGAGCTGGCTTTTGGCGCCTGGATAGACATTACCGATGCCAATGGACTTTCAGAACTTGCGGGGCAGGGAACGGTGGTGGAGGAGAGTGAACTCTTTCCGCTATGGGTGACCTGCTATACTGGTTCCGACGGCATCACCAGGGATGCCAGAGACGATCATGTGATTGACATTTTCAGCGAGCCGTCTCCTTATGATCTTTACAGCCTGGCGGAGCTGGAACCCATCAAGATACAGTACAGCAATGTATTTTCTCCGGACAGTGCGGGAGTGGACCGTTATTATTATAAAAAGCTTCGGGATTTTTTCAGTCTGGATCTGCAGAACGAGATCACGCAGGAATGCGATCTAAAGCTTCTGGGGCTTAAAGGCTGCTATGAAAGTCTTCGGGCTTCCGGGGAAAATGAACTGGCGGAGATTGTCAGTAAGCTTATGAGCAGGATAGATTCTGAAAGGAGAGCGGAGATTTTCTCCAGGCTGTCTCAGGTGGACGGCAATGAATTGAGCGTCCTGCAGGACATCTGTTCCGGATCACAGTTCTATAAAAGCCAAAACGAGGAAGAGGAAAGTGATGATGAGGAAAACGAGGATGGGGAAGAGCAGGAAGAAGAGGAAGATGATGACGACTATGACGGCAAGCAGTTTGTGGAAAATTCCGCAGTCATAGACGCCATCGGCACAGCGATCCAGAATTGCCAGGAGAGCTATATCAAGCATGCGGGCAATGTGCTCACAGAAGGCGATACCGTCCTCAAAAACGCAGAGTACGAGAAAAGCATGGCAGTGGCAGAGCTGGCGCAGGGGGGCTATGGAAGCGGGATGGAAACTCTGCTTGTGGAGCTTACACATCTGTATCACTTAGAGGAAGATGTGGTGGCGGATGCCGACGCGGAGCTCCGGCTGCTGGACAACGAATTATTGAGCCAGGCGGATCTTAAGTACGCGCAGCTCCTGACAGAAGGAGCCGGAAGCGCTTATCAGACAGCGGCGGCGAACGGTTCCAGCCAGTCAGTGAAAAATCAGGTGCTGGAAGATCAGAAGGCGAAGACCGACGCGGCAAGACTGGAGCTTCAGTATCTGCTGCAGGCGAAATCCAAACGGCAGCCTTCCGCGGAAGCGGCGGCCTTTCTCTATCAGAGGATCGAGCATGCAGAGTCGCTCTACGGGCAGATTAAGGAGGATGAATATCAGTCGAAGGCAAGGGAGAGCATCGACGCATATATTCTCTGGCTGAAAGAACAGGCCCGCTCTATTGAGGAGGAAGACGAGATTTCAGAATCTAACCTGCAGAGGCTGGAGAAGAAAAAGACCGGGCTTTTAGAGGAACAGACCAAAGCCATGGATGAGAATGATCTGAGCACGGTGAAAAAATATGATGTCCTGATTGAGCAGGTGGACCGGGAGATTGAGGCTGAGGAGCAGAGGCTTCAGGCGATCCTCTCAAGCACTTCCAGCTCTGCGGCGGAAAAGGCGAGGGCGGCAAACCAGACGGGGGGAAGCTCTGTATTGAACAATATCAACCAGATCAAAGACGCGGCGCTTCTGGAGATTGCCGAGGGGAACACCGAGAATCAGGAAAGCATCATGAAGAAGCTGGACGCCCTGTCAGCCCTGGGAGCGGAGAGCGCTATCGCAGAGATACGGGACAAGATGCATGCCTCCGGCAATGACTTTCAGGAGGCAGAGAAACAGGCGGAGCAGGCCATTTTGGACAGCCGGGAAAGCAGTTTTCATGACCGGTACAGCGGTGTGGGCGGATCAGGAGGGAATGAAAGCAGCGGCGGGACGCAGACCGCAGGAGGGCCGGGCGCCGGCACAGATACCTCACCCGGGGGAAGTGTAGAAGGAAATGTTTCCGGCGGTTTTGAAGGCGGTACCCAGACCGGAGCGGGCACAGACGCTGCTTCCGGAGGAGGTGCGGGAGAGAACGGGTCCGGCATTTCCGGGACTTCCGGTGCCGATACAGACGATCCGGGATCTTTGATGGAGGATGCCTTAGGAGCGCCATTTGTAGAACTGAATGACCGCCAGAAAGCGGCGGCGGTGGCGGTCCTTCACCGTATGGGACAGTCCGGGAACCAGAGGGCGGCGCAGACGGCGAACACCTGGCTGAATATCTGTGTTCGGGAGGGGAACCGGTATGTATTCCAAAAGCTTAAAAGGGAGGCGCAGGAGTACCTTCCGCTGCCGCTTATTGCTTCCTGTACCGGACACCGCTACGTGTACAGTGATTCCAGGATGGAGGTGACGCTGTCGAAGAAGCTTTCGGTCTGCTGCTTCCAAGTGTATCGGGATGAGGTGCAGCTTTTGGACGGCGTGACTGAAAAACTTTCCGGGCCTGTGAAGGCCCAGGGCGACTGTCCCTATCTGTCAGAGGAGGATGCCCGGCAGTATTTTGACTGTGAAGCCGAGTACATTGATGGGACGGAGTATGGGATCTGTCTGGGTCCGAGGGAGAGCCGCCTTGTAAAATCCATCGAAGAGACTGTCCGGGAAGGAGGGAATTGATATGGCAGATTATCCGATTATTGCAGATGTCAGTTCCTACATCGTCCGGACCCTTCGTCAGAAGATGTGTCCGGAACCCATCCCGTCTCCGAATAATATAGAGATCTCTTCCCCGGCGGATCAGGATGTGGATTATATCCTGGGCCTGTATCTGTACGATATCCGGGAAGAGAGTGATGTGACCCAGCAGCCCTTTATCCAGAAGGGCAGGGTACAGCTGCAAAGACCGCCAAGACCATATGGTCTGTACTATATGGTATTTATCAACGGCTCCTCCCAGATGGGGTTAAAGGCGCCGGATATACAGAAGATCATCGGAAGAGTGGCCCAGATTGTCAACGACAACAGCTCAGTTCTGCCCAATCAGCTGCAGTCCTGGCTGGACACCCAGGAACCTCCCATTGTACTGTCTCAGGCGAAGATAAGTTTGGAGGAGAAGGTGCGGGTGTGGCAGGCAATCAACAAGCCCTATCAGATCAGTCTGTTTTATAAGGCGGCGCCTGTATTTTTGTCCAGCGAAGTGGTGGTCAACACGCCTCGTGTGGTGGATGCCAGTTTTGGACTGCATCTTACAGGGGAGGAAGGAGGGGATGGGTAGCAGATGAATGCATCTGTGATTCGTTTCCGGTTGGATCTGCTGGTCCGGCTGATTGACACAGCCACCGGCGGGTCCGTGGAAGAGAGGAACGTCCGTTTTTTCAGAGATGGGAAGGCAGTTCGCCCCATTGCGAGGGGAGGCGGCAACTATGTATTTTTGAACTGCGGACGGGAGGACTTCGAACTGGAAGTCCGGGTGTATGGATATGATCCCTTCCGGATGCCTGTACGGTATGAGGCGCTGGAGGATGCGATGCCTGTCACGGAGGCGTTTCTGATTCCGTCAGAGAACGGGTCAGGGGGGCATCCGGTGCTTGGTCTTTCCGGCTGTCTTCCGGGTATTCAGTCCATACAGGCGGTAAATGTAAATGCGACCTGCTGCTGCATCAGTGAATTTGACGAGCGAAGGCGGATCATGAAGCTGTTCGGTGTGCACCGGTCGGGAATGGATGGCATCTATTATGGCCTGATTCATCCGGACAGGCAGGATTACGAGCCCTTTGCGGTCCAGAAGGAGATCGGAAAAGACTCGGTGAAGATCGACCATCCGCTGAAGGAACCATTCTCCGTGAATGCGCCCATTTCAAGGATTATTTTTGGAAGTGTGACGGACAGAGGAGATTACTGTATCCGGGTCCGGGATGACAGAGAACATCTTCTTCATCTGGTCCGGTATGTGGTGGGAGATGAGACGAGATTTCAGATGGTGGACTTTCATCGTCCGGAATCCGGACTTTTGTGAGGTGAGAGACGATGGCAGAGTTTGTAGTGACCGGGGCGTCGGCAGTGTGTTCTTTTGGAACCGCGCCGGGGACCATAAGCGCGACTTCCCAGGCGGCCTGTCTGGCGGAGGGCAAACCGGCGGCGACGATTCAGGATGCGCAGCCGGCCAATATCACGCCTTTTGGGATGTGCACCTCGCTTCTGAATCCCCAGGTGGCGGCAGCCACAGCGGCGGCTATGGGCGTGCTTACCCCTCAGCCCTGTATGCTGGTGCCTGCGGGTACCTGGACGCCCATGAAGCCGGGAGTACTCCTCGGCGGTCAGCCGTGTCTCACCCGGGACAGTACCCTTTTGTGCAGCAACGGAGGAGGGATGATCAGCATCACCGCTCCAGGCCAGATGAAGGCCGTGATATCATAAAGAAACATAACTGTTCAGTACCTCCACAGTTATGACGCAAAATTCATTGCGAATCGCTTTCGGCGATGGAATTTTGCACTCCTGAATCATGTTTTTACGGTCTTAGCAGCAAGTGCTTCGACCAGTGCTGAACAGTTACAAGGAAACTTTAAAAACAGCATCGGGAAGATGCGGAACTTAAATAAGGAGAACAAGAATGGCAGAATATTTTACTCCCGGGGTATATGTGGAAGAATATGATAATTCTCCCCGGAGCATCGAAGGCGTTGGTACCAGCACCGCCGGTTTTATCGGTTTTGCGGAGAAGGGACCGGCCGTGGGCGCGCCGTCTCTGGTGACCAGTTTCAAGAGCTTTACCAGACAGTTCGGCGGATTTTTGAGTCAGTTTACCTACGGAGAATACCGGTATCTGGCCAACAGCGTAGAGCAGTTTTTCATCAACGGCGGAACCAGATGCTATGTGTCCCGTGTGATCGCACCGGACGCAAAGGCGGCGAAAAAGGAGCTGGGAATCCTCTCCATTGAGGCGGCCAGCGAAGGAAAATGGGGCAACCGGATTCAAATCTCCATGGATACGGTGACCAAACGGAAGATGCAGCTCATCGCTCAGTCGGGCAGCGGCTATATTGCCAAAACGGTGGAAGGCTTCCGTGAGGGGGACCTGGTGGTGGTCGGCGGCGAGTACAACCGCATTGCCACGATCTACGACAACAGTGTCACTTTTGAAAATCCATTTGAGAAAGATGTGGTGGACACCGGCATCATCCCGAAGACGGTGCTCTATCTGGTGACGGTGGACGTGAGCATCCGTTACAACGATGAGGTGGAAAATTACACAGAGTTAAGCTTCAATCAGTCCTCCCCGAACTATATCGGTTCCCGGCTGTCGGGCAGCGAGCTGGTAAAAGTGACCGTTGGTCAGACCGGACAGATTGGCAATCCGGTGGAGGAAGTGTTCGGACAGGGTAATCCGGGCGGCATCCTGAATCTGGAAGGCGGTTTTGACGGAACCATGAACAAGGTGACGCCTGCAACCTTTATCGGTACGGACGAAGGTCCCGGCAAACGTACGGGAATTCAGTCCTTCCTGGAGAACAGCACGGTCAGCATGATGGCGATTCCGGGCATCACCGATCCGGAAGTGATCGTATCTCTGGTGGCCCACTGCGAGAGTCTCAAGAGCCGGATCGCGGTCTTCGACATGCCGGGCGACCTGTACAAGACGAAGGATCTGATCGAATACCGCAATATCATTGATTCCAGCTATGGCGCTATGTATCATCCCTGGATTCAGGTCTTTGACCGGTCCTCCAACAAAAGCGATTACATACCGCCTTCCGGAGCAGTGCTTGGAGTGTACTCCAGGACGGATATCAACCGGGGAGTTCACAAGGCTCCCGCCAATGAGATTGTGTTCTGTACCGGCCTGAAGGTGAATTATACCAAGGCGGAGCAGGATGTCCTGAATCCGGAAGGTGTGAACCTGATCCGGGCGATTCCTGGACAGGGAATCCGCGTGTGGGGTGCGAGGACAGCCAGCAGCAACAGCGCGTTCAAGTATGTCAATGTCAGAAGGCTCTTTATCTATGTGGAAGAGAGCATCAAGGCAAACACCAACTGGGTGGTATTCGAGCCCAACGATACGGCGCTCTGGCAGAGAGTCAGTCTGACCATCTCTTCCTTCCTGGACAGCATGTGGAGAACCGGTATGCTGGCAGGTTCCACGCCGGGAGAGGGTTATTTTGTGGAGATCGGGCCTTCTACCATGACCAGAGATGACATTATGAACGGCAGACTGATCTGCAACATCGGTATCGCACCGTCGAGACCGGCAGAGTTTGTGATCTTCCGCGTGACGCAGCATACGGCGGAGTCCGGCGGGGGAGAAGAGACAGAGTAGGATTACTGTAAATAAAGAGACTGAATAAAGGAGAGATGAAAGATGGCGACGTATGAGAACAGTAAAGGGCTTGCCTATCCTTTGACAAAGATGAACTTCCTGGTGACTGTGGACGGGGTGTCAGGTACGGCGGCGTTCAGTGAGGTGACGGGTGTGGAGGCGACGGTGGATGTGATTGAATTCCGCCAGGGCAACGCCAACAGCCTGGCTCCGGTGAAGATTCCGGGACTGGTGAAGCATGGCAATGTGACGCTGAAGATGGGATATACCCTGGACAGCGCGTTTAAGACCTGGGTGCAGGAGTGCGTCAGCGAGGTCAGAGGTGAGATTCCCCGCAACAATGTGCAGATTGAGATGATCGACATCAACGGGGGAGCGCCTCAGGCGTTGGCGACGGCGATCACGGGCACCAGAGTCTGGGTGCTGACCAATGCGTGGGTGACCAAGTACAATGCGCCGGATCTGGATGCGAAGACCAGCGATGTGGCGATTGAGAGTGTGGAGATCGCGTATGAGGAGCTGGTGATTCCGAACTAGAGTTCGGATGAAAGCGCAGACGCTGTCTGCAGTTGGAGGGCAGACGCCTGCCGGGAACGGATATTTTTTCCAGACCCCGCTTGCGCTTAGTGAAGGGACGCAGCGGTACTAAGCTCATGCAGCGCGTACCGCTTGCATTTGCTAAGTGCCGGTGCCCTTCCATGGGTCTTGCAGGAAAATCAGTTCCCGGCAGGCTGAGTCACTGGCACACCGATATTTTAAAAATAAGGGGAGAATCATGGAGACAGTATATGATTTTACACTGCCCAGGGGGTATCTGGACAGTGCGGGGGAGCTTCACAGGAAAGGGAAGATGCGGCTGGCAACGGCAGGGGATGAGATCAGTGCCACCAGGGACCCGCGGGTACTCAGTAATCCTTCTTATCTGACGATTGTAGTGCTTGGGAAGGTGGTCACGGAGCTGGAGGGCGTGGAGATGGTGACGGCAAATCTGATCGAGAAGTTATTTACGGCGGATCTGGCGTTTCTGCAGGATATGTATCAGCAGATCAATGACATCGAGCCGCCGATGATGGAAACCGTCTGTCCCGACTGCGGGAAAGTATACAAGGTGCCGCTAAATTTTACAACAGGGGGATAAAGCTGTATCCGGAGGAAGAGCTTTACCGGGAGATGGCGTTTATCTCATATTATTTTCACTGGAGCAGCGAGGAGGTCCAAAGGCTGGACCACAAGGTCCGCAGAAGATGGTGCAGTGAGATCTCGAAGATTAATCAGAGTCTGTCCCCCGAAAAAAGGTCCAGAGAGAAGAGTATTCTCGACATGAAAGCAACGCGTTAGACAGGAGTGGTTATAGGATATGGGAGTCGTGCAGGCGAATTCCGGCAATATTTTGGTCCGGAACTACGGGAACAATCCGGCTGTAAATTTTAACTTTATGCTCCGGGTGGAGGGAGTCTTTGATCTGCCCTGCAGGTCCGTACATGTATTCCAGAAGGAAAACGAGTACGAGCTGATCCAGGAGGGCGGGCTGAATGATTATGTCCATATGCGCCGGAAGCCGATCTCCAAGCCCTTTACTTTTCAGGTGGAACGGTATGTGGGGACGGATATTTTAGATCCGCTGGCCAATGGGACGGACTTGACCCTGCCGGTGATTCTGATGGTGAATCGTTACCGGATCTACGGAGATTTTCTCCCGATCCGCATGTATGTCTTTACCGGATGTACGGTGATGTCGAAGGAGTACGGGGAGTTGAACGCCGAGAAGGGCGGCCTTCTGGTGGAGACGACGACCATCGCCTACCGGGAGCTGGTATGTGTGGATGATGTGGCGGGGAGCTTTTTGATGGAAGAGCCCTGGAAATTTGAAGGCGTCAGTAAGAGCGGGAACGGGAATCAGTCTGCGAACCGTTCCCGGGAGGAAGAGTCTGCCGCGCAGATGGAAGCGCGGGCGAAGAAGTGGGTCTTCGCGGGGGGCGACAGCGATTTAAAATATCAAAGAGTGGGCGGCAAAGATTCGCCCGAAGAACAGAACGTCCAGCCGGATTTCCGCGGAGTGGGGGGCAGTACCACCAACAGCGCTTACGCACAGAAAGAACTTCGGAAAGCGCAGATGGAACAGAAAGCCGGTAGATGGAGTTTTCACCAGAACAAGGAAGATGTGGACCAGGAAGGAGCGCTGCCGGCATTTTTGGGATCAGGAGGAAGTACGACCAGAAGTACGTATACACAGAATGAGGTCCGAAAAAATGTCATGGAAGAAAAGGCAAAAAAGTGGACCTTTGGAGGAGAAGAAAACGAGGATGGTTCTCAGCTGGGATTCTTCGGAAGCAACGGAAGCACCACGGGAAGCAGCTACGTGAAGAATGAAGTACGAAAAGATGCCATGGAACAGCGGGCCCAGAGATGGCCGCCCAAGCGAAGCGCGGTGGATACGGCAAATTTCCTTGCCGGCCGCGGAAACCATACAGAAGAATTATAGAATTTACATGAAGAAGGGAGGACCGGTCAAAAATGCTGACTTTGAAAGCGCCGCTGGAGCTTAAATGCAATGCTGCCATGATCTCCTCCCATGAAACATTTTATCATAGAATCACAGGAAATTACGGGCTGTTGTCCGCCGGAATCGTCAAAGAGGATCTGCTCCATGTGGTGAGTGCTCCGCTGGAACTCTATTTGGAGGAGGGCGGGGGCGTCCGGATCGCAGAGAATACCCATATAGAGAATCGCCAGGAGACGAAGCTTGAGATCATCAACAATGTTCTGAATAGAATCACGGTGATGGAGGAGGCCAGCCTCACCTATCAGGACCGGGTGTTCATCACGGATGTCTTAAAGAAACTGGGCATCCCAGAGGTGCACCAGTTTATGAAGCAGGTATTCCGCTTAAAGCAGGAGACCCGGACGACGGAGCGGCTCATCAGCCTCTACTGGAATCATCTGGGAGAGCTCAGAGAGCGGGTGGAGGCCTGGCACAGTCACGAAAAGGAACAAAGGATGGTGGAGGAAGGACCGGCAGCCGTACAGCCGGGGAGGATGCTTCATCAGGAGATTATGAATCGTCTGCAGACTGGAGCCATCTATCAAATCTTGAATAATTTTCAGCAGAGCCACAGCGGGAACCACCAGTATATCACCCGTCAGGAGCTTCAGATCAGCGAACAGAAGCGGACGGCGGTGCAGGTTCTCTTACAGAAACTCCGCCAGGAGGTGAGAAAAGAGTCTTTTCCCCTGGTGTACCGCCACGACGACGGATACCGGCAGTCGGAGCCGGAGGACGAGGACTCCATAGAAAACTGGGTCGGCAGTCAGATCACCTCTTCGGTGCTTTTGGGCCTCGTCGACAATCTGTATCTGAGTCTTTTTGAGCGGCAGCAAAACCGGGCCGATACCTGGCTGTCCATGGAGCACGCGCTGTATCAGTCGGCGGAGAATACCCTCTACAGACTCAAAGCCGAATTCCGTAACCAGTGGCAGGTTCAAAGCGAACAGAACCTCTGGACTGTCCGCCAGCAACGGCTGATCGAACAGGAGATCCATCTTGCCCAGGCGCTTCTGACCGCAGGGCGGGAGGCGGAGGAACGGTTTTTCTTCCTCTGGAACCAGTATGGGGAGAATACCTGGCAGCTCCTGGGTGAGGGATACCAGGGCGCTGAGATTTCCTATGCGGAACAAGCAGATGCTTCGGAGGAAGTGCTTCTTCCGGAATTGGCGGATGAAAAACGAGAGAGCAAAGAAGCGCCAGACTCGACGCCTCCTTCCAGGAGCGGCAAAGAAAGTGTCGACAGAGGAACCATTTCCGACCTGAGTCCCTCCGGACCGGAGGAAGGGCGGGGGGATTCAAAGACCAAAATTTTTTCCGGACAGCAGGAAGAACAGCTTCTAAAAATAGTCAAAAGTGCCGGGGAACAGGGGCGGCAGCAGGTAAGAGATACGCCGTCGGAGGAGACAAAAGCAGAGATTCATTATCTGCCTGGGGCGTCTTTGGAATCGGAGGAGACCCTTTTGGAACCACCCGTCAGGGAATTGGTTCAATGGGTGCGGGAAGGGAGGGAGCAGTTTTATCGGACGGCAGAACAGTATCTGGAAGTGTCCCGGCGGGAGTACCGGGAAAACAATGAGGTCCTTCGGACAATCGAAGCTGCCGGACAGGCGGAGCGCTCTGTAGAAAAGCTGTCAGATACAGAATTTCTCAAAGAGAAAAGATCCGCGGAAAGGGACCGGGCAAAAGCTGCCGAGACGGTGCTTTTAAAATGGCAGACCGCAGACCAGGAGCCAGACTTTGCAGAGACATCCATAGAAGCGCCAGAGACAAAAGAGCCCGGGAGCAGGGCGCCAAAGCTGTCGGAGGAAACGGTCCGGCAGGAAGTTTTGCAGGAGACGTTCCGTGCTTCCCTGCCTTCGGAGTCCGGTGATGGGATGTCCCGGGAGATGGTATACCGTGCCGGGGAGTGGGGAGCTCCTTTGGGTCAGCCAGAAGAGGATTTTCTGCCGCCTGGGACCTCCAAAAAGGAATCCTCCGGGGAACTGGTGCGCCAGATCCGCCAGATCAACCAACAGAATCTGGAGAAACTGAAAATTTACAGGGAGATACAAAAAGGCCCAGGGGCCATCTCCGGGAAAATACGGACCGCGGAAAGAGATATGCGAAGGGACAGTCTGAAAGCCCTGCAGGATCCGGAGAGCCTGTTCCGGGAATACGAGGAAGAACGGCAAAGGGAAGCGCAGGAGGAGCAGAAGCGCACAGAGAAGCTGATTAAGCTTCTGCCGCAACAGACCAGAAAGGCCTATGAGAGACTTTGGCAGTATCTGTCTGCTCAGAAAGAAGGCACAGCCCAGGGGGCGGGGGAGGCCGGCAGCATGGGGATGCTGCTTCGGGACATCCATGAGGCTGAGACCATTCACAAAGTGACGGAGCAGGCGGCCGGGGAAGAACTGCGCCGGATACAGGAGACTTCGGAGACGATTCTGGAAAAATGGAAGGAACCGTCCGCTGCCGGGACACCACCTTCCCCCACGTTCCGTCAGGAACAGTCAAGGAGCGAGATTTCGCTGGTACATAAAGCCTCGGAGCATCAGCTCAACCAGGAGATGCTGGAATCCCTGATGGAGCAGAACCGGATCACCCGGGGCAAAACCCAGGTCATCCATGAGGAGACGCAAGACCATCAGGTGATCAATCGGACCGTGCATCGGGAGACCCGTCAGACCGTCAGGAAGGAGAACGAAGATCTGAGCGAGCTGGTGGAGAAGGGCATCCGGCAGCAGATGGGCGTCCTCTCGGAACAGATCTACAGCAGGCTGGAAAAACGCCTGCAAAATGAGAAGAAACGCAGGGGTTATTAAATGATGAATGCATTGATACAGGATATAGCGAGCAGTATGACCGGTAATCTTCCCAAAGCGATCCTCTGTGTCCGGGATTTGTCACAAGTAACAGAAAAAGACGGGGATCTCAAAGAAACAGGGAAAAAAGCGGCTGATCTGCAGAAGAGCCTTCTGCGCAGCACGGAGGACGCTCTGAACGGTCTGATGGAGAATCCCTCCATGGGAAGCCAGTCGTTCCGTTCTCTGACGGGTAAAGCGGGAGCGATGGCAGGAAGCGGGTATCTGGCCCTGGAAGTTCAGTATAATCCGTCGTCCATTCATATGGACACGCAGGCGGGCAAGCAGGTCCAGTATTCCGGCGGAGCTCTGGGCAACAGCAGTGCCAATCAGATCACCCAGATCATTCATCCCGTGTCCACTACCATGGGCTTTCAGCTGGTCTTTGACGACATGAATCCACAGGATGCCTTTCTGCTGGAAAATACAGCGCCGACGGCGGGGAATCTGATCTCCGGGGCAGCAGATCTTGCAAGAAAAGGGAAGGGCGTCTATTCAGTCCAGGCTCAGATGGACGGACTGATGTCGTTGCTGACCCTGGACGTCACCAGGCAAGTGATCTTCTACTGGGCCAAGATGTGTTTCCGGGGAGAGCTGATCAGCATGAACAGCCGTTATACCATGTTCAACAAGGACGGCAATCCCATCCGCGGTGTGGCAGACCTGGCCATCTGTCAGGGCGGGGAAGAACTCGGTTACGAGGAAACCTACTGGGAGGAAGCTTTTACCAGAGCGTTTGGGGATTCCCTGGAAGACAAGGTGACCGGGAAGACGGGGAAGGCTGCGAAAGTCATGCAGAATCATCTGTTAAACATTCATTTGTAGGAGGCGTCTTGATCTATGGCTGTGACATCCATGCTGAAAAATGCCGCGGAAAGTGTCAGCGGGCATATTGAGAAAGCGATCATAGAGATCATCGATCTGAGGGGCAGAGAACTGGTCCTGGAACCGCCGGTGTCCATGGGAGGCGCCCAGGTACCGGGCCTGTCGGCGCTGACCGCTTTTGGCGGGATGGAGGCGCTGACCGATGCGGCGGCTTTTGTGCTGGAGTCTGCTCCCAAGGGGCTTTTGTCCAATCTCACAGGGGCTACAAGAAAATGTTTTCATGTACAGTTCAATCCCAGCGAGCTGTCTCTTAACGGATATGGGGGCGGCCGTGTGACCAAGACGGATTTTTCCGACAAGGACGGCAAAGGAGACATCCGTTTTGAGTCGGCGGCGGTGCGGATTACTCTGAATGTGAAGCTGATCTTCGACAAGGTGGACCCCCAGGACGCGTTTATGTCGGATAAACTCAGCACATCGGTGACGGGGATGTCCCAGGGGGCGGTGAAGAGTGTGCGTAAGGCTGCCGGGAAGAAGGATGATTCCGTGCAGACAGAGGTGGAGGGCTTTATCGCCGCCCTCCGCTCCAAATATACCAGACGTATCACCTTCCACTGGGGAACGATGAACTATGTGGGAGTCCTGAACCGGGTTTCTGCTCAGTATACCATGTTCAATGTCAGAGGACAGCCCGTCCGGGCGGTGGTCTCCCTGTCTCTGGTGTGCGCGGATGCGGAGATTTCCCCCAACAGTATGGGCATCTGGCAGAAGCATTATGAAGAGGCATTTAAGGGCGGAAGTAAGAGCTATGTGAAAGCGGCTCAAAAAGCGGGAAATCTGCTGAATATCAATCTGTAGGAAGGCGCAGGGCATTATGGCGGCATATGATTATGAGGGACTGAAAAAAAAATACGAAGATTTTGCCTACCCTGTCGTTCATGTTCAGATTGGCGGGAAAGATTTTCAGGAAAACAAAGCCGGACTTCGGCTCTCTGATGTTGAAGTGGAGATGACCAGCGGATTTGAGGCGGCTATGGCCACTTTCTGGATCTACAACTGTTATAACCGTGTCACCTGTGAGTTTGCCTTCGACGATCTTAAGAAATACATCTGTATGGGATCCTCTGTGATCATAAGCATGGGCTACGGCGTGCGTGTGCGGGAAATTTTCCGGGGATTTATCTCCAGAGTCAATTTTGTGTTCCGACAGGAGGAGATACCCGGGGTGGAGATCACGGCTATGGATGTGAAGGGCATCATGATGGCAGGGAATTATTCCAGACAGTTAAAAGCCGTCAGTTTTTCCGACGCGGTAAAAGAGATTTTAGGCAGTACCGCCTATTCGCGGCTTCAGTCCAATGAGATTATCACAGGACAGGAGATCGCGGACACGCCGGATAAAAGGCAGACCGGACTTCCGGGAGAGGAGAAGTCCAGCGACCGGACCATTGAGATGGTTTGTGAGAGCGACTATGAATTTGTGGTAAAGGCGGCGAAAAAATACAATTATGAATTCTTCTCCGTGGGCGGAACCGTGTATTTTCGGAAGGCCAAGAGCAATCAGGAGCTTTTGATGGAGGCGGCGCCGGGGGACGGCCTTCGAAGCTATGAGATCGGGTATGATTTCACCGGAATTGTGGAAAAAGTAGAGGTCCGGGGGATGGACGCGGGGAAATCCAAGGTGATTAAGGCCTCCAAAAAGATGAGGAATAAGCTCTCTCAGGGAAACAAGGCAAAGCCTTTGATCAAAAATTCACAAAAGGTGTACATTGACCCCACCGTCACCTCCAAAGAGGAGGCAGATTACCGGGCGGATTATCTGGCAGAAGATATTTCCTATCGGCTGGGGACCCTGGAGGCGGAATTTATCGGGCTTCCGGAGCTGACGCCGGGCAGGTTTTTGAAGATCAAGGGACTGGGAAGGGCTGTGTCGAATACTTTTTATCTGGTCACCGTGCGGCAGATCATGGATGAGCGGGGCTATATCACGAAGGTCACCGGGAAGGCGGCCAGCATGGAGACGGAAGGAATAGGATGATATGGGACTCTTTGACGTCATTGACGATATTGCGGAAAAGCAGGTGATGAAGACCGACACCGGCGACAACCGGATCTTCGGAGTCGTCATCGGCCAGATCGCCAAAAATTATGACAAAGATATGCCCGGACGGGTGTGCGTCTGCGTGCCGGTGAGGGACGAGGATGCCAATGAGCTTCAGTGGGCCAGAGTCGCCATGCCATCCGGCGGGTCCGGCTGGGGACACTACTTTTTGCCGGAGGCCGGGGATCAGGTGCTTCTGGCGTTTGAACAGGGAAATATCGAGAAACCCTATGTCATCGGCTGCATCCCCAAAGACAGCGATCAGATCCTGAGAAAGTCTGTGGATGAAGACAACCAGTACAAGAAGATCGTGACCAGAAACGGCAATACCATCTATTTTGAGGACAACAAAGAGGGCGACGGGGACAAAGACAAGATCCGCATCACCACGGCGGGAGGCGGTCACCGGATCGAGTTGGACAATGAGAAAAGGATGATCCTTCTGTCGGATGAAGATGGGACGAATCTGATCCGGATGAAGACTGAGGACGGTCAGATGGAGATCACGGCGGAAAAGAAGCTGACCATCAAAGTAGGGGATAATATCGAGATGATCCTGAACGGGAGCAACGGTGCTGTCTCCCTGAAAGCGTCCAAGATCCACATCGAGGCCAGCGGCAATATCGAGACCAAATCAAACGGTGCCATGAAGATGCAGGCGGGCAATGTGTCCGTGGAGGCCAACGCGTCGCTGAAGTTAAACAGCAGTGGTCTTGCCGGTCTTTCGGGAACGCCGATCAAATTAGGATAAGCAGGAGCAAAGAAGATGCCAGGAGACAATTTTTTAGGAACAGGGATGAAATTCCCTCCGCAGATCAACCCGGCCACGGGGCGCTTTGCCGTCTCGTCGGAGGAAGAGAGTGTGAAGGAGTCTGTCTATCTGATACTGATGACCCAGAAGACGGAGCGGTTCCTGAGGCCGGAATTCGGGAGCGATCTGATGTCCTACACCTTTATGGATATCAATATCACCTCCGTCAATATGATGATCCGCTCTCTGACCGAGCAGATTCTGTCCAATGAACCGAGGATACAGAGCGTGTCCATCACCACGGACGAACAGATCCGGGAGGGATGTCTTCTGGTGAACATTGACTACGTCATCAGAAGCAGCCAGGTGAGCGATCATCTGGATGTCCCCATTTATCTGAATGCATCACCTGAGGAAGAAGCGTATGAACCAGAACAGTATGAAACAGACCAGTGGGAATGAATGGAAGATTTTAAGCCGGACCGCCGCCGGTATTGAGGAGCGGATCAAGGAGCTGGCAGGATCCTATGTGCCGGAGTGGCATTTTGACAGGGAAGATCCGGATATCGGCTCGGTGATCGCGAAGCTGTTCGCCGGGCAGATGGAAGAGAATATCGGGCGCTGCAATCAGGTGCTTGACCGGTATCACAGGGAGTTCGTGAATTTCCTGGGCATCTCTCTCCTGCCGGCAAAGCCAGCTCAGGCCACGGTGCTTCTGGGACTGGTGCAGGATACCATACTTGGGGCCGAGGTGCCAAAGGGGACCAGGTTTCTGGCGGACACGGAGGACGGGGAAGAGCAGATTGTCTTTGAGACGACCCACAGTCTGTATGTAACCAGCTCCTCTCTGGATTATGCTTTTCAGACGCTTTGTGAAGATGGGAGCATCCTGCCTGTGAAAGGCAGATTCGAGGGGCCGAAGATCATAGAAGAGGAAGAGTCACATCCATCCGGGAGTGATGATGGGCAGATCAGCCCATTCCGTCTGTTCGGACACAGTCCAAATCTTGCTCCGATCCAGAAGAATGCTCTTTTATTCTGGCATCCGGTGGCTCTGAATGTGGAGAACAATCCCATCCATCTGAAGATCACCGGCAATGTGCCGCTGCTTGAGAAGATCCGGGACGGGGCATACAGTTTCCGGTACTACACGGAAGAAGGGCTTCTGCCAGTGGAAGAGGTAAAAGTACAGCCGGAGCTCGAAACTGTGGTTCTGAAAAAAGAGAAGAAAAATGCAGAGCTTCAGATAGAAGGAAATCCGCTGAGCCTGCTGGTGATAGAGGCAGTAGATCCGGTGACGGGCCACGAGAGAGTGACCGGGATACAGGTATCCTCCGAGGGGCAGCCCCTTCCCGCGGAATTTGTTAACAACGGCAGTACGGACTTTGATGCGGACGCATTTGATCCTTTTGGAGACACCCTCTCTTTGTTTCAGGAATGCTATATAGGGCATCACGATTACTTCGGGAAAGCCGGGGCCGTGGTGCGGATCCGCTTCGAAATGTCCTTTAAAGAACACCGGATTCTGGACCGGGTACCAGGAGAGGACGAGAGCCTGAAGATCATCAAACGAAAGCCGAAAGTGATTTGGGTGGATTCGGCGGCGGATGCCAGAGCGGAGGAAGTTTCCTTCGAATATTTTAACGGGATCGGCTGGAAGAAGCTGGTTTTTATGCAGGAAGTGTCCGGTCTTTTCCGGGGAGATCAGGGGGGCACCTGTGAGATCTCCTTTGTCTGTCCGGAGGACTGGCAGGGGACGGAAGCAGGAGCCTATCAGGGAAGATGCATCCGGATTCGGCTTTTAAAATCGGACAACTGTTATATGCGCCCGTGCATCCACCATTATCCTCATGTGGAGCGTCTAAGCGTCTCTTTTTCTTATGAAGGCCGCTATATGGAGCCCGCATATCTTTACTCCATCGCAGGAACAAAACGGATCGACCTGACCAGAAAGGTGAAGGAAGGGCGCGCGTTCACGGCGTTTTCCAGAGGAGCATACGAGGAAGACGCGCTCTATCTGGGCTTTCAGAAGAAGCTGGAAGAAGGTCCTGTTAGTCTGTTGTTCCGGATCGAGGAGGGTATCCGCTACGAAGGAATCCGGTGCCGGTTCGAGTACAGCACGAAAAAGGGTTTCTGTCAGATGAAAGTACTGGATCACACAGGCGATCTGTCCCGGTCCGGCACCGTGCTTTTTATGCCCCAGGCAGACATGCAGGCCGTGACCCTGGAGGGGAAGACGGCTTACTGGATCCGCATCACCCGGGTTGTCCGGGAAAGCGAAAGAAGAGAGGACACTCTGCCGGTGATTCAGGACATCTGCCTGAATGCGGTTCAGGCGGCCAATGTGGAGACCCGGGAGGAGGAAGACTATTATCTGGAAGAGATAAGGCCGGATCTTACAGTGCTTCTGGGGGTACCAGATATCCTGGATGTGGAGCTCTGGGTCAACGAAAGGGGACAACATACGAAAGCGCGGATGCAGGAGCTGTTAAAAAAGTATCCGGACAGCATCCGGGCAGAATATGATATTCTGGGGAATCTCACCTCCTTCTATGTAAGATGGCAGGAGACCGACCAGCTTACGGAAGCGCCGTCAAAACGTTGTTATATGCTGGACCGCATGAACAGTCTTCTGATCTTTGGGGACGGCGTGCGCACCGGTCTCCCCACGGTGCAGGATGATGTGGCGTTCAGGGTGCGGATTCGCTGCTGCAGCGGGGAGCGGGGAAATGTAGGACCCGGGCGGATTCGGGAGACCTTGGGCAATCTGATGTTTGTGGACCGGATCACCAATCCGGTGAAGGCCTACGGAGGAAGCAGCATCGAGAGCGTGGAGAAAGCCCTGAACCGGGGGGCAAATATTCTGAAATCCAGAAAGCGGCTGGTCTCGGCCGACGACTATGTGCAGGAGATTCTGAACTTTTCTGACGTCATCGACAAGGTTCGCTTAGTGGCCGGCAGGAAGATCGACGGGAGCGTTCAGGACAATGCCCTGACCGTATGCCTGCTTTTAAAAGACTTTGAGGCAGGCTCTTATTCTTTCCACAGCGTGGCGGGAATGCTGAAAAAACATCTGATGGAAAGCTGTGAGCTGACCATTGCGCCGGAAGATCTTTCGGTAGTGGAGCCGGTATTTGCCCGGGTCTGTGTGGATATCTGGGCGGAAGTGATGCATATGGACGATGGATTTGAGGTACAGAATCTTTTGAGGGAGACGCTGACGGACTATCTGAATCCCCTGGGGGGCCGGCACGGCCAGGGATGGGAGATCGGAGTTCTGCCAAGGCGCTCCCAGATCCTGATGAGGCTGAATGTACTAAAGAGCAAGGCCGTGATCCGCAAGCTGGTGGTGACCGTCCGCTATACGGACCGGACGGGTACTCATGAAGTAGACCTTAACGATATGGCGGAGAATCCCTGTCTCATCTGCTGCAGCGGAAAGCATCGTGTGAACATTGCCAGGGAGGTACGGTATGCTGAATAACAAATTTGAGGAGGAGAAAACTTACGAAGAGCTGTTGTCGGAAGCGCTGATGAAGATCCCGTTCTATTCGGAAGAATGGACGAACCGGAACCCTTCGGACCCGGGAATTACAATCCTTGAGAATCTGATTGCGTTTGAAGCGCTGCAGCAGAGCCGGATTCAGGAGATAACACCGACGGTGGTCAAGAGACTCCTAAAACTGGCAGGCTTTGAGGCCAGGAAAGGGCGGTGTGCCAGGCTGCTTCTGGCGCCCGGGAACGGGGAGCGAAAGACGCCGCTTCTGCTGCCGGCCAACCAGCAGTTCCGGCTGGGAGACCTGTGCTATGAGACCAATCGGAACATTCGGCTTCCGGCCTGCAGGCTGACCGGAGTCTACCAGGAAGAAAAGAATCACATATATGATGTCTCCCATCTTCTGGACCGGGAGGTACGGGTGCCGGCCTGTGTCTTTGGCGAACAGCCAGAAGAAGGCGCAGTCCTTTGGTTTACCATGGATGCACTCCCCGGTCCGGGGGAGGAGCTGATCTTCTATATCACCGTGGCGGACCGTCATAACCGGAACCCTTTCGGGGAAAAGGGAGACAGCACCTTTGCCCGGATTCGCTGGGAATGTTATACCGATCAGGGATTTGTAAAGATGCATGTCAGAGACGATACGGGAGGACTGTTGGTCAGTGGAGAACTCAGGATGCGCCTGCCGGACGCAGAGGCGGTACCCTGCAAGGATGCGCCGGGCAGAGCATATGCCATCCGGGCTGTTCTGGAAAAAGCGGATTATGATGTGCGGCCAAAGCTGGTGCAGGTAGACGGGTTTCTTTTTGAGGTATGGCAAAAAGAAACTTTATCCGCCTGCTATACCTTCAATAAGGTGTCTTCGGCCAGCCTGCCCGGGCACCTTCTGGGAGAAGGATATGTCACAGTGTTTTGTAAAGAAGAAAAAGGTTCTTCCTATAAAAAATATGAGCCCTGCCGTATCCCCGGGGAAAAGGGAAGATTTTTTGAGGTCCGGGAAGACAAAGGAGGGCAGGTAACCTGGCTGTTCGACCGGCGGAAGTTCGATTACGGGCCGGCCAGAGTAAAGAATGCGATCAAGATCGTCGTGTATCAGGAGGCTGTGATGCGCCGGTATACGCTGGGCACGGTCCTGGGATGCGATCATCAGAAGATACCTCTTCCCGCCGGACACCTGGCGGCGGAATCTTTCTGTATCATTGCCAGGAGAAAGGCGGAAGGAGGAGCGTTCCTCTACGATTTTGTCCGGCCGGGGCGCTACGGGGAGAAGGATTTGAGTTATGAGCTGTATGAGAACGACGGGTATTTGATCATAGAAGATGCAGGCGACTATATCGGCGCCAGCCTGTATATGGGAGCCTTTGCCGTCACCAGAGGAACAGAGGGCAATATCCGGGAGGGCAATACGCTGACGGCCGTGGGACTTCCTGGCCCCTTAAGCTTTTACAATCCAAGGCCGGGAGCGGGCGGCTGTCACCGGGAGAGCCTGGAGGAAGTGAAGAAACGGTTCCTCATGGATCTGAAAAAGCCTTTTACGGCGGTGACGGCGGGAGATTATGAGCGCCTGGTGATGGAGACGCCAAAGCTCTGTATCCGGAAGGTCCGGGCGTATGTAAGCGGAAATCAGAATCTGGTCCGGATTGCGGTGATGCCGGGTACGGACGAAACATTCCCCGGTCTGTCAAAAGTCTACCGCCGGGCGATCTTAAGACAGCTGGAAGAGAGAAGACTTCTGACCACCCGGATCGAGATTCTGCCGCCGGTATATACGCCGGTGGATGTGCAGGGTACCATCTATGTAAAGCGCCAGTATGAGAACAGCCTCACATTGATCGAGGAGGTGATCCGAAGGAAAGTGGATTATCTTTTTTCGGGCCGGAATTTCGGAGAGGTATTAAAGTTTGACGAGATCTTTCATGAGATTGAATCTCTGGATTGTGTGGAATTTATCTATGAGCTGTCTTTGTATCCTCAGAATCCCGGTCTGGCAAAGCTTGTGGAGGCAGATATTGTGCCGGGGGAAAATTGTCTGTGCTATGCGGGAAATATCCGGCTGCAGACTGGTTAGTGTATTGACTGAAAGCAATCGGGTCAGCATACCGGAAGGAAAGAAAGGGGGTTGTGACCGCCATGGCAGGCGCATCATATTCCATAAAAAAGAACCGGATAGAGAGAGGATGGCATCCGGGTTTTGTGCTTGACGAGGACGGAACCCTGCGGCTTGATCCCAGGGAAGGTGTCCATACGCTGTACCTTCGGGCCGTCGACGGCGGAGAGGAGGGCGTTTTCTGGGGAAGGCTTCGATTTAAGGTCTCCTGCCCGGAGGATACCGTATATTATCTCTACGCGGCAGCTTTTGACCAGGATTCCTTCTATCGAAGAGAACAGCCGGTGAGGATCGAGGATTTTCTGTGTGACAGCCGGGAGTCTCACGAAATCAAGCGGCAGTTTATGAAGGAAGCAGGTTTTTTAAAGTTTACCAACCAAAAGGATGTGCTCTTGTATGAGCTCCAGGGAAGAAACCTTTATCTGGTGCTGGAAGTCCAGGGGACGAAAGACTTTTCCATGAAGCAGATGCGGGTGGACCAGCAGGGAGATCCTTTTATGAATACCTTTCCGGAGATTTACCGGGAGAGGGGCAGCTTTTTTCACCGCTATCTGTCGGTGTTTTCCAGCATCTACGAGGATTTTCAGGAGGAGATCCATGATCTGCCGAAGCTTTTGGACCTTGATACCTGTCCGGCTTTCCTGCTGCCGGTCTATGCTTCCTGGCTGGGCCTTCAGGTGGGGGAAAATTTTCTGGAAGAGCCGGTTCTGCGGGCTTTGGTAAAAGAGGCCTTTTCATTGAACCGAATCAAAGGCACAAAGGCGGCTCTTTTGCGGATCGCCCGAATCGTGCTGGGAGAAGAGGTGGTGGTGCTGGAGCGGAATGTGATGAGCGCTCACATTCGGAAGGAGCAGTTAAAGCAGGTGAACCGTTTGTACGGCGGCACGGCCCATGACGTGACGATCCTGGTAGACCGGGCGCTCACCGAGGTGAAAAAATCGCAGCTTTTGTTTCTGCTGGACCAGTTCCGGCCTGTCCGTTCCAGGCTCCATGTGGTCTGTCTTAGAAGGACCTGCGTGCTGGATTCCTATTGCTACCTGGACTGGAATGCAGGGATTCCCTGGCAGGGAGAGGGGAAGCTGGACCGGGAGATGGAGATGGACGGGGCGGTTTGCCTGCAGTGATATTTTAAATAAATAACAGCATGTCCCAGACAGTACGCAGAGAAATTTTAGAAGCGAAACGGAGAAAATCTTTTCCGGGCGCACAGGTACTGGGAGGGAGATGCGGAATTTGAATAAGGAGAGAGGATTTATGACCATTGCAGAGGCGAGAAGAGAGGGTATGGTGCAGCTTGATGTGGAGGGAAGGGTGGATACGAATACGAGTCCGGAACTTCAGAAGAGGATTCTGCAGGCGTTTCAGAAGGGGAATACGGTGATTCTGAATCTGGAGGCGGTGGATTATATCAGCAGTTCCGGCCTGCGGGCGTTGTTGATCGGGCAGAAGACGGCCAGCTCCAAGGGCGGCTTTATGAAGCTGATTCATGTTCGGGATTCGGTGAGGAAGGTGTTCGACATGACCGGATTTTCCCAGATGCTGACCATCGAATGACGGCATGATTCAATTTGTGCATGTGACAAAGCAATACGAAGGCGAACCGGAACCGGTTCTTCGGGATTTTTGCACCGTGATTGAAGACGGAGAATTTGTGCTTCTGACCGGGGAGAGCGGGATTGGAAAAAGTACCTGTATCCGGCTGCTGCTTCGGGAGATTCCCGTTACCTCTGGCGAGATCTTTGTGCTGGATCAAAACCTCGGCGCGCTTTCCGACAAGCAGATTCCGTTCTATCGGAGAAGGCTGGGAGTGGTATTTCAGGATACTTATCTGATTCCGGAACAGACCGTCTACCAGAATGTGGAGCTTGCAAGGCTGATCGTGGGAGGAGCGAAAAAGGAAATCCGGACGGCCATCACCTCTTTGTTTGTTTTTCTGGGGATCAGCCATCTTCACAACCGGTATCCCAGAGAGCTTTCAGGAGGGGAGAGGCAGAAGGTCTGTCTGGCCAGGGCGCTGGTGAACTATCCGTCCATTCTTCTGGCAGACGAACCCACGGGTAATCTGTCTCCGGGAGAGTCCAGGGAGCTTCTGAAGCTTTTTGAGATGGTGCACCGGCAGGGAATCACGGTGATCGTGGCGACCCACGACAAAGAAAATGCCCGGGGACTTGCGTATCGGGAAATTGCACTGGAAGAGAACGCTCACCCGGTCGTCCGTCATGTATGTGCCAAATGACCGCGCTTCGGGGCGGGTCTTGCAGGAAAATCTGCATGGGCCGGACTGAGCGACGGATTGGCGATGGAAAAGAATGACAGGTTAGGAGAATGATATGAACAAGATGCAGGATATCACACTGCAGGCCAGTGACGATACATTATATACCGTGCTGGACGCGATGGAGGCGCATCTGTGCAAGAACGGATGCCCTGATTCGGTCAAGACGGAGGTACTGATCTCGGTGGAGGAGATCTATGTGAATATTGCCCATTACGCCTACGGTGGAAAGGCGGGAGAGGCCACGGTGCAGATGGAGGTCACACAGAATCCCCGGATCTGCCGGGTCGTGTTCAAGGACCAGGGAGTCCCATACAACCCGCTGGAAAAAGAAGACCCCGACGTCTCACTTTCGGCAGAAGAGCGGGAGATCGGGGGACTGGGAATCTATATGGTCAAACAGTATATGGACAAAATCGAATACCGATATGAAGGCGGATACAACATTCTGACTATTGAGAAACATCTTCCGCTTCCTTCGGGAGCTCCTGAAACTGCAGATACTGATTCGAGACATAGCCCGTGACTTCAGAGGTTTTGATCAGGCTCCAGGCGTCTCCCCGCTCCAGAACCTGACCGGTGGCGCCAGGTGACAGGCGGGAGATGATCTCGGCATCCATGCCGGGCTGTAAGCGGACGTGAAGCGCGCTTTTGGTATTCAGTGTCACAAAGGTATAAGATACCGGCGTCTGGTCGGCGGCAGGTTCTGCTGCTTCCTCCTTTGCGGGAGTGTCCGGTATCACGAAATCTTCCGAAGTGTCAGCAGAGTCTTCTTTGGCGGAAGCGGATACCGGGAAGACAGACCCGGAGATCAGAGGGTTCTTCGCCAGGGAAGAGCCGTACAATAACAAAGCAGAACAGATCAGGCAACCAGCCAGAACATAGAAACCTGCGATGGCATAGCCGGGGAATTTTTTTTCTTTTTCATATTTTCTCATGGTAGGTGTCTCCTCGTTTTTTCTGGTTCAGCCGCGATATGATTACGAATGACTATGTTTATCATAGCACGATTTCGGAAGAAAGACAACGAGAAAAGGAGTAAGGATGAGGGTAACGGACAAATTGATTCAGGACGCGAAAAAGAGAGAAAAAAAGCGGAATGTACAGAGGGATGATGAGGAGGAGACCTACACTTACTTCCCAAGAATGCGTCGGGAAGCGTTGAATCAGTCGCAGGGGGCTTTTGGTTCGGTGCTGGAAGAAGGAATCAATACCCGGAAAAGTGTGTTTGATGAGAGCGCCGTTTTTTGCATGGGAGACCGGAAGGGAGGAGCAGGAATGACGGAGGGGGAGAGAGACATTGTTTGACAGAGAGCAGAAAAACGACGCTTGAGTTTCCGCAAACTGTAATTGAAAAATGAATACGTCTGCCCAAAGTGTCA
>CAJTYJ010000007.1:0-48951 GCA_910583895.1 uncultured Lachnospiraceae bacterium
CATCTGAAAAATATGTGATTTTTTCTTATTTTTCGGGTGAGAGCGAAGAAGGGTTCGCATTGTTTGAAATCGTGGATCATCAGTTCAAATTTTTGTATGATTCTGGTTATTTGTATGGAGAAGATGCCAACTACGGTTTTGCAGATGACGAGAAAATTTTAATTCAGACTTTTCGTACAGGTTCATGGTATAAGGAAAATGCAAAGACTGATGAAAACGGAGATATGTATTACGAATTTGGCGAATTAAATTTGCTTGATCTTGAAACTTTTAGTCTGGATCGGCATACGGTTCTTGTTTATCCTTCTGATGATTGGGAAGAAGAAAAAACAGATGTTGGTACATTTTTGTTTACGGATATGGCAGATGGAATGTTGAGGGTAGAAATGCCGTGGGGGAGCGAAATCTTTCCATATCCATTGCAAGAAACGCTTATGATCAGATTCGGCAAATGATTTTCTATTTGAATTGGTGCCGGAAAGGACAGATGGAAACTGTTCTGTGACGAAGAGACAGACAAGGAAGCATGGCAGGGTATTTTGGGGCGGATGGAATTTTAGGCTGAAAGGGCGAAAGGATATGTTTGCAGACTATCATGTACATACAGAATTTAGTGACGATTCGCTATATCCGATGGAGCAGGTTGTCAGGGATGCCATGGCCAAGGGCATGGATGAAATCTGTTTTACAGACCATGTGGATTATGGCATTAAGCAGGATTGGGATTGTGGGAAGCCAATCTTGTATCGGGGAGAGGAACCGCTTGCCAATGTGAATTATCCGGTGTATATTGCCAGAATCAAAGAATTGCAGGAAATATACAGGGAGAAAATCAGGATCAGGATTGGAATGGAGTTTGGCATACAGGTACATACCATTCCGTTATACAGGGCACTGTTTCACAAATATCCTTTTGATTTTGTGATTTTGTCTGTTCATCAGGTGAATGACCAGGAATTCTGGACACAGGATTTTCAGAGAGGGAAAAGCCAGAAGGAATATAACGAGAAATATTATGAGGAAATGCTAAATATCATAAAGAAATATCGAGATTACAGTGTGTTAGGTCATATGGACCTTATTGCACGGTATGATGAGAAAGGCGAATATCCATTTGAAAAAGTGGAACCGATTATTTCAGAGATATTGAGAACCGTGATTTCGGATGGCAGGGGAATAGAGTTTAATACCTCATACCATCGGTATGGGCTGAAAAATACAACACCGTCTGTAAATATATTAAAGCTGTACCGGGAGCTGGGAGGCGAAATCATCACGATTGGCAGTGACAGTCACAAGGCGGAACATTTAGGGGCTTATATTAAGGAGGCCAGACATCTGCTGAAAGAGCTGGGGTTTCAGTATTTCTGCACCTATGAAAAACAGCAGCCGGTATTTCATGGATTATAAAGCGATTTCGGGAGAAGTACATGGTTATCTGTAAAGGAAATGTTTACAGAATCACTCCATTTCTGAATCGGCGGTCGGGATTTTTCTCCCCACCGGGGCAGCGTACACCGTGCAGATATAGTTTTTGTCTGCAGAGGGACCGGGCGGAAAGCCAAGAAGATCATCCATCCGGTCCTGGTCGTAGGCGCCGACAGCGCAGGTACCGCAGCCGATGGATTCGCAGGCCAGATACAGGTTTTCGCACACATGTCCGGCGTCAATCAGGAGGTATTTGGCAGCTTTTTGTCCATAGCGCCATTCCATCCGGTAGGGGATGGAGGCCCAGACAAAGAGGACCGGGGCGGAGGCTGCAAAACGCTGTCCGCAGAGGGCATCTGTCAGTTCTTCTTCAAAATCAGAACGGTCATCCCAGAACTCCAGTTCGTGTTCTTGGGGAAGATAATGGTAGATGCCTTTTTTCAGCCCGTCCACCTGGTTGACGAACAGAAACGTCTCAAAAGTATGACGGGAACCGGCGGATGGAACATTCCGGAAGGTGACCGGATTTTTGTGTCCGGCAAAGCGGCGGACGCCCTGGGTGCTCCACAGAAGGAAGGACAGCTCCAGAAGAGTCAGCGGCAGATCTGCATAGTTTCGCCTGCTTTCCCGTCCGCTGATCAGTTCCATAATATTTCCCGTAAAAGAAAGTGACGCATAATCAGCGGGAAGTTTGATGGTGTCAGTTCCTTTCCTTGCCAGGAGGCAGGGGATGGAAGGGAGCTTTTGCTGCTGATCCGTCTCTTCTGCGCCGGCGTCTTCTGCATGGTATCCTTTCAAAAGTTCCCGGTTTTTCATAATCTCGTATCTGGTTTTGTCGTTCACTGCATCTTCTCCTTTTTGCTGATATGTAATCTTCCTGACATCATAGAATCCCAAAATTCTTTATCTCCTTTTGGATAAATGCCGTTCGGCAAAGTATCAACTACTGCATTAAGAGCGGCAGCACATGGAGGTGCTCCTGCTTCTTCCAATGCCTGTACCGCTTCAAGGCCATAAATCGCAAAAATCTCTTCAAAAAAATTGGGCAACGCATCCGCTCTGTTTGTTACGAAAGACCACAACATTTGTTCTAAACGTCCATGAAAAATCATCATTCTCGTCCATAGTGCTTTCTCTGCTTCAATTACCTGTATGAACCATTATAACATGAAAGACTGCTGAAAAGAAGAGATAAGGAAAGAAATGTCATGATGTTGGGGTCAAAAGGTTTTTTGCCCCCTGATGCCTACGGATTGCTTTGCATTTCATGCTCCCGCAATCCTAAAAACATTCAAAATCCGCCCTATCGGGCTACTTTTTCATGTTTTTTCGGGTCCCAAAGTCATGTATTGACATGCAAGCATGTCATACATGACCTTTTGACCCTGGCATCATGTCATACATTTAAGGGAAAGCCGTTCGATTTTCTCTTTTCAGCCACAAACCATATTTTTTCTTCGTTAACTTAAAGATGATTCAAATTTAGGGTTATCCTATGGAAGGGCATGGAAGATTCTTCACAAAACTACAAGAAAGCTTTTCTGCATTTTGATATGGCACCCTCGGTGGACAAGGGCGTATATTCCCTTGTTCGCTGAGAGTAAAAATGGACAATTGCATAATGCACGGAATGTTATTACGAAATTAGATAAAAACATTTAAGAATATGTAAAAAATATGGTTGTAATTCTATATTGAAAGATGGATACTATCAGATAGATGTGGATTTAGAAAAGCAAAAGGAAAAGAATTTTGAAATGATTATAAGAGAATATCAATCATCAGACTGCAAAGAATTGACAGAGCTTTTTTATAATACGGTACATACTGTAAATACAAGAGATTACACAAAGGAGCAATTAGATGTATGGGCAACAGGCGAGGTGGATTTGAAGAAATGGAATCAGTCATTTCAAGAACATTTTAGTGTTGTTGCGGTTGATAATGATATAATTGCAGGGTTTGGGGATATAGATAAGACGGGCTGTCTTGACCATTTGTTTGTCCATTCTGATTATCAAGGAAAAGGAATTGCCACTGCCGTATGCAGTCAGTTAGAGTCGGCAGTTCAAGAGAACATTATTGCTCATGTTTCCATTACGGCAAGACCTTTTTTTGAAAAAAGAGGATATAGAATGGTTAAAGAGCAACAAGTAGAACGACAAGGAGTTTTTCTTACAAATTTTGTTATGATAAAGGAACGGTAAATGCAGGCAGCTCTTCTTTCCAGACGGACAGCCAGGGCATTTCTTGCCTGCTTAATCCCTTTCTTATTTACAAGTTTCATTCACATCTGACACTGCGGACATGTGAAAAGTAACAGTTGTTGTTTCCAACAGAAAAAGCTATAATAGTAGGGGAGTCTGGCGTGCTGACGTTCTTGTTTTATATCATTCAACTGAAAACAGACAGAACAGCACACCGAAAAAGAGGAGAGTTTGTGTGAAAAGTCAAAATACTTTTGTGATAAAGCAGGCATTTTATAAATCGCTTCCGGTACTGGCCGGATATATGATTCTTGGAATCGGGTTCGGGATTCTGCTTCAGAATGCAGGGTATGGAGTCTTCTGGGCGCTGATGATGAGCAGTATGATTTACGCAGGCTCCATGCAGTATGTAGGTGTAGGCCTGATCGCCGGCGGCGCTTCGGTTGTCACAACAATCCTTACGACGATTATGGTAAATGCCCGTCATCTGTTTTACAGTATTTCCATGGTTGAGCGTTATAAGGATACCGGGAACTATAAGCCGTATCTGATCTTTTCGTTAACAGATGAAACCTATTCGCTTCTCTGTGACGGTCAGGTGCCGGATGAAAGAACAGGTAATCTTTATCGCTTTCTTGTGTCCTTCTTTAACCAGTGCTATTGGGTTTTAGGAAGCGTAATCGGAAGTCTCCTGGGGAGTGTGCTGCCTTTTTCCACTGATGGAATCGAATTTTCCATGACAGCGCTTTTTATGGCGTCTTTTACCGAGCAGTGGATCTTAGGGGGAAATCATATTCCGGCGCTGGCAGGTGCTGTCTGTTCCCTTTTGTGTCTGTTCTTATTCGGGCCGGAGCAGTTTCTCATTCCGTCCATGCTTCTGATTACCTTTGTTTTGACGGCTGTTCGAAGCCGAATCCAGTCCGGCAGGGAGGAGACCGAATGAATCCGGATGTACATATTGCAGTTTTAGTCCTGACCATGGCATGCGTGACATGTCTGCTTCGTTTTCTGCCGTTTCTGATTTTTCGGAAACATACACCCCCTTATATCGTCTATCTGGGAAAAGTGCTTCCTCCGGCGATAATCGGAATGCTGGTTGTCTACTGCCTGAAGGATGTGGAGATCACGGCGGCTCCCTTTGGTCTGCCGGAACTGACGGCTCTGGCAGTGGTGGCGGCGCTTCAGTACTGGAAGCGGAATTCTCTGATCAGTATTCTCTCTGGAACTCTGTTTTATATGGTCCTGATCCGGATTGTATTCTGAACCATTCTGTGACATCATTCAGATGCAGTTTTCTGTGTTTTTAACTCCCGGCCCGCAAGCAGGACAGACAGAAGAAATGCTGCAAAATCGGCAACCGGTCCTGCCGCCAATACACCCATAATTCCAAAACGGAGCGGAAGCAGCAGAATCAGAGGAATCAGGAAAAAGACCTGTCTTGTCAATGCCAGTAATGCTCCCTTCATCGCTTTTCCTATGGCAGTAAAAAAACTGGAGGAAAGCAGCTGTACGCCGTTTACCAGCACCATAAAGAGATAGATGCGCATGAACAGCACCGCAAATTCAAAATATAACTGGTCTCCATCTCCGAACAGGGAGATGATTGTATGCGGAAAGAACTGAAACAGGAAGAAGCCGGCCATAGACACGACCAGATTCCATTTGATCGCAAGCAGGTATGCTTCCCGTACGCGGAAATACTGTCTGGCTCCGTAGTTGAAACCGATGATCGGCTGGACGCCCTGGGAGATTCCCACGACAATGGCGAGGACGATTGCATTCGTCTTCATCACGATGCCGCAGGCAGCCAGAGGAATATCCGTGCCGTAGACAGTCTTTGCCCCATAAAAAGTCAGTGAATTGTACAGTACAATCTGCACGAAAGTAATTGCAACCTGATTCACGCTGCTGCTGATGCCCATACTGCAGGTTTTCAGACACTCGCTGAGCTTCAGCCGAAAACTGTTTTTCTCAAAATGGATGGTTTGAAAGCGCCATAAGTAACATACCGCGAAAAAGAAGGACAGAATCTGCCCCAGCACCGTCGCCAACGCTGCTCCGAAGATGCCCCAGTGAAAGACAAAGATAAAAACAGGGTCGAGAATGGTGTTGGCAACGGCGCCGGCAACCATGCAAAGCATGGAATACCTTGGGTTTCCGTCCGCCCGGATCAGATTGCTCATACCGTTTGTCACAATTAAAAACGGCATCCCCGCCAGGGTAACGCCGGCATACTGCTGTGCATAGGGAAATACCTCTGTGGTCGCTCCAAACAGTTTCAGAAGCCAGGGCAGCAGATATTCACCTGCTGCCAGATAGACAAGTCCGCAGATAACCATCAGGCTGATACCGGTTCCTGCTGCCCGCGCTGCCGCTTCCGGTTCCTTATTTCCAAGATAAAGGGATACACGGGAAGCGCTGCCGATGCCGATCAGCAGAGAGATCGCCAGGCAGATAGTAGAAAATGGATAGGAAACATTGGTAGCAGCATTTCCAAGATATCCCACCCCCTGACCAATAAAAATCTGATCCACAATGTTGTAGAGAGAACCGATCAGCGTTGCCGTAATACTTGGAATGGCAAAATCTTTCAACAGCTTTGAAATCTTTTCATATCCCAGAGGATTGTCAGTCATCAAATTCTTCCTCCTTTCTTTCAATGTGAAGTTCTGTCGTGATATTTTTGCCTGCTTTCATCAGCAAAGCAGTAAAAAGCTTCTTTTCTTCTTCATCAAAGTCCCGCAGCAAAAGCTCCTCCGTTTTTTTACAGACGGTCTGTATTTCTTCCAATACAGCCTGTGCGCGGTCCGTGGGATACAGTTTCCACGTCCTCCTGTCCTGGTCGTTGGGGAAGCGGGTGATCATTCCCAGTTTCTCCAACGCCGCGATCGTCCGTACGATGTTACTCGGATGGACATAAAACATGTCCATCAGGGAATCCTGCAGAATGCCCGGAGAATGACAGATCTTGATCAAAAACATATATTGACTGCTGTTGATTCCAAAAGGTGCCAGCTGTTTGTCCAGATAAATTTTGTAAAAACGGTCAGCAACGGACAGCCATTTTAATATTTTCATAGTGTTTCCTCCATTTCTGTGTTAGTATATCATATAATGCGTGCGCACGCAATAAATAATTTCGTACAAGAATTCGGAATAGATGTACTGTATACTTTAGATCATCCAGATATTTGCCATCGCATTCTCTTTCTTCTGACTTTTCAGACAGATGGTATCATTTATGAGTGGGCGAAGGGAATCATTCTGATTTGCCCTGTTGTATGCTGCGCAGCCATCAAAAGAGATGTCCATATGCATCAGAGGCCTGTACAGGCGGAACTTTTAGATCAGGAGAATATTCCAGTATTTTTACATGGATAAATATGCAGACAAGACAGTGAAAAAACCGCCTTTTGATAAAAAACAGGAATAAAAACAGAAAAAAATAAAAAACAGTTGAAAAATTCGGAAAGTTATTGTAAACTGTCCACATAAGAAAAATAAAGTCGCGTCCGGGTTGTTACTTTCAGTAGGCAAAGCCAGACATACAGATATTTCTTTTTGTGGAAATACTGTATGTTTGGCTTTTTTTGCGTGATAAAACAGGCTGATACTTGAGAAGAGCTGAAGAGAGGACCAAATGTCAGTCTGTGGACGGCAGAAAAGTGCTGAAAATCAGGTGAACGAATCGGGTGAGGCAAACATAAAGGAGGAAATCTTATGGCAAGCAAGTATGATGGTCTGGCGCGGATTATTATCCAGAATGTCGGCGGAAAAGGAAATGTGCTCAGTCTGACCCACTGCGTAACAAGACTTCGGTTCAGGCTGAAAGACGAAAGCAAGGCAAACACGGACGTGCTGAAACAGACGGACGGGGTTGTGACAGTGATTCAAAGCGGTGGACAATACCAGGTGGTGATTGGGAACCATGTAGCAGATGTATACGATGTGGTAATGTCCATCGGCAAGTTTCAGACAGAAGGCGGTACAGAGGATACAGGGGCGTCAGGCGATGGTAAAAAACAGAATATAGGCGCTATGCTGATCGACACGCTGTCCGGTGTCTTTACACCGATTCTGCCGCTTCTGTGTGCAGCAGGTATCATCAAGGGCCTCCTGGGGCTTGCGGTATTTCTACTGGGTAATTCTTTCAAAGACAGTGGCATCTATATGCTCCTGTACTCCATCGGCGATGGTTTCTTTTATTTTCTGCCGTTCATGCTGGCGTACTCGGCGTCTAAGAAATTCAAACTGGATTTCTTTACAGGCATGACGCTGGCTGCTGCGCTGGTTTATGCGGAAGTAAAATTTCCGGCCATTGCAGGTGGGGATGCGGACCCGATCAAGGTATTGTTTTCCGGTTCTTTTATGGAGACCAGCGTGTACAAAACCTTTGCGGGAATTCCGATCATGTGGCCGAAAGCAGGTTATGGCTCTTCGGTAATTCCCATCGTATTTTCCGTATGGTTTGGAGCGAAGGTTGAGAAAATTTGGAAGAATGTAATTCCGGATATTGTTAAAAGCTTTATGGTTCCGCTTTTGACGCTGCTGATTGTAGCACCGCTGAGCTTTCTGATCATAGGACCAATAGCGACCTGGCTGAGCAACGGTATCGGTGCTGCCTGCCAGCTGGTTTACAACATCAATCCCGCTCTGGCATCGGCGCTGGTTGCGTTTATCTGGCAGATTCTGGTTATCTTCGGTCTGCACTGGGGACTGGTACCCATTATGCTGAACAATTATCAGACGCTGCATTTTGACCGTTTTATTTCGGCAAATTTTGTTGCATCCTTTGCTCAGACGGCAGTCGTGCTGGCGATCTTTATGAAGACCAGAGATAAGAAACTGAAATCCATGGCGTTTCCGGCATTTGTTTCCGGTGTCTGCGGTGTAACAGAGCCGGCTATTTATGGTATTACGCTTCCAAAGAAGATTCCGTTCTATATTTCCTGCGGTGCGGCGGCGATTGGAGGCGCTTTGATGGGGCTTTTCGGCGTGACCAAGTATATGTCCGGCGGTCTGGGGATTTTCGGGTTCCCGACATTTATTCCGCCCCAGGAGTCTATTGACACCCTTGGTATTGCATCTGACCGTGTTCTGTATGATGTACAGATGTGTGCGGTCGTTGTTGTAATCACAATGGTGATTGCTTTTGCAGCTACCATGTTACTGTATAAAGAAAACGTTGTAACGGCAGGAATCGGAAATAAAGAGAAAACAGTGTCGGCTGATAAAAAGGTGATTGCGGGCCGGGAAGGATTGGTTGCAGCACCCATCAGCGGCTATGCGATCCCTCTTTCTGAAGTCAGCGATGAGGCATTTTCCAGCGGCGTACTGGGAAAAGGAGTTGCGATTGTTCCGTCAGAAGGGAAGGTATATGCTCCTTGTGACGGCGAGATATCTACCCTCTTTCCGACCGGTCACGCCATTGGCATCACGGCCGACAACAAAGCGGAACTGCTTCTTCATATCGGTATGGATACGGTGAAGCTGGAGGGAAAATATTTTAATCCGAAGGTGGAGACCGGCACAAAAGTACATACAGGGGATCTGCTTCTGGAATTTGATCTGGAAAAGATCAAAGAAGCCGGTTACGATACGACAACGCCGGTTCTAGTTACCAATTATACGGATTTTGCAGATGTCTCCAGTGAAACAGACAGAGAAGTCACGGCTGGGGAGGATTTGATCTCGATTATTTAGAGGAGGAGAGTTATGGGACGATTACCAGAAGGTTTTTTATGGGGTGGCGCTACAGCGGCAAATCAGTGCGAGGGAGCATATGACGCAGACGGAAGAGGGCTTGCCAACGTGGATCTGATCCCGGCGGGCCCGGACCGGCGGTCTGTTATGGAAGGCACGTACAGAATGCTGGAGTGCGAGGATGGATACCGTTATCCGGGACATGATGCCATTGACATGTACCATCATATGAAAGAGGATATTGCTTTGTTTTCAGAGATGGGATTTAAGTGTTATCGTCTATCCATTGCGTGGAGCAGGATCTTCCCAAACGGTTATGATGAGGAACCTAATGAAGCGGGGCTCCGGTTTTATGATGAACTGTTTGACGAGTGTCGAAAGTTTAGCATTGAACCGGTTGTGACCATCGTTCATTTTGATGCTCCGGTGGCCTGTACGAAAAAATTTGGTTCCTGGAAAAGTCGCGAGATGATCGGATGTTATCTGAAATACTGCGAGACGATCTTTAAACGCTATAAAGGAAAGGTCCGTTACTGGCTGACTTTTAATGAGATCAATATGATTCTGCACCTTCCTTTTATGGCAGCCGGTATTCTCTTTGAAGAAGGAGAGAATGTGGACGAGTCCAAATACCGTGCGGCGCATCATGAACTGGTGGCATCCGCCATGGCCACAAAACTGGCCCATGAAATCGATCCGGAAAACCGGGTGGGCTGTATGCTGGCTGCGGGTCAGTATTATGCTTATACTTGTGATCCAAAGGATGTGTTTGCAGCTATGCAGAAGGACCGGAGCAACTATATGTTCATTGATGTTCAGTCAAGAGGCAGATATCCGGAATATGCCCGGAAAATGTTTGAGCGGAAGGGGTATAAGATCGGAATTACCGAAGAAGACGAGAAGATTCTGGCGGAATATACGGTAGATTTTATTTCTTTTTCCTATTATGCATCCAGGCTGACTGCGGCGAATCCAGAGCAGTATGGAGAAACGAGTGGAAATGTGATGAAATCTCTGCGTAATCCGCATCTGGAAGCTTCGGAATGGGGTTGGCAGATTGATCCGCTTGGACTGCGCATCACGCTGAACGCACTGTATGACCGGTATCAGAAGCCTCTCTTTATTGTGGAAAACGGACTGGGAGCGGCAGATACACCTGATGAAAACGGGTATGTGAATGATCAGTACCGGATTGCATACCTGAGGGCGCATGTGGAAGCAATGGAACAGGCGGTGAATGAAGACGGCGTTCCTCTTATGGGCTACACACCCTGGGGATGCATTGATCTGGTATCGGCGAGTACCGGAGAGATGCGCAAGCGTTATGGCTTTATCTATGTGGATAAAGATGACGCAGGAAACGGAAGCCTGAAGCGAAGCAGAAAAGCATCCTTTGAGTGGTATAAGAAAGTAATTGCTTCCAACGGAGAAGAGCGGTGATCATCAGGCAGGTCATCAATAATAATGTACTGTTTGTAGAGGATAAGAACGGCCATGAGATGCTTCTGATGGGAAAAGGAATTGGATATAACAGGAAATCCGGAGAGCCGGCGGATGTGAAGGCAGCGCAGAAAGTATTTACCAGATTCGATAAAAAGCAGATTCTGAAGTTCAAAAGATTAATGGAAGAGATTCCTTATGAACATATGCATATTACAAATGAAATAGTAGAATATGCGCAGATCTCTCTTGGCAAGGAACTGGACGAAAGTATCTATCTTGCGCTGGCGGATCATTTGAATTTTGCTGTAAACCGGCTCCGTCAGGGAATCCGGCTGAACAATTCCATGCTCTGGGAGATCAGGCACTACTATAATCATGAGTACCGGATCGGACTGGAGGCCATTTCAATTATCCGAAAGTATCTGGATCTGGAGCTGCCGGTGGATGAAGCCGGATTTATTGCAGTGCATATACTCAACGCAGAACTGAATCTGGACATGAGCCATTCAAAAACCATGACAAAGATTATCCAGGGCGTGTTGAATATTGTGAAATATCATTTTGGTATTGTGATCGATGAAGAATCGCTGGATTATGAGCGATTTGTGACGCATCTGAAATTTTTTATTCAGCGGACCATGCACGATCAGGAGTCCCGGATCTGGGACAAGACACTGATGGATATGATTCGGAGTCAGTATGAGGATTCTTACGGCTGTGCAGAGAAAGTGGCAGAATATATGAGAAAGATGACGCCGTATGAGGTATCCGAGGAAGAGGTGGTGTATCTGACCGTACATCTTCAGCGGCTGCAGCAGGCATCAAAGAAAATCAGGTGAAATCAGAAATTTACTCCCGTGAACAACGAGCCAAGTGGCTGCTTGCAGACATTTGGCGACTGCCGCGAGGGTCAAATACTCCGCTGCTCTGCAGCGCTGCAAGTTTGATACTCTGTTGCTTGCAGCGGGGTTTTTGATTTATGCAGGTGAAATTTGCAGGACCGCTCATATGGGTGGTCCTGTAATTGATTTTTCACAGATTTATAGTGGAAATGATGCAGGTACTCTCTGTATGCCGGGAGGGATGAGGGTTTATGATTTACCATTCTGTGTTTCATAAAATATAGAAAGAAGAAGTATTACTGTTTTTGATGAATTGATTTCTGTTCATGTCAAAAGTGATGGTTGCTGTTTCCAGCAGGAAAGGCTATAATTGAATCAACAGGAGCGGAGGTATCCTTAATGAATAAACAGGAAATCTATGCATATCTGAAGAGTCGGAAAATCTGGCATGAGATTACAGAGCACAAGGCGGTTTACAACATGGAAGAGCTTTCGGACGTTGCTCTTCCCTATCCGGAGGCCGATGCCAAAAACCTCTTTGTGCGTGACGATAAAAAGCGTAATTATTATCTCATAACCGTGAAAGGGGACAAACGGGTGGACTTGAATGAATTCCGGCAGAAACATCATACAAGGCGTCTGAGCTTTGCCTCAGAACAGGACCTTATGGATCTGTTAGGACTCATTCCCGGAGCGGTGACGCCTCTGGGCCTGCTTAATGATGAAGCGCGCAAAGTACAGTTTTTCCTGGATCGGGCGTTTGCGGATGCACAGGGGCTGATCGGCGTACATCCCAATGACAATACGGCGACGGTCTGGATGAAGACCAAAGATCTGTTAAATATGATCGAACAGCATGGCAATGAGATTTACATTGTAAAGATTTGAAAAATCTGCTGAAAAATAAAAAATGAAAGAAGAGAAAAAATGTTGACAAAACCCAAAAATGGATGGACCGATTTTAGTCTGGAAGGTACGTTTGCATACGGTTTAAGCTATCTGGACGATATCGCGTTTGAATGGCTGGATCAGGCAATACACGGCTTGGAAACTCTGAGCCCTTTCTGTGTAAAAGGCTTTCTGGAACCGAACCGGATGCTTTGTATGGTCAGCTACTGGAACTGCCATATTATTGTGGAAGACGATGAACGGCGCCCTTTGAGACAGGAACAGATCCGAAGGGAGTATTCACATACCAGCATGATCGAATTCTGCAAATGTCTGTACAGTGATATCAGTGAGCATATAGATGCGTGGGTTTCTTTTGTGGACTATGTGGATGCCGATCCGGAGAAAAAAAGACAGCAGCTTTTCCAAAAGCTGGAAAAACTGAAAGAACTGATTGGACAAAGAGAAGAGTGTTTTGGAGAAAACCGGTGTTTTCTTTAGAGAGAGCTGAAAAAGGAAAGGCCCGTTTTCGCCGGGCGGTGAAAAATCGAAATGTCAAATATCATATCATTTGATGAAAAGGTCACACCGGATGACGATTCGCTTGCGATGTCAAACGGCGGAACCGATGTGCTGATCAGCGTTCTGGCGTTAAGCGGGTCCGTCCTTGCACAGACGGAAAATGAAAAGCGGCTGATGGTTTATTTATCGGAAAATGATCAGATCCGGGGCAGAGGGTGCGTTGGATTTGAGATTGTTGAGATGCCGTGGAACGGGGATACCTTTGAAGAAGACAAGAAGTTTATGAAGAAGGTCATACAAGGCGCAAAAAAGAAAACCGGCTGGGAAAAGCTGGATTACTGCCCGAATGAAGAACTGGTTTTCCGTCACTTAAGAATTTTTGAACAACTGATCAACCGGATGACCATCCATGACATCCGAAAGGACGCATGGAGAAACTGGATCGCTGAGGCAGAAGAAGATGACCCGATCCATCGCGGTTTTCCGCGGTGTGAAAAGCACGGTATTTTTTTAACCTGCTTAGGGTGTCAGATATGCAACAACTGAATTTTAGCAGGAGGTGCATGGTGAAAAGACTGGCAACGACAGCACAGATGAAAGAACTGGACCGGACGGCCATAGAAGACTGGAAGATTCCGTCTCTGGACCTGATGGAGCGCGCGGCGGAAGCCGTTGCAAAACGGGTTCTGAAGATCGAAGCACAGACGGAGGGAAACAGACGGATCACGATTTTCTGCGGTCCGGGTAACAACGGCGGAGACGGAATTGCAGCAGCACGGCTTCTGATGCAGAGTGGCTGTAAGGTCTGTATTTATCTGGTGGGCGACCGGGAAAAGATGACACCGGATGCCCGTTTTATGGAGCAGAAACTGATGACTGCCGGCGGAGAGCTGAAGGAGTATGAGCCGGATTCTTCCGCGCAGCAGAAGTGGATCGAAAGCAGCGTGTGCATGGTTGACGCACTGTTCGGCGTAGGGCTGAAGCGTCCCATAACGGGAGACTTTCTGGCTGCCGTCCGTCAGATGAACCGGGTATCCTGCCCGGTGATATCCTGTGATATCCCGTCCGGGATAGACGGAGATACCGGGAAGATCCTTGGAGAGGCAGTCCGTGCGGACCATACCGTGACCTTTACCTGTTCCAAATATGGTCTGGAGCAGGGAGAGGGAAAGAGATATGCAGGAACCGTGGAGGTGGCACAGATCGGGATTCCTGAAGAACTGATCCGTCAGGCTCTGGGATAGATAAAACGGTCAGGGAAAGACGGGAAGGTCCGGCGGGATATCCGGCGGCAAAAAACAATTCAAAGGAGTATACAGATGCAACTGGTTCAAAGTGCAGCGAAAAACGAAAGAAAGTATGGGGGCTTTCCTTATGGTCTGGATCTGGATACCGGAGACTGGTTTCAGGTTTTTTCGGCCTGTCTGGGAAAGATGATGGCGATACAGACAGCCTGTAGTGAAATTGTGGTGAAAGGGCAGGACTGGAACGTGGATTTTTCAGAGGGAACCATACGGTTCGGAAACAGAACATATCCCGTTCAGTTTCTCGGTAGCGAGTCCGCATCCGGCAATACCTGGCTGTGGGGCTGGGAAAATATCAACGGATTTTCGGAAAAGATCATTCAGCTGGCGCAGCAGACAAGAGAAAAGGGAGAATACCTGGGGCTTAAGCCGCTGACAACGGCAGAATTTACACTGGATGATACATACAATGGGCATCATCTGTCCATTGTAACCTGCGGCCTGGCTGAAAAATACTGTTATTACCGAGGACCGCATTCCGGCGGAGCAATCCTGGTTGCATTTTCAGATGTTCCGGATGAGGTGTTTGCGCCGGTGGATATTCATAAATTTATATCCATAACCACCCAGTGCATACAGCAGTCTTTGGTGGATCACAGGCTCTTTGTGGAAGGGTTTCTATTATGGAATCATACAAAATACGACTGGAATGGGCATACATTGACGGCTCATTTCGATCAGGACCTGAACATGGAGTTTGAACAGACAGAGAAATGCCTGCGGATCTGCTCCATGACAAACAGGCCGTCTGAGGCAGAAAGCCGCGAAACCGGAGACCAGACATGATTTTGCATGCTGTACATAATCCGGAGACAGACAAATGAGGGAAGGAGCCTGCATGAACCTGAAAAAAATACCTGGTACATTTTCGATCTGTAAAGTGACGGATTATTCACAGGTGAATCCGGACGCAGTCTACTGCTTTACCGGGCAGACGGAGGAAGAAAAATCTCTGGTCTGTCTCACGGAACATGTGCCTCAGAACACAACGGAGCGGGAAGATGGTTGGAAAGCGTTTCGGATTCAGGGAATTCTAGATTTTTCACTGATCGGAATACTGGCAAAAATCACATCGCTGCTGGCAGAGAATCAGATCGGTATTTTTGCCATATCCACCTATCACACGGACTATATTCTAACCAGACAGGAGCACTATGAAAGAGCACTGAAGATACTGGAAGCTGCCGGGTACAGGGTAGAAGCGTAGTTTCTGCCTAAACTGTGACGTACAGCTGACAAAAGTAAGTTTCAAATATGCTCTGGAGCGAAGATAACAAAAACTGCCCGGTACAAAAAATGTTTTCATAACGTTTTGTGCCCGGGCGAAGCGAAAGGAATGGATATAAAAATGAAACACATGCTGCGTACATGGAGCAGCGCAATGCTGTTGGCCGGATGCATCGTATTTGCAGTCGGAGTCTATTACGAAATGATAAAAGCCGGAATTCCATATCAGGATCCGCCGCCTGCATTACAGATTCAGTATGCCGTCAACATGGGCATCGGAGAGGAACTTTGCAGGATCGGTTTTTTTACGATTCTGGCCGGTCTGGCTTTTCGTCTGGTGGTCTGGCTGCTTACAAGAAACAGATAAAGGCTCTGCTTTCAAATAACAGAAGCAGAGCCTGAGAGACAAAACAGAGTTGACGGATTCTGTTCATTGTGTGCAGGTCAGATAATAAAAGCGTGTATATTCCGGAACCCGGAACACTTCTTCTCCTTCTGTCCGGTATTTGGTGCAGTCTGCAAACACAAGCCTGCCGTCGGGAAGTGCACAGCGCGGAGTGTTCTCCCATGCAAACGGAGCTTCAGAAGCGGGCAGGATACAGTCGGCTTTGGGATCACCGGGACGGTAGGTAAAGATCCCGTCATATCCCCAGAATACAAGGCCGTTATCAGAAACAGGAGCGATGATATCCAGCATGACCGTTCCTTCCGGTACAAGATTCATGAAGATCTCGCCGAGAGTTCCTTGCTGCAGGTCGACGGTTGCAATTCCCATCTGGCTGCCCTTTTGTATCTGTGTGTATATGCGGCCGTCTTTGCCCAGACACAGTCCGCCCATATCATGGGAAGTATAAGTATCTGAGGTGATGCTTTTTACATAATTTCCCTGACTGTCCAGAACGATCAGCAGTGCATCCTGGATTCCTGCTGCACGTACATAGATATAGCCCTGTTCATCTACAACCATGCTTCGGACAATGCCTGCAGAATCATTTCCCTGAAGAGGAAGAGCGGCCAGGTCCACTTTTTCTGTCACTGTTCCGTCGGCATCCAGAATCCAGAGTGAAGGCCGGTATGGTCTGCCTGCGATCGTTATGCCCCCGGTCCGGTCCCCTGTATCCTCCGTCTGTTCATTCAGGCCGAGATAAACCGTTCCATTTTGATCTTCATAAAATGCATGGATCAAAGTATCCGTATGGAAATCATCGAAAAACAGTTCCGAATCACTGCTGCCGGCTGCCATGCGGTGAATTGCATTTTTCCCCATGAGGAACAGATCCTCCTGTCCTGCTGCAATCATTCGGATCTCAAGCTCTCCGGTATAGGAAATGGCAGTCTCCCGGGCCGCGGCTGCAAAATCGTCCTCCTGACAGATCTGTTCCTCCAAAAATACGGTTTCACCAGCAGTGATCTTTTCATTCATAATCTGAAGGCTGTAATCCCGCCGATGCCGGAAATCAATGATCTGCAACAGTTCTTCATCGCTCATGTCTTCTTCCGGCAGGAAAAAGGTAGAGTTGTCTTTTGAAAATGCAATCCCTTTCCCTTTGTATGCTTTTGCAGTGGGAATCATGGTGAGCACCTTTTCCGGAAAGACGGCTGCTTCTTCATAAGAAATTTTCAGTTCTTCCATACGCGTCTGTTCATGTTCGGTGAACGGACGGCTGTAGTGGTCGGCACCCACTCTGCTGGTCTGGATCTGCGCGAAATAGTCCGAGATTTCCTGTTCGTTCATGGCCTCCATCCGCTGCTGCACAGCGCTGACTGCTGCCATGACGGTGACAGAGCACAGGGCGGTCAGTACAGCAGCCAGAGCCAGCGTTCTTTTCCAGTTCATCCGAAATCCGGAACGCTGTTTTGACAGCCTGACGAATATAGGTTCTGTTTTTTCGTATAATGTATCTGGAAGAATCATTTTTTCCTGATCTGCCATCTGAAACAGCTGTTGTTCCAATGGATCGGTTCCTCTTTTCATGGAAAACTCCTTTCTTCTGGTCAATGGTCCGATAATTTTTCACGGAGCAGTTTTTTCCCTCTGGAAAGCCGTGATTTTACGGTGCCCTGGGAGATATGGAGCGCCTTTGCGATCTCCGGGATCGAGAGCCGTTCATAGAAATACAAAAGGATCGTCTTTGCCTCATTTGCGGCAATCTGCATGAGCCATGCATGGAAATGGTCCGCTTTGCGCAGTGTATGCAGTTTCTCATATGCCCGCAGAAGCGTTTCACTGACAGCATCCTCGGCATCTGCCCGGTTGTGCAGGATGCCAAAGGCAAGCCGGTACAGATTCGGCAGGGATTTTCGTATCTGTTTTTCAAATGTTTTATGATCTATGACTGCCATGCCTCATCTCCTTACTTTGTATTGTGCCGGCTTCTGCCTTTTATGATATCAGAATGTTCCAAAAGGTTCCCCAATTAATAAAATTTTTTTGTGCCCCATGCAGCATGTATAAATCAGAGCGCCGCGCCTGCCCCGTAGCCGCCCGGAGGATGAGCGCATATTTACTCATAAAGAACAGAAAAATCTGACGCAGATCGGTTCCCGGCTTATTGTAATCTGTCGGAAGGCTGTGTATAATAGAAACAGATTACCGTGTGTTCCGGCAGTGATTTACAGGAAGGAAGACAAATGGAAAACATGGAAGCAAAACAGACAAAATGGGAAGAATTAAGCATATCCAACGACTTTCTGTTTGGAAAGGTCATGCAGGACGCAGAACTTTGTAAAGAACTGTTGCAGAGGATCCTGCCGGATCTGAAGATTGAACGCATTGAATACCCGGAACTGCAAAAGGCGATCAAAAAGGATTTTGATGCAAAAGGGGTCCGTTTGGATGTGTATGTAAATGATGGGAAAGGCACGGTATATGATATAGAAATGCAGGCAGTCACCTCTGGATGTCTGCCAAGGAGAACCAGATATTATCAAAGCATGATAGATTTACAGCTGGTTGATAAAGGGCAGGACTATGATACACTGAACAATAGTTATATTATCTTTATCTGCCTGTCAGATTTATTTGGAAAAGGCCGGTATATGTACACCTTTGAAAATGTCTGCAAAGAAGATTCTGAGGTCATGCTGAATGACGGAGCAAAAAAGATTTTCCTGAATGCAGATGGAAAAAACGGAACAGTAAGTGCGGAATTAAAAGCATTTCTGGATTATGTGGCAGGTAAATCGTCGGAAGATATATTTGTGAAGAAACTGAAGTGTGCTGTGGAGAAGGCGAAGAAGAACCGGGAATGGAGGCATGAGTATATGACGTTGCTAATGCGTGACAGAGAAAATCAGAAAATTGGCGAGAAACGTGGTAAGATTTATGAGACAATTTCTATGGGAAGAGATTATCATATTCCAGAAGAAGAAATTATAACAAGGCTGCGTACAAAATTTGATCTGACAGAGGAACAGGCAAGAGCATATTTAGATGAGGCAGAATAACCTGTATTCGCGATTCCCGGGCAGAGCGTACCATGGTTGTGCCTGTTTTTGAATACTGCTGCGTGATTTATCACATTTTGGTACGTTATGGAGAACCCTGTCAGATAAAAGAAGAAGTATTACGGGAAATAATTTCAGAATGAAGGAGGATCTGCGTATGGAACTGACAAATGAACAGCGGACCTGTCTGGGACTGGAGCTTATAGAACTGGCCTGGGAGCGTGTGGAGATTCCCAATAACAGTGTGAACCCTGAGCGCTCTACGGGTAAGGATATTCTGTTCTTTGACGGTGATGTTCTTCGTAAAGTCATCTGGCTTCATGACAGCGGCAGTTTTCTTGAGGATTCCTGGTATCTGAAAACCCGGGATAACCGTACAATGATCGCTCCAATTACTGCAAAAGGAAAGCCCAGGCGTTTAAACGGCGTCAATATTCAAAGATGCACGCCCCGTGGGATGTATTTTAGTTTCAATGGCGGGCATGAACAAAAAGGCGGCGTTTATCTTGCGAATTATACGACACAGAGGACTTTTTATTCGTCAGAGTTCGCCGGGATTCCGTCCATGGACGAGGAAGGACTTCAGAAGTTTCTCAAGCAGTGGGCTGCAGACACAGGTGCTGACGATCTGGCAGAGATTCAGGCATTTGCAGGTGCAAAAAGGCGGCGCTGCAAATATCGGGAAGGTGATTTCTTTCGTTTTAAATATGACCGCAGGAGCTATGGTTACGGCAGGATTCTGCTTGACGTCCGTCAGTTTATAAAAAACGGCGGGAAATTCTGGAATATTCTTATGGGAAAACCGCTCTGTGTATCCATCTGTCATATCGTCACGGAAGATCCGGATGTGAGTATTGACAGGCTGCAGACATTAAGCAGCTGCCCGTCCGAATATATGATGGACAATCATTTTTATTATGGAGAATATGAGATCATCGGAAATGCACCGCTTCCAGAGGATCCGGATGCGATCGATTATCCGGTGATGTATGGCCGCTCCATCAGTGGGCTCGACCCGGATAAAATCTGTTATTGCAGAGGAAAAGATTATCGGGAAATTCCGCTGGACGCAGAGAAGCTTCTTCAGAAAGATTTCAAAAAGAACGGGATAGGCTATTGGCCTCACATAAACAAAACCCTTGTTCTGGAATGTATCAAAGCAGGGTCCAATGAACCGTTTTGGAATAAAGAACCGAAGAATTCTTGTACTTATGATCTTCGCAATCCTGCCTACAAGAAAGAGCTGGAATATGTACAGGAGCAGATGGGAATCTGTTAAAAAATAAATGGAAACGGAAGAACAGGAACAGAAAACAGAGGAAAGATTTGTATGGAATTATGGAAACAGGAAATAGAAAAGATGGAATCGAGCGCCATCCAACGGCGTACTTTGGCGATCCCGGAGCGATTGTTCATTTTATTGAACAGTTTCATCCGGAATATGAGACCTGCCTTTTGGAATCCCTGAAGAGAACACCGACTGTTACAACAATCTGGATGCTGAACCGGTGTATGAACGCAGGGGAGTGTTTGAATGAAGGACCGGGTCTTTTACAGGAAATTGCAAACAGGGCAGATGTGGATAAAAGTATCAGAGAACAGGCCCGGGAATATATAGGAGGACAACAGTGACATGGCGGAATTTACTTACCAGACCAGAAGAAAATTAAGCGAAGAATGGATCGCGCAGACCAAAAAGAATGCAGCCGGGGTTTCCGATGAGGCAAAAGCGCTGCTTCCTTCCATTCATTATCATGCAGTTCCCCGAGATACATGTATATGGATGCGAAAGCTTTTGGAGGAAGGTACATACCAGACGCTGAGGGAGCTTTACCAGAACCGGTTTCAGGATTTGATCTGCGCCTGCATTCCAAGGGATCAGCACGAAGAATTTTATTATGCGCTGGATCAGATGAATCAGTATCAGATGACGGCCGGATGGCAGAGAAGGAGCGTGCGTTCAGAAAGTTATGCGCCGTTTGTGGAAGCGAGCATCCGGCTGTTCCAGGCGTATACCCGTCTGAAATTTTATGGAGTATCTTTTTCTGACCTGCTGACAGGCAACGCCGAGCCGGAAATATATGACCATGCACGGACAGAATTTTTTGCCTATGGGGAGATTCTGGCAGCACAGATTGACCTTGGAAATGAAAAAACCATTCAGGCGGTAAAAGACATTCTGCTGGGAGACGGGAATACTTCCATGATCAGCCACCAGCTGATCCGCGGGATTGTCATGTGCAAAAATCAGGAGCTGTATGAAGTACTCGGAAAATTTCTGCTTGCGGCAAGATTGCAGGAGGGAGCCAGACAGGCCGTGTGCGAGACGATGGATGCCGGGCGGCCGGAGGCTTTTCTGCATCTGTTTTCCGTGATCGAAGAACATGATCTGATCCGTTATTCTTCCGTAAAACGTGCGGTCAGTACCTGGATTGGAATCTTCAATGAAAAAAGTGTGGACCGGATATCGGAAAAGCTTATGCGCCTGATGGGGGGCTGCCTGCGGGAGGAAGCGTTTCGAAATGAGCAGCTTGCGTCCAGTGATTCCATAGCCATCAGCTGCGCGCTCTGGGCGCTGGGCTTCTACCGGGCCCAGGACGCCGTGGAAGCCGTACAGCATCTTATAAAGTGCGGCACGAAACATCAGAAGATGACCGCTTCTTATTTTGTATCTTCCCTTCAGGAGGAAAGTCTGAAAATGCAGGCGACAAAGGAAGTGATCCGGGAATATTCGGACGATCTGGAGCTGGTGGCATGTTTTATGCATGGCTTTATGGAGCTGTCCGGCATGCATCTGATGTCCCTCGTAAAAGAAGAGAACAAAGGGTACTATTCGCTGCGGGACGCTGCGGTTATAGAGCCGAAGAAGATGGAACCCACAGAGCTTTTTGACAGCAGAGAAGAAGCGGTGCAGATGTATGAGATCTTAAAGGGAATTCTGAAAAAGCTTCCGAAAAAAGGGCTTGTGCTTTCCCCCTGCATTTTCCCCTGGCATGAGGTAAGCCTTACCCCGTCGCATCTTGCAGTGCGCATGTGTCTGATTGCCTGGATGCTGCAGGAGGATGCTCTGCTTGACGAAGCCGCGAAGCTGATTCCGACCATCGGGCAGGGCACGCAGTACGGGACTTATGACCGGCTGACGGCAGCGCGTGTGCTTCTCTGGCGTCCGGCGTCAAAGGTACGGCGGGAGATTCTCTTTGACCTGATGCACAATCCGGAGGAATCCACCTGCCGGACGGCTTTTAGGCTGGCGGATGATTTGACGCTTACGGCGGAGGATTACCGGAAAATCGAACAGAATTTAAAATACAAAAAAGGACGCGCCGGAACGCTTACACTTCTGAGAAAACAGCCGCCTGCACAGCTTGCAGAGTCCATCGGAAGGCTGCTGAGTGCCAAATCCGAAGAATGTCATCTGGGTGCGCTGGATCTTGCGCTGCAGATGAAAAAGGAAGATTCGTCTGATTTTGCGCTGGTAAAGCCGTATCTGTCGGCTTTTGCAGGAGAAACGGGGCCGGAGCAGGTGTTGTTAAGAGAGCTGTTGGGAGAGTCCAGCGAGGCCCAGGACATTCTGCAGACACCCGGCTATGGTTTTTATGATGTCGGGAAAGAATGGGTTCTGCCTCCTGTGGACGTGGACGAAAAAGAGGCGTCCTCCCTGTTTGTCTATGGAGAAGAGGCATGCATCCGCGTGCTGAAGGCTTTGAACAGCCTGATCGAAGAAAACCGGGAGCGGACTTATAAAACGGCATGGGAAGCGGACGAGATGCTGGGAAATAATCTGGAGCGATGCCGGTTTATCGGGAAGGATCCGGATGCCACGCCGCTGGATGCCTATCCGTTCCGGGAGCTGTGGGAGGACTTTTATCAAAAGGAGATCAAAACACCGGAGCTTTTGCTGGAAATCGCGTTTTATCAGGAATGTCGGAGCAACCGGAGCGCTTATGAACAGAATCTGCCGCTGTATGAAAAAGTATTCGGCAGCGGGGCAGAAAAGAAACCGCCGTTTTCAGACCTGATTCAGGGGCTTCGCTACGGCGTGCAGGCCCGTACAGTTCTGGATACGCTGTTTTCGGAGTATGTTCCGGATGAGCTGAAGGTGCGTTTCGGACTGTGTGGTACAGCGGCCCTTCTGTCAGTGCTTGACAGCTCCAACGATTTTTATGTGGTCAGTGAGAAGCGCTACAGCGGGGAAAATGTGACTTATACCAAACGGGCGGCTGATCTGCCGATTTTCCGGAGCATGCGCGTATGGCTTTCACTGGCCGGCGAAAAGGACTGGGAAAGTGCGTTTGCCCTGCGTTTTCGCTTGCAGCAGTATTATTTTCAGCAGCGGGAGCGGGAACAGCTCCCACCCTATCAGAGCAGATATGATATTTACCTGTTTTTAAGGGATTATGTACAGTGCTATGTGCGGGGCATCTGGGATAAAGATCATTTATATAAAGCGGTGTTTGACTTTTCCAGTATGGGTGCTTTGTTGGAGCCGATCAGTGTTGTGGAGCAAAAAGGGGCCGTTTCCTCCAAAAATGCCAGGATCGGTGCCCTGAATGCCTTTTTCGGGACGGATGCCATTTCGCCGGTGGACGGGAAATTCCGGTTCGACCAGATTGGGAAAGAGATGCCGGCTATGGAGCTGGCCCATGAACTTTACCAGGAAATTGTGCCGAAGGTTCTGAAGGTGGAGCTGAAACGGGGAGAGCAGCCGACGCCGTTTTCCGACTGGATCCGTAACATCAAAGCGATTTACGGCATTGATTACATGATACAGATTTTGACTGCTCTTGGAAAAGAGCCGCTTTCCAGGGGCTACAGCTACTATGCCTCTTCCACGGAAAAAAGAAGGGTACTAAGTCATCTTTTGAAAGTCAGTATGCCGAAGCAGGAAGAAACGGCTGCTGATCTTGCCAGAGCGCTGAAGGGGACGGATATTACAAAAAAACGACTGGCGGAGCTGGCCATGTACGCGGAGCAGTGGATTCCCATGCTGGAGGAACATTTTGCAGTTCCGGGCTTTGCCGGTACCTGTTATTATTTTATGGCCCACACCAGCGAGCATTTTGATGACCATCTCACATCGGTCATTGCCAGATATACGCCCCTTTCTCCGGAAGAGCTGCATGACGGCGCCTTTGATCTGAACTGGTTTTTTGAATCTTATGAAAAAGTAGGGGAGAAGATTTTCAAACTCCTTTATGATGCGGCCAAATATTCTTCCACCGGGGCCGCCCACGGAAGAGCCAGAAAGTATGCCGATGCGGCGCTTGGCAAAAAGGACAAAGAAGAGTTAAAAGCGGAGATTTGTGCAAAACGCAACAAGGATCTTCTGATGAGCCTTGGCCTTCTTCCGCTGCCTTCTGAAAAAGAAGAGCGGGAAAATGAGCTGCTGGACCGTTATCAGTTTGTTCAGAAATATAAGAAGGAAAGCCGCCAGTTCGGTGCTCAGCGCCGCGCCAGCGAGGGCCGCGCCGTCGAGCTGGCTCTTCGGAACTTAAGTGTTAATGCCGGTTTTACGGATGTGACCCGTCTGGTGCTGCGCATGGAAAGCAAGCTGGTGGAAAATGCTTCTGCCTGCTTTACCTGGCAGCCCGTAGACGGTGCGGACGATGTGGAGCTGATGATCGCGGTGGACGAGAACGGCAAGAGTACCCTGCGGTGCCGCAAGGGCGGGAAAGCACTGAAATCCGTTCCTGCAAAACTGAAAAAGAATGATCAGGTACTGAACATGCAGGAAATGAACAAAGCACTGAAGGACCAGTACAGCAGAACAAAATTGATGATGGAACAGGCCATGGAGGACCGGACGGCCTTTGAGGCATGGGAGCTTCTGGAGCTTTTCAAAAATCCAGTGGTCGCTCCGATCCTGAAGCCGTTGCTTGTGATGCCGGAGCCGGCCGATCAGACAAAGCCGGCCGGTCTGGGCTTTCTGACCGAAGAGGGCATTGTGGACTATCAGGGAAATCTTACAACTGTAAGTTCAGAAGAGAGACTTCTGATTGTGCATCCGTTTGATCTTTATCGCGAGGGTCACTGGAGCGAATACCAGAAGCTTTTGTTCCAAAAGCAGATTCGTCAGCCCTTTAAACAGGTATTCCGTGAACTGTATGTGAAGCTGTCTGAAGAACTGGAAAAGGGAGAATCCATGCTGTTTTCCGGCAATCAGATCCAGCCGCAGAAGACCGTTGGGGCCCTTCGCGGGCGCCGCTGGGTGGCGGATTACGACGACGGTCTGCAGAAGGTATATTATAAAGAAAATATTGTGGCGCGCATCTATGCCATGGCAGACTGGTTTTCTCCGGGAGATATCGAAGCACCCACACTGGAATGGGTGGTATTTCTGGACCGTAAGACGGGAATGACGATGAAAATCAAAGAGATACCGGATGTCATTTACAGTGAGGTCATGCGGGATGTGGACCTGGCGGTCAGCGTTGCCCATGCAGGCGGCGTGGATCCGGAAGCGAGCCATTCGACCATCGAGATGCGCCGTGCGCTGGTGGAATGCAATCTTGCATTGTTTGGCATCAGCAATGTGAAGGTTGAGGGCAATTTTGCGCTCATCAAAGGAAAGCTGGGAGAATATACGGTTCATCTGGGAAGCGGTGTCGTACACCAGATGGGCAATGCCATGCTGTATGTGGTTCCGGTGCATTCTCAGCACAGGGGAAGGATCTTCCTGCCCTTTGTGGATGAAGATCCCAAGACGGCGGAGATCATGTCAAAGATTCTGTTGTTTGCAGAGGATACGAAGATTAAGGATCCGGGGATACTGAGTCAGATTCGGTAGGGAAAGAGATCAGATGGATATGTTTTGATAAATACAACAGCTTGCCACTCCGGACGCCAGTCATAGAAAACGGTTCCTTCCAGACCCCGCTTGCGCTTAATGAAGGGACGCAGCGGTACTAAGGGCGCAAAACACGCGCCCTAAGGACCGGCGCCCTTCAATGGGTCTTAAAGGAACCGTTGTCTATGACTGACTGTGTATTAGTATACTTTAAGAATTAAATCTGGCATGGTCCTTCATTTTTTTTGATATGTTAAAGTAACGCTGTATCTTTTGTGGTAAGGAGAATCCGCAAAGAGGGATGATTCCTTATCACCTTAACTAAACGCAAGCGGGACTTGTAATGAGGAGGAGCCCTGGTTGCTTGGCTGGAAGGAATCGTTAACTATGGCGTGCGTTCGGATTGACGACTGTATTTAACAAAAAGTATACTTATTGAACTGACCCCCAAAAGTTAGACCAAAAATCTAACGATTGGAGGCCAGTTTATTTTATGGCTAAATATAGCTTTGAGTTCAAGAAACGGGTAGTAGATGCATATCTGCAGGGTGAGGGGGATAAAATCGTGTTTGGGACTGTCTGGGCAGAATGATGTTATATTTACAGGTGGAAGACAAGGAGTTGAAATAGAAGATTTACATAAAATCACGGTTAGAGAAATGACATCGTGTTTACAGAGGATACGAAAAGCAAGGACCTGACGATTTTGAATCAGATTCGGTAAAAAAGAATGGAAAAGATGCAGGTCAGTCCCTTTTTTCGGCAGGTCGCTCCCGGGGGGATTGCGTGTCCGGAAAAAGTCTTTTATACTGTGAGAAAAGAGTGGAAGCGGGGTGAGGTTCTCAGTGAAGATCAGAATAGAAGAAGATCCTTCGGCGGAAGATCTGGAAATCACCATACGGTGCAGGCAGACCGGTGAATCCGTGATCCGGATTCTGGAGATGCTGCGCATGACGGACCAGAAGCTGACCGGGCACCGGGACGGCAGGACGTATATTCTGGATGTGGAGCAGATCTTTTATATTGACACGGTGGAGAAGCGGACCTTTTTGTATACGGAGCAGGAGGTGTATGAGACGCCCCTTCGGCTGTATGAACTGGAGGGCCGTCTGGAAAGCTGCGATTTTTTCCGGGCTTCCAAATCTTCCATCATCAACTTTAATCAGATCCAGTCTTTGAAGCCGGAGTTCGGCGGGACCATGCAGGTGATTATGAACAACGGGGAACGGCTCAATGTATCCCGCCAGTATGCAAAGCAGATTAAGGAAAAGCTCGGGTGTCTGTGAAAAGGCAGATGCAGAGGCGGCTGCGTCGGAAATCCGGACAGGATTTGACGGCGGGCTGCAACAGGAGGAGTAAAATGAAATTCATGCTGAAACTATACCGTCTGTTAAAGCCGGCGGCGATCTATACTTCATATTTGTTTACGATATTAACGCTTCTGTACCTGACCGGACAGATGGTATTTCCTCAGATGCCGGTTCCTGAGGCCGGCATCCTGTGGGGAATCTTTTTCTTTTCCCTGGGAAGTATCCTGGCACAGAGAATGATACTGGGAAGCGGCCTTTTGAGCAGTATACCGTATAAGATCCGGCTGCTTTTGTATCTTTGCATGACCGGGGTCTGGGGATATGGATGTCTTCGCTTTTTGGAAATAGCAGGAATACCAAAGCAGACAGTCCGCACAGATACAGGGCTGTTGTTTCTGGTGCTTCTGGCAGGCGTTCTTGTCTGTGCCGGTTTTGAACTGTTCAACCGGTGCCGGGCCCATATGTATAATGCTCTGCTGGAACAGTACAAAAAAAGGAGGCAGTCATGATACGAAAGCTGCGCGTGATATTTACAAGGAGACAGAAGATCAAGTTTTTGATTCTTTTTGTTCTGCTGTTTGTGGGATCCGTTCTGGAATTTCTCGGGGTTTCCCTGGTGCTGCCCTTTGTGCAGCTGGTGATGGAACCAATGGGACTAAACAGTGGACTGCTTCTGCTGCTTAGCCGCTGGTTTCCTGTATCTTCCGGGCGCGAACTTTTGTTTTTGACAGGGTTTCTTCTGGCCGGGGTCTATATTCTGAAAAACGGATATCTTGTGGTCATGAAAGCGGCGGAACTTCGTTTTATTTTTAACAATCGACTGGTGCTGGCTGGACGGCTTATGAGAAGCTATATGGAAAAGCCCTACACTTTCCATCTGGAAAAAAATTCTTCGGAAGTGCTGGAAAGTGTGACCTTCGAGGTGAACAAGCTGTATGATCTGATCCTGTACGGGATGGAGCTGATCTCGGACCTTCTGATCATTGCCATGATCTTTCTTTATCTGCTCTGGAAGGATCCTGTGATTACCCTGGTGGTGGCAGTGCTTCTTGGGCTTTGTTCTCTTTTGTATTTTCGGTTTATGCACAGGCGGACGAAGGTGTACGGAAGAGAAAATCAACTCTACAACAGCCGGATGATTCAGGCAGTTCATCAGGCCATGGGCGGGATCAAGGAAATCAAGCTGATGGCCAGAGAGGATTATTTTGTCCGCGCCTATGAGGAAAATGGCAGACGGTATGCTTCCAGCCTGAAAAAAAGTCAGTTTTTCCAGTATCTGCCGAAATATTTGATGGAGACCATCTGTGTGTGCGGCATTCTTGGGGTGGTACTTTTACGGCTTTCTATGGGAACGGAGATGAAGACGCTGATCCCGCAGCTTTCTGTTTTTGCGGTGGCTGCTTTCCGGCTGCTGCCTTCGGTCAATCAGGTGAACCGGCTGTTTCACAACATTCTGTTTTTGTCCCCCTCCATCAGCCGGATCTATGAGGATCTGCAAAGATCGGGCGCCCATCAGGGGGAAGGGGCCGGCAAAAATGCAGGCCGGGAGCTTCTGCCGGCAGACCGGATCTGCTTCCGGGATGTATCCTTTGGCTATCCGGGAAGCAGCAAAGAGATTCTGTCTCATGTGGATCTGGAAATCCCGGTGGGGAGTTCCATTGGATTTGTGGGGAGCTCCGGAGCAGGAAAGACCACGTTCGTGGATTTGCTTCTGGGACTGCTTCGTCCGGACAGCGGCAGCGTCCTCTACGGGGGACAGGATATCCGGGACTATCGGGAGAGCTGGGGGCGAAAGCTTGGGTATATTCCTCAGACGATTTACCTGGCGGACGATACGATCCGCCGGAATATCGCTTTTGGCATTCCGGATTCCCTGATCAAGGAGGAACAGGTGTGGAAAGCACTTAAGGAGGCGCAGCTTTCGGATTTTGTGCAAAGTCTGGAAAAGGGCCTGGACACCCGGATCGGAGAGGCGGGGGTGCGCCTTTCCGGGGGACAGAGGCAGAGGATCGGCATCGCACGGGCGTTTTATCAGGAACCGGAGATCCTGGTGTTTGATGAGGCCACCTCTGCGCTGGATACGGAGACAGAAGCAGCGGTGATGGAGGCGATAGAGCATCTGCGGGGCCGGTGCACCCTTCTGATGATCGCCCACAGGACCAGCACGCTTTCCGGCTGCGACCAGGTGTATAAGGTACAGGATCAAGGACTGATTCCGGAGGTTTGGCAGGATCAGAGGAATTTAAAGGCAGCCGTATATTAAAAGAAACGAGACAGACAGGGTATTGACTTTTGGCGTACAAAATGTTATCTTAAAATTAGGATAACAATTTGTACGCTTATTCTTTCCATATTATTAGAAGAAATGAAAGAACCATCAAAACAGCGAAAGCCCCGGAAGGATTAAAGGACGCGAAAGCGGTCGGAAATCCTTCCAGTAGATGGGGCTTTAGGAGGGGTGCAGCGGAACTGTAAAAACAGCGAAAGCCCGAAGAAAGCCCCGGAAGGATTAAAGGACGCGAAAGCGGTCGGAAATCCTTCCAGTAAACGGGGCTTTAGGAGGGGTGAAGCGGAACTGTAAAAACAGCGAAAGCCCGAAGAAAGCCCCGGAAGGATTAAAGGACGCGAAAGCGGTCGGAAATCCTTCCAGTAAACGGGGCTTTAGGAGGGGTGAAGCGGAACTACAATAAGGAGCAATCATGCAGCAGGTATCGGATTATGAACTGGAACTTATGAAGGTAATATGGGGAAACAAAGAAACGGCTCTGTATGCCGAGATCGCAGAGGCTCTGTCTGCAAAGGGCATGGACTGGACGAAAAATACGATCATCACGTTACTGTCCCGCCTGGTGGACAAAGGCTATCTGAAGACCAGCAAGATCGGGCGTCGGAACCGTTATACGGCGCTGGTGTCCGAGGATGCATATCAGGCCGTCCAGACTGCGCAGTTTGTAGATAAAATCTATGCAGGAGATGCCAGGGGACTGGTGGCGGCCCTGATCCAGAAAGACTTTCTGTCGGCGTCGGACTATGAGGAGTTAAAAGTGTATTGGGAAAAGGCAGGTGAACAGGATGGATGAGCTGTTAAAGACGGTTCTGTCACTGTCTTTTTCCGGAACGGTTGTGATTCTGTTTTTGTATTTTTTGTGTCGAATTTTTGGAAAGAAGATGACCAAAAGCTGGCAGTATTACCTGTGGCTGATCGCAGTCCTGCGGCTCTTGGTTCCAGTTTCCGGGCAAATCAATCTGGTGGGAAACGCCTTTTCAGAGTTGGAAATCTCTGCAGTAGGTCAGGAAGCCAAAGAAACAGGACCGCCGTCTGAAGTGGCAGAGAATCTGTCAAAAGGAGGGACAAAGGAAACAGAATGGAACGATCGTGCACCTGTGGAAACAGGTCAGATGCGTGAAGTTACGTTTGGGTTCTCATTGACTGCTGATCTGCTGGCAAAGGCGGCAGGAATGGCCTGGTTAACGGTGGCCTGCTTTCTGCTTTTTCAGAAAATTCTGGCGTATCGAAAATTTGCCGGATACATTCGTGCAGGCAGTGAACCGGCAGAACTGGAGCTTCTGGAGCAGTTTGGAAAGCTTGCAGAAGAAAAGCGGGTCAGAGGTACAGTGGGACTTTATGTAAAGGAGGGGATGCCCTCTCCGTTTTTGATGGGGTGTTTTTTCCCCAAAGTGATTTTGCCCTCAAAAGAAATTTCAGAAACGGATTTTTACTATACGGCGCTTCATGAGCTGGTTCACTGCCGCAGGCTGGATTTGTTTTACAAATGGCTGATTCAGCTTACGATCTGTCTGCACTGGTTTAATCCATTCGTCTGGCTCATGGGGCGGGAGACGGACCGCTTCTGTGAACTGGCCTGCGATGAAGCAGTGCTGGGAGGGCTTATGCCGGAAGAAAGGCGGACTTACGGGGATGTGCTGCTTCGTGCAGCGTCTGCTGCAGTGGATTTTTGTCCGGACGGCATGGGGGTTGTGACTATGCAGAGGGGTGGAAAATTACTGAAAGGGAGGCTGGAAGCGATTACAGAATATAAAAAAAGATCAGGATGGATGAACCTGTTATCGCTGATCCTGGCTGTGGCGGCAGCCGGCAGCGGGGCAGTGCTGGGGGCATATGCAAAACCGGAGACAGAGGCAATGCGTTTTTCGGAGGGCGGTTGTGATTTTTTCCTGGAAGACGGGACGGATGTAATCGAACGGGATCAGGTTATCTATATCCTGTGTGATGGGTTGACAGAAGAGGATCTTTTTCCGGCTGGTGTGGTGGATGGGACCATGATCCTGGCAGCACACAGAGATTATCAGGTCTCGGTAGTGCTGTCAAAGGACAGAAGCCATCTTCTGGACGAAGCGGAAAAAATCTGCGGGGAAATGCAGGAGAAAGGAACCTTGTCCAGGCAGGATGCGGCGCTGATTTTGGAGACAGCAGCTGAGCTGCAGAGAAGAACGGTATCCGGACAGACAGCTGAAAATGTGTATTACGACTTTATACAAAGTATTTTTTATGAGGATTCCTACTTGTTTTATGTAGGGTATGATCTTGCCGAAGCAGATGTAGAACGTTATGGGGGGAAGGAACTGACGCTGGACGACGGAGAGAAGCTGTATGTATCATTTGCAGATACAGATCAGCAATGGATGGAAGAAGAGACATTTTTGAAGGCGCTGTGCACCAGACTTTCAAAATTTCGGAAGAATCGGGGAAAGCGCTGGGCAGAGCTTGAGCGCCCCATAGTCAGCCATGTGGAGTATGTGGGAGAGGATCTGGAGCGTCTGGCTGCAGAATACGATGAAGAGGAGGAGATGGGACGGTTTGGGGCCATACTTTTGGAGCTTGAAGCAGACAAGCAGGAAGTGTATCTGGAACAAGCTTTTGTGGAAGACAATATTGCTGTTTTTTCAATTGCTGTAAGCTGTATGTACAGAAGCAACAACCTTTCCGAAGAACAGATCAATGCCTGGGCGCTCAGAGCATATGAAGAGGGAAGGACGGAGATTTTCGCTAATCTGCTTGGTTATATGGATGATCAGATGAAACAGGAATGGTATACAAAGGTGCAAAAAGAGCAGGGAAAACAAACTTCTTTTTCCATGATGATAGAGTCCATGCGGTAGGATTCCGGTAAAAGAGGCGTCAGAGAAGGAAGAGTGAGAGGTATGACTCAGGCAGCGGAGGTATTTTTATGAGGAAAGATTTGGTCCGGTCCGGAATGGAAGGTCTGGATAAAAAACTGGATTATATCAGAACAGGTGAAAATGTCGTGTTTCGTGTGAAAAAGCTGGAACATGTTCGGCTGTTTTCAAACCATTTTATAAGAGAACAGATCCATGAAGGCAGAAAAGTTATTTATCTGCGCTATGGCAGAGAGGAAGCTCTGGCGGAAGAACAGGAAGGACTGGTGATCCAAAAGGCGGATCCGCGGGCAGGATTTGAACTGTTTACGCTGGAGGTGCAAAAGATCATGGAAAAGGCGGAAAGCGGAGCGCTTTTTTTATTCGACAGTCTGTCAGAACTTCGGGATGCCTGGTATTCGGATCTTATGATGGATAATTTTATCCGTGTGATCTGTCCTTTTATCCGGGAACGGAAGTCAACGGCAGTTTATCCGATTATCCGGGGCACCCATTCTTATGATTCCATATCCCGGATCCGGGAATCTGTGCAGGTATTTCTGGATGTATTTTTTTCGGGTGCCTGTTATTATGTGACACCATTAAAAGTAGAAAACCGTTATCATGGTGAGATGTTCCTGACGCATCGGATTGATCCGGATGAAAGTTTTCACCCCATGACGTATTCCACTTCCTTAAGCCATTATTATGCGGTCCTTGATGAAGCAGGCCCGGGAGAGCAGATGCAGGATTCCTGGGAAGATTTTTTCCTGCAGATGCGTCTGAAACTGACAGAGGGGAAGCTTTTTCAGAAAGATCTGGATAAGATGTGCGGGATGATGATGACCAGAGATAAAAAAATCCGTGGGCTCATCCGGCGGTATTTTACGGCGAGAGACTATATGACGATCAAGGGAAGAATCGTTGGTACGGGGATGATCGGGGGGAAAGCATGCGGTATGCTTTTGGCCCGCAAGTTGATCCGGGAGTTTTGTCCGCAGGCAAGGCAGCATCTGGAGCCTCATGATTCCTACTATATTGCATCGGATATCTATTATACCTATCTTATTCACAACGATTGCTGGCAGCTGTGGATGTACCAGAAGCAAAATCCTGAGGATCAGGCGGCGGCAGGGCATCTTCGAAAACGGCTGCTGACGGGAGTTTTTCCCGGAAATATCCGCAGACAGTTCAAACAGCTTCTGGACTACTTTGGCACCAGCCCGCTGATCGTGCGTTCCAGCAGTTTTCTGGAAGATGGATTTGGCAATGCGTTTGCAGGAAAATACGAGTCCGTTTTCTGTGTCAATTCCGGTTCGCTGGATGAGCGGGTGACACTTTTTCAGGATGCAGTTCGGACTGTGTATGCCAGTACCATGTCTCCGTCTGCACTGGAGTATCGGAAAGTGCGGGGACTTTTGGACAAAGATGAGCAGATGGCACTTTTGGTGCAGCGGGTGTCCGGATCCAGGTGGGGACCATATTATTTTCCAATGGCAGCAGGAGTCGGTTACTCTTACAACAGTTATCCCTGGAGCAAAGAACTAAATCCCAAGGCAGGAATGCTTCGTCTGGTTGTGGGACTGGGGACCCGTGCGGTAGACCGGACGCCGGGGGACTATCCAAGGCTGGTGAATCTGGACTGCCCGAAGCTGACAACCTATGCCACCGTGGCGGATCGTCATCGTTTTTCTCAGCATCGTATGGATATTCTGAATCTGGAGAAAAATAAGCTGGAGAACTGCCCGGTGGAAGACATGATCCCACAGATTCCGCACTGGCAGAAAAAGTATATGTTTTCTCATGACTGGGATACGGAGCATATGTACCGGGACCGGGGGATCTACAAGGACATTTTGTTCGCCGACTGCGGACATCTGGTGGAAAATCAGGCATTCATTGACTGCATGCAGGAGATACTGGCAACACTTCAGAACTATTATGGGAAAGCGGTGGATATTGAATATACGGTAAATATTTCAGAAACAGGTGAATTTCAGATCAATCTTCTCCAATGCAGGCCGCTTCAGACAGGAGGCTGTGAGTCGGTCGCCATACCATCATATGAGCAAAAGGATACTTTTTTTCATATTGTTACAAATGTGATGGGTGCGTCAAGAAAGCAGAAAATCGATGTGGTGGTATCAGTGGAACCCCATACATATTATCACTGTCCATATGCCAAAAAACCGGATATTGCAAGAACGATTGGCAGGATCAACCGGTTTTTTGAACACACACATAAAAATATACTGCTGATTGTACCGGGGCGGATTGGAACTTCCTCTCCGGAGCTTGGGGTACCGGCAGTTTATGCAGAACTCAGCCATTTTTCGGCGATCATGGAGGTGGCATACAGCAAAGCCGGGTATATGCCGGAGCTTTCTTTCGGCAGCCATATGTTCCAGGACCTGGTAGAAGCAGATATTCTGTATATTGCCTGTATGGAAAAGAAAGAGACGCTTCATTATAATCCGGAATTTTTAAGAGATGCGCCGGAAATATGCTTAGACCTGGTGGAAGAATCTATGCGGCCGGTTCTGAAGGTCTGCGATGTATCGAAAATGTATCTGATGTTGTACATGGATGCTATGAGCAGAGAAGTGATCTGTGGACGTGGTTTGACCAGATTTTACGATCATCAAGATTGCAGGATGGGGGAACAGGTGGTATGATTCTGGTAAGTACTTTGTTTTACCCGGGATGACAGAGTGAATTACAATCTGGATGGGGAATAACCGGGACCATAAGCTGATCAGAATACCGCAGCAGGAAAGGAGAAGATACATGGCATCAAAGGCAGAATTTGTAGCATATGCAGCAGAGCAGATGAAGGAAGCAGGGCAGATCACCTGCAAAAAGATGTTCGGTGAATATGGTGTATACTGTGACGGGAAGATCTTTGGTCTGATTTGTGAGGACCAGCTGTTTGTGAAGATCACAGAAGCGGGGCGCAGAGTCTGTCCGGATCTTACAGAAGCGCCGCCTTATGTGGGAGCAAAGCCTCATTATCTGGTGGAGGAGCTGGATGACGCAGAACTTTTAACCAGGTTTGTACAAGAGACCGTAAAGGCTCTTCCGGAACCGAAGAAAAAGAAGAAAAAGATCGTTCCCTGTCAGAAGATTTCGGCGGGGAACGATCTTTCATGATTCCGGTCAGTCCATCATCCGGATCCGCTCTGCCAGCGGCAGTCTTCTTACATACCGGGCAGCCGCGGAAGAATAGGCAAACTGGATGGCGAACAGGGCCGCTGCGAATATCAGAACCGGGATTACCGGGAAGCGGTAGACCAGCGTACCGAAGATCCGGAAGCCGGACATCAGGCGGACCAGCAGGGCTCCGGCCCCGGTTCCGGCCGTCAGGGTAATGGCCAGGGTGGCCAGGATGTAGCACAGGCACTCCATGGAAAGCATGGAGGACAGCTGCCGTCCGGTCATGCCCACGGACTGCAGGATGCCGAATTCCTGCTGTCTGGATAAAAGTCCGGTCATCAGGGTGTTGATGAGACTGACCAGAGAGAACAGGAAGAAAAATCCCAGCAGCAGGTAGGCAATGGATGCCGTATTCTTCAGAAAATCTGCATAGGCGTCCGCCGCGTCCTGCCTGGTGGTGATCACAAGCATGGGGTCCTGCAGAATCGAGAACAGCGTTTTTCTCAGAGCATCATGATCCTCTGTCGTGTGCACATTCCAGCGGTTTTCCATATTTTCAATGTCCGGGTAGAGTTTCCTGGCCACGTCATCGGTGACCGTGAACATGGTGGCGCCGATGCCGGCGGAAATGAGGGCATCCTTTTTGGCAATGCCCATGACTGTGACGGTCAGGTCTTCCCCGTCATAGGTCTTCAGTTCCAGCGTATCTCCGATTTCGGGAATATAGTCCCAGTACAGCTTCAGAAACTGTTCTGTGTTGTCCGTGATGACGACGCCGTTTTCGGCAGTCAGCCGGTCATAGTCAGAGGTTCCTTCTTCCATGGCTTCTGACGGGAGGAGCCTTAGAAAAGTGTCCCGGTCCAGGGCGTTGATGGCAAAAGCATCCGGTTTGGACGGAAGGGCTATCTCGGCGGAGATCATGGAGTAGGCCGTGATGTCCCGGATCTCATCAAGCTCAAGCAGCTGTTCTTTCAGCGCGGGAGTCAGAGGATTGTTCCTGGCAGCGTCAGGAATGCCGGCAACATCGACCGTATCTTCCCAGGAGACGCGGTAATTGCAGCCGTCTCCCATGGTGGCTGTGGCCATTCGATAGGGATCAATGGAATTCAGCATCGTGGCTGCTGCAAGAAGCAGAATGCCGGTCAGCCCAAGAGAGAGCAGGGTCAGGACCGTCTTTTTCCGGCTGCGGTCAAAATTCATCCGGGCCAGGGAAGCGGGTGTGATGGGGCGGGCCGTCTGGCGGGTATCTTTCCGTCTGGTCTCCATCTGGTAGGCAGTCATACGCACCGCCTCGATGGGAGAGACTGCCGCCGCCATGCGGACCGGCGTATGGATGGACAGAAGGATCATAAGTTCCACCGCGCAGGCTACCAGCAGGGCATGGGGAAGAATGGAAAGAAAGTGAAAGTAAGCGGGAGACCCAAAAGCACTGCCAATGCCGCCCAGGAGGATTCCAAAAGGAATAGCAAGAAGGGAGAGCGTGCGTCCTTCTCTTCGCACGATCCGCCGGATCTGCCGCGGCGTGGCGCCGATGACTTTCAGCCTGCCGTATTCCCGGATCTTACCCTTGACCGAGATGTAGAAGATGCTGTATACGACCAGGCTGCATCCCAAGAGGATCAGAAGGCCGATGGGGTAGAAGCTGCCAAGCTTTGTGGCCCGGAAACCTGCCATATCAAAATAGTTGGAGCTGTAAAAAATCTGGTCTTCGGAAATACCGTTTCGTATCAGAAAGGCGGCGATCTCTTCTTTCAGAGCATGCAGCTCCATCTGGTCCGCATTCCGGTAACGCAGCCGGAACTCGAACAAAAGTTCGCTTCCCATGCGGGCCTCTGCATAGGAACGGGATACTTCCACCTGGAAATAGCGGGAGGAATTTTCTGCCTGCAAAATGCCGGTGATGGTATATTCTTGTTCCTGTCCGTCCAGGTTCAGGCGCAGGGTCTGTCCGGTCTCCTGAGGCAGTCCGAAATAGTCCAGAAAAGCCCGTTCCACAAGGATCTCATGTTCTTTCTCGGGCAGTGTGCCCAGGACTTCGGGCTTTTTGCCCAGCTCCATCCAGTTGGGATCAGAGTAGTTGACGGACAGGACGGTGTCCTCATACCGGCAGGAGCCGAAGGTCTGAGAGATTCCGTAGCGCTCCACCTCCGGCTGGGTGCAGAGGGCATCGATCCGGTCCGGGGAGAGGTTCACCACGACCGCCTGATATTGTCCCCGGATCTCGTCTTCCAGCTTTCGCTGCCCGGCGGACAGAAGGAAGAGGCTTCCGGACAGAAGGGCGGTGGTGAGAGAGACGGTCAAAAGGACGAAAAAATTTCTCCGCCGGTCTGCCTGCAGGCTTCTTCCGGCCAGGCGGCGGATGGCAGAGTCGGTTTTGTTTTCGAATGGATAGGTCATCTTTGCCGCCTCCTTAACCGGATATTCTGCCGTCTTCGATCCGCACAATCCGGTCCGCCAGTTGAGCGATCTCGTTGTTGTGGGTGATCATGACGATGGTCTGGTTGAACTCCGTACTGGTCCGCCTCAGAAGACCCAGAACATCGGCGCTGGTCCGGCTGTCCAGGTTGCCGGTGGGTTCGTCGGCCAGAACGATGGCCGGCTTGGTGATCAGGGCCCGGGCGATGGCCACCCGCTGCTGCTGTCCGCCGGACAGCTGGTTGGGCATGTTGCGAAGCCGCTCTTTTAAAGCCAGCATCCCGATCACTTCCTCCACGAAATTCCGGTCGGCGTGATCGCCGTCGAGCTCCATGGGCAGGACGATATTTTCGTATACATTTAAGATGGGGACCAGATTGTAGTTCTGGAAGATAAAGCCGATATTGCGGCGGCGGAAGATGGTCAGTTCTTCTTCCTTTTTCTTCGATAATTCTTCCCCCCTAACCAGCACGCTGCCGAAGGTGGGCACATCCAGTCCGCCCATCATGTGAAGCAGTGTGGATTTGCCGCTGCCGGAGGTGCCCACAATGGCGACGAATTCTCCCTGCTCCACGGTAAGACTGACCCCGTCCAGGGCTTTGGTCAGGTTTGGCTTGGCGCCGTAATATTTTTTCAGGTCAATGGTCTGTAAGACACTCATGGGAAATTAACTCCTTTCCAGGCGGTGTGGAGCCATCTGCCAGAAAGCTATGTTCAAGCGTGCTCTAGTGTTCTGTCCGCATTCTGGAATTATTATAAAAGAAAAAGGTCTCAGAAATGTCCGAAAAAAATGAAGGTTTTCTTAAAAATGCCGCGGCAGAAAGACGGAGAACGTGGATCCCTCTCCCGGGGCGGAGGCAACGATGACATACCCGCCCTGGAGGGTGACGATCTTTCGGGTCAGGTAGAGTCCGATGCCGACGCCGGGGATGTTGTGCACTTCATGTTCCCGGTAAAAGCGTCGGAAGATTGCGGCGTGGCTGCTTTCTGGGATGCCGATTCCGGTGTCAGTGATGTCGATTTTGGCGTACATCTCCCACAATTCTGCAGATATGCGGATGCTTCCGCCTTCCGGCGTGTATTTGACGGCGTTGTCCAGCAGGTTAAAGAGTGCTTCGGAGGTCCATGTTCGGTCATGGGGAAGACAGAGCTCCTCCGGGCAGTTCACAGTCACAGACAGGTGTTTGTGATCAGCCTGGCAGAGAATCCCGCTCAGGGCCTGGGCTATGGTGGCGTATAGAGAAGTGTCGCTTTTTTGAAGCTGGATGGCGCCGGTCTCCAGCTGAGAGGTCTTAAGGAGAGCCTGAAAGAGAAAATGCAGCTTGTCCGTCTGATTTTTCAACCCTTTCAAAAATACGGTCTGTTCCTCGGCGGAGCCAGGACGGGTCAACAGGGTATCCGTCACCAGCATTAGATTGCTGACGGGAGTCTTGACCTGATGGGAGATATCTGTGATCAGCTGCTGCAGCTTTTGATGTTCCTTTTCGGCGGCGTGCTTCTGGGTCTGCATGATCTGGTACAGGCGCAAAAGGCGGCAGTTGATGCGGGACTTAAGGGTTTCTTTGTCGGAACCGGCGTCCGGGCAGGTGCCTCCTTCGGTCATCCGGTCAATGGTGCGGCACAGGTCAGAGGTAAAAGCAGAAAGCCGCTCCTCTAACAGCCATAGTAAAAACAGTGTCCAGCCAAGAGCCAGAAAGGACAGAGCAAGTCCCATGGAGAGAAGGGGTCTGTGGTAACCGGACCGGGTGCAGAAGAACAGGATGCAAAACCACATGGATAAAAGCATGCCGCATACTGGCAGCAGACAGAGCTTTCTGAGATACCGGTGAGTTTCCCCGGAATCTTTGGCAGATATACGAGGGTCTGCAGGAGCACCTGCTGCTTTATGATAGAACGGATTCATTCTGTTTTTCCTCCTGTCCATTGATATCCCATGCCGTAAACTGTCCGGATACAGGGGTGGCCTGCTTTCTCAATCTTACCCCGAAGCCGACTGACCGAAGTGGTGAGTGTATGGGTATCTACATATTTTTCTTCAGAATCCCAGAGCTCCTGTAAAAGCTGCTGTCTGGTCAACACTCGTCCGGGGTTTTGGCAGAACAGCTGCAGCATCCGGAATTCCAGGGCAGACAGGATCAGCGGTTTTCCGTTTAAAAAAGCAGTCTGACCGGTAAAATCCAGGTACAAAGTACCATCATTGTAGACCTCTTTCTTCGGCATCCGGTGATCCAGCATATGAAACATGGCCTTAAGCTTTCGCTGCAGTGCCAGGATGGAGAAGGGTTTTGTGATGTAGTCCACAGCTCCGGCGTCATAGCCCTGGATCTGGTCCCATTCCTGATCGTTGGCAGTCAGAAAGATGACCAGCATATCCGGATGGGACACTTTGACCTGGCGGCACAGATCCAGGCCGCTGCCGTCCGGCAGATGGATATCCAGAAGCATCAGGTCATAGGCTGCGGTGTCAAGTTTTTTGTGTGCCTCCTGACAGGTCAGGGCACGGGCGACTTCATAGCCGCTGAGAGTCAGATTGTAAGCAAGCGTTTTATTCAAAAGTTCGTCGTCTTCCACGATCAGAATCTGTTCCATGAGTAAGGGTTCCTTTTCTGGGATTTGAAAACAGTATAACAGAGGAGCAGGAGGCCGTGCAACGGAAAATATACTGTACAGTGCCTGATTTTTATCGTATAATAAAGGCGATATTTTTCTTTGTCTTATATTACCCTCAGTGAACAAAGGGACACACGCCCCAGCTGCCAAAAGACAGCACCCGGGGCATGTATCCTCTTGGTCACTGAGGGTAGGATAGGGAAGGAAAAAGAACGATAATCAGGAGGATATGGAAAATGAAGAACATGAAAAGAAGACTTGCAGGAGTCATCCTTGCAGCAGTACTGGCACTGAATTTGAGCGCATGCTCTTCCGGGGGCGGGACGGCGCCGGTGCTGACGGTGGCAGGGCAGGAAGTGACTCTGGGAGAGACAGGTGCAGGTGTGTTTTCTCTGACAGAGTTTGAGATGGCGATTCCAGGGGAAGGGACTCCCATAGGGATGATGCCGGGCAAGAGCTGGCTGTCATCGTTTATGACTCTTAAAAAAGATGACAGTTCCTATGCGTATCTGTATGTGTACAATCCGGGGCGGGATGAGGTGATGGTTACTTCCGCTACGATCTACAAGCTTTCATTCAGTATGCATTCGGAAGAATCAGAAGCAAGCTACTGGGCAGAAGATAATGCGCTGGTGAACGGAGTCAATTATTTCGGGATGAATGCAGATGGCATCAAAGAGACCATGGCAGAGTTCAAGGTGCTTTCGGAGGACAGTAATTATCTGTCTTATAAGGACGGAAAATACACCTACCGCTTTGAACTTGATGAGAGCGGGATTGTGAATAAAGTCGAAGTGGAGATGGATATTGACAAGAGTTACAGCTAATCTGCAAGGATGAGAACTTCATGGAAGAAAAATGGGCGATATCGAAAAAGATACCGCCTTTTTCTTTGTATATTTTGTCAATTTTTCTTTAAATTACCATAAATATATGATATAATATTGACCGGTGAACAGCTTGTCTATAGAAAAATTCATGGCTCATAAGAGAGATGGACTTGACTGTGGCTGAAGGAGGACTGGAGATGGAAAACCAACTGGTTTGGAAGGATGAATTTAACATTGGAGTAGAGGAGATTGACAGAGAGCACCAAAGGCTTTGTTCCGTCATCAACAAACTTTTTTCCTTGGGGAAAGAGGGGGAAAAAGGCAGGAGAGCATGCGAAGAAGGGATTAAGTACTTTTATGAGCATACTTTAAAGCACTTTGCAGATGAAGAAAAATATATGGAACTGATCCATTATGAAAATCTGAGAGTACACAGGCGGATACACAGGGACTTTCGGGATAATACACTTCCGTCTCTGGAAAGTGAACTGAAGGCGGCCGATTATTCTCCGGAAGCAGTGGAGCATTTTCTGGCAGTTTGTGCCGGATGGCTGCTTGGGCATACGCTGACCGAAGACCGGGCCATCACCGGGGAGGAGATCAGCAAGTGGGAGGATCTGCTGCCGGAAGAAGAGCTTGAGTCCATGAAAAAAGTGATTCAGAAACTTCTGCGCCAGATGTTCCAGTTGAATTCCAAAGTGGTCAGCGATACATATGGCGGCGAGCGGTTTGGAAACGGCATCTACTACCGACTGGTTTACGGCAGAGAACGGGATGCCAAAAAATGGGAGATTATTCTTGTTTTTGAAGAAAAGATTTTGATCAATACGGTCGGCAGGCTTATGGGGGTTAAGTCGGATAAGATGGATGTGATGCTGATCAATGCAGCCAGATATACGGCAGGCCAGTTTGTCAGCCACGTGATGGAGCATTTTCCGTCTATTCTGTCTTATGAGATGCAGGAGGAAAATCTTCTGACTTATGATGAATTCCGGGCGGTATTTGACACAAAGAAACCGCAGATCAGCCTGCTTTTTAACACCGATGAAGGATATTTTTCCTACTGCGTGATTGCGCCGCACCTGCTGGTTGGCGGGATTGGAACTCCTCTGGGCGTGAACAACGAGGTGACGGAGATCCAGAGATATCTGAAAGAGAAGGACAAAGGTGGGCCGAAGGTGCTTGTGGTGGATGATTCCATGACGATCCGGGAGGGGATTAAGAGACTCTTAGGAAATGACTATGAAGTTTCCACGGTGCAGTCGGGCGTGTCTGCGATCCGGGCCATCACGCTGGATAAACCGGATCTGGTGCTTCTGGACTATGAGATGCCAGTCTGCGACGGACGGCATGTATTGGAGATGCTCCGGTCGGAGAAGGAATTTTCCGATGTGCCGGTTATCTTTCTGACCAGCAAAGATGATCCGGAAAGCGTGAAAAAGGTGTTGGAACTGAAACCGGATGGATATCTGCTGAAATACTTGAAGCCAGCAGAGATCAGAAAACGGGTGGATGTTTTTTTTGAAAAGAGAAAAAACGGATAAGAATATACAATCGCAGGCTGTCAGATTACAGCCTGCGATTATGCATTTAGGTAGAATTTTCGGGTTTTATAGTGAGACACGCCTGGTAGCGTTGTCCTGAAAGCAAAAATAATCCGGGCGATGACGGGACTGGGTGTATTCAAACATAATCCCGTCCCCATTGTATGTTTGGCTGCTCACGACGGCGAGACAGTTGTAGTCTCCAAGTTCTAAATATTTTTCATCAATCTGTGTCATTTTTTCCACGGTCATGATCCGTTTGCTGGTGACAATCGGCATATGAAGTTGGTGCTCCAGCCAGGCGTAGATGGAGTTCTGGGCGATCTCTTTGGTAAGACCGGCGGTTACCTGCTTCAGAAAATAATTATGGTTCAAAATCAGCGGTTTTCCGTCAAGGTAATGAAGGCGCTGGAGATAGTACAGCTCGGCATTTTCCGAAAATCCGGTCTTCCGGGCAATTTTCTGGTCTGCAGTCAGTTCTGTGAAGAGCAAAACCTTTGTCCGGGGGATCTGCTGGTTTCGAATGGCAGACTCCCGGAAGGATTCGATGCCTCCGATTGTAAAAGAAGTCTGCAGAGTGGGCTGAAAGATATTGCGCACACCCTTTCCCTGCTGTGTCTGCACGTAACCGTCTGTCACAAGGGCCATTATGGCTCTGCGAACGGTATTTCTGGAACAGCCGTAGGTCAGGATCAGACTGTTTTCCGAAGGAAGCAGTTCCTGGTATTCGTATTCTCCGGTTTCGATTTTTTCTTTCAGGTCTTTATATATATGGGTGTACTTTTCTTTTGGCATTGGGACGGCCCTTTCTTGAGTTAGATTTTGCGGATGCCTAAAGTTTATTATAATCTGTTTGCAGGGAAAGTCAAGCTGTGGACAAAAAGATGTTTAAACAAGCAAAAATTTTATCTGACTTTTTCCGGCAGTAGTAGACAAAAAGAAAAATGGAAACTATAATTAATAGTAGGATAAATATATAGCAGGAGGCGGTTTTTTTATGGAAAAGGTTGTGTGGGATGACCGGTTTAAAATTGGCGTCGAGATGGTGGACCGGGCGCACGCCAAACTCTTTCGGATTGTGAGCAAACTGCTTGATATCTCACAGGATGCATCCACCAATCAGGCAGCGTACATAGAAGGGATCAAGTATCTGGAAGCTTATTCTATGACGCATTTTTCAGAAGAAGAGGCGTACATGCGTTCGATTCGGTATAAGGGATATGCGGAACACAAACGGATTCATGACAATTTCAGGAATAAAACACTGATCTCCCTGAAAAAAGATCTTGAGGCGTCCGGATATTCCATGACAGCGGTTCAGCGTTTTGTGGGGACTATGAACCGTTGGCTGTCGGAGCATATCATGCTGGAAGACCAGGCAATTGTGGGGAAAGCGGTCCGTCAGAAAAAGAAAGACCGTTCCAGCCAGATTGAGGTCATAACCCGGACGGTCAACCGGGCTGTGCAGGACGTCCTGCAGGCGGAGACTAAACTGGTCAGTGACGATTACAAAGGCCAGAATATCGGCAACGGATATTACTGCTGCCAGTACTATGATATGGGGGGCGGAGTGATCCTGCAGCTGCTTTTGGGGGTGGAAGATACGTTGTTTCTGCGGGGGATTGAGAAGATCCCCGGAATCCGAAAAAGAGAGATGACAAAAAGGGATACCCTGAAGGTTTTTGAACAGCTTTTTGAGAAGATGGGCAGAATCTTTAAAGTGGAGACAGAACCGGAATTCGGCTTAGAAAATCTGCTGAGCAAAGATGGTTTCCGGAAAGAATTTATGAAAGGCTGCCCCTGCAGCCTGCTGTTCGGCACCCGGTCCGGAGCGTTTGTATTCTGCTATCGGAGCTGGAGGGAAAAGCGTTAGAGCAGGGGAACATGGATCTCACAACATACCAAAATGCCGGCCGGGGCAGCTCGTGTCACAAAAATTTTGTGGCATGTGCTGTCCCGGCCGGCATTTTATGCTCTTTTTTTGCTATTCAGTCAATGTTTTTCATGAAAATTCAACCCTTTCTGTTCGTATTCCACAAACAACCATTTTTCGACCGCTGGGAATGTTTTGGAAAGAAAAGTATTTAGTTTCCAAATGTTAGGTTCCGCGGCGAAAAAACATGATTTAAAAAATGGTGGATATTTTTCATTTTTTTTATAATGAAAGTACCAAGTGATCGCTTTCCAAAACTAACAATGCAATACCGAAAGGAGCTGAAAACATGAAGCACAACGTGTTACTGGTGGAGCCGACAATCAAACAAAACGGCGTGGAAATCCTTGCAGAACAAAGTAACGTTTTTATGGCACCGGATGGAAAACCGGAAACTTTGATCCGCTGCATCAACGAAAACAAATGTGAGGCAGTCTGTACCCGCGTGGAGCAGATGACGGCAGAGGTGATCGGTGCATGCCCCACACTGAAAGTCATCGGACAGCACGGCATCGGGCTGGACAACATCGATCTTTCTGCCGCAACGGCCCATCAGGTGAAAGTACTGAATGTTCCGGACAGCAGTCATATTACCGTTGCAGAACATGCATTTACATTTATACTTGCATGCAGCCGTTCTCTGAAAATCAACGATAAAAGCGTACGTGACCATACATGGGCCACCAAGGATCAGCGTCAGACTCATGATGTCATGGGCAAGACACTTCTGATCATTGGTCTTGGACGCATCGGACGGGCGCTGGCCGTCAGAGCACAGGCATTTGACATGAAAGTGATTGCCTATGATACCTATATTCCGTCCGGTGCAGGAACACAGATCGGAGTGGAAATGATGGATGATCTGCAGGAGGCACTGGGACAGGCAGATTTTGTGTCATTGCATACGCCGCTTACTTCGGAGACAAGAGGCATGTTCTCAGATGCCCAGTTTGAGGCAATGAAAGACAGTGCCTGCTTTATCAATTGCGGGAGAGGACCGGTGTGTGAAGAAAAGGCGCTCATTAAGGCACTTCGGGAAAACAAAATTGCCGGTGCGGGGCTAGACTGTCTGGAGCAGGAACCGCCGGAAGCAGACAATCCGCTTTTTCAGTTCGACAATGTACTGTTTACTCCGCATATTGCCGGCAATACGATAGAAGCCTCCATGCGGTGTTCCGAAATCCTGGCTACAACGGTTTTAAAAGCACTTGACGGGGAAGAAACCTATAACTGGGTCAATAAATTTTAATGGTAAAGGAGAGATACGATGATTGATCTTAGCGGTATTATGACAGCGATTGTTACTCCACTTCATGCGGACCGGACTCTGCATGAAGAACAGCTCAAAAAACTGATTGATTTTCAGCTGGAGCATAAAGTCCAGAGCATCCTTGCTCTTGGCGGTACCGGTGAATATACGGCGCTGTCTGCAGAAGTTCGCAGACAGACGGTAGATGCGGTTGTGAAGTTTGTTGATAAACGGATTCCGGTTGTCATTGGCAATCTGGAAACCGGAATCAGTGAAAGCATTGCATTCACAAAATACTGTGCCGAAGCAGGAGCCGATGCGGTTATGGTTATGACACCATATTATGTACATGCTTCTCAGCAGGGACTGATTGATTTTTACATGGAACTGGATCAAAAAGTGGATATCCCGCTTCTTGTATACAACATTCCATACCGGACCTGTGTGAATATGACTGCAGATACACTTGCATATCTGACGGAGCATATGAAGCATCTGGTGGGAATCAAAGAGTGCAACAACAGTCCGGCTCAGGCCATCGACATGATCCGAAGAGTGGGCAGCAAGATCAATTTCTTAAGCGGAGAAGAATTTTTATCTGTTATGCTGATGGCTCTTGGTGCAAAAGGCGCTGTCATGGCCTCTGCAAATCTGATTCCGGACGTGTGGGTGAAGATACACCACCTGGTCAGAGAACATCAGACCCAGGAAGCCATGGATCTGTTCGGGAATTATACAGAGCTGATCGCCGCCATGTTTTCTGAGACGAATCCGGGTCCTCTTAAATACGGCATGGATCTGATCGGCGTTCCCTGCGGTTCTACGGCAATTCCGCTGACTCCGGTATCCGATGCAGCAGCCGGCAGAATGAAGAAGGCGATGCAGGAACTTCAGCTTATTTAGCTTCAGGGAGGCATTTACTATGCACCAGAATTCAAATGGGGCAAAAATGAGATTTGGCAAAATGATGATCTATGCCGGTGCTGTGATGTCACTTTTGATCGGGGCGGCGTTTGCCACGGGCCAGGAGGTGCTGATGTACTTTGTGGCCTGGGGAGACGAGATGTTTCTGGTAATCGGCATCATACTTGCTGTGATCATCTGGGTTTCCTTAAGTTTTGCGGTTGCAGGATCCAGATATCATTTCGACAAAAATGAAGAGATTTTTGTGTTCTTCTGCGGGAAATATGTAGGGAAATTTTATGATTATTTTACCGTGGTATTCAGTTATGCCTGCTATCTGTTCATGATCGGCGGTGTCGGAAGTACTATGAAAGAACAGTTCGGCATTCCTGGTATCCTGGGGATTGTGGGACTCAGTGTCATCGCGGTGCTGACGGTCACGCTTGGACTGTCAAAGATCACGGATATTCTGGGCTGCCTTGGCTCTGTCTTACTGGTGGTCATCGGGCTTATATCGATTGGTAATCTCCTGATGCATATGGATCAGGTTGGACCTAATTTTGCCGCGATCAATACCTTTGGACCAGAGTATTTCGGCATGGAAAAGTCCATTGCACCCAATGCGTTTATGAATGCACTGAACTATATGGGAACGGTGATCATCTGGTTCACAACGTTCATCACAATGATGGCGGTACAAAGCGAAAGAAAAAAGGAAATCAAAGTAGGCAGTGTCGTTGGGTCGGTGCTTTTTATGGCAGCGCTGCTGATCGTGGCGTTTGCCATGATATCGGTTATTGAACTTGTCGGGGCAAGTGAAGTTCCAAGTGTTCTTATGGCAGGCAATCTCTGGAAGCCGCTGGCATCCGCCTTTGCCGTCATTGTCATTGGAGGCAGCTATACAACAGCCGTTCCGCTTCTGTGGACCCCAGTGTCACGATTTACGGAAGATGGCAGCAGGCAGTCCAGAATCCTTGCGGTTATCCTTGGCGCAGCTGGTATTGTCATTACGCTTTTCATTCCGTACCGTACGTTAATGAACTATATCATGAACATCGGCGGGCTGCTGGTCTATGTGATGTATGCGTTGATTCTCTGGACGGATATCCGCATGTATCAGGACTATAAAAAAGAAAACAGGCATTGAGGTGTCAAAGCAAAATTGAAAATTTGAGATAGGAGGTCTTAAAAATGAGCATGGTAACTGGCAAAAAGATCGGCTTCATCGGGGGCGGCCGTATGGGGGAAGGGATTTTCAGCGGCATACTGAAAGCAAATATCATTCCGCCGCAGGATTTATATGTAGCCGATATCAGGGAAGAACGCCTGGATGAGCTGAAGAAACAGTATGGCATGCATGTCATTCATTCTGCGACCAATGATGGCTTAAAGGAGCTGATTGACCGCGTGGATGTGGTATTCCTGGCGATTCTGCCTCAGGTAGCACCCAAACTTCTGCCCTTTATCAATGAGTGCCTGGACGACAGCCGGCATTATGTATTTTCCATCATGGGCGGTGTTCTGACCAAGACCATTGAGCAGGAGATCAAAAGTGCTTCTCTTGTCCGCATCATGCCGAATACCCCAATGAGTGTGTGTGAAGGCTGTGCCGGAATTGTTCCGGGCAAAAACTGCAGACCAGAACACAAAGATATGGCATTGGAGATTTTCAACCGTATTGGTCTTGGATTGTTCCTTCCGGAGCCGCAGATTGATCCGCTGACCGGTATCTCCGGCTGTGGTCCGGCATTTTGCGGCATCATGATCCAGGCCCTTGCGGATGGTGGAGTCTATCTGGGCCTGACCCGTGATGATGCGATCAAAATAGCGGCGCAGACCCTGGTCGGTACCGGGAAGATGGTTCTGGAACAGGGGATTCATCCGGAAATTCTAAAAGACAATGTATGTTCTCCCGGCGGCGGAACGATCGGGGGAACGGTGTCATTGGAGCGCAGCGGATTCCGTGCAGCCTGTATCAACGCGGTGCTGGACGCCGTTGACCGGATGAATGAAGTTGTAAAATAATCAGATCCAGCTAAAAAATGTCAAATGCCAAAAAATAATTTGTGCTGGACAGTAAAGTCGCAA
>CAJTYJ010000007.1:49051-93118 GCA_910583895.1 uncultured Lachnospiraceae bacterium
AGGCACAGGAGAGGAACTTTTAGGAGTGCCTTTTCGAATAAAAGTTACTCTCGTTGCAGGTGTGTCGAAGCGACTTTACTCTTTAGTGCTATCGCGCAGCGATTATTGGACAGTAAAGTCGCAAAGGCACAGGAGAGGAACTTTTAGGAGTGCCTTTTCGAATAAAAGTTACTCTCGTTACAGGTGTGTCGAAGCGACTTTACTCTTTAGTGCTATCGCGCAGCGATTATAATAGGAGGAAAGGATATGTCTAACAATACTTCTGATAAACACCGAAAACCAACTTCCGCAGAAGCATACTTTTGTGTTATTCTTGTCTTTGGCCTTGTGGTAGGGGCAATGGTTCTGGGGGTTGCCGTTCAGGCTACCATGCTTCTTGCCTCAATTGTCGCGGTGATCTTTGCCATCCGTCTGGGATATACCTGGCCGGAGCTTGAAAAGGCAATTGCCGACAAACTGGGACAGCTGGCGCCGACGGTCTGTATCTTATGGCTGATCGGCATGTTTCTGGGAGCCATTCTTTTCAGCGGAACACTCCCGCTTCTGGTGGTCTATGGTTTTAAAATGATCAGCCCTAAGTTTTTATATGTCAGCGCCCTTCTGGTCTGCTCTGTTTTGTCCATTATGACCGGATCTTCCTGGACATCGGTCTCCACAGGCGGCATTGCCTGTATGACCATCTGCCAGATGCTGGGGGCAAACAATGCCATTATGGCAGCGGCTGTGATCTCGGGGGCTGTCTTTGGCGATAAGATTTCCCCCATGTCGGAGACGACCAATCTTGCTCCGGCCTGCGTCGGCAATACGCTTTGGAGTCATATCCATGCCCAGCTTTACACAACCGTTCCGGCCTATGTGCTTGCCATCATTTTCTACACAGTCCTGGGACTTAGATCCGGCGGCATTACAGAGATTCCCGAGTCCGCAACGGAGATTGTCAATCAGCTGGGCGAAATCTACAATCTGACGCCGGTTCTTCTGATTCCTGTGGTTTTGCTTCTGATTCTGGCAGTACTACAGAAACCGACTATTCCGTCGCTGCTCGTCTCCAGTGTCACGGCCATGCTTCTTGGTGTATTTACCCAGGGGGATAAATTTACTCTGGCGGCCTCTACCAATGCGGCGATTAAAGGCTTTACCGTAACTTCCATTGCACCGGAAGGGATGGAAATTCTGCCCAATGTTTCTTATCTGCTGAACCGGGGCGGTATGATTGCCATGGCCAATGTGGTTATGATCTGTTATACCGGATTTGCACTCACGGCCATCTTGATCCGCTGCGGTATTCTGGATAAGGCAGTAGAACCTCTGATGAACTTTGCAAATACCCGGGTGAAGGCAGTGCTCACGGCAGAAATTGCGATTTTTGTGGTGCATGCCATTGCCGGTATCTCTTATCTGAGTTCGGTATTCGTAGGTTCTGCCTGGAAGAAATGTTATGTAAAGAATAAATGCGGCCTCCCGGCACTTTCCCGGACTTTGGAGGACGTGGGAACTACCGTGTCCTGTCTGTTCCCCTGGGGACAGTCCGGAGCATTTTACATGGCCACCCTGGGTGTGAGCATCTATGGTGCAAACGGTTTCTTTCGATACCTGACTTTAAGTTATCTCTGTCCGCTGATTGCATTGCTGCTTGCCGTATTTAATATCGGAATGTTCAATCTGACGGATGAACAGCAGGCAGCAGAGATGAAAAAGATCGAAGAGGAGGAGGGCTCACAGAAATCGCTTGCGGAGCTGGATGCGTAAATACATCTGGAAGCAGCAGGGGGTGTTTGGGAAGGCAGGGGGAAGTATAGGATGATTCGTATACGACAGAAATTTAACCAGATAAGGATTCAGGATGTTTATGGTGCTGTATTGGAGCAGTTCAAAAGACGTGAGATCAGAAACCTGGTTCATGCAAAAGACAGGGTTGCAGTGGGCTGCGGAAGCCGGGGGATTCATGGTATGGACGTGATCGCGAAAGGCGTGATTGACAGCCTTTTGGAGCTGGGAGCTAGGCCCTTTATCGTTCCGGCCATGGGCAGCCACGGAGGTGCGACTCCGGCCGGTCAGCGACAGATTCTAAGTTCCTATGGCATCACCGAGGAGACCATGGGTGTGCCGATTGTGGATACCATGGAAACGGTGTCCTTAGGGGAAACGAAAAGTGGTATTCCGATCTTTTTTTCCAAACCGGCATACGAGGCAGACTGGGTTCTCCCCATTAACCGGATCAAGCTACACACAGATTTTTCCGGCCCCATTGAAAGCGGTCTCATCAAGATGATGTCCATTGGATTTGGAAAAGAAAAGGGCTGTACTTCCCTTCACCGCCATGGGACCGCTGACTTTGCCCGCATCATTCCGGAGGCAGGAAGAAAGATCCTGTCCTGTGTCCATATGCGCTTTGGCATTGGTATTGTGGAAAATGCCTGTGACCATACGGCAGTGATCGAAGCCATACAAGGAGAAGCACTTTTTGACCGGGAGCCCCAATTGCTGGAACTGTCCAAAAAACTTTTTCCTGGCATTCCGTTTCAGACGGTGGATGTGCTGATTGTTGAAAAATTTGGAAAGGACATAAGCGGAGCCGGCATGGACCCCAATATTACCGGCCGAAGCAGTGTCGGGCCTGTGAAATATTTCACAGGTCCCCGGATTCAGCGCATTGTGGTCTGCGATCTGACCGATGCGAGCCACGGCAACGGGGTCGCTGTAAATGTTGCAGATTTTATTACCCGTAAATTTTTTGACAAGCTGGATTTAAAAGCGGTTTATGCAAATGGACTGGCCTGCTGCAATCCCCAGGCCTGCCAGATTCCTGTGATCATGGAAACGGAAGAAGAGGCAGTTGCCATGGCGGTGAAAACCTGCCGTTTCATCGATCCAGAACATCCAAGGATCGTCCGTCTGCGCAGTACGCTGCACCTGGATGAGTTTGAGATCAGTGAGGCATTGCGAGAAGAGGCACTCGCCAATCCCAATATTGAAATTCTATAATGGCTGGTGTTCCCCTTGTCCGCTGAGGGTATACCGAAACGATGCCACACAATCCGTCAGGATTGTGTGGCATCAATGAAATTCGAGAGATTTTTCTAGCTGTGAATTTTCATTTCCTTTATCATGTGATCCAGTTTAACCTGCAAAGCCTGTGAGCACGGAAGCAGCGGAGTGCTTACTTCTCCTGCATCAATTCCAATCTGTTTCATGGCATATTTCAAAGGTGCCGGGTTAATCTCAGCAAACAGCAAATCAAACAACGGATAGTATTTTTTCTGAAACTCAATCACGGCCTGAAGATTTCCGGCCTTGGCGTCTTCAAACATCCGGGCCCATGGACCGGGGATCAAATTGGCGCTTGCGATGATGGCCGCTTCCGCTCCGAATAAGACATGTCCGCCCATCATCAGGTCTTCTCCGCTGAAAACGGTACATTTGTCTCCGACCCGATGGATGATATCAACACAATCGGCAAAGGCCACAGAGCATTCTTTGATGCCTGCACAGTTTGGCATGTCCTCCACGATTTTTGCAAAAGTGGCAGGTTTGATGTTCGTAACATTTTTGTAGGGGATATTATAAATCAGGAATGGATCCTGAAATCCTTCGTCGAATTTTTTAAAAAACTGATAGATGCCTTCCTGGGTGGGATTGACATAATACGGAGTTAGAACCAAAGGAATCGAAGCACCGGCTTTGCGGAATAATCCGGCAGCTTCTATGGCATCCCCGATTCCAGGTTCCAGTACGCCTGCGATCACGGGAATCCGGCCGGCAGCAGCTTTTACCGCAGTTTTCACGGCGTGAATACGCTCTTTCATGGTGAGAGATACATATTCGCCGCTACCGCCGAGAACCAGAACGCCTTTGACGCCGTTTTCGATTTGCCAGTTGATGAGCCTTTCTAATTTTTCGTCATCAATCGTGCAGCTTTTGGTAAAGGGAGTGACCAGTGCCGTGACAAGACCAGAGAACGGCTGTCCATGAACCATAAATTTCATAAAGATATACCCTCCTTTTGATGATAGTATGTAATGTTATCGCTTTCCGACTATAAGCATAGACTTTATTTTATGCATTTACAATGACAAAAGAAAGCAATAATCTGTCAGCAATTTATCTTTGGAAATTTATTTTGTGAAAAACTTAATTGTTGGAAAGGAGTTTTATTATGGATTCCATAGATGAAAAAATCTTATCAATTCTGCAGCAGGACGCGCGGATCTCCATGCGCAATCTGGCCAAAGAGATCCCGATGAGTGTCCCGGCGACCTGTGAGCGCGTACGCAAGCTGGAAGATTCCGGCATCATCACAGGATATACCGTGAAAGTAAATCAGGCCAAACTTGGGAATACCGTAAATTCGTTTATTGTCTGCTCCCTGAGAATCGGAGAACTTGAGTCCAATATCCGCTGGGCCAAAAAACAGCCGCAGATTGTAGCCGCCTATACCCTGGCAGGGCGTCATGCGCTCCTTTTGCAGGTGAGCTGTGTGGACATGCAGGAATACCAGGAACTGATCAATACTCTGTATACCTGCAGTGTGATCGAGAGTTATATTATCATTGAGACGATCAAAGACAATGTGTTTAATCCAAGAGAAGTACAAGATTAGTCAAAAAAAGCACAGGAGCCGTGAGCGACTCCTGTGCAAATGAAACAGTGGATGCTGGTTCGGAGTCAGAAGAGAAAAACACTTGCGTTTCTCTGCGGCGATCATTACAATGGATGGAAGGGAGGACGGGTTGATGAAAAAAGGAGAAAAGGCAGCCATTGTATGCTGTTCCAATCAGCGGCCGCAGAGTGAAAAGGAAAAGATCCGAAAACTGTATCAGATACTGCGCGGAATGGGGATCCTTCCGGTCTGTGCAGAGTGCCTTTATGCGGACGAAGAAAACAGGCCTGCCGGTGAGGCGCGGGCAGAACAGCTGATGAAATTTTATCAGGATGACAGTATCCGGGAGATCTTTGACATCTCCGGCGGCGATATCGCCAATGAGATTCTGCCTTATCTGGATTATGACGTGATCGCCGGTTCCGGCAAACGGTTCTGGGGGTACAGCGATCTGACCACGGTCATCAATGCAGTCAGTCATAGGACGGGGAACGAAGCGGTTCTGTATCAGGTGAAAAATCTGGTGGGAGCATGTGGCAAGATGCAGCAGAAAGCTTTTGAAAACTATCTGTTTCAGAAGTCGGAAGAGCTGACCGGGTTTTCATACAAGTTTGTACAGAAGAATTTTATGAAGGGAAGGACAGCAGGGGGGAATATCCGCTGTCTTTTGAAGCTGGCAGGGACGCCGTACTGGCCGGACCTTAGGGGAAAAATTCTGATCCTGGAGGCGCTTGGCGGAAAGCGGGAGCAGCTGATCACTTATTTAAGCCAGCTAAAGCAGCTGGGGGCATTTGAACAGGCAGCGGGAATTCTGCTGGGAACTTTTACCGCCATGGAAAAGGAAGAAGGCGCAGAGGCGGTCTGTGAGCTGGTCAGACATTTTGCAGGGCCGGAAATGCCTGTGGCAAAGACGCAGGAGATCGGGCACGGAGAGGACTCGAAAGCGGTGGTGATTGGAGGCTATCTGGCTTTGGACAGAACGATAAGTGGACAAAGAAAAGAATACATTTTATAATGTTTTTAAGGATACAGGGAATGTCTGATTTTTGAAGGTATCAGACTTGTGCATTTTGCATGTAATCTGTATTGAGTGAGCCACAAAGGAGAAAGACCGTATGGAATCAAATTTTACATTTTTGAACGATCAGTTTCCGGTTCTTGGAAATTTTGGAGAACTGGCGGAAAAATACCTGTACAGTGATTCCAATTCCTGTCTGATGAAGCTGGGAATGATCGGAGAAACGATTGTGAATCTGATATTTACTTATGATCAGATTCCATTGCCCCATGAAAATACAGCTGTTAAACGGATTGATGTGCTGTTTCGTGAAGGGATGATTACGCGTGATCTGTCGGACATTCTGCATGCTCTGCGAAAAATCAGAAATAAAGCGGTTCACGAGAATTATGCCTCGGTTGAGAAGGGAAAAGCCCTGATTCAGATGGCTTACAGCCTTACAGAATGGTTTATGCAGACATATGGGGACTGGGATTATCAGAATCATCCCTTTGTTATGCCTTCCGAAACTTTGGAGTCTGCGGTTGTTGATAAAGAGAGTGAACGGACGAAAGAAGAAAAACTGATGGAGGAAGCATCCAGGGCGGCAGAGGAAGCTCCCTTTGTTGCAAAGGATGAACGGAAAAAACAGGCCGGCAGAGCGGCAGGTTTCAGAATAAGATCAGAGGCAGAGACGCGTTATCTGATTGACGAGCAGCTGCGCAAAGTTGGCTGGGAAGTAAATACGACAGCACTGCGGTATTCCAGGGGAACCCGTCCGGTAAAGGGACGCAATATTGCGATTGCCGAATGGCCTACGGATTCTTCGATAGGCAGTCGGGGGTATGTGGATTATGCTCTTTTTATAGGAGACCGACTGGTGGCGACGATTGAAGCGAAAGCGATTCACAAGGATATTCCATCGGTGATTGATTATCAGTGTAAAGACTACTCCCGCAATATCAGAGCAGCTGATGCAGAATATCAGATCGGCAGGTGGGGGAATTACAAAGTTCCGTTTACATTTGCCACGAACGGCAGACCATATCTGGAGCAGTATGAGACCAAAAGCGGAGTCTGGTTTCTGGATTTAAGACAGCCGGACCATGCACCCAGGGCTTTGAAAGGCTGGATGAGTCCGGCGGGTATCATGGATCTTCTGGAAAAAGATATTGCGGCGTATAATCAGGCGTTGCAGGATATGCCTTTTGATCTGCTGCGCGACAAGGACGGTCTGAACCTTCGGGAGTATCAGTTAAAAGCAGTTCAGGCTGCGGAGGATGCCATCCGGAACGGACAGCAGAACGTTTTGCTTGCCATGGCAACCGGAACAGGGAAAACTCGTACGATACTGGGTATGATTTATCGTTTTCTGAAGACAGGACGTTTCCGCAGAATCCTGTTTCTGGTGGACAGGACTACACTGGGCGAGCAGGCTTATGATGTATTCCGGGAGGTCAGGCTGGAAGAGCTGATGACCCTTGATGATATTTACAATATCAAAGGTCTGGAAGACAGAGAGATTGACCGGGAAACACGTATTCAGGTTGCAACGGTGCAGAGTATGGTAAAACGTATACTCTATAATAACGAAGATTCCATGCCTTCTGTCAGCGATTTTGATCTGGTCATTATCGATGAAGCGCATAGAGGGTATATTCTGGACAGAGAAATGAGCGAGGACGAGCTTCTTTATCGCGATCAGACGGATTATCAGAGCAGATACCGCTCGGTGATCGAATATTTTGATGCGGTAAAAATCGCGCTGACCGCTACACCGGCATTACAGACGACACAGATCTTTGGGCCGCCTGTGTATCAATATACCTATCGGGAAGCAGTGATCGAAGGGTATCTGGTGGACCATGACGCGCCTCATAAACTGACGACCAGACTTGGAAAAGAAGGGATTCATTATAAAAAGGGGGATACCATTACGACCTATGATCCCGTGACCGGTGAGATTACAAATTCAGAGCTTTTGAAGGATGAGCTTGATTTTGATATAGAGAAATTCAACCGGCAGGTCATTACAGAACCTTTTAACCGGACCGTGTTTGCGGAAATTGCCCGTGATATTGATCCGGAGATTCCGGAAGAGCAGGGCAAAACACTGATCTATGCGGTGGATGATCAGCATGCGGATCTGATTGTGAAAATTTTAAAGGAGATTTATGCAGAGACCGGGGTGGATAATGACGCGATTATGAAGATCACCGGTTCGGTGGGAGGCGGCAATCCGAAAAAGGTGCAGGAGGTCATCAAACGTTTTAAAAACGAACGCTTTCCAAGTATCGCGGTTACGGTCGATCTGCTGACCACGGGAATTGACGTACCGGAGATTACGACACTGGTCTTTATGCGCCGTGTAAAATCCCGGATCTTATTTGAACAGATGATGGGCCGGGCGACCAGACTCTGTCCGGATATACATAAGACACATTTTGAGATTTATGATCCGGTCGGTGTCTATGTTTCGCTGGAAGATGTCAACACGATGAAACCGGTAGTGGTAAATCCTGCCGTGACATTTACACAGCTGCTGGAAGGACTGGAAATACTGGAAGACGAAAAAAAGGTGCAGCATCAGATCAATCAGATTATTGCCAGGCTGCAGCGAAAAAAGCGCAGTATGGACAAAAGAACGATGGAGCATTTTATCAGCATGACAGGTGGACAGGATCCGACCCAGTTTGCAATCGATATCCGGCGTCGTAAACCGGAGGATGCCAAAAAACGTCTGCTGGCCTATGCCGACATGTTCCGGATGCTGCAGCAGACCAGAGCGGGCGGGGGCCGCCCGGTTGTAATTTCTGATAAAGAGGATGAACTTCTGGAACATGAAAGAGGCTATGGACAGGGCAGCAGACCGGAAGATTATCTGGATGCATTTTCAACCTACATCAAAACGAATCTGAATGAGATTGCAGCACTGAATATCGTCTGTACCAGACCGAAAGAGTTGACGCGCGACGGTCTGAAATCTCTTCGGCTGGCGCTGGACAGAGAAGGATTTACCGTGCAGCAGCTGAATACGGCGGTTGCACAGATGACCAATGAAGAAATAACGGCTGACATTATCAGTCTGATCCGCCGCTATGGGATCGGTTCCGCGCTGATTTCTCATGAGGCCCGGATCAGACGGGCAGTGGACAAGTTGAAAAAAGGACATAATTTCTCCAGACAGGAACTGAACTGGATCGCCCGCATGGAAAAATATCTGCTGGAAGAATCCGTGCTGAATGTGTCTGTGTTTAATGAGGACGGAAGATTCAGGGCGCAGGGCGGCTTTACGAAGATAAACAAAGTATTTGGGAATCAGCTGGAAACGGTCATTCGGGAACTGAATGAGTATTTGTATGAAGATGGAGGGGAGACGGCGTGATGTATCATCAATATCCATATTATATATTTAACCAGAACAATCGGAATCCTGGTTATCTGCAGCCGGGTCAGGTATCAAAACATTGGGAACAGCAGAAAAAAATCACAGATATGGTAAAGGCGATTTCTGATTATTGTAATGCAGCAAGAGGAATCGAAGAAGAATACCAACAAGAAGCTGTCGCGGCCTGTATGGTGGAAATTGAACGGCAGATCAAAATCGATCAACAGAGAAAAGGAGTGAACCGCTGATGACTACACAGGAAATCGTATCCAGGCTCTGGAATCTCTGCAATGTGCTTCGGGATGATGGAATTACTTATCATCAGTATGTGACAGAACTGACTTATATTTTGTTTCTGAAAATGGCAAAGGAGACAGGCGCAGAAAACCAGATTCCTGAGATTTATCGTTGGGATGAGCTGACTGCCAAAAGCGGGATTGAACTGAAAAAATTTTATAAAGGCCTGTTAAACCATCTGGGAGAGAACGGTACCGGACGTATACGTGAGATCTATCAGGGTGCAGCCACGAATATTGACGAACCCAAAAATCTGGAAAAAATCATTGCGACCATTGATGGCCTGGACTGGTTTTCTGCCCGTGAAGAAGGTCTGGGAAATCTGTATGAAGGATTGCTGGAAAAGAATGCGAATGAGAAAAAATCCGGCGCCGGACAGTATTTTACCCCCCGGGTTCTGATTGATGTGATGACCCGGCTGGTAAAACCGCAGGTTGGCGAACGCTGTAATGATCCTGCCTGCGGAACGTTTGGCTTTATGATCGCTGCGCATCAGTATGTTGCCGATCAGACGGATGATTTTTTTGACGTGGATGTGGAAACTGAGAAATTTGAACGGGAAGAGGCTTTTACAGGTACTGAGCTGGTTCATGACACGCATCGACTGGCTTTGATGAACGCCATGCTGCACAATATAGAAGGAGAGATCATACTGGGAGATACGCTTTCGAATATCGGTAAAGGGATGAAAAACTATGATGTGGTTCTTACCAATCCGCCCTTTGGCACCAAGAAAGGCGGAGAGCGTGCGACCCGTGATGACTTTACATTCCCCACAAGCAATAAGCAGCTGAATTTTCTGCAGCATATTTACCGCAGCCTAAGGGCGGATGGAAAAGCCCGTGCCGCCGTAGTGCTGCCGGATAATGTCCTTTTTGCGGACGGAGAGGGAGAGAAGATTCGGGTTGACCTGATGGACAAATGCAATCTGCATACCGTTCTGCGACTGCCCACAGGAATCTTCTATGCGCAGGGAGTCAAGACCAATGTACTGTTTTTTACCCGTGAAAAAGCTGACAAAGGCGGTACCAGGGAAGTCTGGTTCTATGATCTGCGCACTAATATGCCTTCTTTTGGCAAGACCAATCCATTGAAAACAGAGCATTTTGCAGATTTTGAAGCGGCGTATGAGGCAAAAGACCGTCGTGCGGTAAAAGACGAACGTTTCTGCGTGTTTACCAGGGAACAGATTGCAGAAAAAGGCAACAGTCTTGATCTTGGGCTGATTCGTGACGACTCGATTGTGGATTACGAAGACCTGCCCGATCCAGTCGAAAGCGGCGAAGAAGCCATTGCACAGCTTGAAGAGGCGGTGGATCTGCTGATGAGCGTGGTGCAGGAGCTGAAAGCGCTGAAAAAACCGGGGGTGTAAAATGGCGGGAGGAAAAAAGGCGGCGAAAAAGCTGACGCCGGAGGAATGGCTGGAACAGGCGCTTGTTCCGGTTGGGGAGCAGCCGTATGCGGTTCCGGAGAATTGGTGCTGGACAAGAATAAAAAATGTTGCTGTTATTTTAAATGGATACGCATTTAAGAGCCAAAACTATGTAGATAAAGGCATAAGAATTATTAGAATAACGAATGTACAGGATGGCTATATAGAAGATGATAAACCTGTCTTTTATCCATTTGAAAATGAAGTTGAAATGAAAAAATATATGCTTGAGGCGGGAGACCTTCTTATTTCTTTGACAGGTAATGTAGGGAGGGTTGCTTTTTTAAATAATGAAATGTTACCAGCAGCTTTAAATCAGCGTGTAGGGTGCTTGCGTTTCAACCATTCTTTTGTAAATAAATCATTTTTGTTTTATTATTTTTTAAGACAGGAATTTCAGGACAGCTGTATTAAGAATTCTAAGGGATCTGCACAATTAAATATGAGTACAGAGTGGTTGAAATCTCAGCCTGTTCCTATTCCTCCTTTTAATGAACAGCAACGTATAGCTGAATGTATTGAAAGCTTATTTGCCAAACTGGATGAGGCCAGGGAAAAGGCACAGGCTGTCTTAGACAGCTTTGAACTGCGCAGATCGGCTGTCTTGTACAAGGCTTTTAGCGGCGAACTGACAGAGCAGTGGCGCATTAAAAATAACATGTCTTTTTCTGGCTGGAAACAGATTAAATTTGGAGAGTTAGGTTTATTAGAAAGAGGCCGTTCTAAGCATCGTCCAAGAAATGATCCTAAATTGTTTGGCGGTAAGTATCCGTTTATTCAGACTGGTGATGTAGCACGTTCAGGAATGTATATAGTTGAACACTCGCAAACATTAAATGAAGAAGGAATGAGACAGAGCAGAATATTTCCAAAGGGTACGTTGTGTATAACAATAGCAGCAAACATTGGTGATGTTTCTATTTTAACATATGATTGCTGCTTCCCTGATAGTGTTGTTGGTTTTACGCCAAATGCATTAACATCTTCTAAATTTATCTACTATATGATGAGTACCATTCAACGCAAATTAGAAGCAGATGCTCCTGCAACAGCACAAAAAAATATCAATTTAAAAATTCTAAATGAGATAACAATAAAAGTGCCTTTACTTGATGAACAGGACGAAATTATTAATATTCTTGAAAGAGTATTTGAAAAAGAACAGCAGACTAAAAATATTGCTGAAACTGTAATCAACCAGATAGACATCATGAAAAAATCTATTCTGTCCAGAGCATTTCGCGGTGAACTCGGAACAAACAATCCAGATGGTGAAAATGCAGCAGAACTTTTAAAGAAAATAGTGACAATGAAATGAAAACATTACTTGTGGTAATGGTATTAATACCCAGTTTTGGGAAAAGCATATAGCAGACCGCTTGTTGTGAAACAAATGGAATTTTCCATTTTAGAGAAAACTTAGAGATTACTATGATATGCTGAATCCCGTAACGTGCGGAAGCGGCAAGTCTGAAAAACCATTTTCAGGCATGGTGCTGTTTGGGTCAGCAGGCTTGCCGGTTCCGGTACAGAAAGCTTGGCAGTGTCAGGCCTTCTGTGAAAAAACAGCAATGGACTATACAGGCCCCGAAGGGTCTTCTGAAGCGGATGCAGCAAGAGATCCTCCCGGGGCCTGGAAGGGGAATTGCAAAATTTCAAGGAGGAACAGATCATGAATCTCAAAAGAAAAAAAGTAACGGTACTTTTCTGCATGTTGTGTATGCTCAGCCTGGCAGCCGCGGGCTGCGGTCTGGGTTCTGCCGGGGATGAGACCGAAGGCTCAGATACACAGGCATCGGCAGAGGCGGCAGGACAGGAACCCGGGGATTCTGCAGAAGAAGAGGTAGAAACACCAAAAGAGTCACTGGACAGCCCGGAAGGCAGATGGCACGTTCTGGATCCGGAGGTGGCGGCAGCCGTCGACGCGGATTTTCTGGGTATGGTGTGGAAAATGGGGGAAGATACGTTTTTCATAGCAGAAGAGCAGGTAATGCTGGATGAGGAGGGTTCCGTCATCAGCAGCCATCCTTCTTCCAGCGCAGAGATTCCGGATTCCGATCTGATCGAAGTCGTGTATGAGGAAGATGCCCATTTTTATAAACGAACGATTCAGGGAAACGGAGAGTCTCATGAGGATACCGATGCCGGATTTTCGGATCTGGAGAAAGGCAGTACAGTGGAGATGAAAGGATATTTTGAACAGGATGTCTTTCACGCGGAAGAAATACGCATCGTGGTGGTCTCCTGATGCCTGTATCTGATGAGAAGGAGGAGTGTTGCTGGTCATTGTTCTGAAGCTTAAATTGGAAAAATTCTGGCATATTAGCGGGTGCCGGAGTTTTTCTGTCTGGCTGTGAATCTGTTGGAACTGGAAGATTTAAGAGAAGTAAGGTGTCGGGTCAGCCAGGAGACGGAAATTAACCGGCTGACAGTAAAAGAGAAAGCGTCAAGAATGAAAAAAATACTGGAAATCATGAAAAATAACCCATGAGAGCGATTTGCATGAAAATATCAGGCCGGGTGCTTGTCCTCACAGACGAATTGTGCTAGAATAGACAAGATTTAAGATGGAAAATGAAAAAGCAAAGCCAAAGAAAGGATAAATGGGTGCATTTATGAAGAGAGAAGACATTCACAAAGTACTGATCATCGGTTCTGGTCCTATTATCATCGGGCAGGCGTGCGAATTCGACTATTCCGGCACACAGGCATGTAAGGCGCTGAAAAGCCTTGGATATGAAATCGTACTGGTAAATTCCAATCCGGCAACGATCATGACCGATCCGGATACGGCAGATATCACATACATCGAACCATTGAACGTGGAAAGGCTGGAGCAGATCATTGCCAAGGAACGTCCGGATGCACTGCTTCCGAACCTGGGCGGGCAGTCCGGCCTGAATTTATGTTCGGAACTTCAGAGTGCGGGCGTGCTGGACAAGTACGGCGTCAAAGTGATCGGAGTACAGGTGGATGCCATCGAACGGGGCGAAGACCGGATCGAGTTTAAGAACACGATGAATGCCCTTGGGGTGGAGATGGCCAGAAGTGATGTGGCCTACTCTGTGGAAGAGGCACTCTCCATCGCAGACGGACTGGGATATCCGGTGGTGCTGCGGCCGGCCTATACCATGGGCGGCGCCGGCGGCGGACTCGTATATAATAAGGAAGAATTAAAGACCGTCTGTGCCAGAGGGCTTCAGGCCAGTCTGGTGGGCCAGGTACTGGTGGAAGAGTCCATCCTGGGCTGGGAAGAGCTGGAGCTGGAGGTGGTGCGTGATGCCAAAGGCAACATGATCACCGTCTGCTTTATCGAGAATATTGATCCGGTAGGGGTACATACCGGTGATTCTTTCTGTTCAGCCCCCATGCTGACCATCTCCGAAGAGGTGCAGAAAAAGCTGCAGGAACAGGCGTATAAGATTGTAGATGCAATTCAGGTCATCGGCGGGACCAATGTGCAGTTTGCTCATGACCCGGTATCCGGGCGGATTGTGGTCATCGAGATCAATCCCAGAACGTCCCGCTCTTCGGCGCTGGCAAGTAAGGCCACAGGCTTTCCCATTGCACTGATTTCCGCAAAACTGGCCAGCGGTCTGACCCTGGACGAGATTCCCTGCGGGAAATACGGCACTCTGGACAAATACGTGCCGGACGGGGAATATGTGGTTATCAAATTTGCCAGATGGGCTTTTGAGAAATTTAAAGGTGTGGAAGACAAGCTGGGGACCCAGATGCGTGCCGTAGGCGAGGTTATGAGCATCGGCAAGACCTACAAAGAGGCATTTCAGAAAGCCATCCGTTCTCTGGAACAGAGCCGCTATGGTCTGGGGCATGTGGGAGAGCTCGACAAGAAGAGTAAAAAAGAACTGCTCACCATGCTGATGACACCCAGCAGCGAACGTCATTTCATCATGTATGAGGCTTTGAGAAAAGGTGCTTCCGTGGAGGAGATCTACAACCTGACCAAAGTGAAAGTCTGGTTCATTCAGCAGATGAAAGAACTGGTGGAAGAGGAAGAGGCGCTTGTTAAAAAATATACAGGCAGACTTCCGTCCGCAGAAGATTTAAGACAGGCAAAACTGGACGGTTTTTCTGATCAATATTTGAGTAAAATTCTGGGCGTTTCCGAAGAGGACATCCGGAAGGAACGGACGGCAAACGGGGTGGTGGAAGCCTGGGAAGGCGTCCATGTGAGCGGCACCAAAGACAGTGCGTATTACTATTCCAGCTATCATATGAAGGATGAGAGTCCGGTGGATACGGACCGGCCCAAGGTCATGATCCTGGGCGGCGGACCCAACCGGATCGGACAGGGGATCGAGTTTGATTACTGCTGCGTCCATGCGGCAAAGGCTCTGAGGAAGCTGGGCTTTTCTACAATCATCGTCAACTGCAACCCGGAGACGGTTTCCACAGACTATGATACTTCGGATAAGCTGTATTTTGAGCCGCTGACGCTGGAGGATGTGCTGGCGATTTATGAGAAAGAGAAACCGGTAGGCGTGATCGCTCAGTTCGGCGGGCAGACGCCTTTGAATCTGGCAGCAGACCTGAAGAAATACGGCGTCAATATCCTGGGCACCACGCCGGAGACCATTGATCTGGCCGAGGACCGGGATCTGTTCCGGGAGATGATGGAGCGTCTGCAGATCCCCATGCCGGAAGCGGGCATGGCGGTGGACGTGGACGAAGCCCTTGCAACTGCGCACCGGATCGGCTATCCGGTCATGGTTCGACCCTCCTATGTGCTGGGCGGACGGGGCATGGAAGTGGTTTACGATGACGAGGCTCTGACTTTCTACATGCAGCAGGCCGTAGGCGTGACACCGGACCGTCCGATTCTGATTGATCGGTTCCTGCATCATGCCACCGAATGCGAGGCGGATGCCATCAGCGATGGAGAACATGTGTTTGTTCCGTCGGTTATGGAACATATTGAGCTGGCCGGGATTCATTCCGGAGATTCGGCATGCATCATCCCGCCCAGGGGACTGACAGAAGAGCAGGTGGAGACCATCAAGGACTACACCAGAAAGATCGCCAGCGAGATGCATGTGGTGGGGCTTATGAATATGCAGTATGCCATCGAAGACGGCAAAGTATTTGTGATTGAAGCCAATCCCCGTGCTTCCCGTACCGTACCGCTGGTATCCAAGGTGTGCGGCATCAATATGGTGCAGATCGCCACAGATATCATCACCATGCCATTTACAAAGCATGAAAGTCCGGTACCGGCGCTCAAAGAGAAGAAGTTTGCCCACTATGGCGTGAAGGAAGCGGTGTTCCCCTTCAACATGTTTCCGGAGGTGGATCCGATCCTTGGACCGGAGATGCGCTCCACCGGAGAAGTGCTGGGACTGTCGGCAGACTTTGGTGACGCCTTTTACAAAGCAGAAGAGGCGACCAAGAATCAGATTCCCACAGAGGGCTGTGTGCTGATTTCCGTCAACGACCGGGACAAGGCAGAGCTGGTGGAGGTTGCCAGAGGTTTCTACGACTGCGGCTTTTCCATCATGGCTACCGGCAGATCCTGTGATATGATCGAGGCGGCAGGGATTCCGGCTCTGAAGGTGTGGAAGATCAACGAAGGACGGCCCAACATTCTGGACAAGATGACCAACGGCAAGATTCAGCTCATTGTCAACACGCCCATTGGCAAGAAGGGCGCCGTGGACGACAGCTATATCCGCAAAGCCGCGGTAAAGAACAAAATTCCTTATATGACCACCATGGCCATGGCGAAGGCGACGGTGGAGGGCATCCGATCCGCAAAACGGGACGGGAAGCTGCCGGTGAAATCTTTGCAGGAATTCCATGCGGAGATTACGGATAAATAAACGCATTGCAAAAATGGGTCTGGGCTGTGAGCGGCAGTACAAGGTGTCACAGCCCAATAGATAAATCAGAACAGGGAGGCTGCGGTTATGTTTGAACCTGGTACGTTTGAATACGGACTGAAAACAGGCGATTTACCGGAAAAAGAAATCATCAAAATTTTTGAAAGAGCACTCAGTAAAATCGCCGGAGAGATCAACGATTCCCGCATTCCCAAAAAGCGGAAAATGAAAAAGAGCACCGGCCCGTTTGGACGTTCTACACCAGATGCCGATCCGCCGGAATATGACCATATTTATATTTACGGCCACAGACCCAGTAATATTTTTTTGCAGCTGTACCCGAACCAGGAGAAGAACGGGCGGGTGAAATTTTCTGAGGAAGGGATCATCTGGAATTTGTATGTTACAATTTTGGAGGATTATCCGGCACGGATGTCCGAAGAAGATCAGATTCAGGAGTTTGGCGTCAGAGTGATGGAGGAATTATTCCAGACACTTCCCTGCGAAAAGGTACTGATTAAGAAATATGCTCCGGGTGAGAACAGACTTTGATTTTTCAGAAAAGGAAAAACAAATCCTCCGCTGCAGGCAGCAAAGTATCAAACTTGCAGAGCAGCGGGAATTTGATGCTCACGGCAGCCATCAGGTGTCTGCAGACAGTCACCTGGCTCGCTGTCCGCGGGAATCAAAGACCCTGCTGCAAGCATCAGGGTATCAAACTTGCAGCGCTGCAGAGCAGCGGGGTATTTGACCCTCGCGGCAGTCGCCAAATGTCTGCAAGCAGCCACTTGGCTCGTTGCCCGCGGGAATAAATAAAAAAGAGGAGTGTAAGTGATGAGAAAGTGGAACTATGCAGTGGCAGCCTGCGTGCTGCCGGCGATGCTCCTGGGAGGATGTGCAGAGCAGCTGGGACTTCCGGTGGAAGATAAGCGCACAGACGATCAGATCATCAGCGATTTTCTGACGGCCTATCAGGAAGGAAACTTTGAGGCTATGGAGCCTTATTTTGACGAAGACAATCTGCTGCGTCTGTTTTGTCAGGGCCAGGAAAACGGCGGTGAGATGGCGGAGGTGTACAAGAAGGTCTGGGAGCTGACGAAAGACTTTACCTTTACGGCGGAGGCTGTGGAGGGAAAAGAGGCGTGGGGCGAGGTAACGCTGCATCTTCAGAGCAATGAGATCGTATCCGGTATTCCCGATGCCATGTGGTCTGCCATTCAGACCCAGGCGGAGAATGGAGATGACAGTTTTGCCAACCTTCCCAAATGGCTTGGGGACGCGCTGGAGACCGGAGGGGCCGTCGACGAGGAACTTACCGTGTATGTCTCTCACCGCTCGGACGGAGACCGGATCGACTCTTCGGCCTGCCGGGAATTTTATGAGCAGCTCACCGGCGGTTTTTATGATTACATTGATATGACCATGACCACCTGTACGTCGGAGAATGACACTTATTATGTGGCAGCTCAGGGAGATTCCATCGTGGGCATGGTGGAGACGGCAGTACAGACCGAGGGAACCGAAGGACTGACAGAAGAAGACGTTCAGGCCTATGGAGACAGCTTTCATGCCATGGACGGTGTGGCAGCCAGTGCCAGCCTGAATGAGGAAGGAAATGTGGTGCTTCAGTTTGGTGTGGACTTCAACCGGGCAAGCAGCACGGCCCTGGCAAATCTGGGTGTGATCAGTGACCGGGTCACCTCGTCGGGAGGCTATTTAAGCCTGTGGTCGACCATTGACAGCTTTAAACAGGGTGGAATGACCTGCGAGACGAACGACTTTGGTTCCGGCGCTGCATCGTCTGAAGAAGAATAAAGAGAACATGTTCCACAAGGACCACCGCGTTTGCTGCGGGGGCTGCGGGAACAGAATTCTGCAATATTATGCCGAAAGACCCGGGGCGGACGGTTTTTTGAGGACTGTAAAAAGCAGGCGCTTTTCAGGAAACAGAAAACGTTTTGTCCCGGGTATTTTACTGCCGCCTGTTAAAGAATCCGGACATTTACAGAAAGCTGTTTTGTGCCGGATTCTGATTTCCGGAACGATTCCGTAAAGGCTGCAAGGATGTCTCTCCGGCTGAACCGGACACCGCGGCAGGAAAGGAGAAAAGATATGGAAGACGCCTATGTACTGCAGTTACCTGACCGGAAATTTTCCGATCTGTATCTGTGCTTCTGCGGTTATGCCAGATGCGAGCCGCTGCACAGCTTTGGACCGGGGGTGCGGTCCAGTTATCTCATCCATTATATTCTGGAAGGAAAAGGGCATTATCTGGCCGGGGGAAAGCGGTATGATCTGAAGGCAGGACAGGGATTTCTGATTGAACCCGGAAAGCAGATTTTCTATGAAGCAGATGAAAAAGATCCATGGACGTATCTGTGGATCGGATTTCACGGCCGGCGGGCAGAGGAATATCTGCGGGATGTGGGACTTGGAAGCAGCCGGCTGATCTTTAGCAGCGGGCGCGGGGAGGAACTGAAAAATCTGGTGCTCCGGATGCTGAAAAACTACACCATCACTGCCACGGACCAGTTTCTCCTGGAGGGAAGTCTGTATCTGTTTTTCTCCATCCTTGCCGGAGATCCTGCCTGTTCTTTTGCTCAGGAACACGGAACAGAAAACATGTATATCAAAAAGGCGCTGGGGTACATTCAGGACAACTACGGGCATTCCATCCGGGTGGCAGATATTGCGGAATATGTGTGCATCAACCGGAGTTATCTGTACACGTTGTTCCGGGAACATATAGGAAGTTCGCCTCAGGAATACCTTTCCGATTACCGGATTGCCCGGGCGGAGGAATTTCTCAGAAGTATGGAGCTGTCTGTGGAAAGTGTGGCATATTCCTGCGGCTATCGGGACCCTGCGGCGTTTGGCAGGGCATTTAAAGAAAAAAATGGAGTAACGCCCCTGCAGTATCGGAAGAGATACCAGACAGAACAGTCAGAACTCAAGAAAAAGCGGATGGAGATTCCTTTGGAGGTCTGACGGGAAAGCAGAGATAAAATCTAACAATCTGCATGTTTTTGACAACAAATGCAGCTACCGGTTGTGCTTCTTTTTGTGTAATAATAAGGCAACAAAATTTAAAGGAGTACATCCCATGAGCATCTTATTTAATGAGGGAACAAAGACATTTCATCTGTACAACAAAGAGATCAGTTATATTATGACGGTACTGCCGAACGGCCATCTGGGCCAGCTGTATTTTGGCGGAAGGATTCATCATAAGGAGGATTTTTCCTGCTTTCTGGAAATGTCCTGCCGTCCCATGGCATCCTGTGTCTTTGACGAGGACCGGTTCTTTTCGCTGGAACATATCCGGCAGGAGTACGGAGTGTACGGCACGACGGATTTCCGGCATCCGGCGGTGGAAATTCTTCAGGGAAACGGCAGCCGGATCTCGGATTTTGTCTATCAGGGATATGAGATTACAGACGGGAAACCGAAACTCTCCGGGCTTCCGGCCACCTACACAGAGGATGAAAAAGAGGCTCAGACGCTGACGGTTTCTCTGAAAGATCCGGTGACCGGGATCGTTTTGGAACTTTTATACACGATTTTTGCCGAAGGCGGGATCATCGCCCGAAGCGCAAGGCTGACCAATCAGGGGACCGACAGCGTACAGCTGACCCGCGCCATGAGTCTCTGTCTGGATCTGCCGGACTGTGATTATGAGTGGATGCAGTTTTCCGGCGCATGGGCAAGGGAACGTCATCTGAAAGTGCGCAGACTGGAGCAGGGGATCCAGGCGGTGGACAGCTTAAGAGGACATTCTTCTCATGACCACAATCCGTTTATCGTTCTAAAGCGGCCGACAGCGGACGAAGAGCAGGGCGAGGTACTGGGATTCAGTCTGGTGTACAGCGGGAATTTTCTGGCCCAGGCTCAGGTGGGGACCCACGATATGACCCGGGTGCTTTTGGGGATCAATCCCATGGGCTTTTCCTGGAAGATGGAACCGGGGGAGTGTTTCCAGACACCGGAGGCGGTGACGGTCTATTCCAGAAAGGGTCTGGGAGACATGAGCCGCACCTTTCACAGACTTTACCGGAAACGTCTGGCCAGGGGATACTGGAGGGACCGGGAGCGTCCGATCCTCAACAATAACTGGGAAGCGACATATTTTGACTTTACGGAAGAACGGCTGGTTTCCATCGCAGGCAAGGCAAAAGAATGCGGCGTGGAGCTGTTCGTCCTGGATGACGGGTGGTTCGGGGCCCGCAGAAACGATCATGCAGGGCTAGGAGACTGGACGGCCAATCCGGAGCTTCTGCCCGGCGGCATCACGGGTCTGGCGGAGAAGATCGAAGCGCTGGGCTTAAAATTCGGTCTGTGGTTCGAGCCGGAGATGGTCAACCGGGATTCGGATCTGTACCGGACGCATCCGGACTGGATTCTTCAGACGCCGGACCGGCACAGCTCCCAGGGACGTTCCCAGTATGTGCTGGATTTTTCCAGAAGGGAAGTGGTGGACTGCATCTATGAGAGGATGGCAAAGATTCTCCGGGAAGCAAAAGTATCCTATATCAAATGGGATATGAACCGGAGTATTACGGAGTGCTACTCCGGCGTGCTGCCGGCGGACCGGCAGGGCGAGGTGTTTCACCGCTATATTCTGGGAGTCTATGACCTGTATGAGCGGCTGAATTCAGAATTCCCGGATATACTTTTTGAGTCCTGTGCCAGCGGCGGCGGACGGTTTGATCCGGGTCTTCTCTACTATGCACCTCAGGGATGGGCCAGCGATGATTCCGATGCGGTGGAGCGGCTGAAGATCCAGTACGGGACATCCTTCTGCTACCCCATCAGCAGCATCGGCAGCCATGTGTCGGTGTCTCCCAATCATCAGGTGTTCCGTATGACGCCACTGCATACGAGAGCCAATGTGGCGTATTTTGGAACCTTTGGCTATGAACTGGATCTGAACCGGCTGACCGAAGAAGAGCAGCAGGAGGTGAAAGAGCAGATTCTGTTTATGAAGCAGTACCGAAGACTGTTCCAGTTCGGAGATTTTTACCGGCTGAGCAGTCCCTTTGACGGAAATATAACTGCGTGGATGGTGGTCAGCGAGGACAAAAAAGAAGCAGTCCTTGGATGGTACAAAGTATTAAACGGCGTGAATCTTCCTCACACCAGACTGCGTCTTCAGGGGCTTGGCCAGGATCTGGCTTACCGGATCTGTGTGGACCAGGAAGAGAGAGAGGGCGTATATTACGGAGATGAGCTGATGAATGCCGGTCTTGTGACCAGTGACAGTGCATCCGGAGAGGTATCCAGAAGCCAGAAGGCCAGCTGTGATTTTGATTCCAGAATCTTTGTACTGAGAGCGGAGGACTGACGGGTCATGCAGGATAGGAAGAAGTCACTTCAAAAAAGGGTGTTTATGATGGTCACGGGGATCCTGTTCATCTGCATCTGCGTGGGAAGCTACCGGCTGAGCGGGTTCGGCGTGGATGCGTTTACCTGTATGAACTTGGGCATCAGCGGATATCTGGGCATGGTATTCGGCACCTGGCAGCTGATGGTCAACGGGGTGATTCTGGCAGTAGTGTTCTTTACCGTTCGTCACTGCATCGGTGCAGGAACTATTGTCAACATGGTCTGTGTGGGCTACGGAGCAGATCTGATCTGCTGGCTGTTTCAGGATGTGTGGCAGGTGGAGATGACTCTGCCCCTCCGGATCCTGGCGCTGCTCCTTGGATGCCTGTTCGCCGGCATGGGCGTGGCTTTCTATATGGTGGCGGAGATGGGCATTGCACCTTACGACAGTGTGGCTCTGATCATCGAGAAGGTGACAAAGGGAAAGATCCCCTTTCAGTTTGCCAGAGTGCTCAGCGATGTGACGGTGGTTCTGGTGGGCGTGACCTTCTGCCTGATGGCCGGAAATGATCTGTGGATGATTCTGGGTATCGGGACGATCTGCAATGCCTTTTTAAACGGTCCGCTGATCCAGTTTTTTAAGACCCATGTGGCGGAACCGCTGATGCGCAGATAGAAATCCAGTGATATGTAAGGAGGCAGAGATGATCTACAGATTAAAACCGACAGAAAAAGCAGCGCCTTTGTTTGAAGGTTGGCAGGAGACCATGATCTGGTCATGTCTGCAGGGGATCATGGGTGAAATCTATGCTGATTCGCCGGACAGCCCAGTCTCTGCCGCGGCGCTTCTGGGGGATTTCTGCTTTCTGGCAGGGGAGCCGAACCGGGAACTCATTCTTAATGAGCCCCGTCAGAACAGACAGGATTTTCGGATTTTGGTTCCGGGGGATGGAAACTGGGCAGATCTGCTGGAAAAATGCTGTGGAGAAAGAGCCGGAAAAGTGACCCGCTATGCTTTCAAAAAGGAGCCTGAAGTATTTGACCGGGAATTTTTGCAGAAGGCAGTGGATGGACTGCCGAAAGGCTACGGTTTGCAGATGATGGATGAGACGTTGTTCCGGCGCTGCAGGGAGACCGGATGGTGCCGGGACTGGGTCGCACAGTATGAAAACTATGATCTGTATCAAAGATATGGACTGGGAGCGGTAATCATCAAAGACGGCGAACCGGTTTCCGGGGCATCTTCCTATTCCGGCTACCGGGGCGGCATTGAGATTGAGATCGATACCAGAGAGGATCACCGTAGAAAAGGCCTTGCCTTTGTCTGCGGGGCAAAGCTGATTCTGGAATGCCTGAACCGCGGCTGGTATCCCGGCTGGGATGCCCAGAATCCATGGTCAGCAGCGCTGGCCAGGAAGCTGGGGTATCATCTGGATTATGAATATGAGGCGTATGAGTTGGTGAGTCATGAACATACCTGAAAATCGTACGGCCTTTGCATTATTCTCCTTTGTTTGTATTCTTTTGATTTTCTGAGGGTTGTTCCATGTGGATTTTGGCACATCGAAGAAAATCGTCGTTATTTTCAAGCGTGCAGCGTCCGTGATTGAGATGGGTCCCATCCGGTGTCCAGGAGCACAGGAAGGGATGCATCTGGTCTTCTTTGTTCCCTTTTTCAATGCAGAAAAAGCTTACATTATCAAATTCTTTGTCAAAAAACAAATAGGAACAATAGCATAGTGGTTCTTCTTCTGGTTCTGGAAAAGATATTTTTAGAGACATCTGGTCCATGAGGTTTGACACCGTGACCTGGAACTGATCCGGAGTGTAGGGATTTTCCAGGCCTTCTTCTTTGAACAGATCATGGATCATGCGATACAGAATTTCCTTATCCTGGAGCAGCGATCCGATGAATGAAAACTGATATTTGAAAAACCACTGGGGCAGCAGTCGATGTTCGAATAAATATCGGATTTCATGTTGATTCATGGTTTGATTCCTTTCTGTTGTTCTTTTCAGATACGGAATATGGAAAACATATTCCTGCCGTCATAGTTCCCAGGGAACGGACATCGGTTATAACCTGCGGAATGTTCCCCTTCCCACGGAGGGTATGGATCAATGATACCACATAATGAAAAATAGAGAAACCAGATTTTGTTAAATCCCTAATTTGGAGATTTGACAGATATAGGATCCGATGATCTTTCTGCAAAAGAAAACTCCCGGGAAATGCTGAAATATCAACATTCCCCGGGAGTCATAAACCAGCGGAGACGGTGGGATTCGAACCCACCGTTTATAAAAAAATTATATTGAAAATAAAGGAAAAAACGCACATCATCCGCCCGTTGGTAAACAAATCGGTAAACAGAAAGAAAGCCGAAACCGCTTCCATGCAGTTTCAGCTTTCTTTATGAAAAAGCGGTTGCATGAAGGATGTTTTATAGACTATAATATAGAAAAGTAATTCGGACTTTTTTCATTATTGTGGAAGGAGATGGTATCCGTGTCAGATCAGGAAAAGGCAAAATGGACGATTAAAGACAGCGTTTTTACGGATTTGTTCAGTAATTCGGGATATATATTACAACTGTACCAGTCTTTACATCCGGAAGATCATGATGTGCAGGAAAGTGACTTGAAAACCATAACTTTGGAAAATATTATCACAGATGGCATTTACAATGACCTCGGATTTATGAAAGATGATAAAATCATGGTGTTGGTAGAGGCTCAAAGTACTTGGACAGTTAACATTATTATCAGAGCTTTAGAATATCTTGTGAATTCTTATCATAGATATTTTTTTGAAAATGATATGGACCTTTATAAGAGCAAAAAAGTGGAAGTGCCGAAACCGGAGTTATACGTCATATATTCAGGAGAAAGGAAGGCGCGTCCAACCTGGATCAGTCTGTCAGAAGAATTTTTTGGAGGAGAAAAGACAGCAATAGATGTGACGGTGCAGATGATTTATGATGGCCGGGAAGGTGATATCATTAATCAGTATGTTACGTTTACGAAGGTTCTGAATGAGCAGGTAAAAAAATATGGCAGAAGTAGGAAGGCAGTAAAAGAAGCAATTCGTATTTGTAAAGATAAGAATATACTTAGAGAATATCTGGAAAAGAGAGAAAGCGAGGTTGTAGACATTATGATGCAGTTATATGATCAGGAAGAAATTATGAGAGTGCATATACAAAGTGAGCGTAAAGATTCTGGCATTATGAACGTTGTACAAGTATTAAAGGGTATGGGAGTTTCATTTTCAGACATTGTGAATAAAATTGCAGAGCAGTTTCATTTGTCTCCTGAAAAAGCAGAGAAAGAAGTAAGAGGATATTGGAACTGATATTATGTTATCAGATATTTTCGCGGTGAAATTTCAAAATATGAATTTTACCTGTTTGGTTGTATGTGGTTTGTTTTGTGCCATTTTTGTACCAATCAGAGGTAAAGCCTTGAATATTTATCAAGAGTTGTCCGCAGGATAGAGATGATTGCTGTCCTGCGGACTTTTATATTTGAGGATTATTGGTTTTGCTTGTTTTGCGGGCATATCATAAATGTGGCGTCATTATTCAAATGATAATGTGTTTTAGGTATCATTGCCTGTTATTTAATATCAGATTGTCTCACAAATTTCTGAAAAGATTCTTTTTCAATTCGGAGTTGTCTTCCGAATCGCTTTCCATTGAATAAATGTTTTTTTAATAAAAAATTCCGTATGGTTGCTTCGCTGACGCCCAAAGTCTCTGCGGCTTGGCGTATGGTGATGTAGTGTTCCATTGATTACGGGGTCCTCCTTTTTTATTTTTACATAATTGTTGGCGTAAATTTGAAAATAATTACTCGCTAACAATATTGTAAAAAATACAGCAGGAGTAAAAATAACTCTATGTATGATAAAAAACACATACACAATAAAAACCACAGGAACAAAAAATAATGACATTACAAAAGGAGGATGACAGCGAATGAGTAAAAGACAGAGGAAAATAGAAGATCCCATAATTGCGGAAAATGATTCAAAGAATTATTCCATTCATACATTAACTTTCAGGGCAAGACTGACAAAAAGAGAATGGAATTCCATAAAAGAAAAGCTGATTGAGTTCAGTAAAAAAAAGAAAGCAGGATATTATAAAGCGGAATTAAAGAGTAAGAGAGCAAATAAGAAGATCAATTATAATATTGCATCTTATTTTGGATTTAATATGATTTCGCTTTTGTCGATCACCACTAAAAGTTTAGATACATATTACTGGATGGATATAAAAGTAAATCCCCGCTGGATGTTCCACAGAAACAATCATCCGTTCGTATATATTGCAGATCAGAATGAGCTGGTGTTATGTTATGAACGAATCATCTGTTTTTTGAAGGAAACAAAAATTAAAGAAATTGACGGGAATGCATTTTATATACAGCGTGCAGATTACTGTGTGAATATTGATCTGGAAGACAGGGAACATGTAAAAGAATTCATGCGTCTGATGAGGAAAGGTGTACATCCTTATAAATCAAAACGAATGATGGAGGACTGTAAGACCGGAAAAAGGAAAGTTCCTACCAGAGATTCTTTTACGGTTTATACAGATGGTTTTGAGTTCAGTGTGTATGACAAGCAGGTTCAGCTAAGCGGGGAGACAGGAAAGTATTCCGAAGAAGAAATAAGGGAAGCAGAAGGAATTATACGTATAGAACTGCGGGTACAACGGCGTAAAATCAGGTACGATGGAAAGAAGAGGGGATGTGATGATGCACTGCAGTTCCTCTTCCATGCAGGTGATATTGCAGAAGATAATATTCCCAAATACCTGAAAATGGCGTATGGGAGCGGAAGATTTGTAAAACTTAAAAAAGCAAAACAGATAGTAACGGCTTCCGGATATAAAAATAAAACCAAAGAAAAGATGATAAAGATATTGGACAGGGCATCCAAAAATAATCTGCAGGATGCGAAGGTGTTTTATGGAAAAGATTTTTCCAAATACCTGAAAAGATTTAACAATCTGAATATTTCTCCGATTACGATAGAAAAACGTTCTCGGATAGATGAATTTCCGGGGGTTCTGCAGTTGACAGAGTATAAAAACAGAAATTATGGTTCGTGATAAGAGCGAAGCAGATATCAATTTTGCCAAAGATCCAAAAGTACGCATACGGGTACTTTCAGAACTTTCGAAAAGAAAATCAGTTCGAAATCAGGAACTACCCGTTCACCATTTTCAATTCGACTGATTGCTTTCTGGTTCAGATTGAGTCCTTCGAGTTGGATTTTTGCGGCGAGCTGTTCTTGAGATAATCCGGCTGTCTCTCTAAGGATTTTGATTTTGGAACCAGATGCATTACATTTTCCATCTATATATTTATACAGCTTCATTATAACGGAATATTCCTTTCTTATCCTAAAGATAACTAAATATATATTGACAATACCATATTAAATGCTTTATAATTATTCCAAAGATGAGTAAAAGTATTACGAGGTGAAATTATAGATACATGAGCATATGGGACTTTATTCAATAATGGATATGTAGGAGCCTTTACAGATGAACTTAATGTTTAGAAGATGGGATGGTTAAAGGATTTTGAGTTGTATCTTAAGTTGAACCAAAGCCTGATATACAATCAACCTTATATAATGATGTTTTGGTGTTTGTGTGATAAAAATGTAAAAATCCAAATTAAAATAGTCTGTGATATTGACATTCCCATCACATTTTCCTTAATTGTAACAATACCAAGAGAAAGCGAAAAAAGTGGTAGGTGATGTAATTTCAGATATTGCAGGTGCCGGATTAAAAATTATCAAGGCAGAATTGAATAGGGTGAAATAGTATGTATTTGCTTCCCGTTACATTGTCAGGAAGAGACAATGTTTTTCGCAAAAATTACATATTATCTGAACCTCCGGACACTAATAGATCTTGTTGTTCCAGAAAGGCACCGATGATTTTAGTGATGTTGATAAGTGTTGTAGCCTTGCATTTATTTAATTTGTCAGCAATTTCCGTATCAATAATCCGGCTGCTTTTGGCATAAGGAGTATCCAGGAAAAAATAGTCAAATTTTTTTCCAATACTAATGACGATTTAAGCAACATGGAAAGTGAAACTTTTAATTGAGATGATAAAAATAGAAAGGATGTTTTTATGAGATTACTTAAGAGAAAACTAAAAAAGCAGGGAATCAGTGAAGAAGAGATTGAAGATGCGCTTCGGAAAGAGGAAAAAGAGGCCGAAAAAATACTAGAGGATAAAGATCGGACACAAAAACTTATAGATGCAGTATTAAAGCTTTGCGATAAGCTATCTCGTTTACCGATAGTGGGAGAAGTGTTTCGCGATTTGCCATTAGTATGCTGGATGATATCAGATTATGTACATGGAAATTATCGTGAAGTTCCATTGGCGACTATTATTACATTAACAGCGGCCTTGGCTTATTTTTTTAGTCCATTCAATTTGATATCAAATATTATACCGGTTGTTGGATGGTTAGACGATGCGTTGGTATTCAAACTTGCATTTGAGGCAGCAAGAAATGATTTAGAGGCCTATGCAGAATGGAGGACAGTGTCGGCAGAGTATTATAGGGAGGACTAAAATGCAGGAGAAAAGAAAGGGTCCAAGTGTTGGGGCGGGAGTAGTGGCGATAAAGCAGTTATACGAGAATAACGTTGCTATGAGAGCATTGAAACGAGCGGGAAGAAATAAAAATCTGAAAGGACATATCTTTGAACAATTGACTGTAGATAAAATAAATATGAAACCTCATAGTATTCTAAAAGGGGAAAAGGCTGTTTTGACAAAATCTACTACAGCGATACGGGATGATGTTCTGGTTAAGCAGGGCAAAAAGATAGCTAAGAGGATACAGTTAAAAGATACTCCAAAGGGAATAAAAGACACTGTTACCAGAGTGGCAAATAAACAATATGCTGGAACCAATTTGGTTGGGACGAAGGAGACTGCTAAGGCTTATGCTAATGAAATTGCAAAAAAAGAAGCTAAGGGTGTTAAAATAACACAAAAGATGACTACGAATGGGATTAGCTCTGGTCAGACAGAATTGATTGCCGCAAAAACTTTTGGGGGAAATGTTGTTAAACAGAGTGAAGCCATTATAGGGCAAGCATCTAAAACTGGTGTAAAGGCAGCTGCACTGTCTGCTGCTGTCGGTGTAACTGCGAATGCGAAAAGAGTAGTCAACAAAGAAATTACGGTGAAAAAAGCATTGAACGATGTGGTCAAAGATAGTGCGGTAAATGCAACAGCAAGTGCTGTGGGAGATGCGGCGGCTACGGTAGTTACAATTGCAGTGGCTTCTACTCCCGCAGCACCGGCGGCTGTTGCTGCTGGGACGGTAGTTGGAGTCGGAGCTACTATAGCCACAGATAATGTAATCCGCAATGCGGATTTTAGTAAAATGGCAAAAAATGTGGGGGATTTGAGAAGGAAGACCCATTATAAAATCAGAAACAGGCATAGAAGGCATAAACAGCCCGTTATAGTATAAGGGAGATTTTAGAATGGACATAAAAAATAAGGTTGTAGGGTATCCGTGTAATTACAAGCTAAAACTAGTTACGGTTAAGTTCACATGTAAGAAGTGTGGCAAACCATTTTTGAAGGATATTGATGAAGAGCAATATAAATATGTATTAAAAGACCCCTTTTTTTTGAAAAGTAAAACATGTTCCAAATGTAAACTTGAACAGATAAGGAGGGTATTTAAAGCATCCAAGAAAACATAAAAAAAGTGATATGATGTATGCGGTCGGCCGATAACATGAAATAGTGCCGGCTTATGCATCATGAAATCGAAAATATGAGGAAAAAAGGAACGGAAAGCAGCTTAGGGCAAAAGAGCGCTTTCTAAAATCCAACCAAAGGGATTTTGCGCCCTGAAAACAGCTGCTGGTAAAAGAAGGAGACAGTTCGATAAAAATCTAGGGCCTTAAAAATCCCGGATTTTTGGGGAACTATCTCCTTCTTACACATCAGGGGTAAAAATTGCTATTTCCTGACAGCTCCATTTATTTACATCATGGGTAGGCAGTGTTTACCTAAGTGTGATGAAAAATATATTCTTTGATTGCATCCTCGGATATTCTCCAGTGCCCGCCAATCTTAAAAGCATCGATCTCTCCGTTCCAGATCAGTTCGAGCATTTTATTGCGTCCAACTTTCAGGATGGAGCAGCATTCTTTTAATGTATAGAGGGTTGGAAGTTTCTGGTTCATAATAAAAATCTCCTTTCTTTATGTGCCTGATACAGTGCAGATCTGTTCAGTTCCGTTTAATAAAGTGTTATTCTGTGAGCGGAAAGTCTGTTTACGACCTGCAGAAATTTTTCTGCGTCCGGTGTATAAATGCAGGCAGAATCAAACAGAAATAAACGGTTCTCGTAAATTCAAAATTTTTCATGATACATTATTTCCCCGGAAAGGAGATGATGTATCATGGCTTATGTAATCTCATCCATAAGCATGAAAGGCGGTGTTGGCAAGACAACATCGGTGCTGTGCCTCGGCACGGGTCTGGCAGACCGGGGAAAGAAAGTCCTGATGCTGGATCTGGATGCACAGGGCAGCTTAAGCATCGCCATGGGATGCGATTATCCGGATCAGATTCCGGTCACCATGGCAGACATGTTTCAGAAAATGAAGGATACCCGAAGGAATGGAAACATTGCGGAGGGTATCCTTTCTGCTTCTGAATATCTGGATTATCTTCCGGCGAACCGGAAGATGGCACTCACAGAGCAGGAGCTTGCATTGACAGAGGGAGGGGAGCAGTTTTTAAAACGGTTCCTCTCTCTTTTGTCTGCGTGCGGAAAAGCGTATGACTACATCCTGCTGGACGCTCCTCCGTCTCCGGGGATGGTAACAGTCAACGCACTGGCGGCTTCTGACGGTGTGCTGATTCCCACACAGGCAGAATATCTGGCAGCCAAAGGGATGGAGCAGTTACTGCAGACGGTCCTTCAGATTCGCCGGATGTGGAACCCGAAGCTTCAGATTCTGGGGATTCTGCCCACCATGGTAAATCCATACACCAGAGACGGGAAGGAAGTCCTGCAGCTTCTGACAGAGACCTATGGTGACAGCATTGGCATCCTGCCCATGGTACCTTATTCGGTGCGGGCAAAGGAAATCAGTTCCAGAGGGAAAAGTATCTATCAGCTGGACAGAGGCGGAAAGGTGGCAGAGGCGTATTCTCATCTGGTATCGGAAATCCTGATGCGGACAGAGTCAGGAGGGCAGGAAGGATGATGCTGACTCCGCTTGCGCAGATGCTGGAACAGAGTGAATCCGTGGAGGTGGAGCTGTCTCTGATTGACGCTTTTCCGGAGCATCCCTTCCGGGTGCAGGCAGATGAGGACATGGAACGGCTGATTGGGAGTATTCAGGAATCCGGAGTCATGGTCCCGGTCATTCTGCGCAGAAAAAAGGACGGACGTTATCAGACCGTTGCAGGACACCGCCGCTGTTTTGCCTGCAGGCAGCTTTTCATGGAACGGATTCCCGCAGTCATCAAAAAGCTTTCGGATGAAGAAGCCGTGCTTTGGATGGTGGAATCCAATGTCCAGCGGACCGGTATTCTGCCCAGCGAGAAAGCGAAGGCTTACCGGATGAAGATGGATGCGCTGGCAAAACAGGGAAGGAGGACAGACCTGATGATGGAAGAAAATGCTTCCCGACAGACTGTCGGCAGGTGGCAGAAAGAAACTGCTGAGAAGGTCGGAATGGATTCCGGCGACAGCGGCAGAAAAGTCCAGCGGTATCTTCGCCTGAACCATCTGCATCCCGGACTGCTGGAAAAGGTGGATGAGAAAAAGATGCCGTTCCTGTCGGGAGTGGAACTGTCCTACCTGCGGGCAGAACAGCAGGAGGAAGTATTCCGGTATCTGACGGAACATCCATGCAGCGTGGCGGTTGCACAGGCAAAACGACTGAGGGAGCTGGGAGAAGATTCCCGTTTTTCTCAAAGCCTGATTGCGCAGGTACTGCAAAAGAAAACAGAGGAGAAAGGGAAACTGCGGAAAAATCCGGAAAAAGAACCGTTTTCGGAGTATTTTCCCTCACATTACTCCAGAGAAAAAAGAAGGAGCATTATGGAAGCATTATTAAAAAAGTGGAAAAAAGGAGAGATTCAGCTGTGAAAAGAGAAAGTGCAAAAAAGATCATAAGGGCAGGTCTGGGCGTGATCGTGACCGTCGTTTCCGTAACACTGGAGGTTCTGGGAGACATCCTGCGGAAAAAACCGAAACAGGACTGACATACAGCGGACAGGAACAGACTGAAAAACCATGAAAAACAGAGTCCTTTTCAAAGGACGGAAAGGAGTTGCGAATGGCAGCAGATGTGGAGACCATGTTCAGTACAAGAGAAAAACCGTGGCACGGGCTGGGGACGATCGTGGCGGAGGCACTGAATTCCGGAGAGGCGCTGGAAGCGGCAGGACTCAACTGGAAGGTGGTCCAGAAAAAGATTTATACAGGAGACCGGAAGCTGATCCCCGGATACCGTGCCAATGTCAGAGATTCTGATCACCGGCTGCTTGGGGTGGTCAGCGACCGCTACCGGGTGGTCCAGAATGAAGATGCGTTTGCGTTTACCGACGCCCTTCTGGGAGAAGGGGTACGCTATGAGACGGCAGGCAGCCTGCAGTCCGGGCGGAGAGTCTGGCTGCTGGCAAAACTGCCCAATGAATATATCATCCTTGGAGAGCAGATCAGCCCCTATCTGGTATTTTCCAACACTCATGACGGGAGCGGGGCCATCAAGGTGGCAATGACACCGGTCCGGGTTGTATGTTCCAATACCCTGAACCTTGCACTGAACACCACGAAACGGTGCTGGTCGGCAAAGCATACGACAAACATTGCGGACAGGCTGGAAGAAGCAGAGGAAACACTCCTGTTTGCAGAATCCTATATGACAGCACTGGGAGCAGAGTTTGAAGAACTCTGCAAAGTGAAGATGTCCGATAAAAAGGTAATGGAATCGGTAAAAGAACTCCTTCCCATGAAGGATGACATGACGATCCAGCAGAAGAAGAACGTCCGGAACCTGCAGGAAGACCTGAAACGGCGGTATTTTGATGCACCGGATCTGCAGGATGCCGGTAAAAATGCCTATCGTTTCGTCAATGCGGTCAGTGATTTTGCCACTCATAATAAGCCCCTGCGGGAGACAGTAAACTATCAGGAAAATCTGTTCATGCGGACCATGGACGGCAATGCGCTGATTGACAAAGCCTACCGTATGGTAAAAGCAGCATAGGGTCTGAACGAAAGGAGAGGAAATCATGAAGATTCAGCATGCAATATCGGAAACTCCGTCCATGGCAGCTGTGGGAACCATGCCGTCCGTGACAGACGGTATGGGGAAAGAGCGGGAGCATTCTGAAATGGCAAAAACAGAACGCCTGAAGGCAGTCTGTGTAGTCCGTGCCAGACAGGAGAGGACCGGATTCCTGTACAGCAGTCGGAGACTGGTGAAAAGCCCGGAAGACGTGCTTTCCGTCTTTGGAAGACTGTTTGACCGGACAGGTGTGGAACAGATGTATGCGGTATCTCTGACAAAAGCGGGAGAACCGGTGGCGGTCCAGATGATCGCGCTCGGCGGCGTGGATTCCTGTATGGTCAGTGTGGCAGAGATCCTGAAACTGGTGCTGCTCTCCAACTGCCCGTCATGCCTCCTGCTTCATAACCATCCGTCCGGAAGCATCAGGCCTTCCGGAGAAGACAGAACGGTTACCGACCGGGTGAAGCGGGCGGCAGGAATCATGGGGATTGAGCTGATGGACCATCTCATTGTCGGAGACCCGAAAACCGGATACAGCATCCGATATGAACAGGAAGTCCATCTGCCGGAGACAGATCCGGAAAAAACCGGAGAAGTCAGGAAGGGTATCCGGGAAATCACCCGTGAGCAGAAAGGAGCGTAAACAGATGATTTTAAACAGACTGACGAGCCGGAACGATCAGGAGGAATGGCTCCGGATCCGGAAATCCTATCTGACCGGAACGGATGCCGGGGCGGTCTGCGGCATGAACCCTTATAAAAGTGCCATGCAGGTTTATCTGGACAAAATCAGCCCGGAAATCAAGATCACAGATAACGAAGTCATGCGTCTGGGCAGGGATCTGGAAGATTACGTGGCCGGACGTTTTGCGGAGGCGACCGGGAAAAAAGTCCGGAAGAGCAATGCCATGTATGTGAGCGGTGAACACCCGTTCATGATGGCAAACGTGGACCGCCTGGTGGTCGGGGAACGTGCGGGACTGGAATGCAAGACCGCCAGCCCTTATACGGCAGACCGATGGAAGGACGGAAATGTGCCGGAGTGGTATTACCTGCAGTGCCAGCATTACATGAAGGTGCTGGAAATGGACCGCTGGTATCTGGCGGTGCTGATCTTCGGGAAAGGATTCCGGTATACCTGTCTGGAACGGGATGAAGAGATGCTGAATGATCTGGTATCCATAGAGAGGGATTTCTGGGAAAATCATGTGCAGGCGAAGGTACTTCCATCTCCGGACGGTTCGAAAAATGCAGATGAACTGATTCAGAAGTATTTCCGCCGGAAAGAAGGGACGGTGACCCGCATGACCGGTATGGATGAGCAGATCTCCAGAAGAAATGAGCTTGTCGGTCTGATTAAAAAGATGCAGGCGGAGCAGAAGATCATTGACCAGGAACTGAAGATATATCTTGGAAATGCGGAAGCGCAGATCGGGATCTCGGACCGGTACCGTGTCACATGGACCGAATATGAGACCCGCCGGATCGACACGGAACGGTTAAAGAAGGAACAGCCGGAGATTTATGAGAATTACAGTAAAGTGCAGAAAAGTTCCCGTCTGAACATTCATGCAGCGTAATCTGCAGAGATGAAAGGAGGATAAAAATGCCGGAGGAAACAGGATGTCTGATCATATGCTGGATATCATTATAAAGAATTCGGACCGGCGCCTGGATGCCGTTCTCTTTGCAGATGAGGAATACAGGCAGTCGGACCGGGAAATATCCGGAAGGCTCCGCTGTCTGAACCGGATGAAGCTGACCAGGAGACAGGAACGGGCGGTTGACCGGCTGCTTACGGCTTACAATGAACAGAATGCCTGCTGCAGCAGAATCTTTTATGAGCAGGGATTCAGGGACTGCGTTTCGTTGCTGAAGGAGCTGGGAGTATTCGGATGATGCCGGGGCCTGCGGGTACAGAAGTGAGATAAACATACAGGAAGAAAAAAGGAAAGACAGGAAAATGAGTGCGGCAAAAGCAGAGCGGACACATTTTCCTGTCTTTCTGCAACTGGAAAGGAGGAAAGAGAAATGGACGTAAAACAGGAACTTGCCAGACAGGCGGGGAGAAACGGGACTGCAGGAAAAACCAGAACCGCAGATAAAAAGGAAGTAACTCTGACAAAGAACATGAGCATTGCGGACCTGATCCGTGCCATGGAGCCGGAGATCCGAAAGGCGCTGCCTTCGGTGGTGACGCCGGAGCGGTTTACCCGGATGGCGCTTTCCGCGCTGAACAACAACCCGAAACTGCAGGAATGCACGCAGATGAGTTTTCTGGCGGCGCTGATGAATGCGGCGCAGCTTGGGCTGGAACCCAATACCTCTCTGGGGCAGGCATATCTGATTCCGTATAAAAACAAAGGGGTGCTGGAATGCCAGTTTCAGATCGGCTATAAGGGAATGATCGATCTTGTCTACCGCAATGAGATGGTACAGACCGTTCAGGCGCACTGCGTATATAAGAATGATGATTTTAAATATGAACTGGGGCTGGATCCGAAGCTTCAGCATGTCCCCGCCTTTCAGGACCGCGGGGAGCTGGTTGCGGTCTACGCCATGTTCCGGCTGCAGAACGGAGGGTTCGGATTTGAAGTCATGAGCAGAGGAGATGTGGACGCTTATGCAGCCCGTTATTCGCAGGGGATTGACAGTTCTTACAGTCCGTGGAAAAGCAGCTACGAAGAGATGGCAAAGAAGACGGTCATAAAACGGGTGCTGAAATATGCGCCGGTGAAAACGGATTTTGTACGCGCCATGAGTGTGGACCATGCGATTCAGAATGAGATCGGCATGGACATGAGCGAAATACAGAACCGGCAGGAATTTATTGAAGGTGATTATCAGGAAACGGAAGCACAGTAAGGAGGACAGAAGATGGCGGAAGAAAAAAGGAATATGGGAAGTTCGGGCTTTGAAGGGAAGGAAGAGCAGAAAATCATCCGGCTGGTGAAGGAAAGGATCCCCGGTATCTCCGTCGGGGCGGTAAAAATGAAGAAAAACAACGGATACGAAAAGGAAGGATTTGAGTTCCGTGTAAAAGACAGTTTTACGGGTATCATCATCTACAGGGAAGATGTGGAAGCTGCCTGCGGGAAAAAATGCACGGCGGAAGAAGCGGCTGATTATATCTGCAGTGCGGCAGAAAAGGAACTGCGGACAGTGTTCGATATCGGGGATATCCGTGACTGGAAAAAAGCCAGACACCTGATATACAGAAAAGTTGTGAATTACGAAAGGAACCGGCACCGTCTGCCGTCCCTTGTGCACCGGAGATATCTGGATCTTGCCGAAGTGTATTACCTGAGGGTCCGGATTCCGGGAAAAGGATGCGGAACGGCGGAGGTATCGGTGCAGCTTCTGGAAGAATGGGGAGTTCCGGAGAAGGAACTGTCCGGATGGGCGGATGCCAATATGGATGCGGACGGATACCGGATACAGCCCGTACAGGAAGTCCTGCAGGAATTCCTTTCATCCAAAGAACCGGGCATTCCGGATCCCGGGATGTATGTGATTGCGAACGGCAGGAAGGAACTGGGCGCCGGGATCATGACCAGACCGGAATGCATGAAGGATTTCATGCGGCAGATCGGAACGGACTGCTATATACTTCCCGGCAGCACGCATGAGCTGCTGGCATATCCCTGCGGAAAAGACATGGGAGCGGAAGACCTGCAGCAGATGGTGGCGGAGGTCAATCAGACGGCAGTATCGCCGGAAGAGTTTCTGTCCGACCATGTGTATTTCTGCCATATGGATACCGGAGAGGTGGAGCTCTGCAGTCATGTGTAATGCGCCTGTTTTCGTGACGGCAGACAGAAAATATACATCAGACAGAAGCGGAAGGGAGACCGGCAGACCGTCGGTCTCTTTTTCAGCAGTCCGAAGGTGTACCGGAGCAGATGAAATTTATCTGCAGAGGAATCAGGCACATCCGTAAAATACGTGGAGGAGAGAAAATGAATACAAAAGCAGAGATACAGAAGCTGGCCCTTCAGAACATGCGGCTGGCATATAAGATCGCATGGAAATACCGTGGGCGTGGAATTGAGCAGGAAGAACTGCAGTCGGCCGCATTATACGGGCTGGTAAAGGCGGCTTCCGGATATGACAGCTCCAGAAAGGTGCCGTTTCCGGCATTTGCCTGTGCAGTGATGCGGAATACCGTCCGGATGGAATTTCGCAGGGTGAAAAAAGACCGGAGATGCGTCTCCATGGAGGAGAAAATTGTCAGATCAGAAGAAGGCGGAAACAGCTGTGTATGGGCAGACCGGATTGCCTGCAGGGAAACCGGCTTCGATCAGGTGGAGGAAAAGGATTTTCTCCCGTCGCTGCTTTTGGCACCAGAGCTGACGGGAAAAGAGCAGAAACTGGTCTGGCTGGTAGTGTGCAACGGAATGACGCAGAAGGAAGCCGGGGAGCGGACCGGTCTGTCGCAGCCCCGTGTGAGCAGGCATATCCGGTCGGGAATGGAGAAAATAAGGAAGAAATATATGGAGACCATGTATCCTGCCAGGACAGCGCAGGGTATGATTCAGAAAAAACAGACAGAAGGAAGAGATTATGCCCAGATATGGAATCAGTGTGAGGGAAATCCTTAAGAGAACGGTTATTGTGGAAGCGGAAAATGTTGAAAAGGCTGTACAGAAAGTGGAAGAAGCAGTGGAACGTGATGAAGTCCTTCTGGATGTGGACGATTATGATGACCGTGAGATTGTGCCGTCGGAGTATTGGGAAGGGGGCAGGATTCCTGACGGGGAAGACGTCAGCTGCTATTGGCAGCTGGACTGTATTGACAGCAGCATATAGCCTGAAAAGGCGTATGAAGCAGCAGTCCGGAATAAACGGTTCAGAGAGCGGAGTCTGTACACAGGTGTATTTCTGCCGGAGTGAAAGAACAGGAACCGGATGTGCTGAAGTATAATTTAAATCGATGCCACTTTTCCGGATGGATATACGGGAAAGAACCGGAAGCAGTGTGGTTACCGGCCATTCGTGACCGGCAACCACCTGTGGAAAACCATGTAGGGGTACAGAATACCGTTGCTTTTTCCATATAGAGCCAATATAATAAAAGCAGGAAAAACGGAGGATATACACTTGAAGGGAATAAAAAATCAGATGGAATTCTGTCCATCCTGGGAAGAACTGAATATATGCAGTGATTTTCTGTTTGGGAAGATCATGCAGGATGTAGAACTGTGCAGAGAACTGCTTCAGAGGATTCTGCCGGATCTGGAGATCGACCATACCGAATATCCGGAGCTGCAAAAGGTTATCCAACTGAAAAAATCTTGTCGGTGGTGCCGAATTATTCTCAGGATGAGGTGGAAGCACTGCAAAAAGAGTTGCTGTAAAAGGGGAATATTTTTGGCAGAGTATCAGGAGAGTTGCGAAAAGCTTTTCAAAGGGTTGAGAGGAGTTTCTCGTCCCTTTGAGAATTTGTGGCTAGTTGTTGGATTAATAAAAGAGTGTATCCAGTATAATAATTAAAGAATGGAAATAATACAAATGGAAAATATAAATTCAAGTAATAAAATATATAAATTCAAAGAAGAAATGAAGTGTAAATTGCTCAATGAAATTATAAGGATAAGCGAGGAATTTCAAAAACAATATTCTGCATTATCGCAGACGGATTTTTGCAATATAATTGGTATTGATGAGTCATCTTACAGAAACCTGAAGCGCAAAAATGTGAAGGTGGGACTTAAAGCAAAAAATATGAGTTTTTGTTTTCTAATATATATGTTGGATGAAAAGGAACATCAGGTGGAAGATTTTTGTTATTATTTTGAAGAAGAGTATCATGATGAGATTAAAAAAATATGGATGACACAAGATTTAGAAAGTCGAAAAAAGATTATTCTGAAAAAAATCGAAGAACAAGATAAACATAATGAAGAAGTAAAAGAAAAGGATGAGGAAGGACAGAAGTCGGAAACTTCTATCCCGCCCATTGTTAACAATATAACGACATTCTTAAAGAGACATGTTGTTTGTGATGTGGAAATTCGACCGTCTGTTTTTAAACATGAGAAATACGTTAAATACGAAGGTGTATATGATCAGAACGATAAGTTGGATCTCGAGATATTTATTCCTAAGATTGAGTGTATAATGGTCATAACACATCAGCAGCCTGATGAGGAAATTAGAATAATGAAAGAAAACGATGACGTGGATCTGTTTATTCTTATACATAATAAAAAATGTCGAGTATCAGAATATCAGTTTTTTGATGGGGGTGAGAAAAGTCAGGAAATCGAGGATAAACTCATCCTTGAATGTGTTGATGGAGAATCAGAGCAATTGTATATATTGAATGATTCCGAGAGATTTTGCCTTGATAATTTTTTTAATTCCGAAATTAAAATTAATAAGTCGGAGAATATAGCGGATTATGAATCGGAATACTCGGAATTAGAAGAAATATTCAGGGGCTTAGAATACTATGGTATATCGATTTCGGATATTAAATAAATTGCAAGGACAGGTCCGATACTTCCAGACAATATTCTGAATAATTAGAAATATGATAATAGATTGGTTTTTAAAAGCATTACGCGTAGTGAAAAAGCATTACGCGTAGTGCTTTTAACTTTTCTGTATTCGGACCGGGATGATATAATCAATGAGATAACAAAAGTATATGTGACTGTTGTTGGCACTTTGATAATTTAATTTCCAAGCCTTAGGTTAAATCCACCGCCTTTCAGGCGGTAGAGCTTTAGCGTCACTTTCTTTTTGCAGCATCAGTGATATAATGGTTGGAGAGGAAGGTGAAGGAAATGGCAAAGTATAGAAACGGAAGTCATACAGTTTATGATATAAAATACCATTTTGTATGGATAACGAAGTACCGATATAAAATACTGAAAGGGAATGTAGCCTTCAGGCTGCGGGAATTACTGGTGCAGGGATGTGAGGCTTATGGAATAAAAATATTAAAAGGCGGAATACAGCAGGATCATGTGCACATGTTGCTGTCATGTCCGACGAATATGGCACCGAGCGAAATCATGCAGAAATTGAAGGGAAGATCGTCAAAGCTGCTGCAGGAAGAATTTCCGGAACTGAAGAAGAGATACTGGGGTCAGCATATATGGGGAAGGGGATATTTCTGCGGAACGGTAGGGGCAGTAGATCAGAAAACCATTGAAGAATATATAGAAACGCAGGGGAATGAAGAAGGAAATGAAAACTTCAAAATAGAGGGAGAGTAGCTACTTTCAGTAGGGCTTCAGTAGACTTTAAGTCTAAGGAAAAGGGGCTTTAGCCCCCGGAGTGAGTTTAGTCACAGAGGAGGGGCTTCAGCCCCCACTGCGACTTCCAGTCGCTAAACGGCGGTCTTTAGACCGCGATAACCCACCGGCTTTAGCCGGTGGTCGTTAAGTAGTTTGTTTTTTGGTATCTGTATTTCAGAAATTTGAAACAGACATGTTGGATGATCAGGGTGACAGCCAGTCTCATATACAATACGATTTTAATAAGCAGGAGGAAAACGAATATGAAGGAATTCCAGAAGATTCTGGGTAAGTTTTCTTTATCATGGAGAACGGATGGTCTGATGAAAGAAAAAAAAGATTACGAAGAGTGGATTTCCAATTTTATTCCTGTAGTGATTAGGTGTATGCGGGATATATCAAATGGTCAGATACTGTTTGATCTGGATGTATATTTTGGAAATTCAAAGGAGGCAATCCGCAGGGATGGTATTCCGGTAAATAAGATTCAAAAATTGAACTGGTCTGAAGATATTGATTGCAGATGTTATGTGGCTCCGTATAAGGGCACTATTATGAAAAGTCTTTTACAGTATCAGATTAGTCTTATGAATATTGTTCCGGTTATTAATAGGATGGGATGGCATTTATACGAGAATAGGATGATTTATTGTTTTGGCTCAAAGGTAATAGGTGTTGCTGCGGCAAATGTTTCTGAAAAATTGAAGTGTATGTTTCCTGAGAATGTGGAACCTGCATTTGATCAGAAAAAAGTCAGTTATGACATTCTTAAAATGTTGTGCTGTTGTGGTGAGAATGGTTATTCTCTTCTTTTATCCGGGATTTATAGTTTTTTGAAAAAAGTATTTGAAGATGCTGGGATTGAAAAAAAATATGTGCTTTACATATATGGAAAATCGGCAACCTATAAGACTACTCTGGCAAGATATTTTTCTTGTTGGGGACTTGGATGGGATCGCAAGATTATTTTTTCGCTGGAGTCTACAAACCGGGCAAGAGAAGAAGAATTAACAAAGTTTTCTGATTGTATGTGTGTTTTGGATGATCTGGCACCTTTGAAAAACAGAAGTGCATCAAAACAACGCGATGATCAGATCGGTTCTATTATTCGTAGTACTGTAAACAATGCAGAACGAAAAAGAATGGTCGGCGGTAAAACAGTTTCGATGATGGTAGATGTTCAGCTGGTAGTGACAGCTGAACAAATACTGGAAATAGAATCTATTATGAACAGATGTTGGCTATTGAATGCTGAAAAATTTTTGGCATCAAAAAAGTTTTTGAATTTTATACAAAAGCATCCGAATTTAATTGGTACATTTTTTTCATTTTTTATCGATTGGGTGATAAGTAATTATGAAAAAATAATCAGCCTGATTCAATCTGGATGGAAATATTATGAGCAAGATAATAAAAAGTCAGGTGCGATAAATGCGCGAATTTATGAGACATTTAAAACGATTCTGATCGTTCATGGAATTTTTGGAGAATATATGAAAGAAATTTTTCCAGAGGTCTGGACACAGGAGACAGATCAATCTATGCAGAGTCGTATAAATAAAATATTCATTGACAATTTGAAGACAGCCGAGATGCTGCATGAGTACGGTAGGAATCAGAGCTTTGAGGAAAGAGTGATAAATGCATTGTGTCAGATGTTAGAATCCAAGGAGATCGTTATATATAGAGAATATATGCCATTTATGGGAGAAGATTATGGGGATGGGAAATACACATATATTCGTTCCAGGAACTTACTTGATTTGTTAAATAAAAAGATGGGGTTGGAAGAATTGACAATGAATAGATTGTCAAGAGCACTGAAAAGTCGGGGACTGATCTCTTCAAAGGATAAAGATCTGCAGGTAAACAAGCATGGAAATGCATATTATAAATTGAAAACTTCTGCACTGAAAGAAGAGATGGAATATATGCGAGGATGCTGATAGCGAAAACAGATAAAGTATATTGACTTGAAGTAAAACCGAAAAATTGAGTCATATACTATTTCAGCAGAAAAAAGAAAGTGGTGATGCTATGGAGTGCATTTAATTACAGGTGCATGAACGGGCGGAGTTTGGACGTTTATGCACCTGTCTGTAACTGGAAATTATACGAGTAAGATCATATAGTAGGAGGAAAAATATATGTATGATTGGCTTAGCATTGTGCTGCCAGATGGCTGCAGACAGTTGAACTCGTAACAGAGGAACTGCATGTCAGCGGACAGCCGGCTAAAGGACTTCCTTTCTTCTTTAAAAAATGATAAAATAACCATGGATGATGTGCGTCTGGTACGTGACATGGCGAGAAGAACGGAAATTCTGGAAAAACACAATTTTCCCACCAAACCATCCAGCGACGGATATTATCACATACAGATCAAGGATGAAACGAAAAGATCCGGAAGAAGGCAAATCAAAGCAAAGACGCTGGAGGATCTGCAGGAGAAGGTAATAAAAGCGGATCGGGGTCCGTATGGCGGTGGGTGTGAAGCTACTTTTGAGGATATTTTTACAATCGTCGAAAGTAAAAAACTGGAACACGTGGTAGATCCGGAAAAACGGCTCAGCAGGGAAAATACAGTACACAGAGACAAATGTGAATTTAAGCGGTATTTTGGCGGTACAAAATTCGCAGATGCTTTGATTACTGATATTACGAAAAAAGATATTGAGAAGATTATCTGGGATAATCTCCAGTCCAGGCCCATGCGGGAAAAAGCCTTCCGGTCAATGTGCGGGATACTGAATCAGGTGTTTGCACACGCGTACAATGAACATTTGATTCAGGACAATCCATATTCCAGAATCGACCACAAAGCGTTTCGAGACGGCATTATGCCGGATTCCAAGCCTGTGGAGAAAGTATATTATAAGGAAGAACAGAAAAAGCTGATGGATGCCATGCATCAGGATCAAAGAAACCGTCCATGGTATATGCCGGCTTGGGCAGCGGAATTTCAGGCACTGATCGGAGGGAGAGGCGCGGAGATTACACCGCTGGAGTGGTCGGATATCAGAGATGGCAAGATTATGATATACAAGCAGCAGCTGATCAATGAGGAGAGCAGAGTGTGCATGGTAGTAAAACACACGAAGAATCACCGAGACAGGGTTTTTCCGGTTACAAGGGAGATACAAGAGTTTCTGAATCGCTTAAAAGCAGTACATGACGAGTATTATTCGGACAGTGTGTATCTGTTTCCCGGTGAATCAGAAAGTGGAAGGCTGAGCTATACGGTGGTGGGATCTTATTTTGCAAAACTTGTACGCAAAAATGGGATTTCAAGTCGAGACGGAGCGAAGCGGGGTCTTCATTCTTTCCGACGTGATGGGATTACGAAAGTGATCAACAGTGCAGGCGGTTCTCCTGCGATTGCAGCGGAGATCTATGGAAACTCTCCGAGTGTGGCTTTTAAAAATTATTACACTGGCGTCAACATTGATGAAGCCAGGACGATTCTGGAATCATCATAGAGTATGGTAAACAAAACAGGTAAACGGTAAACAAGATCCGATGATCTTTCTACAAAGAAAAAATCCCGGGAAATGCTGAAATATCGAGGGCACTGAAAAACTCCCACTTTTTTGTTGGGAGTTTTCTTATCTCTATATA
>CAJTYJ010000008.1 GCA_910583895.1 uncultured Lachnospiraceae bacterium
CGCAGGAGTGGCGGAATGGCAGACGCATCAGACTCAAAATCTGACGTAGGTGACTATGTGTGGGTTCAAGTCCCATCTCCTGCAGGGATTATTGCATCGCCAAATCATTGAGGACAGTGATTTGGCGATTTTTTTCATAAACGAGTATGCTGACGTCATTTTTTCAGCCAGACATTAAAGAACAAATGTTCGAATTGCAGGCGAAGCAGACCCATCGCTGACCAGTGAAAATACAGCAGATGAAAATTTTGACAAGTTATTTGGAGAAGTTGTAATCAGAACAGGAGCAGGGCTATGAATGGGATGAATTGTAAAGAAATCCAGAGACTTTTGGTTCCATATATCAATGGAGAGCTTCAGGAGCGGGAGGAAGGCGCCTTTGTCCGCCATGTCCGCCATTGCCCGGAGTGCTATGAAGAACTGGAAGTCTATGCCACTGTGTTCGCAGGGATCCGGCAGCTTGACGGAGCAGAGGAAAAGATTGACTATCGGACCCTGGTGGAAGATACGCTGAAAAATTCAGAAGAAGATGGCATTGATGCACATTTCCTTGGAACTTATACATTTTTGCTTCGGGCAGCGGCCACGGCAGTGCTGTTCTATATGATGGTGAGGTGTTTTTTCAGATGAGCGAGAAAATGGTACTGATTGATGGTCACAGCATTATTCACCGGGCCTTTTACGGCGTTCCGGATCTGACCAATGCAGAAGGTCTTCATACCAACGGGATCTACGGATTTTTGAATATTATGTTCCGGATCCTGGATGAGGAGAAGCCGGATTATCTGGCAGTGGCGTTTGACTTAAGCGCGCCTACTTTCCGGCATCAGATGTACGAGGCATACAAAGGGACAAGAAAAGAGATGCCCCATGAACTGAGGGAGCAGATTCCGGTGCTCAAGGAGCTTCTGCAGGCCATGAACATCCCGCTGCTCATGCAGGAGGGGTATGAGGCAGACGATCTGCTGGGTACTGCGGCCAGAAAAAGTGAGGCAGAAGGGCTTGAGACGGTGATCGTATCCGGAGACCGGGATCTTCTGCAGATTGCCACAGACAAGATTATGATCCGGATGCCCAAGACCCGCAAAGGGGTGACAGAGATTGAGAATTATTACGCACAGGATGTGGTAGATACTTATCAGGTCACGCCGGCCCAGATTATCGAGCTGAAAGCGCTGATGGGCGATTCTTCCGACAACATTCCGGGAGTTCCGGGGATCGGAGAAAAAGGTGCGACTGCGCTGGTTACGGCTTATGGAGACATCGAAACTGCTTACGCCCATGTGGAAGAGATCAGGCAAAAACGGACCCGGGAAGCTCTTAGGGAGCATTATGATATGGCAGTTATGAGCAAAAAGCTGGCGACGATCTGCGTGGATGCACCGGTCGTTCTGGATCTCCAAAAGGCCCGGTGTACCAATCCCTATACGCCGGAAGCATACAAATGGTGCCGGAGACTGAATTTCCGCAAATATTTGGAGCGGTTTGAAAAGGCGGGAGCAGAGATGGTCCGGGAAGCAGAACCTGAGGTGAAGCAGATCCGGGACCGGAAGGAAGCAGAAGCGGTTTTTGAAAAGGCCAGATCCAGAGAACGGATTGCCTTTGAGCTGTGCTGGCAGAAAAAAGAGGACGGCCTGACGCTTACGCTGTCTGCATCCGGTTATGCCATGACCACGGCGGAGGAAGAGCTTCATATTTCCCTGGCTCTTTCAGAGACCGAACTGTACGATCTTTCAGAGAGCGACTCTGTTTCAGCGGAATATCTGCTAAAACAGATGGGGCAGGTGGTTGAAGCGGTGCCTTTTTGTGCAGTATCCGATGTAAAAAGAATCCTGAACTATATAGAACCAGAAAATCAGAGTCATTTCTTTGATATTGAGATCGGAGCTTATCTGATCAATCCGCTGTCAAATAATTATGCTCACGAGGATATGGGAAAGCCGGGCGCGGCGCTGACGACTTTTAGACAGGCAGCTCTTATACAGAAACAGCTGGAAGAGACCGGCATGAAGGCTCTGTTCGACGAGATCGAGATGCCTCTGGTTTTCACCCTCCATGATATGGAGAAGGAAGGTATCCGGGTGCATGCAGAAGAACTGAAAAGTTACGGGGAAGCGCTGGTGGGCAGAATCGAGGAACTGGAGCGAAGCATTCATGAGGCGGCCGGAGAGAACTTCAACATCCATTCGCCCAAGCAGCTTGGGGTGATCCTTTTTGAAAAGCTGGGCATGCAGGGGGGCAAGAAGACAAAGACCGGATATTCCACCTCGGCAGAGGTGCTGGACAAGCTGGCACCGGAATATCCCATCGTAAAAGACATCCTGGAATACCGGCAGCTTACCAAATTAAAATCAACTTATGCGGACGGGCTGGCTGGCTGCATCGCAGAGGACGGGCGGATTCACAGTAATTTCAACCAGACGATCACAGCCACCGGAAGGATCAGCAGCACGGAACCGAACCTCCAGAACATCCCGGTTCGTATGGAGCTGGGAAGACTGATTCGAAAAGTGTTCATTCCCCGGGAAGGATGTATCTTTGTGGATGCAGATTATTCTCAGATCGAGCTTCGGGTACTGGCCCATATGTCCGGGGATGAGACCCTGATCGAGGCATACCGGCAGGCGGAGGATATTCACCGGATTACAGCATCCCAGGTGTTTCATGTGCCCTTTGAGGAAGTGACGCCTCTCCAGCGGCGAAACGCCAAGGCGGTGAATTTTGGGATTGTGTACGGGATCAGTTCTTTCGGGCTGTCTCAGGACCTGGACATCTCCAAAAAAGAGGCAAAAGAGTACATTGACCGGTATTTTGAGACGTATCCGGGAATCAAGGGTTTTCTGGACGGACTGGTGGAGGAAGCGAAGGAAAAGGGGTATGTGACCACCATGTACAAAAGGCGCAGACCTGTGCCGGAACTGAAATCTTCGAATTTTGCCCAGCGTTCCTTTGGAGAGCGTGTGGCGATGAATTCTCCGATTCAGGGAACCGCTGCAGATATTATCAAGATTGCCATGACCCGGGTACATGACCGCCTGAAAGAAGAGGGACTGAAATCCAGGCTGATCCTACAGGTGCACGACGAGCTTTTGATTGAGGCTTTTTATGAAGAAGCGGATCAAGTGGAGCAGATCCTGAAAGAGGAGATGCAGCAGGCAGCGAAGCTTCGGGTGGAACTGGAGATCGACATGCACCGGGGTGCTAACTGGTATGAGGCAAAGTAGATGAGAGTGATCGGAGTGACCGGTGGAGTGGGCGCCGGTAAAAGTACCGTTCTTCAATACATGGAGAATACATGGCATGCCCGCCTGATTCTGGCGGATCAGGTGGGCCATGAGGTGATGGAGCCAGGAAAAGAAGCTTACGGGGAGATCCTGAAAGTGTTTGGCAGGGGCATTTTACAAAAGGATGGCAGCGTGGACCGGGGGATCCTGGGCGGGATTGTATTCGCAGATAAGGAAAAGCTTGAAAAACTGAATGCCATCGTGCATCCGGCGGTGAAAAAAGAGATTTTAAGACGGATCGGGCAGGCCAGGCAGGAAGGGGAAGACTGTGTGGTCGTGGAGGCGGCTTTGTTTCTGGAGGAAAAATATGATGCATTCTGTGATGAAACATGGTATATTTATACGAATGAAGACGAAAGGCGCAGAAGGCTCAAAGCTTCCAGAGGTTATACCGACCGGCGGATTGACCAGATGATCGGCAGACAGAAAAGTCATGAGGAATTTTTAAGCCGCTGTGCATATGTCATTGACAACAATGGAACAGCAGAACATACGTTCTGTCAGATAGATAAGAGGATGAAGCAGTAAGATGAGATTGTGCAGTATAGCCAGCGGCAGCAGCGGGAATTGTATCTATACAGGAAGTGAGAACACCCACCTTCTGATTGACGCAGGGATCAGTGCGAAAAAAGTAGAAGCGGGGCTGAAGAAACTGGAAGTGGAAGGAAAGGATCTGCAGGGACTTTTGATTACCCACGAACATTCGGACCACATCAGAGGCGTCGGAATTCTGGCCCGCAGATACGGATTGCCGATCTATGCCACCAAAAAGACCATTGGCCGGATGAAGGCCATGAAGACGCTTGGAAAGGTGGACGAGAGCCTGTACCATGTGATCCGCGCAGACAAAAAATTCTGGATCGGAGATGTGGAGGTGCATCCCTTTTCCATCTCCCACGATGCGGCGGAGCCTGTGGCGTACCGGTTTGCCTGCAAAGAAAAAAGTGCGGCGGTGGCCACGGACATGGGCGTGTACACCGATTACATAGTGGAGCATCTAAAAGGGCTGGACGTGCTTCTTTTGGAGGCAAACCATGACATCCGGATGCTGCAGGCGGGACCTTATCCGTATCCTCTCAAACAGAGGATTCTGGGAGAATGCGGGCATCTGTCCAATGAAAGTGCCGGGCAGCTTCTGTGCCGGGTGCTCCATGACCAGATGAAAAAAATCTATCTGGGACATTTGAGCAAGGAAAACAATTATGCCGAACTGGCCTATGAGACTGTAAAACTGGAGATTCAGCTTGGACCGGTGAAATACGGGCCGGGGGACTTTGATATCCAGGTGGCAAAAAGAGACGAGTGTTCCGGTATCTGTGAGTGGTGACAAAGGGAACATTAGAAAGGAAGACAGAGATGAAGAAATTTATTATTACTGTGGTAGGACATGATACGGTGGGGATTATTGCGAAGGTCTGCACCTATCTGGCAGGGATTCAGGTGAATATCCTGGATATTTCCCAGACGATTGTGGACGGATATTTCAACATGATGATGATTGTGGATGCCGGCAAGGTGGAAGATATGACGAAGATGTCAGAAGAGCTGACAAAGCTGGGGGAGGAGATCGGAGTGATCATCCGCTGCCAGCATGAGGACATCTTCAATATGATGCATCGGGTATAAAGGAGACAGTATGATAAATATTCAAGAGGTCCTTGAGACCAATAAGATGATCGATCAGGAAAATCTGGATGTCCGCACAATTACGCTGGGGATCAGCCTGCTGGACTGCATTGATTCTGATCTGGAAATCCTTAAGAAAAAGATTTATGAAAAGATCACAGCAACGGCAAAGGATCTGGTATCCACCGGTCAGGCGATTGAAGCTCAGTTTGGAATTCCCATTGTGAACAAGCGGATTTCAGTGACTCCCATAGCCCTTGTGGGAAGTGCCGCCTGCCGGTCTGCAGAAGACTATGTGGAGCTTGCAAAGGTGCTGGATGATGCGGCGCGGACTGTGGGAGTCAATTTTCTCGGCGGGTTTTCGGCACTGGTGTCCAAAGGAATGACAAAGAGCGACAAGCTTCTGATGCAGGCGATCCCAAGAGCCCTTGCGGTGACGGAACGGGTGTGCAGCTCGGTGAATCTTGGTTCCACCAAGACCGGCATTGATATGGATGCCGTAAAGCTGATGGGAGAGATTATCAAAGAGACTGCAGAGTACACAAAAGAGCAGGATTCTCTTGGCTGTGCCAAACTGGTGGTTTTCTGCAATGCACCGGATGACAATCCTTTTATGGCGGGAGCTTTCCACGGCGTGACAGAAAAAGATGCCGTCATCAATGTAGGGGTCAGCGGACCGGGCGTGGTGAAGACAGCGCTCTCTGAGGTCCGTGGTGAGAACTTTGAAGTGCTGTGTGAGACCATCAAGAAGACAGCATTCAAGATCACCCGTGTGGGCCAGCTGGTGGCGCAGGAAGCATCCAAAAGGCTTGGGATTCCGTTTGGCATCATTGATCTTTCGCTGGCGCCTACGCCGGCTATCGGAGACAGTGTGGCAGAGATTTTGGAGGAAATTGGTCTGGAGTATGCAGGAGCGCCCGGGACGACGGCAGCATTGGCCCTTCTGAATGATCAGGTGAAAAAAGGCGGTGTGATGGCTTCTTCTTACGTGGGGGGCTTAAGCGGTGCCTTCATACCGGTCAGTGAAGATCAGGGGATGATCGATGCGGTACAGGCAGGAGCTCTGACTTTGGAAAAATTAGAGGCCATGACCTGTGTCTGCTCGGTGGGGCTTGATATGATTGCCATTCCGGGGGACACAAGCCCCGCTGCAATCTCCGGGATTATCGCGGACGAGATGGCCATCGGTATGGTAAATCAGAAAACAACGGCGGTCCGCGTGATCCCGGTTATCGGAAAAAAAGTAGGAGATATGGTAGAGTTCGGCGGTCTTTTGGGTTACGCGCCGGTGATGCCGGTCAATCCATACTCCTGTGAGGCGTTTATCAACCGGGGAGGCAGGATTCCGGCGCCGATTCACAGCTTTAAAAATTAAAGACAGGTATTTGGGCGGAGGATATGCGGTGGAAGAAAGTGACAAAAAGATAAGAAATATCATGTGCTATGCACTGATCTGTCTGATTGCGTTCAGTGTGATGCTTCTTTTGAATCAGCAGACGGTCTACACGGCAGATGATTATATGTATCATTTCTTCTGGGAAGGTTCCAGGCCCGGCAGCACCACCAGGCTTTTGCAGGGAATTGCGGATATCCCGGCATCCTTATGGAACCATTACCAGGGGTTTAACGGGCGGGTGGTCAGTCATGGCATTGTGATGTTCTTCATGCTGTTTGACAAGATGGTATTCAATGTCTGCAATTCTCTGATGTATGTGGTCATGGGCTGGCTGCTTCTTTTCTACATAGAAGCAGAGAAAAAGAAGAGAAGGCCCTGGCATCTGGGTGTGATTTACCTGGCTATGTGGACGTTTTTTCCTCATTTTGGCTGGTCAGTGCTCTGGGTCAGCGGTTCCTGCAATTATCTGTGGATGAATGGACTGTTGCTGCTCTTTTTCTTTCCCTACCACAGACGGATGAGCGCCGGGGAAACGTTCGGCCATCCTTTGCTTATCTGCCTGCCTGTAATGATACTGGGATTTCTTGCCGGGGCTTCCAGCGAGAACGGCGGCGGGGCCATCGTGCTTCTTGCCATGCTGTTTGTCGGCCACTGGCTGTGGAAAAGGGAAAAGATTCCGGCCTTTGCTGTGCCGGGGATTCTCTTTGCGGCTGCAGGGATGGCCATCCTGCTCTTTGCGCCCAGCAGCCGGTCCAGGATGGTGTCAGAACCCTTTCAGATTGCGGTATATCTGAAACGGATTCGGGAAGTGATTGGATTTTCCTATCATTACATTCTGCCGCTTCTGGTAGTTCTGCTGGTGGAAGTCTTTTTCTGGATCCGGCATAAAAAAAGACGGAAGGAACCCTGGATTCCCTGCCTTTTGGTGCCGTTTTATTACTGCCTTTCCGGGGCGGCAAGCGTGGTGGTTCTGCTGGCTTCTCCTATTATCAGCGGAAAATCCTGGATTTTTGCCGTGAGTTTTCTGCTCATCGCCGTCGGTCAGATCGCGCTTTGGATGGAGGAGGACGGCTGTAAGATTCAGAAGGGAAAAAGGTTGTTTTTGGGTCTGCTGATTGTTTTGTCGGTAATAAAATTTGTTTTTGCGTGGACAGATATTCACCGGACCTACAGCGAGGTTCAGAATCAGCTCTGCCTGATCGAAGAACAGAAAGCGCAGGGAATTACGGAGGTGGAAGTTCCTCTTCTGACGCCTACAGAAAATACCTACAATGTCATCCGGCATTCGCCCAATGTGTCAAAGGATCCGGAAGACTGGTTTAATCAGTGGATGGCGCTGTACTACGGAGTGGATTCTATCAAGGGAGTGGAACCGTAAGAAGAAAAAGGAGCATGCATAAGATGGAGAAGATCATACTGGCATCCGGATCTCCGAGGAGAAAGGAATTATTAGAACAGATCAAAATGGTGTTCAGGGTGGAAAAGGCGGAGGGAGAAGAACGGATCACATCCGGCGTTCCGTCGGAAGTGGTCAAAGAGCTCTCGGCCCAAAAAGCGCAGGAAGTGGCAGATCGGTGTGACGGGACGGTCATCATCGGAGCAGATACGGTAGTGGCGGCAGAAGGCCAGATTCTGGGAAAGCCAAAAGACCGGGAGGATGCGCTTCGGATGCTGCGCCTGATACAGGGAAAAGAACATCAGGTGATCACCGGAGTGACCGTCATTTTAAAAGAAAAGAAAAAGACCATTCGCTTTGCAGAGGTGACGAAAGTCTACGTATACCCCATGACAGAAGGACAGATAGAAAGTTACGCAGACAGTGAAGAACCTATGGACAAAGCGGGTGCCTACGGAATCCAGGGAAGGTTTGCCGCATATGTGTCCGGCATTGAGGGAGATTACAACAACGTGGTGGGACTTCCGGTGGGACGCCTTTATCAGGAAGTGCTGGCAGAGGGCGTGGATTTACTGTCGGCAGGAAGGAAGGAGAACACGCAGTGAGATTTGTGATTCAGAGGGTTTCTCATGCATCGGTCACGGTGGAAGACAGAGTTCTGGGGAAGATCGGGAGAGGATTTCTGGTGCTGATTGGCGTTGCCGATTCCGATACAGAAGAGATTGCAGATAAGATGGTAAAAAAGATGCTTGGGCTTCGAATCTTTGAGGATGAGAACGGCAAGACCAATCTGGATCTGCGCACAGTGGATGGAGAGCTTCTTCTGATCTCTCAGTTCACCCTTTATGCGGACTGCAAAAGGGGCAACCGTCCGGGTTTCACCCGGGCAGGAAAGCCGGATCAGGCAAGTGCTCTGTATGATTATATCGTCAAAAAGTGCAGGGCGGAATTTGGAAAAGCGCAAAAGGGCGAGTTCGGGGCAGATATGAAGGTAGCGCTTTTGAATGACGGGCCTTTTACGATTCTTTTGGATTCGGATGATTTGTAAGCGAAATCTGGTTGCTATTTCCATGATTTATGGTATAATGACGTCAGACATGATACCGGCGGCAGTTTGCGACTGGCCGAAGAAATACAGTTGCTTTGGCGGACTGCCTGTATTTTCCGCAGGGACTATGTGCAGAGCAAATGGCAAAAAGCTGTCGAAGAGAAAGGGTGCTGGCCGTAAAACGGACAGTGACATACAAGCAGAGGTGCAATATGAAACGTGTACTACTAAAACTGAGCGGTGAGGCTCTCGCAGGAGAGAAGCACACCGGATTTGACGAAGCGACCTGTATGCAGGTGGCTATGCAGGTGAAAAGTATTCTGGAGGACGGCATTCAAGTTGGGGTTGTGATCGGGGGCGGCAATTTCTGGCGGGGAAGAACCAGTGAGAATATTGACCGGGCCAAATCTGACCAGATCGGCATGCTGGCCACTGTGATGAATTGTATCTACGTGTCGGAGATTTTTCGAAGTGCGGGGATGAAGACGAAAGTATTTACCCCTTTTACCTGCGGTCCCATGGCGGAGATGTTTACAAAAGACAAGGTTATGGAGTGCCTGGAGCAGGGAATGGTCACCTTTTTTGCAGGGGGGACAGGGCATCCGTACTTTTCCACGGACACCACCACCACCCTGCGTGCCATCGAGATCGAGGCAGATGTGATCCTGCTGGCCAAAGCTGTGGATGGAGTCTATGACAGTGATCCGAAGCAGAATTCAGAGGCCAGGAAGTATGATGAGATTCCGATTCAGTCCGTGATCGACCAGAAGCTTGGCGTGATGGATCTGACTGCATCCATCATGTGTATGGAGAACCGTATGCCGATGCTGGTATTCGGTCTGAATGAAGAAAACAGTATTATCCGTACTGTGCGGGGCGGATTTACGGGAACAAAAGTAACAGTATAAGGGAGGAACTACCACATGGAAGAAAGATTACAGCCGTTTGAGACCAAGATGAGCAAGTCCTACGACGCACTTTTAAGAGATTATGCAGCAATCCGCGCGGGACGTGCCAATCCTCATGTGCTTGATAAGATTAAAGTGGACTATTATGGAACGCCGACCCCCCTGCAGCAGGTGGGCAATATCTCCGTGCCGGAGGCGCGGATTATCCTGATTCAGCCATGGGAAAAGAAAATGATCCGGGAGATTGAGCGGGCCATCAACACTTCGGATCTTGGCATCAACCCGACCAATGACGGTTCTGCGATCCGGCTGGTATTTCCGGAACTGACGGAAGAGCGCCGGAAGTCACTGGCGAAGGATGTGAAGAAAAAGGGCGATGAGGCCAAGGTTGCGATTCGCAATATTCGCCGGGACGCCAATGAGACGTTCAAGAAGATGAACAAGAACAATGAGCTGACGGAGGATGATCAGAAAGATCTGGAGACAAAGGCGCAGAAGCTTACGGACAAATACATTGCGCAGATCGACAAGGCCATCGACGAGAAGACGAAGGAGATCATGACGGTATAATCAAAGAGGGGTGTGCGGTAAAAGTGTATGATTTTTGCGGCTGCCCCTCCTTCTTCTGTCAGAATAAGTACAGCAGAGGCCCTGAAAAGGGTTAAAGGGAACGATAATCAGGAGGCATTATGAATATTCCGCAGCATGTGGCAATTATTTTGGATGGAAACGGGCGCTGGGCGAAAGCAAAAGGCATGCCGAGGAACTACGGCCATGTACAGGGGGCCAAGAATGTGGAGCGAATCTGCGAGGACGCTTACCACATGGGAATCAAATATTTGACCGTCTATGCATTTTCTACGGAAAACTGGAAACGCTCCAAAGAGGAAGTGGATGCGCTTATGTCCCTTTTGCGCAATTATATGAAGACTTGTGTAAAGACTGCGAAGAAAAATCATATGCGGGTGCGGGTAATCGGAGATAAGACAGGGCTTGCCAAGGATATCCAGGACAGCATTGACAACTTGGAGCGAGAGTCAAAAGAACAGGATGGGTTGAATTTTACGATTGCCATTAACTACGGCAGCCGGGATGAGATTTGCCGTGCAGTCAAAAAGATGGTGCAGGAAGGGATTTCGGCGGAAGAGATCACAGAGGAGATGATTGCAGCTCATCTTGACACGGCAGGGATTCCGGACCCGGATCTTCTGATCCGCACCAGCGGGGAACTCCGTCTGTCCAACTATCTGATGTGGCAGCTTGCTTACACGGAGTTTTACTTTACAGATACTCCGTGGCCGGATTTCAACAAAGGAGAACTGGCACGGGCTATTGAAAGATACAACCAGAGGGATCGCCGGTACGGCGGAGTAAAGGAAGGATCGGAGGGAACATCCGGATGAAATCTTTTTTGACCAGACTGACAAGCGGTGTGGTTTTAGTACTTTTGATCGGCTGGACCTGCTGGAGGGGCAGCCTTCCTCTTGGTTTTTTTGTGACGGTCATCGGAGGGATCGGCCTGGATGAATTTTATAAAGTATTTGGCATGAAGATCACAGAGGGCATTGGGCGGGCTGGTTTTTTCGGAGCGGTGCTTTGGATGGCAGCGGTGCTGGTGACGACGGAGACGGGGATGGAGGCGGAGTTGAAATGGCTGGCGATCCTTGCCGCGTTTATGCTTTTGATGGCAGTCTATGTCTTTTCGTTTCCGAAGTATGACACCGGACAGGTGGTGACGGCATTTTTTGGCATTGTCTATATACCGGTGATGCTAAGTTTTATCTATCTGACCAGAATGCTGGTGGTGGGATTTTCTCTGGTTTGGCTGATCTTTTTCTGCTCCTGGGGCTGCGATACTTTTGCGTACTGCACCGGGATGCTTTTGGGCAGACACAAACTTGCACCGGTCCTAAGCCCGAAAAAATCCATAGAGGGAGCCGTGGGGGGAGTCGTGGGCGCAGCAGTGCTTGGAGCAGTGTACGCGGCATTTACACAGGCACCGGTTTTCATTTATGCTCTGATCTGTGCCATCGGAGCGGCAGCTTCCCAGGTGGGAGATCTGGCAGCTTCCGCGGTGAAGCGCCAGCACGGGATAAAAGACTATGGGACTTTGATACCGGGACACGGAGGGGTTTTAGACCGCTTTGACAGTGTGATTGTTACTGCCCCCATGATCTATATGCTGGCAGTGGTGCTGATTGGCTATCAGCAGCATCGGTAGGATGCAAAATTGAAATTGGAGAATAGAATGAAGATGAAAAAAATAGCAATACTTGGGTCCACCGGTTCCATCGGAACCCAGACGCTGGAAGTGGTGAGGGCCAATGAGGATCTTACGGTTACGGCCCTGGCAGCAGGATCGAATGTGGAGCTTTTGGATGCACAGATTCGGGAATTTCGTCCTTCACTTGTGGCAATATGGTCAGAAGAAAAGGCAAAAGAACTTAAGGAACGAGTGAAGGATCTGGATGTGGAGGTTGCAGTCGGGATGGAAGGTCTTCTGGCTGTAGCGCAGCAGCCGGAGGCAGAGATACTGGTGACGGCGATTGTGGGGATGATTGGTATCCGTCCCACCATTGCCGGAATGAAGGCGGGAAAAGATATTGCTCTGGCCAATAAAGAGACACTGGTGACGGCAGGACATCTCATTATGCCTCTTGCAGAGTCCTGCGGGGTGCGGATCCTTCCGGTAGACAGCGAGCACAGTGCTATTTTCCAGTGCCTGAATGGAGAAAGCAGCAAAGAACTGCATAAAATATTGCTTACGGCTTCCGGCGGACCTTTCCGCGGAAAGAAAAAAGAAGAATTAAGAGGAGTACAGCCGTCGGATGCATTAAAGCACCCCAACTGGTCCATGGGAAAGAAGATCACCATCGATTCTGCCACTTTGGTCAACAAGGGTCTGGAGATGATGGAGGCCAGATGGCTTTTTGGTGTGGAGCCGGAGAACATTCAGATCGTGGTGCAGCCCAAAAGCATTGTTCACTCCATGGTGGAGTTTACGGACGGAGCAGTCATTGCCCAGCTTGGTACGCCGGACATGAAGCTTCCAATCCAGTATGCGCTCTGTTATCCGAAGAGACGGCCGCTTCCGGGGGAGAGACTGGATTTTTCCAGGATTACGGAAATTACCTTTGAACGGCCGGACCTGGAGAGTTTTCCGGGCCTTCAGCTGGCTTTTGATGCGGCAGCGGCCGGGGGAAGCCTTCCGACTGTGTATAATGCGGCCAATGAGCGGGCAGTGGCCTGGTTTTTGGACCATAAGATCGGCTTTTTGGATATACCAGATCTGATTGGGCGCTGTATGGAGGCCCACAAAGTAATTGCGAATCCTTCTGTAGAAGAGATTCTTGAAACAGAGGCAGAGACATATGCTTTAATGGAAAACATGCGTTTCTGACCGGTTATCAGAGTAATGATGGAGAGCAGGTGGTAAATTGAGTATTATCCTGGCACTTTTGATATTCAGTGTCATCGTGGTGGTCCATGAACTTGGACATTTTTTACTGGCAAAACACAATGGGATTACGGTTACGGAGTTTTCTGTGGGAATGGGGCCGCGTCTTTTGAGCCATGAATGGGGCGGTACCCGTTATTCTCTGAAAATTCTGCCTTTTGGCGGTTCCTGCATGATGGTGGGCGAAGAAGAAGAAAGCGAGGAAGAAGGGGCTTTTGGGAGTAAGTCTGTATGGGCGAGAATTTCTGTGATTGTGGCCGGGCCCCTGTTCAATTTTTTGCTGGCCTTTGTTCTGTCCGTGATTATAGTGGGCAATATCGGCTATGATGATACGGTTGTGGATGTGACGTCCGGCTATCCGGCTGCGGAGGCAGGGATGCAAAACGGCGATGAGATCGTGCGGATGAACGGAAGCCGGACCTATGTATACCGGGAGGTCAGTCTGTTCAACAGCTTGTATCAGGGGCAGACCGCTGAGGTTACCTACCGAAGAGACGGTGCGGAATATACGGTGCAGCTGGTGCCGGTCAAAGACGACAGCGGCTACTACCGGTATGGGTTTGAGAAAACAAACATACGTACAAAAGGCACGGTACTCCAGACGGTGGGGTACAGCTTTGCAGAGCTGCGCTATTGGCTCAAAGCAACGCTTCAGAGTCTTTTAAAGCTGGTTCAGGGACAGGTAAGCATAAACGATGTATCCGGTCCGGTTGGGATTGTGGATACCATTGGAAATACGTATGAGGAGTCCCGCTCAGATGGCTGGTATTATGTCATGCTCAATATGATGATCATGTCGATTCTTCTGTCGGTAAACTTAGGCGTTATGAATCTGCTGCCGATTCCGGCGCTGGACGGCGGACGGCTTGTCTTTTTGCTGATTGAGGCGGTAAGAGGACGGGCGCTTCCGCAGGAGAAAGAAAGCATGGTACATTTTGTGGGGTTTGTGCTTTTGATGGGGCTGATGGCAGTGGTCCTTTTGAATGATATCCGGCATCTGTTTTTATAGCAAAAGCGATTATAACAAGGGAAAAGAAACTTTACATGAGGAGAATAAAAGTATGAAATTAGGCATTGTAGGTCTGCCCAATGTGGGAAAGAGTACACTTTTCAATTCACTGACCAAAGCGGGCGCGGAGTCTGCCAACTATCCTTTTTGCACCATTGACCCCAATATCGGTGTGGTGGCAGTTCCGGATGAGCGTCTCTCCAAGCTGGCCGCTTTGTACAATTCTGTGAAAGTGACGCCGGCGGTGATTGAGTTTGTGGATATTGCAGGGCTTGTGAAAGGAGCGTCCAAAGGCGAAGGGCTGGGCAACCAGTTTTTGGCCAACATCCGTGAAGTGGACGCGATCGTACATGTGGTGCGATGCTTTGAGGATGGCAACGTGATCCATGTGGACGGAAGCGTGGATCCGCTGCGGGATATGGAAACGATTAATCTGGAGCTTATTTTTTCAGATATTGAGATTCTGGAGCGCAGGATTGCCAAGACTTCCAAAGGGGCAAGAAATGACAAGACTTTGGCCAAGGAGCTGGCTCTTTTGCAGAAAGTGAAGGCACACTTAGAGGAGGGGAAGACTGCCAGAACTTTTGATGGCGCAGAGGATGAAGAAGAACAGGCATATCTGGAATCCTGCAACCTTTTGACTTTAAAGCCGGTGATTTATGCGGCCAATGTGTCAGAAGATGATCTGGCAGATGACGGGGGATCCAATGCTTATGTAAAAAATGTGCGGGAGTTTGCTGCTTTGGAACACAGTGAGGTATTTGTGATCTGTGCTCAGATCGAGCAGGAGATCGCAGAACTTGAAGAGGAAGAGAAAAAGATGTTCCTGGAGGATCTGGGGATCACTCAGTCCGGCCTTGACAAACTGATTCAGGCCAGTTACCGGCTTTTGGGTCTTTTAAGCTTTCTGACTGCAGGAGAAAAAGAGACCAGGGCATGGACCATTAAAGCAGGGACAAAGGCACCTCAGGCAGCCGGTAAGATCCATTCAGATTTTGAGAGAGGATTTATCCGCGCAGAGGTGATCTATTACCAGGATCTCTTAGACTGCGGTTCCATTGCTGCTGCCAAAGCCAAAGGACTGGTGGGCAGTGAAGGGAAAGAATATGTGATGAAAGACGGAGATGTGGTGGAATTTCTGTTTAATGTCTGATGATGTTTGTCGACTTATGTCGAAATATGTCGACAAAATGTTGTTGAAAAATGTCGCAATAGGCACTAAAATATAAGGGCGAGCTGTACCGGGCAGCTTGTTTTTTGGAAAGGATTTTCATCGATGAATACAACAATTAACTTTCCGCACCTGGGTATTTACCTGGATCATGTGGGAAAGTCCATATCGGTTTTTGGGTTCGAGATTGCCTATTATGGCATCATTATGGGGAGTTCTATTTTACTTGGACTATATCTGGCAGAGAGAGAGGCAAAACGGACCGGACAGAATCCTGACACTTATACAGATCTGGTGATTTATGCAATCATTTTCTCCATTATCTGTGCAAGAGTGTACTATGTGATTTTCTCATGGGATAGTTACAAAGATGACCTGCTCAGAATTTTCAATCTGAGACAGGGAGGCATCGCGATCTATGGTGCAATTATCGGTGCAGTATCTACCGTCTATGTATACAGTCGGGTGAAGAGACAATCATTTTTACAGATGGTGGATACGGCATGTATAGGGCTTGTGGCAGGACAGATTTTAGGACGTTTTGGGAATTTCTTTAACAGAGAAGCTTTCGGCGGTTATACAGACGGATTATTAGCCATGCAGCTTCCGGTAAGTGCAGTACGCGCTCACGAGATAACGGACGAAATGTGGGCGAATGTACAGGTAATTGGTGGAGAACAATTTATACAGGTTCATCCCACGTTCCTCTATGAAGCATTGTGGAACCTTGGGGTAATCTGTTTCCTGTACTGGTATCGCACGAGAAAACGATTTCAGGGGGAACTGTTCCTGACCTATCTTCTTGGATATGGTCTGGGACGGGTCTGGATCGAGGGTCTTCGAACTGACCAGCTTCAGATTGGGAGTACAGGTATACCTGTATCACAGCTGCTGGCAGGGGTGCTGATTCTTTTTTCCCTTATCATGATTTTTCTGGGTAGAAAAAACAATATGAGTAGGGAGGACTCTGGACGGGTAGATGGATATCAAGAAAGTAATTGAGGCACATCGCAAAAGGTTGGACCGTATGGCCAGGGAGTCGGATAATCTTTCAGAACTTCTGGAAGAAGCGAAGAAGATGGATCGGCTGTTCGAGATTTATGAGGCCAAAAAGGCGACCGCATGCATTCCGAAAGATGCATAAGGACGACTCTACAAGGACAATTTCATAAGGGAAGACAGGGTTTTGGTGCAGGAAAATAGTGCCAAAGCCCTGTTTTTTGTTCGGCATTACTTAAAATTTCTGAAGGAATCCTTAAGAAACAGGCTTGCTTTTTTGCCCATTTTGGGATATGATAGATAAGAAGGTGGGGGAAAGTGGCATAGAGTGGTTTTTCAATACTGAAAAGTGGGGAACTTAAGGAGAGTGGGTGCATATCGATGTTTATGGGAGAGCACAGACATACGGTAGATCCCAAAGGCAGACTGATTATCCCGTCTAAATTTCGTGAACAGCTGGGAGCGGAATTTGTTGTGACAAGAGGATTGGATGGCTGTCTCTTTGTATATCCCATGGACAGTTGGGAATCTTATGTGGAGGAGTTGAAAAAGCTCCCGCTTACAGATAAGAATGCCAGACTTTTTACCCGATTTCTCATAGCAGGTGCAACGACCTGTGAGCTGGACAGGCAGGGGAGAATCCTTCTTCCGGTCACACTTCGGGAGTTTGCCGGTATCGAGAAGGACGTGCTTCTTGCAGGTATGCTGGATCACATTGAAATCTGGAACGAAGAACGATGGAAGGAAAATGCAGACTTTGGCGATATGGATGCCATAGCAAGCCATCTGAATTATGTAAGCGGCAGAGAGTAGAGGTGATCAGGTGACAGAGTTCAGACATTATTCCGTGCTGCTTCAGGAGACGGTCGAACAGCTTTTGGTCCGGCCTGATGGGATTTATGTGGATGGGACTGTAGGCGGAGGCGGACACGCTCTGGAAGTGTGTAAGAGATTGTCAAAAAAAGGCCGTTTTTTCGGGATTGACCAGGATGGGGAAGCCATCGGTGCTGCCGCTGCAAGGCTGTCTGATTATACAGATCAGGTGACTTTGATCCGAAGCAATTACAGCCGGATGAAGGAAGAGCTGAAAAGCTGCAAAGTGGAAGCGGTGGACGGGATTGTGCTGGACCTCGGGGTATCGTCCTACCAGCTTGACGAAGCCCGAAGAGGATTCACCTACAGAGAAGATGCTCCGCTTGATATGCGCATGGATCAGCGGCAGGAAAAGACAGCAAAAGATATTGTAAATGGTTACAGTGAACAGGAACTGTATCATATGATCCGTGATTACGGAGAAGATAAATTTGCAAAGAATATCGCAAAACATATGGTGAGGGCCAGAGAGATCAGGCCAATCGAGACTACAGAAGAACTGGTAGAGGTGATTAAAGCTGCGATACCTATGAAGATCCGGATGCAGAAGGGGCATCCGGCAAAGCAGACGTTTCAGGCGATCCGCATCGAGTTGAATCGGGAGCTGGAGGTACTGAAGGATTCCCTGAACGGGATGATAGATCTGCTGAAGCCGGGAGGAAGGATTTGTATCATCACATTCCATTCCCTGGAAGACCGGATCGTGAAGAACATATTTCGACAGAATGAGAATCCGTGTACTTGTCCAAGCCATTTTCCGGTATGTGTATGCGGTAAGGTACCACGAGGGAGAGTTGTAACAAGAAAACCAATCCTTCCGACAGAGAAAGAGCTGGAAGAGAACAGCCGTTCCAAAAGTGCGAAACTTCGTGTTTTTGAGCGTGAGTAAGAGACCGATTATGAGGGGAGTTGGTTGAGATGGCCTTGGACAGAAGAAGAGGATATATAGAAGGGAATACCGTACGGAAGATTAAGCCGTCAAATCATCAGGAGAGAAGGCAGGCGCCCCGTCACGGGAGAAGAACAGCAAAAAAGGAACGTATACAATATGTGAACATTTTTTATACGATTTTTCTTGTGGCGGCAGCATGTATGGTTTTGTGGTCTTGCGTGAATTATCTCCAGCTACAGGCAGAGACGACCAGCAGGATCAAGAATATCGCTGCACTGGAACTTCAGCTTGAACAGCTGCGCAAAGAAAATGATGATAATTATACCAGAATTATGACTTCTGTGGATTTGGATTACATCAAGGACGTGGCGATCAATGAGCTGGGTATGGTGTATGCACGGGAGGACCAGGTCATCCTGTATGAGAATACGACGAGGGATTATGTGAGACAGAATGGGGAGATTCCCAAAGAGGAGTCGACGCTGATGGATCAGATCTTGGGGAGGTAATCCAGATAGGAGTGTCGCGTGGCCGTAAATTATGACAGAATCAGAAGACGAAGATCAAGAAAACAGAAAATCACATTGAAGATGAAGCGAAAATTGGCACTATTATTTGTGATAATAGTGCTGATTTTAATTGGAATTTTCAGTTGGCTGGTTTATATCATCCGTGTCAGCGGAGAGCAGTATACAAGGAAAGTGCTGTCACAGCAGGATACCAACAGTATCCTGCTTCCTTATAAAAGAGGGGATATATATGACCGGAATGGAACACTTCTTGCCACCAGTGAAAAAGTATACAATCTGATCCTGGATCCGTCGGTTTTGTGGGAGAATTACAATGACGATCCGGAAAAGGACTGCGTGGAGCCTACGCTACAGGCTCTGACTACTTATTTTGATCTGGAACGCAGTGAACTGGATGAGGATATGGAGGAGCGCAGGAACAGTCATTATGTGGTGAAATTGCAGAAGCTTACCAAGGATCAGGTAAAAGAGTTTGAGGAGGCCATGAAGGAGCCGGCCAACCGGATCAAAGGAGTCTGGCTGGAGGATTCGTATATTCGAAGATATCCCTACAACAACCTTGCCTGCAACGTGATTGGTTACACCGTATCCGGCAATGTGGGACAGTATGGAATTGAACAGGAATACTCGGAAGTGTTAAATGGTGAGGATGGCAGAAGCTACAACTATCTGAATGAAGATATGGAGCAGGAGAAAACGGTGCGGGCAGCGGTGGACGGCAACAACATCATGTCCACCATTGACATCACCCTTCAGGAGATCTTGGAGAAAGCGATTGCTGATTTTCAGGCAAAATATACCAATGCTTTTCGGGAAGGGGATGGAAGCTATACCACAGCCGCCATCATGATGGATCCAAACAGCGGAGAAGTGCTTGCCATGGCCAGCAATCGCAATTATGACCTGAATAAACCTTACGATGTGGTTGCCAATGGACTGTACACAGAAGCGGAGGCAGAAAACCTGACAGATGAGGAGAGACTGAATGCACTGAATGAACTTTGGAGGAATTTCTGCATCAGTGATACCTACGAACCAGGTTCTACCGCAAAGCCGATCACAATTGCAGCAGCTTTGGAGACCGGCGTAATCCAGGACAGTGATACATTTTTGTGTGACGGCAGGCAGAATATCGCAGGAAAAGACGTCTGGTGTTCCAACAAATACGGGCATAAGGTGATCACTTTGGAAGGTTCTCTTATGTTTTCCTGCAATGATGCCCTTATGCAGGTTGCCTCAAAACTTGGGGAAGAGAATTTTTCCAGATATCAGAATATGTTTAACTTTGGCCTTCGGACCAACATAGATCTTCCGGGGGAGGCCCGGACTGATTCCCTGATTTACTATGCAAAGGAGAATGCACCCAGTGAAAATCTGGTAATGAGGATTACAGACCTGGCCACCAATTCCTTCGGGCAGAATTATAATGTGACGATGATTCAGATGGCGTCAGCATTTTCGGCATGTGTCAACGGAGGCTATTATTATAAGCCTCATGTGGTGAAAAAGATCATGGACAGCAGCGGGGGAACGGTGGAAAATATCTCTCCGGTGCTGCTTAGAACCCCCATATCCTCCAAGACTTCCGCGCTGATCCGGAAATATCTTTACAATACCATGTACGGGCCGGAGGACAGCAACGGAAATCATGCTACAGGTAGGGCAGCCAGGGTAGCCGGGTATGCCATGGGAGGAAAGACAGGGACGGCGGAGATGATTCCAAGAGATAAGACCAATTATCTGGTGTCTTTCATCGGATTTGCGCCGGCGGATCATCCGGAAGTGGTTCTTTATGTGGTGGTGGACCGGCCCAACGCGGAAAAACAGGCCACCAGTTCCTATGCTCAGGAAATCTGGAAAAATATTATGAAAGAGGCACTTCCCTATCTGAATATTTATCCCACAGAGGATATTCCGGCAGATATGCAGGAAGAGGTGGCTGCAGAGCAGGCGGCTTCTCAGGAGGGAGAGCCAGAAGAGGAAGAAGAGGAGGAAGAGCCGGTTCAGGAGGGGACCCTTGTGGATCCTCAGACCGGAGAGACGGTGGAGATGCCGGATCCGGAGACCATAGATCCTGAAGATGACTCGGTTCTTGGGGACACGCCGGTCAATGATAATCTTTTGGATGTGGAACCTGTAAATGCTACAGAAGAGCGTGAAGACGATAACCCAACCGAATAAGGAGGCAAGGTACCTCATAAGATAGTGAAAACGACTCTTATGAGGTATTTTTTGCACTGTAAAACATTTCATAAAAAGAAAATGGTCATTGTTTTTACGGCCTGCCTTCTGATGATGGCTGTTTTGCTGGGACGTCTGGTTTATCTGATGGTATTTGAATCGGAGTATTATCAGGAGCTGGCCAAAGATCTCCACGAACGGGAGAGAAGCATCAAAGCAGCCAGAGGGCGGATCATCGACCGGACAGGAACCATACTGGCAGATAACAGAACCGTCTGCACGATTTCTGTCATTCACAGCCAGATCAAAGATCCTGAGGCGGTGATTGCGATGCTCTGTAAGGAACTTGAGCTTCCCGAGGAGACCGTGAGGAAACGGGTGGAGAAAGTAAGCTCCATTGAGAGGATCAAGTCCAATGTGGACAAAGAGATCGGAGATGCCATCCGCGCCTATCAGTACGCCGGTGTGAAGGTGGATGAAGACTTTAAGCGGTATTATCCTTATGATGAGCTTGCATCCAAAGTTCTTGGGTTTACAGGCAGCGATAATCAGGGCATCATTGGCCTGGAGGTAAAATACGACGAATATCTGGAAGGAATTTCCGGGACAATCCTGACTCTGACGGACGCCAGAGGCGTGGAGATCGAGAATGCGAAAGAGGAGCGGGTGGAGTCTGTGCCGGGGAATGATCTGGTGGTGAGTTTGGACTACAACATCCAGTCCTATGCACAGCAGGAGGCTTTGAAGGTCATGGAAGCAAAAGGGGCGGACTATGTCTCCATCCTGGTTATGAATCCAAAAAACGGGGAGATCTATGCCTGTGTGAATGTGCCGGAATTCAATTTGAATGATCCGTTTACGCTGAATACAGGAGTCAGCACAGAAGGAATGACAGAACAGCAGAAGCAGGATGCTCTGAATCAGATGTGGAGGAACCAGTGCGTGAATGACACTTATGAGCCAGGATCGACTTTTAAGGTATTTACTTCTTCCGCCGCTCTGTTATCCGGGACTGCTTCTGTTTCTGATCAGTTTTCCTGCCCGGGTTTTAAGATCGTGGAGGATCGGAGGATCCGATGCCATAAGGTGGGAGGACATGGAGGACAGGATTTTGCGCATGCGGTGATGAATTCGTGTAATCCAGCCTTCATGACCATGGGACTTCGCATGGGCTCGGAAATGTTTTATCAGTATTTCACCAGCTATCATCTGCTGGAGAAGACCGGTATTGATATTCCCGGGGAGGCATCCACGATTATGCACAATTTAGAGAATATCGGGGAAGTGGAGCTTGCCACTATGACTTTTGGTCAGTCTTTTCAGATTACGCCGGTACAGCTTGCCACCATGGTCAGTTCGGTGATCAATGGGGGGAACCGGGTGACGCCGCATTTTGGCGTGGCAATCCAGGACCGGGAAGGGAATGTTCTAAAAGAGTTTTCCTATGAAATACAGGAAGGTGTCGTGAGCGAAGAAGTATCGGCACAAATGCGGGAGATTTTGGAGAAAGTGGTTTCAGAAGGCGGAGGAAAGAAAGCCTATATAGAGGGTTATCGGATCGGAGGAAAGACGGCGACTTCTCAGACTCTTCCAAGAAGTGCACATAAATATATTTCATCATTTGTTGGGTTTGCGCCGGCGGATGATCCGCAGGTGCTTGCCATCTGCATTGTTCATGATCCCCAGGGAATTTATTATGGAGGGACCGTCTGTGCTCCGGTAGTGAAAAATATATTTGAGAATATACTGCCTTATCTCGGGATCGAAAAAGAAGAAGTCTCAGAACCGGAAGAAGAAATACAGGAATAAAAATAAAGGATGGAAGAGTAATCAAAACTCAACCATCCTTTTAAAAGCCTGCACATAAAATCATGAATTGCTTTTTAAAAGCTCCATAATCTCCTCGGGTGTCTTGCCGGAATCTTCTATCACTTTTAACAGCTTTTCTCTGTTTTCTTTGTCTGCTTTTTGCTTTGCCAGTTTTTCTTCTTTGAGCTGCTCCTTATAAGCAGCTTTTAATTCATCTTTTGCCGCTTTCAGTTCTACTTCCAGCTTGAGTACTTTCTCATGAATTTTTGCTGCTTTTCCGGTATAAGTTACTGGTTTTCTGATGCCTCTTGCCATTCGCCAGGCCCTCCTTCTTTACTTATGATAAAAGAGTATCATTATTTGCAACATTTGTAAATAAATTATTTCATGTTTTGGTAAGATTTTTAAAAATAAAAAGATAAAAGAGCAATAAAAAAAGCAGGATACGGGAGTCGGACCCGCCTCTTCAGCTTGGGAAGCTGACATACTACCGATGTACTAATCCTGCAAACAATGCTATTATATACCAGCGAAATAAAAAAATCAAGAGTGATTTGAAAAATGTTTGAAATGGTTGATAATTCCTCCGAAAAGACGTATACTCAAAAAGAATAACCAAGCAAAGGGGTGTAAAAGTTATGATGGATTTTAGCGTGGCGGTTCCGGTCATTGTTTCTTTTGTGATCAGTGCGGCGGCAGGTCCGGTGATTATTCCGTTACTTCGGAAACTGAAAGTTGGACAGACAGTGCGGGATGACGGTCCTCAGTCTCATCTCAAAAAGAATGGTACACCGACCATGGGCGGCCTGATTTTTTTGCTGGGCGTAGTAGTGACGTCTTTGTTTTATATGAAGGATTATCCGAAGATTATTCCTATTTTGTTTGTGACGGTTGGGTTTGGGATCGTTGGTTTTCTGGATGATTACATCAAAGTCGTGCTGCACCGTTCGGAAGGTTTGACACCAGGGCAGAAGATGGCAGGACAGATTCTGGTCACGGGTATTTTTGCCTGGTATATGGTGTCTTACACGGATCTTGGTCTGCAGATGTTGATCCCGTTCAGCGGCGGCAAGTATCTGGATGTCGGTGTGCTTTCGGTTCCGCTTTTATTTTTTGCAGTGATTGGGACTGTGAATGGCACGAATTTTACGGATGGTTTGGATGGGCTTGCTTCCAGTGTGACGGTTATGGTGGCTGTATTCTTCACCGTGGTGGCGATCGGAACGGACAGCGGGATTGCGCCTGTGACGGGGGCGGTGACCGGAGGCCTTTTGGGATTCCTTTTGTTTAATGTATATCCGGCCAGTGTGTTTATGGGAGATACCGGATCTTTGGCTCTGGGCGGCTTTGTAGCGTCCGCTGCCTACATGCTCCACCTGCCCCTGTTTATCTTGATTGTGGGTCTTATTTATCTGGTGGAGGTTCTCTCAGTTATGATTCAGGTGACTTATTTTAAAGCCACTCATGGGAAACGTTTTTTCAAGATGGCACCCATCCATCACCATTTTGAAAAATGCGGCTGGTCTGAGACCCGTATTGTGGCGGTTTTTTCAATTATAACGGCCCTCTGCTGTCTGGTCGCTCTTGCTGCAATTTAAATGGGACGGTTCTGAATTTTGTAAAACGGACATAGACTAAAATGAAGAGAGAATCTGTATGCTGAAAGGCGCGGCATGGCGGTCAGAAGACAGACGGGCACGAAAGAATCGGTGGATTATGTACTTTTGATTCTGGTTCTGATCCTGGTGGTGTTCGGACTGGTGGTACTCTACAGTACAAGCGCCTACAATGGCAGGGTTAAATTTGCAGACTCGGCCTATTACCTTAAAAAGCAGTTTTTTGCCACCAGCATTGGTCTGATGGCAATGTATCTGGTATCTCAGGTGGATTACCGAAGATGGATTCCGATGGCTGGAGTGGGGTATCTGATTTCCCTTGGACTTTCCACGGCAGTACTTTTCATCGGATCTGAAATCAATGGCTCCAAACGGTGGCTGGCGCTTGGGCCTCTTTCGTTTCAGCCGTCAGAGTATGCAAAGCTGGCAGTGGTGGTACTGCTGGCCTCCATTGTCAGCAGAAATGCGTCTCATATGAAATCCTGGCGCTATATGTTTGTTGTCATTTTACAGATCCTTCCCATTGTGGGACTTGTGGGGACCAACAATCTAAGTACGGCGATTATTATCCTTGGAATTGCAGTAATCCTGATCTTTATTGCCAATCCAAGATTCCTGCCTTTTGTGTGGCTTGGGGCGCTGGGAGCGGGATTTATCGGCATTTTTTTGAGTGTGGAATCTTACCGGCTGGAGCGGCTCGCCATCTGGCGTCACCCGGAACTGTACGAGAAGGGATACCAGACCATGCAGGGCCTGTATGCCATCGGATCCGGGGGAATCTTTGGCGTGGGACTTGGGGGAAGCATGCAGAAACTGGGGTTTGTACCGGAAGCCCAGAATGATATGATTTTCTCCATTATCTGTGAGGAGACGGGGCTTGCAGGAGCCTTTCTTGTCATTCTTTTGTTCGGTCTTTTGATCTGGAGGCTTCTGGTGATCGCTACCCATACGCAGGAGCTGTTTGGTGCGCTGCTGGCCGCGGGCGTTATGGGGCATATAATGATACAGGTTATCTTGAACATCGCCGTGGTCACCAACACCATCCCTAATACAGGGATAACGCTGCCCTTTATCAGTTATGGCGGGACTTCCGTCGTTTTTCTCCTGTCAGAGATCGGACTTATTTTAAACGTGTCCAGACAATTAAAAAAGGAACATTGATCAAAGGTCTGCATATACTGGTATATAATGGCAGACCTGGCAGCAGGTCCAAAGGAGAAAGGTTTGGACAGAAACGAACTGTATATCAAAGGTCCCCAGAGGATGCAGGGGGAGTTGCTGATACAAGGCTCAAAAAACGCGGCTCTGCCCATTCTTGCGGCGACCATATTGGGAGAAGGGATCTTTATTCTGCACCATTGTCCAAAGATCTCAGATGTGGAGCATATGCTGGAGCTTCTGGTGGATGCAGGGTGCAGGGCTTACTGGGAAGGGCATATGCTGATCGTAGACACAAGAGAGCTGCGGAACTACCGGGTGAAAGGGGACGGCGCAGGGAAGATGCGTTCTACCGTCACGCTTTTAGGCAGTATTCTGGGCCGGATGCATCAGGTGGAGATCCCCTATCCGGGAGGCTGCACCATCGGGAAGCGCCCCATTGATCTGCATCTTAGAGGGTTAGAGCAGCTGGGAGCAGTGTTTGAGCATCAGGAACATACCCTTGTGGGGAAGGCAGCCATTTTGCACGGAGCTTCCGTATATCTGGATTTTCCAAGCGTTGGGGCCACAGAGAATGTACTGCTGGCGGCGGTGCTTGCGGAAGGAAGCACGGTGATACACGGGGCAGCCATGGAGCCGGAGATTGTGGAGCTGGCATCTTTTTTGCGGAAGATGGGTGCCAAAATCCTTGGAGAAGGGACACCGGTGATCAGCATTGAGGGAGTGAAAAGACTCCATGCAGCAGAATACATTGTGCCGTCTGACCGGATTGTGGCAGGGACCTATCTGTTTGGTGCTTTGATGACCCGGGGGGAGGTAAGGCTTCTTCATGTCCCGCTGGCTCATTTGGGCAATCTTCCAGGCGTTCTGGAACAAATGGGGGCTGTAGTAGAAGCAAAAGAGGACTGGATTTATGTGCGGATGGATCATCAATGCCGGCCGATTCCTTATCTGGTGACAGCGCCTTTTCCAGGATTTCCCACAGATCTGCAGTCGGCTTTGATGGCGGCTTTGTCTACGGCATCAGGGATCAGTTTTATAGAGGAAAAAATTTTTGAAGCCCGTTTTCAGGTGGTAGAGGAGCTGCAGAAGATGGGGGCATCCATCACCAGTGAGGAATCCTTTGCCCTGATTGACGGGGATGCAAGATTACGCGGGGCGAAAGTAGAGGCAAAAGAACTTCGGGGAGGAGCGGCCCTGATTATGGCGGCACTGGCGGCAGAAGGGGAGACCTGCATTCAGGGAATGGAGTATGTCTGCCGCGGATATGAAGATATTAATGAGGATTTGAAGAAACTAGGCATTAAAAAGCGCTGCGGGGAACAGGGCTGCTGCCCCAAAACGGCGTTCACAGAGGAGACCCATGTCAGAACAGGAAACAACGAAGAAGTTTCGTAATCGAATGATACTGGCAGCAGCAGTACTGGGAGTGACAGCAGTACTGCTTTTTGCCCTGCTTAGCATGTTCCGGATTACGGAAGTAACCGTCACGGGCAATGAATATTATTCAGACAAACAGATCGTGGATTTTATCTTGGGAGATGGTTATCAGCGCAATACGCTGTATCTGTTTCTTCAATACAAATATCAAAAGCATCCGGTCATTCCTTTTGTGGACGATTTTGAAGTGACCATCGATTCTATTCACAGTATCCAGATCCGGGTTTACGAGAAAAGTATTATTGGTTATGTCCGGTACCTGGGAAGAAATGTGTATTTTGACAAAAATGGTACTGTGGTGGAAAGTACAAAGGAACAGATGGAAGGGATCCCCATGATCCGGGGGCTGTATTTTGATCAGCTTGCCATGTATGAACCGCTGAATGTGGAAGATCCGGCCATCTTTGATACCATTCTGGATATTACGCAGCTTTTAAAAAAGTATGATCTGAATTTGGACGAGATCCGGTTTGGAAATGCGGAGGAACTGCATCTGCAGATGGAAGATGTGCGCATTTCTCTTGGTACCGGTGATCATCTGGAAGAAAAGATTGCGCGAATCAAACAGCTGGAACCAGATCTTGCGGGCAAATCCGGAACTCTGGACATGAAAAATTATACAGACGAGAGCACCCATATATCATTGGAGGCAAATAAACAATAGTTACCCTCAGTGGACAAGGGGACAAATGTTAGAAATACAAATATGAAAAATGTGAAAAATAGGTTGCGCAATTGAAAAAAAAAAGATATGATAGATATGTTAGTTTAGAATAGCGTGGGTTAGTGTGTATTTAAGGAGGATATGACCTTGTTGGAAATCATGACGAATGAGACGGAAGCAGCCGCCCGTATTATTGTAATAGGTGTTGGCGGAGCCGGCAATAACGCTGTAAATAGAATGGTAGAAGAACAGATTGGAGGAGTGGAGTTTGTCGGTGTGAACACGGACAAGCAGGCTCTGAAGCTCTGCAAGGCGCCGACGGCGATTCAGATCGGTGAGAAATTGACAAAGGGACTTGGAGCAGGTGCCAAACCGGAGATTGGAGAGAAAGCGGCAGAAGAGAGTATCGAAGAATTAAAAGAAGCGATCCAGGGTGCAGATATGGTGTTTGTGACCTGCGGCATGGGCGGTGGTACCGGTACCGGTGCGACGCCTGTTCTTGCAAGAGCTGCCAAGGAGATGGGAATTCTCACCGTTGGCGTGGTGACAAAGCCCTTTCGCTTTGAGGCAAAACAGAGGATGAACAATGCCCTTATGGGGATTGAGAAGTTGAAAGAGTCGGTAGACACACTGATTGTGATACCAAATGACAAGCTTTTGGAGATTGTGGACCGAAGGACCACCATGCCGGAAGCGCTGAAGAAAGCAGACGAGGTGCTGCAGCAGGCAGTGCAGGGCATTACGGATCTGATTAACCTTCCGGCACTGATCAATCTGGATTTTGCAGATGTACAGACAGTCATGACAGACAAGGGAATTGCACATATCGGAATCGGTACGGCAAGAGGCGATGACAAGGCTTTGGAGGCAGTGAAGCAGGCAATTACCAGTCCGCTTTTAGAGACGACCATCTCCGGAGCGAGTCATGTCATCATCAATGTATCCGGAGACATTTCCCTGATTGATGCCAACGAGGCAGCAAGCTTTGTACAGGAGCAGGTAGGAGAAGAGGCAAATGTCATCTTTGGTGCCATGTATGACGCCAGCAACTCCGATGAGGTCAGCATTACCGTGATTGCAACAGGGCTTCAGGAGAGCGGAAAAACATCATTCTCTTCTTATCGTCCGGCTGTGGCCAAGCCCGGAACGCCTGTGCCGGCCAATCAGGCCGGATACGGAAAGACTCCGGAGCAGCCGAGGAGGCAGGTGGTACAGCCTTTGCCGGGTCTGAAGACTTTTAAAGCGCCGGAGAGTACAGTGGAAGTACAGGAGATTAAGATTCCTCAGTTTTTCCAGAAAAACAGATAGGAAAGTCAAACGAAGCTGTTGGAGACGATGGCTTCGTTTCTATATGCAGGGAAGTACATACCCTCAGTGGACAAAATAGGAAGGACAATGATTGGGGAGGAAAGAGAAAAGATGATTACAGGACATACCGGGCTGCTCTGCCTGTTGGGAAGTCCGGTGGCACACAGCGTGTCTCCGGCCATGCATAACGAGGCATTTGCCTATCATAAACTGGATTATGTCTATCTGGCTTTTGATGTGTCTTTGGAGCGCTTTGACGGGGTGGTGGAGGCGCTGACAGCCATGAATGTCAGAGGATGGAACTGTACGATGCCTCATAAAAGGCGGATGTATGAACGTGTGGACGTTCTCTCAGAGGAGGCTCAGCTGATCGGTGCAGTCAACACGGTGGTGCAAAAAGACGGTGTGCTGACCGGCTACAACACAGATGGAAAAGGATACATGGCCTCAGTTCGGGACGCTGGATATGATATCTCAGGCGGGAAGATGACGCTTCTGGGAGCCGGAGGCGCAGCAGCTTCCATTATCGCCCAGGCGGCACTGGACGGAGTACCAAGGATTGACCTGCTGGCAAGAAAAGGGAAGTCCTGGGATGCCATCCAAAAGGTTGCAGACCGGATCTGCCGTCAGACAGACTGCCAGGTGCGTTTGTTTGAACTTGCAGACTTGTGTCAGATGAAAGAGAGCATCCAGGAAAGCCGGATTCTGATAAATGCTTCTTCAGTGGGGATGGGTCCGGATTTGGCCGGATGCCTGGTACCGGATGAAAGTTATTTTCATCGGGATTTGATTGTATCAGATGTAATTTATAATCCCAGGAAGACAAGACTTCTTCAGATGGCAGAAAAAGCGGGCTGTTCGGTGTTCAACGGAATGTATATGCTCTTGTATCAGGGAGCATATGCCTTTGAGCTGTGGACTGGCAAAAAGATGCCGGTGGATCTGGTGAAGGAAAAATACTTTAGAGATTAGACAGGACAGGTATGATGAAAAAGGTATTTCAGATAGGAAGCAAGGTGTTCGGACAGGGCGCACCAAAGATCTGCGTCCCCATTGTGGCAGAAAGCCAGGAACAGATCTGGAAAAACGCAGAAAAGACCTCCGGTCTTGGGACGGATCTGGCAGAGTGGCGTGTGGATTTTTATAAAGACGTTTTGGATGCGGAAAAAGTAGCCGTTACCCTGAAAGGGGTGAAAAAGCGGCTTGGAGACAAAGCACTTCTTTTTACGTTCCGGACCAAGGGAGAGGGTGGCTGCAGAGCAATTGCTCCCGGGGATTACGATCGTCTGAACGAAATGGCGGCTCTGGCCGGTGCAGATCTTGTGGATGTGGAAGCTTTTTTTGAAGAAGAACAGTCTGCCAAACGGATAAAAAAGATCCAGGCTGCCGGTGCCCGGGTGATTGCTTCCTGCCACGATTTTCAGAAGACGCCGGCGGTGGAAGAGATGGTGATGCGTTTGCAGCGGATGGAAGAGCTGGGAGCGGATGCGGTAAAGCTTGCAGTGATGCCGGCAAAGCGGCAGGATGTATTAAACCTTCTGCAGGCCACGCTGACAGCCTGGGAAAGACTGTCCGTCCCGGTGGTCACCATGTCCATGGGAGACCTGGGCGTCATTAGCCGAATCAGCGGCTCTCTTACGGGTTCTGCCATGACCTTTGCAGCAGCAGGAGCTGTCTCGGCGCCAGGACAGATTCCGGTGGAAGCTGTTGCAGAAATACAGAATTTTTTGAACAAAGAGACAAAGATGTAAATACACATCGGATGTCTCTTTTTTTCTGTATGGGGGTATTTGTCGATTTTTGGGAGGAAATGGGGATAAAAAAGCCGTTTTTCAAGCAGGATTTGACAAAGAATGCGCCATTTTCTTTCTATAATGGTGATTACCATAAGAGAGAGGGTGGCAAGTGTACTATGAAGTTTATGTAGATGTACTGTTTGTAAAAAATCTCTGGATGAATGCGATGCTGCTTCTTCTGACCGGATGGGCGGATCAGGAAACCATAAAATGGTACAAAATTTTAGCAGCGGCCGTGACAGGCAGCCTGGGTGTCTGTCTCCTTTATCTCGCATCGCCGTGGCTGTCCGGGATCCATTATGTACTGGGATCGATGCTCCTGGCAGCAGCCATGACAGGGATTGCTTTTTCGGGCAGAAAGCATTTTTTCGGACGGCTGGGATGTCTTTATCTGGAAAGCTTTCTGCTGAATGGAATTTTGAACTATCTGGAGCAGTTTCACAGGCTGAGCGGATTATGGTTCGCGGTTTTTAGCAGTATATCTGCAGCAGTGTTAATGACGGCGGAGTACATATGGAGAAACAGAAGAAGGGAGCGAGAGAGGACCTTCTCTGTTGTTCTGCATCACGGGGCGTGCCGGATGCAGGTAGAAGCATTATATGATACCGGCAACAGCCTGTATGATCCAATCAGCAAAAAAGCGGTCAGTATCCTGGACGGGAATGTGCTGGAAGCACTCCTTTTCGGATCCGGAAAAGAGAGCTTTCCTCGTCTGATTCCCTATGATACCATCGCAGAACATGGGATGTTGGAGGCCTATGTTCTGGACAGGATGGAATTGTCATCCGGGGAGATGTCCTGTGAGGTCTCTTTGCCGATGATTGCGCGTATGCCCGGTCAGAGCAGACAGTATCAGCTTATACTTCATCGTGACCTGCTTTCCTCATAAGAGGAGGCATTATGATCATTAAGGTAACGATACCGCATCAGATTCAGTTAAAAGTAGCGCCCAAATTTAAAAGTATGTTTTTTTCACAGAAAGGAGAGATCCATTACATCGGCGGAGCGGAGATTCTGCCGCCGCCTCTGAATGCTGAAGAGGAGAATCGGGCGATCCTGGGACTTGAGACCGATCAGGAGCAGCAGGCAAGAAAAAAACTGATCGAACACAATCTGAGGCTGGTAGTATACATTGCGAAAAAGTTCGACAATACAGGGGTTGGAGTGGAGGATCTGATTTCCATCGGTACCATCGGGCTGATCAAAGCCATCAATACCTTTAATCGAAGTAAGAACATCAAACTGGCAACCTATGCGTCCCGCTGTATTGAAAATGAGATTCTGATGTATCTTCGGAGAAACAGCAAGGTGCGCATGGAAGTATCCATCGATGAACCGCTCAATGTGGACTGGGACGGAAATGAACTGCTGTTGTCGGATATCCTGGGAACGGATGAAGACATTATCTACCGGGATCTGGAGAACGAAGTGGAGCGGAAGCTTCTGAAAAAAGCACTGTCCAAGCTTTCCGAACGGGAAAAGACAATCATCGAACTTAGGTTTGGTCTGAATCATCCTGCAGGAAGGGAGATGACACAAAAAGAGGTGGCGGACCTGCTTGGCATCTCCCAATCCTACATCTCCAGACTGGAGAAAAAGATCATTGGACGACTGAAAAAAGAGATTGTGAAGTATGAATGAATCACTTCAGATAACTCTTCATGGTTTTTAAAGCATTTTTTTCCAGACGGCTGACCTGTGCCTGGGAGATGTGGATCTCCTCGGCCACCTCCATCTGGGTCTTTCCCTCGAAAAAACGCAGGTTGATGATGTGGTTTTCCCGGGGGCTTAAGCGCTTCATGGCCTCAGAAAGGGAAAGATTTTCCACCCAGTTGTCCTCTTTGTTCTTGCGGTCGCTGATCTGGTCCATGACATAGAGGGTGTCGCCGCCCTCTGTGTAGACCGGATCATAGAGGCTGACCGGGCTTTGAATGGCATCCAGGGCATAGACGATATCCTCTTTGGGAATGCCGATGGCATCCGAGATTTCCTGGATCGTCGGCTCTTTGGAAGTCTCTTTGAGCAGATTTTCCTTGGCGTAGATGGCTTTATAGGCCGTATCCCGCAGAGAGCGGCTGACACGGATGCTGTTGTTGTCTCTTAAGTAGCGCCTGATCTCTCCGATGATCATTGGAACCGCATAGGTGCTGAATTTTACATCCATGGTGCAGTCAAAATTGTCTATGGCCTTCATCAGTCCGATGCAGCCGATCTGGAACAGATCATCCACATTTTCGCTGCTGGAAGAGAAGCGTTTGATGACACTTAAAACCAGACGGAGATTGCCCTTGATGTACAGTTCCCTTGCTTCTTTATCCCCTTTCTGAATACGCTCAAAAAGCATCTTTTTTTCATCATTGGTAAGAAGCGGTAGTTTGGACGTGTTGACTCCGCAGATTTCAACCTTGTTCACAACCATTGATTTTCCTCCTGCAGCATTTATATAAAAAGGATTTCCCAAAATATTCTGCTTATGCAAAAGGAGTCCAAATAAAAAATGGCAAAATCTGTGTGTCAGGACATGAGAGCTCCCGTGCGTCTTCTGGGACACAGGACATCGGCTTCACAGACTTCCACCAGTATGATGTCCGGCCCGATCTGACAGATTTTATTCCAGGGGATGATATATTCCTGATCCGGTCCTAAGATTCCGCAGAAACGAAAAGGGCCGGGAACTACAAGTGCTTTGATGCACCCGTTTCTCTCGTCCAGAATCAGATCGGATACTCTTCCAAGCTTCTTGCAGTCACAACGGTTAATCACATCTTTTTCTCTTAATTCACAATATCGCATCTCGTTTTTCCAGATCCTTTTTCTAATAATCTATGCAAAAAGCCCCATAAACACCACGCTTTCATTGACAGAAAAGTACACCATGATATATACTGAAAAAAAAGAGGGGGACCATACTGATGAAGTGTCCATATTGCGGAAAAGACAATACAAGAGTGATTGATTCCAGGCCGGCGGATGACGGCGAATCCATCCGCCGCAGAAGAGAGTGTGATGCCTGCAGCCGGCGTTTTACGACCTATGAGAAAGTGGAGACCATACCGGTCATTGTGATCAAAAAAGATAACAACCGCGAAACGTACGACCGTTCCAAGATCGAGGCCGGCATTATCCGTGCCTGTCATAAGCGTCCCATCTCGGCAGGTCAGGTGAGGGAGCTGGTGGATGCAGTTGAGGCAGCCATCTTCAATAAAGAAGTCCGGGAAATTTCCACCCGGGAGATCGGGGAGCTGGTTATGGAAAAGCTCAAGGCGCTGGATTCTGTGGCTTATGTAAGATTTGCGTCGGTCTACCGGGAGTTCAAAGATGTGAACACCTTTATGGACGCGCTGAAAAAGATGGTGGAGTGAAGATGAAGAATCTAATCTTAATCGGATTCATGGGGGCAGGGAAGACGACAGTGGGAAAACTTCTGGCCAGAGAAAAAGAAATGTTGTTTGTGGATACGGACGAACGGATTGTATCCGAACAGGGCCGGGAGATTCCGGATCTTTTCTCGGAGAAGGGCGAAGAGTATTTCCGGGATCTGGAGACGGATCTTTTGGAGCGGATGCTTGAGGACACCGACCAGGCGGTGATTTCCGTGGGCGGCGGGATGCCGGTCCGCGAAAGGAACCGGAAGCTTTTAAGGAGCCTTGGCCTTGTCGTTTATCTGTCTGCCACCAGGCAAACCATCCTGGAACGGGTCAAAAACGACGGAAGCCGGCCTATGCTGTCAGGCGGTGACCTGGAAAGGAAAGTGGAACAGTTGATGAGAGAGCGGGAGGCGCTCTATCGGCAGACTGCCCATATTGACGTCAGGACGGACGGACGCAGTGTACGTCAGGTGCTGAAGATTATCGGGCAGGAGACGCGGAAATTTGGGTGAGAGCATGAGCATACAGATTCCAATGCAGGCAAAGGGAGCCTGGAACAAAGACACAATAATATCTATGAATACGTTAAAGAAAGGTCAGGTATTCCGTGCACAGACCATCACCGAACTGCAAAGGCGTCAGGGAACATCAGAGGAAAGACGGGGCAGGGCGGGAAATGCCGCTTCGAATGAACTGTCCTCGATGCCTGGTCAGATGTCGGTTCCGCCGCTGGTTCGTCCGATCTCAAAGGGACAGAAAGTGGTGCTTCCTCTGACCGGATCTGCATCTTTGGTGGATGTGCGCCTTGGCTGGAACCGTACAGATTCCAGGTGCGATGTGGATGTGTCCGTCTTTTTGCTTGGCGAGAACGGAAAAGTCATAGGAGACGACTGGTTTGTCTTTTATGGGCAGACAAAGAGTCCGGATGGCAGTACGGTCTTTGAGATGGACGGCGTTCAGGACCGGGAGGTGATCCGGCTGGATCTTGACCGGCTGAATACCGCAGTGAAAAAGATCGTATTTGTGCTGACAATCAATGAGGCCTTTGAGAAAAAATTACATTTTGGTATGTTAAAAGATGCCTATATCCGGATTCTGAATCACAAAGATCAGAACGAACTGGTGAGCTTCTCCATGACAGATTATTACACGAATGTGATTTCCATGATGATCGGGGAGTTGTATCTGCACAACGGCAGCTGGAAATTCCACGGGATCGGGAATGGAGTGGCAAAGGATCTGGCCGGACTGTGCGGGCTGTACGGCGTTCAGGTGGGCTGAAGGCAGAAAGGGGATAAGGAAAATGCTTACTTTTGAAACAGTCAATGAATTGACGCTGAAGGTGACCTGCAGCGGAAGCGATGTGCTTTTTACCAAAGCGGGATCTTTTATTGCAGGAGACAGTGCAGGTGGTAAGAATTACCGGTTTGAAAAGGTACTGCTGGGCCCCCAGGGCAATCTGGCCCAGGCGGCGCTTGGTTCGATCATCCGGCGGGTGACCGGGGAGAATCTTCCGCTTATGAAGGTAAATATGAACGGAGATTCGGTGACTTATTTTGCCAACAACAGTCAGCATGTGTTCATCTATCAGCTTGCTTATGGAGAGATGATCTCGGTGGAATCAGAGAATATCCTGGCCTTTACCCAGGACTGCAAGTATGAGGTGCGGTTTATCGGCTGTGGTGTGCTGTCTCAAAAAGGACTTGCCACTTCTCTTTTGACCGGTAACGGAAGCAATGCCTATGTGGCGATTCTCACAGACGGGAATCCCATTGTACTCAATAACGTTCAGAGCAGAAATACAATTTCTGTGGATCCGGATGCGGTGATCTGCTGGATGGGGCAGGGTTACTGCGATCCGCAGGTGAAGGTGGATATTTCCTGGAAAAATTTCATCGGCCAGGCGTCGGGAGAGTCCTATGCCTTTGAGTGGAGCGGAAATCAGCCGGTCTCAGTGGTGGTGCAGCCTTCTGAGAGACAGGGCGGCGTGTCTGTGAGGATGGACTAAGTGCCGGGCGGATATAGGAACAGGATCTAACAGGGGGAATGAAAAAAATACAGAAAAGGTGCGGCTGTGAAAAAATAGTTGAAATCCGGGCCGTTCTATTATAGAATAGTAGAAAGTGTGGGGAGTGTGTAATCCCTTCATAACAGTAAGGAGGAAGAACAGAATGATTTCAGCAGGTGATTTCAGAAATGGCGTTACATTGGAGATAGAGGGTAACGTTTATCAGATCTTAGAGTTTCAGCATGTAAAGCCGGGCAAAGGTGCGGCTTTTGTAAGAACCAAGCTTAAGAACATCATCAACGGCGGCGTGGTGGAGAAAACCTTCCGTCCGACAGAGAAGTTCCCGGCAGCCCGGATTGACCGGGTGGACATGCAGTATCTGTACAGCGACGGGGATCTGTTCCACTTTATGAATACAGAGACCTACGATCAGATTGCGCTGAACAGCGACGATGTGGGCGATGCTCTGAAGTTCGTAAAAGAGAACGAGATGGTGAAGATCTGTTCTCACAACGGCAATGTGTTTGCCGTAGAGGCGCCGCTGTTTGTAGAGCTGGAGATCACGGATACCGAGCCTGGTTTCAAGGGTGACACGGCTACCGGTGCAACCAAGCCGGCGACGGTGGAGACCGGAGCGGTAGTGTATGTTCCGCTGTTTGTGGAGACCGGGAATAAAATCAAGATTGACACCAGAAGCGGAGAGTATCTGTCCAGAGTGTAATGCATAGGTGAAAAGGGGTCGGCGTCTGATGTCGGCGCCTTTTTTCGCTTTACGGGAGCGGGTATTCTGTGAAGCGTCAAAGCATTTGCTGCAAAAACCTTGAGAACATGATTCATATGGAAGGAGATCTTTTGATGAAAAGATGGCTGTCGAAGGTCTGGTTTGTAATAAGTCTGCCCTGTATCTTCAATCTTCCGCTGTGTTTCTGGCAGATGCATGTGCTTGGTGCCGGGATTTTGTCCATGCTGATCTTTGTGCTGGTTATGCTGGCCGGGACCTGTTTCTTCTGGCCGGTCAAAAGCCGGGAGATGGTCAGTCTCCGGGTGCGGATGATGGCGGCAGGAGCAAGATTTGCCTGGGGTGGACTGTATGGGATGGCAGCGGAAATTCTGCTGATTTTTCTTGTCTATGTGAGACATACACCGGGTGTGGTGGTGCTGACGGTGAATCTGATTTTTGCCTGTGTGGGATGTTTTTCCCTTTTGTCTGCGGGGGTGTTTTTGATCATAGTTACTTCCAGGCGTCTGGGGATCGTCCGCCGGCTGTTTATGGTTCTGACCATGTGGATTCCGGTGGTGAATCTGGTGGTGCTCCTCTATGCCTGCCGTCTGGTTCTGGAAGAATATGACTTTGAGCAGGAAAAAGCGGCCCTTCAGAAACTGCGGGTGGACTCCGACCTTTGTAAAACCCGTTATCCGCTGGTGATGGTTCATGGCGTAGGATTTCGGGATCTTCGGTACTTTAATTACTGGGGGAGGATTCCCAGAGCATTAAAACGCAATGGTGCCTCCGTCTACTACGGCAACCAGGAAGCCTTTGGAACCATTGTCTACAATGCGCAGGACATCAAGAAACGGATTCACCAGGTACTTGAGGAGACCGGATGTAAAAAGGTGAATATCATCGCCCACTCCAAGGGAGGACTGGATGCCAGATACGCTGTTTCCAGGCTGGGTATGGGGCCTTATGTGGCGTCATTAACCACCATGAATACTCCCCACAGAGGCTGCCGTTTTGTGGATTATGCCTGCTGTCTGCCGGAGGGGCTGTACCGCCTGGTGGCCGCCTGCTTTGACCGGACTTTTTCCAGGTTTGGAGATAAAAATCCGGATTTTTACACGGCAACGCATCAGTTTTCCACCAAAGAAAGCGAACTCTTTAACCAGCAGGTGCCGGATGTACCGGGGGTCTATTATCAAAGTTATGCTTCCAAGATGAAGCGGCCCTGGAGTCACCTGCTTTTGGCGGTTCCCTATTGTATGATCAAACCTTTAGAGGGCGACAATGACGGTCTGGTCAGCATAACTTCCGCACAATGGGGAGAATTCCAGGGCGTTTTTTCCAATTCCCGCACAAGGGGAATTTCCCACGGCGACATCATAGATCTGAAAAGGGAAGATTACACAGGCTTTGATGTAGTGGAGACTTACATACAGATTGTGGCAAAACTGAAAGAAAAAGGATTTTGATCTGTGACACTCTTGCAAAAAGGAACCATATCAGGTACAATAGAAAAAGATATAAAACATTTCGGTGCATTTCGCACACTGATTTCCGCAAGACAATACAGAGACAGAAAGGAATTCGATGACATACGAATCGTATTTGTTGTATCTGGAGCAAAAGATTCAGGAACGGATGTCCCAGGAAGAGGAGGTAAAAAGTGTCCGGGTCCTGAAGAACAACAGCGTGGAGCTGGATGGTTTTTCCTACTATGTGGAAGGACACAGGGAACGGCCCACCGTTTATGTAAATGATTACTACCGGGAGGATCTGACCAAAGAAGAGCTGGAAGTAATCGCGGATCGGGTCTTGAAGACTTTAAGAGAGTGTCAGATGTTTAAAAGCCAGAGCCTGGAGCAGATTCTGGATTTTGGCAAGCTGAAACAGCGGATTTTCTGCCGCCTGATTTCCAGGGAGAGGAATGAGGAGCTTTTAAAAGAGGTTCCCTGGATTCCCTGGATGGATCTGGCAGCGGTATTTTACTTCCGGATTCCGGAGGAGATGATGAAACACGCCACAGCTCTGATCCGCAGAGGACATATGGAGTACTGGAAGGTGACTTTGGAAGAGCTTTGCAAAGCAGCAGCAGGGAACATGGCAGAAGAACCAGTATTTTTCGAGTCTATCGAGGAATTCATGGAGTGCGCCGGCTTTGAACCGGTCAGCCGGGGGATGTATATTTTGAGTAATCTCAGAAAAGAATACGGAGCTGCCGTCTTTATGGATCCCGGGGTACAGCGCATGTGCTGGGAAACGTTTGGAGAAGATTTTTATGTGATTCCAAGCAGTATCCATGAGCTGCTTCTGCTTCCTAAAAGCCTGTCTTTTGGCCGTGCAGATCTGGACCAGCTCATCCAGGAGGTGAATGCAACCTGCGTAAGTCCGGAAGAATATCTAAGCAGCCATGCCTATCTTTATTCCGGGGAGACAGGAGTGCTTACGTAGTCTGTGTCAGCCAGAAAGGAGGCTGCAAAAAGCCTGCCTGTTCTTAGGCTGCTCTCATTCATAAGGAGCGGCTGAGCAAACAGACAAAACTGTATTTTGCAGCCGCCCTCCGGGCTCCGGGATTTTTGAGAAAAGACACCTCTGAAAAAATGTTACAAATTTATTACAAAAAGGGGTTGCGTAATTTTGAAAATTGGTGTATGATAGTCAGCGTAGTGATACAAGCACCTGTAGCTCAGCTGGATAGAGCACGGGCCTCCGACGCCCGGTGTCGCAAGTTCGAATCTTGTCAGGTGCATTTTTTATATTCTAAAATAACCTAAGGAGGATCTATGGATAACAAAAAGAACCAGAATGCGAATAAAAGTACAAGCACCTTCCAGGAGCTTTTGACCAATTATAAAGTATACCTTGCAATCATTGCCGTGCTTCTTTTGATCATTGTGCTGCTTTTAAAAGACCGGTATGCAGCGGTCCCGTCACCTCAGCCGGAGCAGCCTGTCCAGGATGCATCTGCAAATGAGCAGGATCCAGGGCAGGGCGGGGAAGAGACGCCCGCACAGGAGCCGGAAGCAGAGCCGGACAACAAGTTGGAGGAAAACCGGCATGGTTCCATCGATCTTCTGATTCAGAGATACTGTAATTATATAGCTTCCGGAGATGTGGAAGCGCTAGAAGAGATCGTGGATGTCCTGACCGAGGAGGAAAAAGAAAGTATCCGCACAAGAGCAGCATTTATTGAATCCTTTGACAATATATCCTGCTTTACCAAAGACGGCCCGGTGGAAGATTCGTTTATTGTCTTTGCGTGCTATGACATGAAGCTGATCAACATTGAGACCAGCGCACCGGATATCATCTGCCTGTATGTGGGACCGGATGAAGGAGAAGGACGCCGCATCCATTACGGTACGGTAGATGAGGGTATGCAGGACTATGTAGCGCAGCTTGAGCAGGATCCGGAAGTAAAAGCGCTGTATGACGATGTGAGTGCCCGTTACCAGGCAGCTCAGGAAAGTGACGAGACACTGGCGGCGTTTGTACAGAAGATTACCGGACAGGTGGCAGAGACAGAAACAGTGCCGGAAGAAACACCTTCCGAGGAACCAGAAGAGGCGCCTCAGGAAGAAGAACCCCAGGAACCAGAACCGGAGGCTCCGGCGGAGAGTCAGACAGCGACTGCTCAGAACCGTCAGACCCGTGTGTCTGAGACTGTGAATGTGCGTACAGAGCAGAGTACAGAGTCAGCAAGGGTGACGCTGGCTTACCAGGGAGACGAGATTACCCAGATCGAATCCTATGAAAACGGCTGGAGCAAAGTAGAGTACAAAGGACAGAGCGGTTATGTGATGACAGAATATCTGGAATAATTTCATTTTGCAGAATAATTATAAAAAAGCTCCATACCCTAGTAAGGATTACCAGGGAAAGGAGCTTTTTTTATGATGACAGAAGCAGACAGAGCAGTGATGGATGAAAGCTATCGGAACACACGCATGGGGCGGGAAGCCATCAATGTGATCATCGGAAAGGTGGAGGATGATGACCTGGCACTGGATCTTAACCGCCAGGCATGCAAGTTCATCCAGATGGAAGAGAAGTTACAAAAAGAGTATCACAAGGCAAAAGAGACGCCTCCGGAGGACAACCTTGTGAACCGGACCATGCTGTGGGGCGGGATTCAGATGAATACGCTTTTGAATGCCAGTACAGAACATCTGGCCGATATGATGATCCAGGGCAACACAAAGGGAATTACGGAACTGATGAAAGTAGTCAAAAAGAATAAAAGCGTCCAGAAAGAGTATTATGAGATGGCTCAGGAGCTGATGGATTTTGAGGAAAAAAACATCGAAAAACTGAAGGCATATCTGAAGTAGCCAGGCTGGCTTTTTCTGAGGAATCTTTGCCTGCGGCGGGCTGCTCTGGCGACATTTTACCTTTCCGCCGCAGTGCGGTCCTGCCCAGAGGTTTTTTATATCATAGGGAAGTTCGGAGGACTTTCCTGTGATATAAGATAGTGGCTGCGGGGTTTGCCGCAGCCACAGAAGGGAACGTTACATAGATGAAAATACGACTGAATAAATATTTGAGCGAAGCCGGGATCTGTTCCAGGCGGGAAGCGGATCGGCTGGTGGAAGCCGGAAGAGTGAAGGTGGACGGGCAGAAGGCGGTCGTCGGCATGCAGGTGGAAGAGGGGCAGATGGTGACGCTGGATGGAAAAAAAGTGCAGGGAGCGTCAGAGAATCGGACCATACTGCTGGCGGTTCATAAGCCGAGGGGGGTGGTGTGCTCAAATGTCAGTCAGAGAGAGGAAGTCAATATCATCGAATACCTGAATTATCCAGAGCGTATTACCTATGCAGGGCGGCTGGACAAAGATTCTGAGGGACTTCTGCTGATGACCAATCGTGGGGACATCATCCATCAGATGATGAAAGGTTCTCATGGGCATGAGAAAGAGTATGAAGTGGTGGTGGACCGGCCGGTGACGGACCGTTTTCTGAGAGCCATGGCTTCCGGGGTTGATCTGCCGGAACTGAAGGTAAGAACCAGGCCCTGCCAGGTGGAGCGGATGGGAGAGCGTACCTTCCGGATCATACTGACCCAGGGATTGAACCGTCAGATCCGGCGAATGTGCAAAGAACAGGGATATCGGGTGCAGAAGCTTACCCGGGTACGGATTCTGAATATTCGCCTTGGGCATCTGAAGGCCGGGGCATACCGGAAGGTGACAGAAGAAGAAATGAAAGAACTGATGTTCTTTCTTGGGCATAAGAAAGAGCCGGCAGCATCGGAAAAGGAGCTGGGAGCGCTGATAACATCGAAAAGACAGCCGGCAGCACCGAAAAAAGAGCTGGGAGCACTGAAAAAACAGGCAGAACGGAGGAGACGAGGATGAATCAGATGGAGCGTATGAAGGAGCTGACGGATCAGCTTAGAGACGCTGCAAAGGCATATTATCAGGAAGACCGGGAGATCATGAGCAATCTTGAGTATGACAGACTGTACGAAGAGCTGGAAGATCTGGAAAAAAAGACAGGCGTGGTACTTTCCGGAAGTCCTACCATCAGTGTGGGGTATGAGGCCGCATTGGAACTTCCAAAGGAACGTCATGAGACGCCCATGCTGTCTCTGGATAAGACCAAGGACGTGGCAGAACTGGAGGAGTTTGCCGGAGACCATGAAGTGCTACTTTCCTGGAAGCTGGATGGGCTGACCGTTGTTCTGACCTACAGGGACGGCCGGCTGGAAAAGGCGGTTACCAGAGGGAACGGAGAGATCGGAGAAGTGATTACCGGCAATGCAAAAGTGTTCCGGAATGTGCCGCTTCAGATTTCCCATAAAGGAGAGGTTATCTTACGGGGCGAAGCGGTGATCCGCTATTCGGATTTTGAGAAAATCAATGCAAAAATCCCGGAGGAAGAAGCCAGATACAAAAACCCAAGAAATCTTTGCAGCGGTTCTGTGCGCCAGCTGAACAGCGAGATCACAGCCGAGCGAAATGTGTACTTTTATGCTTTCGGGCTGGTGCGTGCCGACGGGATAGACTTTGAAAATTCCAGAGAGCGGCAGTTTTTATGGCTGAAAAGTCAGGGATTTGACGTGGTGGCATATAAAAAGGTGACAGGCGCTCAGGTGGCACAGGCGGTACAGGAGTTCTCTGAGGCAGTGGCGACCAACGACTTTCCTTCTGACGGACTGGTCAGTATCTACGAGGACATCGCTTATGGACAGTCCCTTGGACGTACGGCCAAATTCCCCCGGGATTCCTATGCCTTCAAATGGCAGGATGAACTGCGGGAGACCAGTTTAAAGGAGATTGAGTGGAGTCCGTCCAGGACCGGACTGATCAATCCGGTAGCCATATTTGAGCCGGTGGAGCTGGAAGGAACCACGGTCAGCCGGGCGTCGGTTCACAACGTCAGCATCCTGAAAAGCCTGCAGCTTGGGATCGGGGACCGGATTACGGTCTATAAGGCCAACATGATTATTCCTCAGATTGCAGAAAATCTGACCAGAAGCGGGAACGTTGAGATTCCCGGAATCTGTCCGGTATGCGGCGGTGCCACCAAGATCCGGCAGGTGAACGAGGTGGAGTCTCTTTACTGTGTCAATCCGGACTGCCAGGCCAAGAAGATCAAGGCGTTTACGCTCTTTGTCAGCAGAGACGCCATGAACATCGACGGCCTTTCCGAGATGACGCTGGAAAAATTCATCGGCTTCGGGTATGTAAAAGAATATGCGGATCTGTTCCATCTGGATCGTTACCGGGATGAGATCGTAAGTATGGAAGGATTTGGGGAGCGGTCTTATGAAAAGCTTGCAGAAAGCCTGAAAAAGGCGCGGCATGTGACCCTTCCAAGGGTGATCTACAGTCTTGGAATCCCCAACATCGGGGTAGCCAATGCCAAAGTCCTCAGCAGGGAATATGATCATGATCTGGCCAGACTTCGGGCTGCCAGCGCAGAGGAACTCAGTGAGATTCCAGGCGTCGGTGAGGTGATTGGTGCCAGTGTGGAGGCGTATTTTGCAGATCCAGAGCATAACCGCTGGGTGGATGACCTGCTAAGAGAGCTGGATCTGTACGTGGAAGAAGTGGATGAGTCCGGGCTGATACTGGATGGAAAGACTTTTGTGATTACCGGAAGCCTGAAGGCATTTGCCAACCGGAACGAGCTGAAGAATCTGATTGAGGCAAAAGGGGGCAAGGTAACCGGAAGCGTCACTTCCAAGACCAGCTATCTTATCAACAATGACACCATGTCTTCTTCTTCCAAGAATAAAAAAGCGAAGGAACTTGGAGTGGAGATCATATCAGAACAGGATTTCCTGAATCGGTTTACCAAAGAGGAAGGAGTATAAGCAGATGGAAACGGATGTTTTAGAGAAACTTTTACCAAAATTTTTATCGGGGGGCATGTCTCTTATATGGTCCCTGGCCTTTTTGTTTATCGGCTTAAAGGTGATCAATTTAGCGCGAAAACTGCTCCGCGGTACATTGGAGCGTTCCAGTGTGGACACTGGGGTGGTACAGTTTTTGGATGCCCTTGTAAAATTTTCGGCTTATGCGGTATTGGTTCTGACGCTGCTGGCCCGTTTCGGTATCCAGACAACCTCGCTTATCACTCTCCTGGGTTCTGCCGGAGTGGCCATCGGATTGTCCCTTCAGGGAAGTCTTGCGAATTTTGCCGGAGGAATTTTGATTCTGATGCTCAAACCTTTTGTGGTTGGAGACTATATCAGTGCATGCGGATGTGAGGGGACCGTGGTGGAGATTTCTCTTTTTTCAACCACGCTTCACTCGGCGGATAACCGCAATGTGGTGATTCCCAATGGCACGCTGTCCAACAGCAACATCATCGATTATTCCACCAATGAAACCCGAAGGGTGGATATGAGCGTGGATGTGGCCTATAATTCTGATCTGAAGGCGGTGCGCCGGATCATCGAAGAAATCCTGGACAAGGATCCAATGATTCTGAAGGAGCCGGCTTCTGTGGTGGCAGTCAATGAACTTGGGGAAAGCGGCATTACCATTTTAATCCGTCCCTGGGTAAAGACCGAGCATTACTGGGAAGTGAAGTGGAGAGTGCTAGAGCAGGTTCATAACCGGCTGCATGAAGAGAATATCGAGATTCCTTTCCCGCAGATGACCATACATATGGACAAGGAATCAGAAAGGGGCTGATGCAGCATGCAGTCTGGCCTGTTGACTTTGCAGCGTTCTGTATAGGAGAGCGGGCTAAGAACAGGCTGGAGTGCATATGGCGTCAGCCCCGTTTAGGTTTTATTTGACTTCGATCAATTCATATTCATCGGTGCCAATGCCGATTTTTTTGGCATGGTCGATGCAGCATTTCCAGTTGGTCTCCGGGAAGACGGAGGTAAAATGGTCATCAAGATAAGGACGGCCGGAGTCTTCCAAGGAACTTCCCTTTATGGGATCCTGAGCATTCACCGCGTCGATGCAGGCCATATCCAGAGCCACCGGATCAAAGGATGCAAACATCCCCACATCCGGTACGATCGGAAGATCGTTCTCGGAATGGCAGTCACAGTAGGGGGAGACGTCGATGACAAAGTTCACATGGAAATGAGGTCTTTTGTCCAGAACCGCCTTGCTGTATTCTGCGATCTTATAATTCAGAACTTCGTTGGCTTCGTCTTCGGCAGGTTTTACCGCATCTTTGGGACAGACACCAATACAGCGGCCGCAGCCGACGCATGCCTGGTGATCAATGGAGGCCTTCTTGTCCGTGATGCTCGGAGCCCCGTGTGCACAGACTTTTTCGCACTGTCCGCAGCCGATGCAAAGATCCTGGTTGACATAAGGTTTTCCGGCAGAATGCATTTCCATCTTGCCGGCCCGGGAGCCGCAGCCCATACCGATGTTTTTCAGGGCGCCGCCGAAACCGGCCAGCTCGTGGCCTTTGAAATGATTCACGGAAAGGAAGACATCCGCGTCCATAACAGCCCGTCCGATCTTTGCCTCTTTGACGTATTCACCGCCTTCTACAGGGACATATACGTCGTCGGTTCCTTTCAGACCATCGGCGATCAGCACATGACAGCCGGTATTGTAGGGATTAAAGCCGTTTTGGTATGCACTTTCGATGTGATCCAGCGCATTTTTGCGTCCGCCCACATAGAGGGTGTTGCAGTCGGTCAGGAAGGGCCTGCCGCCCAGATATTTGACCATGTCCACGATGGTGCGGGCATAGTTTGGGCGAAGATAAGCCAGATTCCCCGGCTCTCCAAAGTGGATTTTGATCGCTACGTATTTGTTGTCCAGATCCATGGTGGGAAGCCCAGCTTTTCTGAGAAGCCGCTCCAGTTTCATCTGCAGGGAGTCTCCCGTTTTTACCCGCAGGTTGGTAAAGTAAACCTTTGATGTACTCATAAAATCCTCCTGATTAAGATTTGGCATCTTTTCGGCTTCCACCTGAAAAGATGCTGATAAAAAGTGCTGTATCTGCCATCTGTGAAGCAGATTCACAGAAATGGCAGAGTGGTTTATCATAAGTATAAAGGGAGATGGGAAAACTGTCAAATGGAGAATAAAAATCAGATTCCGTCGCAAAAACAACAGCAACAACATTCTTTCGTAAATTTGACATAAAATTCACAAAATTTTAATGGAAAATGAAGGAAGAAGAAGGTATACTAGGAAGGGTATGTAAAGGAGTGGATGGACATGGATGTGAATGCAGTGCTGACCAGTGTGAAATCTGGCGAGATGGATATAAAAGAGGCGGAGGAGCTGTTAAAAAAGCTTCCTTATGAAGACTTGGGATATGCCAAGATCGATCATCATCGTAAAGTCCGGCAGGGGTTTGAAGAAGTGATTTACTGTCAGGGAAAGGAGACCGGGCACCTGGTGGGGATCTGCAGACGCATGGCTTTAGAGCGGATCAATGTCCTGGGAACCAGAGCGACAAAAGAACAGGCAGAAGCCGTGTGCCGGGAGATTCCTGCTTTTACTTATGAACCCGTATCCCGGCTTTTAAAAGCGGAGTTTCAAAAAACTGAAAAGATTGGCAAAATTGTGGTATGTACCGGGGGTACAGCGGATATTCCGGTAGCGGAAGAGGCGGCAGGAGCGGCGGAATTTTTCGGAACCAGTGTGACCCGGCTTTTCGATGTGGGAGTGGCCGGGATTCACAGGCTGCTTCGGAATCTGGAGGTCTTTGAAGGGGTGAACTGTGTGGTGGCGGTGGCCGGCATGGAAGGGGCACTGCCGGGAGTGGTGGCAGGCCTTGTGGATGTTCCGGTGATTGCCGTGCCCACCAGCGTAGGTTACGGGGCCAGTTTTGGAGGGCTGTCTGCCCTTTTGACCATGATCAACTCCTGCGCCAACGGAATCACGGTTGTAAATATTGACAACGGCTACGGGGCAGGATACGTAGCTACCCAGATCAATCGACTGGCGGTGGGAGGAAATGAAAAAAATCAGTAAGCTTCTGAAAAGCAGGCTGGTCCTGGTAGGCCTTGCGATTCTGCTTCAGATGCTGTGGTGGGCACTTTTTGTTGGCCGGCTGACCAGTTACTCGGTGTTTATCAATACGTTTTTCCGTCTGGTCAGCATTGGTATTCTCTTGTATCTGATCCGGAAGGATGAAAACTCGGCCTACAAGATTGCCTGGATTATTGTGATTATGGGATTCCCTCTTTTCGGTGGAATTTTGTATGTAATGGTGGGCAATAAAAAGCCAAGCAAACGTCTGGCAGTGAAGATGGCAGCCGTAAAAAGAGAGATGAAAGATGCCATGGCTCAGAACCAGACGCTGTTAAAAGAGATCTGGGAGAAGGATCCGGCAGTAGCGGGGAATGTGCACTATATCGGAGAATTTGGTCCTTACCCGGTCTGGAAGCATACAGAGGTGACTTATTATCCCCTGGGGGAAGAGATGTTTGCGCATATGCTTGAGGATCTTCGAAAAGCGAAACATTATATTTTCCTGGAATATTTTATTATACAGGAAGGGCTGATGTGGGACTGGATTCTGGAAATCCTGGAGCAGAAGGTAAAAGAAGGCGTGGATGTCCGGCTGATCTATGATGATGTGGGATGCGTGTCGCTGCTGCCGTTTCACTATGACTCCATGATGGAGGAAAAGGGGATCAAGTGCCTTGCTTTTAACCGGTTTATTCCGGTCTTTTCTCTGGTCATGAACAATCGGGACCACCGAAAAATCATGGTGATCGACGGACACACAGCCTATAACGGCGGTATCAATCTGGCAGATGAATACATCAATAAAAAAGTCCGGTTTGGTCACTGGAAAGATTCCGGGGTCCGGCTTCACGGGGAGGGCGTGTTTAATTTTACCCTGATGTTTCTGGAGGTGTGGAACGCCTTTAAGGTTCCGGATTTGAATTATGAAATCTTTCGTCCCCACAGATGCCATAAGGAGGATTTTGAAGACGACGGCTATGTGGCGCCCTATGCGGATACACCGCTGGACAATGAGTCGCTTGGGGAGAACGTCTATATCAACATCCTGAACCAGGCGAAAGATTATGTCTATATTGCCACGCCCTACCTTCTGATCAGCGATGAGATGGAGAACGCGCTTTGTCTGGCTGCAAAGCGGGGAGTGGATGTGCGGATTCTGATGCCGGGAATTCCGGATAAGCCAATGGTGTTTTTTATGGCCAAATCCTATTATCCGCCGCTTTTAAAGGCGGGCGTACAGATCTATGAGTACACACCGGGATTTGTTCATGCCAAATCTTATGTATGCGATGACCGGATTGCCACCGTCGGGACCATCAATATGGATTTTCGGAGTCTGTATCTGCACTTCGAGTGCGGAACCTTTCTGTATGGATGCAGGGCGGTTCTGGATGTGAAAAAAGATATGGAGGACTGCTTCCCTAAATGCCATCAGGTAAGTGTGGGAGACTGCAGGCAGGGGATGATAGGAAATATGATTACGTCTGTGTTGAGAGTGCTTGCGCCTTTGATGTAGACGGGACGGATCGTGGAGGATGAGATGAACGTATTATTTTTTTTGACACCGAAGAGTGAAGTGGCCCATCTGCATGATGACTGGACGCTTCGGCAGGGGATTGAAAAACTGGAGCGAAGCGGTTACACCGCCATACCACTGATCGACAGAGAGGGGCGGTATATTGGGACCATTACAGAAGGAGACATTCTAAGAGTTCTGAAAAAGAGATATGATATGAACCTTCGGTCTGCAGAGAATGTGTCGATCCTTGCGGTGGAACGGAAGGTAGATATCCAGCCGGTGTCTGCAGGCGCCACCATGGAAGATCTGGTGCGTATGGCCATGAATCAGAATTTTGTGCCGGTTATTGATGATAAAAAAATCTTTATCGGGATTGTAACCAGAAAAGATATCATCCGGTTCTGCTATGAGCGGTATGTGGAGAAGAAGGAGTCTTAAACGGCATTCGGTCAGCGGCCATGTGCCCGTAGTGTGAAGGCGGAAAATGGGAGAAATAAAAAAAGGATTGACATTTCTAAAAAACTGTCATAGAATATGTTACAGAAATAAGAGAAACCGATGAGAAAGAGGAGTAAGTCTTCGTATGAAGTTACAGAGAGCCGCAGGCGGTGGGATTGCGGTACGGAGTAGATGGCTGAATGGACTTTCGAGGGCAGACCGAAATGAAAAGAGTAGGACCTGCCGGGAACCAAACCCGTTATCAATGAGGAGCGTATGTTAGTACGTGTAAAAGAGGGCGTAATGCCAATTTGAGTGGTACCGCGATTATAATCCGATTATAACCGTCTCAAGCGAAAGCTTGGGGCGGTTTTTGTGTTATGGAAAAGCAGCATTTATACAATCGCTTCCGCTGAAAAAAGGGTTTCTTCATTTCTAAAAAAAATAATATGCAGATTTTGGAGGAAAAGAAGATGAAAAAAAGAGTAGTGAGCAGTTTACTGGCAGTGATGATGAGTGCAGTAATGATGGCAGGATGCGGCGGCAACTCCGGTAACGGAGAGACTTTGACACCGGAACAGGCGGAAGATGATGCAGCAGCCGGTGAAGATGCAAAGAGCAGCGGGGAATCTTCCGGCGAAGGAGAGAGTTACAAGATTGCGGTGGTGAAACAGATGGACCATGCTTCTTTGGATGAGATCGCTGAAGCGGTTTGCGAGGAACTGGATAGCATCGCCTCAAGTTCCGACCATGCAGTCAACATCGAGTATGAGGTGTATTCCGGGCAGGGGGACCAGTCGGTATTGACCCAGATCGGGACCCAGATCATAGCGGAAGAGGTGGACGCGGTCATACCGGTGGCTACGCTGGCCGCTCAGGTGATGGCGAACTGTGCGGAGGAGACGAAGACTCCGGTGATCTTTGCGGCGATCTCAGATCCGGAAAGTGCGGATATGACAGGTATTGATTATGTGACTGGTACATCAGACGCACTGAATACCTCATTTATCCTGGACATGATGCTGGCTCAGAATCCGAAGGTGCAGAAAGTCGGGCTGCTTTATTCTCTGTCTGAAGATAACTCCCAGGCTCCCATTGCGGAGGCTAAAGAGTACCTGGACAGCAAAGGGATCTCCTATGTGGAGAAAACAGCCAACACCAATGACGAGGTGATTACGGCGGCCAGTGCTCTGATCTCCGAAAAAGTAGATGCGATCTTTACGCCTACGGATAATGTAATCATGTCGGCGGAGCTTGCGATCTATGAAGATCTGGCGGCAGCAGGGATTCCCCATTATACCGGAGCCGATTCCTTTGTCCGCAACGGAGCATTTGCCACCTGTGGTGTGAACTATACGGACCTGGGGCATAAGACAGCAGATCTGGCTTATCAGGCGCTGACGGAGGGGATGGATGGTCTGGAAGATTATTATCTGATGGAGGGCGGCATCATCACGGTCAACACGGAGACGGCTTCGGCCCTTGGGGCGGATTATTCGGCCTTTTCTGATTTGGGCGAAGTGGTGGAAGTGACAACTACGGAAGAATAAGGAGGCGGCTATGGTTTATGTGATCCAGACAGCGCTGGAACTGGGATTTATGTATGCACTGGTGGCGCTGGCACTGTTTTTAAGCTATCGGATTCTGGATATTGCGGATCTGACCACAGACGGCAGCTTTGTGCTGGGAGCGGCCGTGTCGGTCACGATTGCAGCGGCGGGGCATCCGTTTCTCGCCGTCTTTGCAGCGCTGGCTGCCGGAGCATGTGCCGGGTATGTGACGGCATTTCTCCAGACCAGGCTTGGAGTCCCTTCCATACTGGCCGGGATTGTGACCAACACCGGGCTTTATACGGTAAATCTGATGGTTATGGGCTGGAGTTCTAATGTGAGCCTTTTAAAGCAGGACACGTTGTTTACCATTGTCCGGGATGCAGGGATTGGCGGGGATTTTCATAAACTGATTCTGGCGGCCGCAATCACGGTGCTGATGTCGCTTCTTCTGGTGTGGTTTTTAAGTACCAGGCTTGGACTGAGCATCCGGGCCACCGGTGACAACAAAGACATTGTGAGAGCCTCCTCCATCAATCCGGTATTTACCATCTCGGTGGGACTGTGCGTGGCCAATGCCATGACCGCTCTGTCTGGTGCTGTGGTCGGTCAGTATCAGAAGTCGGCGGATATCAACAGCGGCACCGGGATCGTCGTCATCGGTCTGGCTTGTCTGATCATCGGAGAGACGGTTTTTGGCAGGCGTTCGGTGGTCCGTAATGTGGTGGCGGCCGTGGCGGGCAGCATCGGATACCGGTTTTTGTATGCCATGATCCTGAAGACCTCCGTCGTTCCCATCGAGTGCCTGAAGCTTGTGACGGCGATCGTGGTGGCACTGGCCATCGCTTCTCCTGCTTTGAAGGAGTGGGGCAGTTTTCAGAAGCGGAAGTTTGGCTCTGTGCAGAAAGGGGGCAGATAATTTGTTACGGCTGGAACATATTAAGAAAACCTTTAATCCTGGCACGGTCAATGAAAAGCGGGCTGTCTGGGACCTGTCGCTGCATTTAAAGCCGGGGGATTTTGCGACTATCATCGGTTCCAACGGTGCCGGAAAATCCACCATGCTAAACGCCATATCAGGAAGTTTTTATGTGGATGAGGGCGCGATTTATCTGGACGGAAAAAATATCACCTTTGTGGAGGAATACAAAAGGAGCCGTGTGATCGGCCGGCTGTTTCAGGATCCGTTGAGGGGAACTGCGCCCCATATGACCATGGAAGAAAATCTGGCGCTGGCGTACCTGAGGGCCTCAGAGGGAAGCAACCCTTTCAGCCGTATTTCCAAAAAGGACAAGGCATTTTTCAGAGAACAGCTCTCCCTGCTGGATATGGGACTGGAAGACCGCATGAAGCAGCCGGTAGGGCTTCTGTCCGGAGGACAGCGGCAGGCGCTGACCCTTCTGATGGCAACGATGGTTCCGCCAAAGCTTCTGCTTCTGGATGAACATACGGCGGCGCTGGACCCGGGGACCGCAAAAAAAGTGCTCGGACTGACCGCCCGGATGATAGAGAAACATCAGACTACCTGCCTGATGGTCACCCACAATATGCATCAGGCACTGGAGCTTGGAAACCGGACTTTGATGATGGACAGCGGGAAAATCATTCTGGATGTGGAGGGGGAGGAGCGGGCGCATATGACCGTGTCCGATCTTCTGAATAAATTCCAAAGCAATTCTAAAAGAGCGCTGGATAATGACCGGATTCTGCTGTCTATGGAATAAGATAGATTTTTTACGGGCTGTGAAAATGGTGTTTACCCATGTGCCGGAGGAATTTCGGCGTGTGAATGAGCATGGATCAGCCCGTTTTTTCTATGAAATCTTAGAAGAAATTCTTCTTGATTTTTGTCAAAATTTGTAGTATAATTCCGTTATACAAAAGAAGATCTTGGGCATTCGCCCTTTCGATTCCCAAAAAAGAGAACAGAATTTATGGAAAAATGGTGGTTGATGTGGACGCTTTTTCGGCGGTTTTTGGTCTATCCGCACTTGTTTTTGATTGCATGGGAGGATGGAAAAACCGGGAAAATTCCGGGCACTCTTTTAAAATCTCTCCTGTGCAGAGGATGTGTACTGCTTTTTCTGAAGTGTATTTTTTATGCGGATCCCGGCGTGCTTCTGGAGGCTTTTGAGGGCTTTCTGACAGGAGGGGGAGCCGTATTTTTGATCCGCATTCTGACACGCGGGGGGATTGGAGCCGGAGATGTAAAGTTTTTGGCTGCAGCAGGTTTCTGCTTTGGAAGTAAAACGATTTTGAGAGCCCAGATCTTTGCGGTTTTTCTGGCATGTCCGGTATGTGTGTATTTGTTTTTGACCGGAAATCATCGAAAGAGAAAAGGGATTCCGCTGGCGCCCTTTTTGTCAGCGGGAATTCTGCTTGCAGACTGTCTGCAGAGGTAGGAAAGGAAAAAAGATGACGTATGAATGGGCATATTGTACAGACAAAGGGGCGAAGAGGAGGAACAATCAGGACGCCTTACTTTTGAAAAAAGCGCTTCGGGACGGGGAAGAGGCAGTCCTGGCGGTGCTCTGTGATGGTATGGGGGGACTGGAGAAAGGGGAACTGGCCAGTGCATCAGCAGTCCAGGCATTTTCCCGCTGGTTTGAGGAAGACTTTCCGGGGATTGGATTAAAAAATGCCGGAGAAAAGGCAGTATTTTCTTCCTGGGAGGTACTTTTGCAAAAGCTGAATGAACGGATCAGCGCATATGGCCGGAGACGGCGCTTCTTGCTTGGAACAACGGTGACGGCAGTTCTTTTTTTCAAAGGCAGGTATTGTGTTGCACATGTGGGGGACTGCAGGCTGTACGAGATTACGGATCGGGTTTGGCAGATTACGAAGGACCAGACGCTTTTGCAGCGGGAGGTGGATCTGGGACGTCTGACTTTGGAAGAGGCGAGAAAGGATGGGAAGGGTCATGTGCTGCTTCAGTGTGTGGGCGCGTCAAAGGAGGTGGAGCCGGCCTACAGAGCCGGTCGGATTCCGAAAGAAGCGTTGTATCTGCTTTGCTGCGACGGATTCTGGCGCGGCACGGACAGCCGGGAACTGCTTGCAATATTTGGCATCGGGAAGATGAGGAATCCAGATGTCCTGCACAGGCGGCTTAAGGAGATGGCATTCAAAAACCGGAGCAGAGGAGAGCAGGATAATATTTCTGCGGCCGGGATCCTCTGCAGCAGAAAAAAGAGGCCGGGAGAATGGGATGCTTAGAATCGGTTCTGTGGTCGATGGAAAATACAAGATTTTGAATGTGATCGGTCAGGGTGGTATGAGTATCGTGTATCTTGCCATGAACGAGCGGGTCAACAAGCAGTGGGCAGTCAAGGAGATTCTGAAAAAGGGCTGCCGGGATTTGAGAACGGACCGAAAAGAGATCGAGATGATGAAAAAACTGAGTCATCCTCATCTGCCAAGCGTTGTGGATGTGATTGAAAACAGGGAATCGCTCCTGATCGTGATGGATTATATTGAGGGCCGGTCTTTGCAGGATCTTCTGGCAGAGCAGGGGGCACAGCCGCAGGAGAAGGTGCTGAAGTGGGCAGGACAGCTCTGCGATGTGCTGTCCTATCTGCACACCCGAAAACCGGCCATCATTTACCGGGATATGAAGCCGGCCAATGTGATGCTCAGACCGGACAACAATGTGATGCTGATTGATTTCGGAGCGGCGCGGGAGTATAAGCCGCAGAACATAAAAGACACCATCTCTTTAGGGACCCGAGGCTATGCGGCTCCGGAACAGTATGAGGAGACCGGACAGAGCGACGCGAGAACGGATCTCTATTGCCTTGGGGTTATGCTGTTTCAGCTTCTGACAGGAGAGAGTCCCCATGCACTTCAGCCGATCTGTCGGATCAACCCTTCTTTTTCTTCCGGTCTGGAGGCAATTATCATCAAGTGTACAAAGATCAGAAAAGAGGACCGATATCAGTCCGCAAAAGAGCTTTGGTATGCACTGGAACACTACTGGGAGTGGGACGGTGCATACCGGAAAAAACAGCGGACCAGACTTTTGACGTTTCTTTGGTCGCTGGCTTTTACGGTATCGCTGGGTGCCGGTGCCCTCTTTTTTGGCTGCATGGAGCAGCGCTTAAAACGGCATAATTATGAAGCATATCTTCTGGCAGCAGGCCATGCGGTCAGCAAAGAGGAAGAAATTGAGAATTATAAAAGGGCCGTGGATCTGGATCCTTTCCGGGAGGAGGCATATCGGGCCCTTTTGGAATATGCCTTTTTGGATGATCAGATTCTGACCAAAGAGGAGAGCAGAATATTAAGGACAGTATTGATTGACTATGGGGGAAGGGATCAGACCAATGAGTCCTTGTTTCGGAGAAATCAGGAGGGGTACGATCGGTTTTCGTATGAAGCGGGGATTGCTTATTATTATAAGTATGAAGAAAAGAGCAACAAAAAATATGCCAGGAGTTATTTGGAGATCGCGGCAAAGTCAGAGTATCTGGATATGCGCAAAAAGGAGCGGGCAAAGCGGCTGTGGATGATTGCGGATTATTATTCCCGTCTGGGGCAGGTGGATGAAGCGGGAGATGCGCTGGTCACTTATCGGGATTACTGGGAAGATCTGACGGCCCTGTCAGCGGGCAATCTGGTGGAAGCAGACAACGAGCGAACCGCTCTTGTTATGTATGGGGAACTGGTGAGCCAGATGATATCCCGGGCCGCGGGATTTCGGGATGACGGAGTGAGAGAAGAAGAAATGCTCTCTAAGCTTGCAGATATCCGGCTGCATCTGGATTCGGATTTTCGAAACAAAGGGGACGGCAGCACAAGAGTTTTGGCAGAAGAGATAGAGAGATTGCAGGAACAGATACAAAAGGCTGAAAAGATGATTCGCTCGGCTTACCATCAGACAGGATGGAAGGAGACAGAGGATGGAACGATATCATGAGATGTATCGGTTCTGCCTGGCAGGAATGGGGGCAGGATGGTTATTGTCTTTGGTCCTTTTCATCCGGCTGGATATTCGTACAGCAGTCAGAGTGCTGAGAGGAAAAGGGGAAAAACAGACTGGCCAGAAGCAAAAATCTGCCAAAATCAGGGAAAAAAGACAGATACCAAAGAACTGCCGGGAAGAAAAGACGGTACAGATAGCAGAAGCACCAGAAGGTTTTCTCGTGGTAGAAGAAATTCTGCTGGTTCACACAAAGGAGTGTATATAGGGGACAGACTGTGAAAAGGAGAAGAATATATGGAGAAAAAAAGAAGAAAAAATGCGGTATGGATTTTGTTTGTTCTGGTGGGACTTTTTATCTGGCTTTGCACAATTCCGGCAGTACAGGCGGAGGGGGATCAGGAAGAAAAAATAGAAAAGAGTCAGGTGGAGAATACGGAGCGAAAGATAGAAGAAAACATGGAGAAGGAACCAAAAGACAATATCGAGGAGGGCCAGGAGGAAAATGGAAAGAAGGAACAGAAAGAGAATATAAAGGATCAGGGAGAGAGTCAGGAGGAGAGGCAAAGAGAGATCCTTGACAAGGATCAAAAGAAAGACCCAGAGGAGAGCCAAAAGGAGAATCGGGAGGAAAGCCAAGAAGAGAACCAAAAGAAGACTCAGGAGGACAATATAAAGGAGAACACAGAGGAAAATATGGAAGAGGCACCAGAGGAGATCCCGGAGGAGGGAAAGGGAGAGTCACAAACGGATCCGGAAAAATTGCCGGAGGATATTCTTCCGAAACTCTGTGCCTGGTCGGCAGTAAATGATTATGGTACAACGGTGACCGACGAGGAAGGGACTTTCTATTTTCGGGACTCATTGACAGTGACTTTGTATTTTTCCGAATCAGAAGAGGAAGAAGAGGGTGAAAAAGAGCCTTTTGTACTGCAGAGAGAAGGGGAGATGATACCCTGTGAGGATGGATTTTATCAGGATATCCTGTATGAGAGCGGAAACTATACCTACGTGGTCAGGGATGGAAAGGAGGAGCTGCGGGAGGAAGTGCTGACCGTCTGCGCCGGAAAATATGAAGAGGCACCCATAGTGTCTTTGCACTGTGAGGCAGATCCGGTGTCTGTGGAAGGAACGGATTATTTTGACAAAGATCCAAAGATCACCATACAGGCAGGTGCCGCCCCAGGGATTGCAAAAGTGGAGTATCGGACAGAAGACGGCATCTATGTGCCGCTGTTTCTGCTGCCAGAGGATGACCGGTATCTCTTTGGCGTTTCTTCTTCTCTGGAACTTCCCCTCACTGACCAGGAGAAGGCAAAAGAGGGGGCTCATCGTTACACGGTACAGGTGACGGACCTGTTGGGCGGCAGGCAGGAAGTGCCCATTGTCTATGTGATAGATCAGACTGCGCCGGATGAAAAGATCTTTGTTTCCTATCAGTCCGACGGAACGAATCCATCCATGAAAAATCAAACGGGAATTATGTCATTCATTTCTAATATAGAAGAACGTTTGTTCGGAAAGAAAAAAGTTTCTTTTGAACTGTATGTAAAAGACAAAATTTCTTCTGGGTCAGAAGAAGCAAAGGCATCCGGGATTGACTGGGAGGATTTCAAAGGGCAGATTGGGACTGTGAATGAAAAAATAAAAATCAAAGATTTGGTGATGGAAGAAGAGGCATCTGCCAGTTTTTTCTATGATGGTATATCCTATGAAGGATATACCAGGATCACAGGCTGTCTGGTGCTGCCCCTGGGAGAAAAAGGAGATGTAAAAGATCAGCTTTTGATTCGACGGCTGAAAGATCGGGCAGGAAATGTGGCAGAAAGAGAAAATCTCACGGGAGCTGTATTGTTCACGCTGGACCAAACTGCACCGGTTCTCTCGGTCGATTACGGCGGCGGGACCGTGGAAGAGGATGCAAAAAGAATTTTTTACCAGGAGGATGCGGTTCTGTCTCTTTCGCTCAAGGAGGAACAGTATGGGGATGCATTGGATGAAGAAGGACAGCCGTTTTCTCCCCGGGTGACCATTACAGGAGCCAATGGTCTAAAAGGACAGATAACACCCTGGGAGCAACAGGAATCCGGAGCTCTGGCATCTGTTCTTTTTCCGGCTTTGAAAGAACCAGAAGAGACAGTCTATGATTTTTTGGTTATGTATGAAGATGGGGCCGGCAATCTTCTGGAAAAGGAGGAGGGGTGCCTTGGAAACACGGAGAACGGATGCTTTGCCGGATATACAATCATTGTGGACAACCGGCCGCCGAAGCTGATTGATTTTTTAATTGAGGGTGAAAGCAAATCCCGGGCAGACGGCCAGAACGTGTATCGAAACAGAGAAGGAGCAGATGTGACCATCGTGTTTGCGCTGGAGGATAAGGAGGCTTACTGGAACCCTGATCAAGTGCAGCTTGAAATCTTTGACCAGAGTACGAAAGATCTGGCAGTGGCAGTCGGTGGAAGAGAGCTGCAGTGGCAGGATGAGGGAGAGATACACCAGGCATGTTTTGCATTTGACGGGTCGGAAGGGATGGGAGTCTCTGCTTATGAAGTCAGGCTTTCTTATGAAGACCGGGCCGGCAATCTGCTCATTGGCGGTGAGAGATTAAGGGGCGGTGTGACAGACGGTATGTACAGGAGCGAAATCTTTTGGCTGGATCACGAGGCGCCGGTTTTGGATCTTTCTTATCCCAAAGCAGTGCGTCTGGTGCAAAAGGAGAACCCGGATCCCATGATGGATGAAAGGGATATGGTTCCCAGGGCCGGGTATATTGCTTATTATGACCAGGAGATTGAGGTGGCCTTTTCGATCAGAGAGAAGTGCGGTTTCCCGGTTATCCAGGATGGCAGGATGACAGATCTGGTGGATTTTAAACTTCAGGTCTGCGGTCTGAAGGGAGAATACAGCCCGGAAATTGACTGGAAGGAAAGCAAAGAAGGGTATGAGGGAAGGTTTGTCCTTCAGAAGGAAGACCACTATACGATTTCTTTGGAGTATAAGGATCTGGCAGAGAATTTTTTGCAGGAAGGACAGGAAGAACTTTTGGTGTCACAGGAGGGAATTTATACCAGTCCGGTTCTGGTTCTTGACCGGACAGCTCCGGTGCTGCAAGTGTCTTACGTCAATCAGTCTTTGGAGCCGCTGGATGTGAGCACCCTGCCAGAGACAGAAGGGCGCATTTGTTTTTCAGAACCGGTTTATCTGAAACTGGAACTTATAGATGAGAATCTGCGGGGGCAGGAAGTAAAAGAAGTGCTCAGCGGGCTTTTGCTGTCGGATTGTGAAGGCCGGAGGATAGAGAGCAGCAGTGCCAGTCTGTATATGGAAGAGCTTGACGCAGAGCAGATGATACAGGGCAGCGCTTTGTGGTATGTACCTCTTTTGACCGAGGCAGTCTATCAGCTGCCTCTGGGAGCCGAAGATCTGGCGGGCAATGCCTCTGTGTGTATCTGGGAAAATGCAGTGATAGACCGGTCCAGTCCTGAGCTTGTATTGTCCTATGAAGTGGAAAAGTCCGGTTTTCTGGACGTCTTCCGGTATGGAAACCCGGATTTTCTCTTTGCGGACCATCGGGTGACCATCAAAGCCTCTGCTGTGGATCCAATCTCCGGGATTCGTTTCATAAAATTTTTTTCAGAAGAGGAAGACGGAAAGACCAGAGAATATGTGCAGGAATTTTCACCTGCAGAAAAAAATATGTTTTCCGTGACGCTTCCGGCAGAAGGAGAGGACTTTAAAGGAAAGGTTACAGTACAGGCATACGACTGGTCCGGTAACTGTATCTATAAGGAATGTGCACCGGTGGTGGAAAGCCGGCAGAAACACGACCGCACCGGAGGACTGACGATCACGACGCTGACAACGCCTGGCAGGATGGTTGGAGGAAAGGCTTATTACAATACAGATGTCCGGTTCCGGGTGCAGGCAAAAGACATGTTTTCCGGTCTGCGAAGGGTGTCACTGATGGGCGGAGCAACGATTGTACAGGTGACAGACTATAAAAAGAAGGAGACAGAGGGAGTTGTCTGCGAATACGAAGAAGAATTTCTGCTGGAAGCAGCCGGGAACAATGAAAATGAGGTGTTTGTAAAGGCAGAATATCAGGACTATGCGGGGCATATCAGTACAGCGGAACAAAGCTATAACATTGATATTACGCCGCCGAAGATCAGCGTGATATATGATCTGGACACACCTTCCCACGGACAATATTATGGACAGACCAGAACTGCTACGGTGACAGTCCGGGAACGGAATCTGGATCCTGCGGATGTGGAATTCTGGATGACAAATACAGAAGGAGGGGTGCCGCTGATCGGGAACTGGACGACTTCCGGGGAGGGAGATGATACCCTGCATGTGTGCCAGGTGACATTTGCAGAAGACGGAGATTATACTTTTTCCCTGGCGGTGACAGATCTGGCGGGCAACCGGACGGAGTACGGGCAGGCAGATGCATTCACCATTGATCAGACAGCCCCCATCCTTACCATAAGCTATGACCAGAATCAGAGTGAAAACGGATTTTATTATAAGAAAGGGAGGACTGCGTTCATCGAAGTTTTGGAACATAACTTTGACCCCTCCCTTGTGGAAGTTCTGATGACAGCGGAAGACGGAAAAGCCGCTCCTTCTCTTTCCGGCTGGGTACAGGAAGGGGATTTCAACCGGGCGGCAGTGTCTTTCACAGAAGACGGTGTCTATGGGTTTTCCATCATGGGCGTGGATCTGGCAGAAAATTCGATGGAAATCTATGAATCAGGGACATTTATCATTGATCAGACACCGCCTAAGATCGAGATTACCGGAGTGGAGCATCAGTCGGCGAATAATCAGATGGTTGCCCCGCAGATTCGGTGCCTGGATGAAAACTATGACATTGGGCAGACCCGAATCTGGCTGGAAAGCTTTCAAAAAGGGATTCAGGAATATGAGGGGACAAGAAGAGAACACCAGTACGGTATGGAGTGCCGAATGGAAGATTTTGCATATGTGCCGGAGATGGATGATTTGTATTGCCTGCAGGTCATGGCCTGTGATCTGGCAGGCAACCAGAGTATGGAAGAAGTGCTGTTTTCTGTAAATCGTTTTGGATCTGTCTATACGTTGGAAGAACAGACCGATTTGCTGGCGGGTGAAAAAGGAAGATACTACACCAACCAGGAACAGGATCTGATCATTACGGAAACCAATGTGGATTCTCTTTTATTTCGGGAGATCACCTGCAACCGGGATGGGAAGATTTGTACACTTACCGAAGGAAAAGATTATACCGTCAGGACTGAGGAGATCGAAGGCGGCTGGAAACAATATCAGTATACCATCAACAAAAGCAATTTCTCAGAGGAAGGAACTTATGTACTGACCTTGTACTCTGAGGATCTGGCACAAAATCCGTCGGATAATTATACAAAAGGAAAAAAGCTGGAGTTTGCAGTGGATAAAACCGGTCCGGATATTCTGGTGTCCGGGATTGAAGACGGGGGGCAATACAGAGAAAACAGCCGCCGGATCACGGCGGATGTCCGGGATAATCTTTGTCTTTTTGGGGCAGAAGCTGTGATCAACGGAATTCCGGTCACGTATTATGCTTCAGAGGTCTTCGCAGAGGATGGCAGAATCGCTCTGACTGCGGGAAGTGCGAACCACTGGCAGACCTTGCAGGTCACAGCCCGTGATGCGGCGGGAAATCAGACATCCACGAAAATCTGTCGTTTTTTGATTACACCCAACCTTCTGGTACAGTTTTGCATGGACAGGCCGATGTTTTATGGGATGTGGGGAATCCTGTGTCTGGCGGCAGTTTTAGCAGGAGGCATATGGCATTTTAGAAAGAGGGGAAGAAAGTAGAATAGTCGTTGATTTTTCTGCCGGGTCAGTATTATAATATCTTGTAGTATGGAAATTTTGGCCTGCACATTCTGACAATGCAAAGGAGACTGCATCATTGACAATGAAAATACTGTTTGTATCCCTTGGCTGTGACAAAAATCTGGTGGATTCTGAAGTTATGCTGGGACTTTTATCGGACAGAGGGTATGGATTTACGGACGATGAGGAAGAAGCCGATGTTATCATTGTGAACACCTGCTGCTTCATCGGTGATGCCAAGGAGGAGAGTGTCAACACGATCCTACAGCTGGCAGAGTACAAAAAAGAGGGCAGTGCAAAGGCACTGGTTGTAACCGGATGTCTGGCAGAGCGCTACCGGCAGGAAATTCTGGAAGAGATTCCGGAAGTGGATGCGGTACTGGGTACTACGGCTTATGATCAGATCGGGGAGGTGCTGCAAAAAGCACTGGAAGGAAAGCAGCAGCTTTTATGCCAGGATCTGAACCGGCTGGTCGTAAGTGATACAAAAAGAATACTGACCACCGGAGGTCACTACGCTTATCTGAAGATTGCCGAGGGCTGTGACAAGCGCTGTACGTATTGTATCATCCCCAAGCTTCGGGGCAGTTATCGGAGTGTTCCTTTGGAATCTCTTATCAAAGAAGCACAGGAGCTGGCAGAGCAGGGGGTAAAAGAGCTGATTTTGGTGGCGCAGGAGACAACCCGGTATGGGGTGGATCTCTATGGAGAGAAAAGTCTGCACAAACTTTTAAAAGCCCTTTGCAGGATCCGGGGAATCCGGTGGATCCGGGTGCAGTACTGTTATCCGGAGGAGATCTATGAGGAGTTGATTTCCGTAATCCGGGAGGAACCAAAGATCTGTCATTATCTGGATCTTCCCATCCAGCATGCGTCGGATACGATCCTGCAGTCCATGGGAAGAAAGACCAGATGTCAGGAGCTAAGAGCGATCATCAAAAAGCTTCGTCGGGAGATTCCGGATATTTGTCTTCGGACAACGCTGATCAGCGGTTTTCCAGGAGAGACCAAAGAGGACCATGAGATGCTTCTTGATTTTGTGGATGAGATGGAATTTGACCGCCTGGGCGTGTTTGCCTATTCTCCGGAAGAGGGGACAAAGGCGGCTCTGATGGAGCCGCAGGTTCCAGAAGAAGTGAAGGAAGCGCGCCGCGGCGAGATCATGGAGCTTCAGCAGGAGATTTCTTTTGAAAAAGCCCAGGATATGATCGGCAAAGAACTCTGGTGTATGGTGGAAGGAAAGGTGGCAGATGAGTATGCTTACGTGGCGCGTACTTACAAAGATGCGCCGGATGTAGATGGTTATCTGTTTATCCAGACCACGGCGGAACTGATGTCCGGTGATTTTGTCAAAGTGCGGGTAACCGGCGCACAGGAATATGATTTGATTGGAGAGATTGCAGATGAATTTACCGAATAAACTGACGGTACTCCGGGTGCTGATGATTCCCTTTTTTGTGCTGTTTGCGCTCACGGATGTGGCCGGAACTCAGAGCAGATATGTGGCGGTTCTGATTTTTATTCTGGCAAGTCTGACAGATTTGCTGGACGGAAAGATTGCAAGAAAGTATAATCTGGTGACAAATTTTGGAAAGTTTATGGATCCTCTGGCGGATAAGCTTTTGGTATGCGCGGCTCTGATCTGTCTGGTATCCAAGGGACTTCTTTCAGCCTGGATGGTGATCGTCATCATCAGCCGGGAATTTATCATCAGTGGTTTCCGGCTGGTGGCTTCGGACAACGGTGTAGTGATTGCGGCCAATTACTGGGGAAAATTTAAGACGACGTTTCAGATGCTGATGATCATCCTGCTGTTTTTGGATCTGGGCGGAGTTTTTGTGTGGATCGGACAGGCAGTGACATGGATCGCCCTGATTCTGACGGTTGTGTCGCTGGTTGATTATGTTATAAAAAATAAGCATGTGATATTGGAGGGGAATATTTAGTAATGGAAAAGGAAACACAGAGTTATTCTTATTCAAAGACCGTGAAGATATGTGGAGTGGAAGAAAAGGAAGTCCGGGATAAGATCCGTGATCTGATGGAAGAGCAAAAACAGCTTAAGGTTACAATCCAATCCTGCCCGGGAGAAGTGGCTGTCCAGGTGGAGGCTTCCGGAGAACAGGAAGAAAAGGTAAAAGGACCGGTGAAGGCCATGGTCCGGGAGCTGAAAATCCGTTTTGGCAGCAGTATCTTTACTACCAATGCAAAAGTGACGCTGGAGGAGACCATCGTTCAGCTGTTAAAAGAGCAGAATATGACCATCACCACAGTAGAATCCTGTACAGGCGGCATGCTCAGCGCAAGACTTACAGATGTGGCAGGTGTCTCTGAGGTCTTCAAGCAAGGATATGTGACCTATTCCAATAAAGCAAAGAGAAAACTGATCGGTGTCAAGAAGATGACCCTGAAAAAATATACGGCAGTCAGTGAGCAGACGGCCTGGGAGATGGCCCGGGGTGGGGCGTTTCTTACGGGGGCAGATGTGTGCATCAGCGTGACCGGCTATGCGGGGCCAGAGACCGGAGATGAGGAACAGCCGGTGGGACTGGTCTATATTGGATGCAACGTAAAAGGCAAAATCGAAGTAAAAGAATTCCATTTTAAAGGAGACCGCAGGAGAATCAGAGAACTGGCGACGGTCAATGCGCTGATTGTTCTGCGCAGATGGATTCTGGAAAATTATAAAATATGATCCGCAGGCGCAGGAGGGGCATATGAGATACCATAATATAACCAAAGAAGATATGTTAAACGGAGACGGACTTCGGGTGGTGCTCTGGTTTGCCGGCTGTGCTCATCACTGTAAAAACTGTCAGAATCCCATCACCTGGGATCCGGAGGGAGGACTTCCTTTTGATGAGGCGGCAAAGCAGGAGATCTTTGAAGAGCTGGAAAAAGACTATATCAGCGGCATTACCTTCAGCGGCGGAGATCCCCTCTATCCAGGTACGAGAGACGGACTTTTCCTGCTGATAAAAGAGATCAAGGAGCGGTATCCGAACAAGACCATCTGGCTGTACACCGGCTATCTGTGGGAGGAGATTAAGGATCTGGAACTGATTCCCTGTCTGGATGTGGTGGTGGATGGAACCTTTGTGGAAGAACTCAAAGATAATAACCTTCCCTGGAAAGGCAGTTCCAATCAAAGAGTGATTGATGTCAAGACTACGCTGACACTAAAGAAGACCGTGCTGTACGCATGAAAATACATCTGCGAGGAGACATAAAATGGAAACAATCAAGATAAAATATTTTTCAGAGGAGATCGAAAGGCTGTGCTATGTGGCGGGGAAATCCGACTGGATTGATCTGCGCGCGGCAGAGGATGTCTCGATGAAAGCAGGAGAATTTTGCTTAATTCCTCTTGGGGTGGCCATGAAGCTTCCAGAAGGCTATGAAGCCCATGTGATCCCCAGAAGCAGCACCTATAAACATTACGGAATCCTTCAGACGAACAGCTGCGGACTCATTGACGAAAGCTATTGCGGAGACCGGGATCAGTGGTTCTTTCCGGCACTGGCCATGCGGGATACGGTGATCCATAAAAACGACCGGATCTGTCAGTTTCGGATCATGAAGCATCAGCCGGAGATATTTTTTGAAGAGACAGAGGAACTGACAGGAGAGAATCGGGGAGGATTTGGAAGTACCGGCAGACAATAAAAGGTGGAGGGGAACGATCATGGCATGTGCGATGTTTGCTGCGATTGATGTTGGAAGTTATGAAGTGAATCTGAAAATCTATGAATTGTCCGCGAGAAAAGGAATCCGCGTGGTCAATCATGTCAGACACCGGATGGAACTTGGAAAGGACACGTATGCCATCGGGAGGATCGGCACAGAACTGGTAGATGAACTGTGCAGAGTGTTTTTGGATTTTCAGCGGATTATGAAAGAGTTTGGAGTGGAGGACTACCGCGCCTGTGCCACCAGCGCTGTGCGGGAGTCTAAAAACTATGTAGTCCTTCTGGACCGGATTTACCTGAAGACCGGAATTCGCCTGGAAGTACTGAATAATTCGGAACAGCGATTTCTGGGTTATAAATCCATCGCGTCAAATTCCGAGCGGTTCCAGGAGATCATTGAAAAAGGGACCGCCATTGTGGACGTGGGGGGCGGAAGTATCCAGCTTTCTCTTTTTGACAAAGATAATCTGGTGACGACGCAGAACATCCGCCTGGGCACCCTCAGGCTTCGGGAGCGGCTGGCGGATGTGGCGGAACGGACGGTCCGGTATGCAGGTGCCATCGAAGAACTTTTGAATAATGAGATGAGAACTTACCGGAAATTCTACTTAAAGGACCGTAACATCCGCTACATGCTTCTGGTGGGAAGCTATATTCAGTACATCAACCAGTATATTCACAAAGACCGGGAAGTCAACCAGATTACCAGGGAAGAATTCATTACATTCTATGATGAATTTATCCAGAACGGACAGTCTGCCATGGCGGAAAAGATGGGGATAGCCATGGAGAACAGTACGCTTTTGCTTCCCACCCTGGTGATCTACAAACGGCTGTTGGAGGAATCCGGCGCCGAGTATGTGGTGATTCTGGGAATGGATCTGGGAGATGGTATGGCTTTTGACTACGCAGAGCGAAAGAAGTTACTGAAGCCAAAACATAATCTGGAAAATGACATCATCGAGTCGGCAAGAAATATTGCGAAGCGGTATCACACGAACCGGAATCACACACAGCTGATCGAGCGTCTTGCTTTGTTCCTTTTTGACAAGACAAAGTCCCTTCATGGTCTTGGAAAGCGGGAACGCCTGCTTCTGCAGATCTGTGCCCTGCTTCACGACTGCGGAAAATACATCAATATGTCACAGGCAGCCCAGTGTTCTTACAACATCATTATGGCTACAGAGATCATCGGGCTGTCACATTTGGAGCAGGAGATCGTGGCCAATACCGTTCGTTTTAACAGCGGAGATGTACTTGCTTTTGAAGAGCTGGCGGCCAGTTCGCTTTTGGAACGGGCAGAATATATGACGATCATAAAGCTGGCGGCGATTCTCAGCCTTGCCAATGGTCTGGATCGAAGCCATAAGCAGAAGATCCGGGAAATCAAGGTCAGCATGAAAGACAATCATACCATGCAGATTGTGGCGAATACCGAGGAAGATCTGACGTTGGAGCAGGCAATGTTTCCGGAAAAAGCGGATTTGTTTGAAGAAGTGTTCAGTATCCGGCCGGTGCTGAAGGCAAAGAAGCTGGGTTAGGAGGAGAGAGCGTGAAAAAGGAGTTTATGAAACCGGAATATTTTGAAAACCGGGAATTGAGCTGGCTCGGGTTCAACGAGCGCATACTTGGAGAGGCCAGAGACAAGGGGAATCCTCTGTTTGAACGGCTGAAATTTTTGAGCATCACTGCTTCTAACCTGGATGAATTTTTTATGGTCCGCGTGGCGTCCTTAAAAGATATGGTCAATGCGGAATATTCCAAAAAGGACTTTTCCGGCATGAGTCCGCAGCAGCAGTTGAGTGCCATTCATGACCGGGTTCATAATTTTGTCGGCACTCAGTATTCCACCTGGCAGCGTTCCTTACTGCCGGGGCTTCGCCAGTGCGGGCTTCAGGTGGTCGAAGATTACAGAGAACTGAATCAGGAACAGGCAAGGTTTGTGGATCAGTATTTTGTGGAAAATGTATATCCGGTGCTGACTCCCATGGCGGTGGATTCTTCCAGGCCCTTTCCCCTGATCGTGAATAAGACACTGAATTTAGGAGCGCTTCTGAAAAAGAAAAATGAGAAAGACGGAGAACTGGAGTTTGCCACGGTCCAGGTTCCGTCGGTGCTTCCAAGGATCATCCGCATCCCTTCGGTGGAGAAGCATGTGGAGTCGGTGATCCTTTTGGAGGAGATGATCGCCAGGAATATGTCGCAGCTTTTTTTAAGTTATGATGTGCTCTGTGTTCATCCTTACCGGATCATGAGAAATGCGGATCTGACCATTGATGAGGATGAGGCTTCTGATCTTTTAAAAGAGATTCAAAAGCAGCTGAAAAAAAGGCAGTGGGGAGAAGTCATCCGGATGGAGGTGGACGAGAAGATTGACAAGCGTCTTCTGAAAATCCTAAAAAGAGAATTTGAGATCAAAGAGGATAGTATCTACCGGGCTTTTGGTCCTCTGGATCTGACATTTTTGATGAAGATGTATGGACTGGATGGCTTTGATGCCTACAAGGAGCCAAGGCATGTGCCTCAGCCGGTTCCGGAACTGACTGGAAAAGCGGATATTTTTGAAGAAATCCGGGAGCGGGATATTCTGCTGCATCATCCCTATCAGACGTTTGACCCGGTGGTGGATTTTGTAAGGAAAGCGGCCAAGGATCCGGAGGTACTGGCCATCAAGCAGACCTTATATCGGGTCAGCGGCAATTCTCCCATTATCGCGGCGCTGGCTATGGCAGCGGAAAACGGCAAGCAGGTGTCAGTCCTGGTGGAACTGAAAGCCAGATTTGACGAGGAGCACAACATCGCCTGGGCGAAGATGCTAGAACGTGCAGGATGTCATGTAATCTATGGACTTGTGGGGCTGAAAACCCACAGTAAAATTACTTTGGTGGTGCGCAGAGAAGAAGACGGTATTCGAAGATATGTGCATCTTGGGACAGGAAACTATAATGATTCCACGGCCAAGCTGTACACGGACATGGGGCTTTTGACCTGTTCGGAACCCATAGGAGCGGATGCCACGGCAGTGTTCAATATGCTTTCCGGATATTCGGAACCAGCCAGCTGGAATAAGCTTTCTTTGGCACCTTTATGGCTTCGGGACCGTTTTCTTGACATGATTCAAAGAGAGACGGCCTATGCAAAGAACGGGGAGCCGGCCCACATCATTGCCAAGATGAATTCTCTGTGTGATCCGGAGTTGATCGCGGCTCTCTATGAGGCCAGTGCGGCAGGTGTCCGGATCGAATTGATTGTGCGGGGGATCTGTTCTCTGCAGGTTGGAATTCCCGGGGTCAGCGAGAATATTTTGGTACGTTCCATTGTAGGAAGTTTTCTGGAACACAGCCGTATCTATTATTTCCTGAACGGAGGACAGGAGGAAGTTTACCTGGCCAGTGCGGACTGGATGCCAAGGAACCTGGACCGGAGGGTGGAGATTTTGTTCCCCATCGAGAATGAACAGCTGAAAAAAGAAGTGGTGCATGTGCTGAAGATTCAGCTTTTGGATACCCTCAAGGCACAGATCAAACAGCCGGACGGTACCTATGAAAAAATAGACCGGAGGGGAAAACAGGCGCTTTCCTCCCAGGAATACTTTGCAGAGTATGCCAGAAGACAGAATACATCCAAAGAAGATCCGGTTCATGACCGGGTATTTATACCGGCAGAACCCATTGGAGAGGTGCAGGAGAATGAATAAAAAAGCTTTATTTTTAGATATGGATGCCACCACCCTGAATGATGAAAAGCAGATACCGGAAGTGAATATGGAAGCTTTAAGAAAGTGCATCCAGGCAGGACATGAGGTGGTGGTCACCACCGGAAGGACGCTTTCGAGTGTGGAAGGATTAAAAGCATCCAGCGGACTTGGATCGTTGGGCTGCCGGTATGTCATCGCATGCAACGGCGGTGCCATTATGGACTGCATGGAAAACAAACTGATGTTCGAGGAGACGATTCCTCTGGAATATGTCTACCATCTGGTCGATGCAGCCAGGGAGGAAGGACTGTATATTCAGACTTATCTGGAAGGGAAGGTTTTGTCGGAGAGGGAGGATGAGAATTTGAATGTCTATCTCTCCCGAACCAACATGAAAGCGCTCGTGGTACCGGATATCAAAGCGCGGCTCCGTGAGCGTCCCTGTAAGATGCTTGCCATTGATATTAAAAAGGAAGAGAAGCTTCATGCATTCGCAGAGAAGATGGCAGTGTGGAGTGAAGGAAAAGTGGACATGTACTTCAGCAGCAGAGAGTATCTGGAGATTGTGCCAAAGGGCGTCAACAAGGGGGCCGGTATGATCAAATTCTGTGAATTGATGGGGATTCCCTTGTCATGTACCATTGCCGCCGGAGATGAAAACAATGATATTTCCATGATCCGGGCGGCAGAGGTGGGCTGTGCGGTGGCCAATGGACTTGACCAGGTAAAAGCAGAGGCGGATTACGTGACCAGCCGCGACAACAATCAGGGCGCAGTGGCAGAGATTATCGAACGTTTTGTTCTTTAGCAGGAGGTATCCGCCCTGCTATGGACGAAGCTTGGAGCGCAATAGCTGCCGTTTCAGGGTTTTCCAGTGGAAAGGAACCAGCGGATACAGATAGCCTCGTCCGGAAAACGTCCTGCAGGTCAGAAGACAGACGGCAACGCCCAGGATTCCGGCAAGAAAGCCCCAGAGGCCCAAAAAGCAGGTCAGAAGCAGAAGCAGGATGCGCATGAATTTTACTGCATAGTTCAGTTCTGCATTGGACTGGGAGTAGTTGGCAATGGTTACAAAAGCCATATAAAGCATAACCTCGCTGTTGAACCAGCCGGAGTTGACAGCAAACTCTCCGATCACAAGACCGGCGATGACCGAAAGTGGAGTGCTCAGCATATCCGGGGTGTGGATGGCGGCAAGACGCAGTCCGTCAATTGCCAGTTCCAGCAGAAGAAACTGCCAGATCAGAGGAATATTCACAGTATCCTGAATCTGGATAAACTGAAATCCTTCCGGTATCCAGGCAGGATGCTGCATCAGAAGCAGAAAGAGCGGGGTCAGCACCAGAGAGATCACCATGATCAGGAATCTGGACAGCCTAAGATAAGTTCCGGTGACTGGAGGAAAATAATAGTCATTGGCTTCTTCGGTGATGGCAAAAAGCGTGGTGGGAAGAATGATGGCTGAGGGAGAGTTGTCCACCAAAAGTATGATGTTTCCCTCCAAAATGGAGGCGGATGCGGTGTCCGGCCGCTCAGTCAGATGAAATCTTGGGAATGGGTTCCACCAGTGTCCAGGCAGCAGAAGTTCGGTTAAGCTTTCCTGATTCATGGTCAGGGCATCGACGGCTAGGGATGAGATTCGTTCTTTGAGTTTTTCAAGACAGGGACGGTCCACCCGATCGCTCATGTAGCAGAGAACCACGTCCGTAAGAGAGCTTTTTCCAACGGTCTGCATCTCCATACAGAGCTTTGGAGAGCGGATTCTGCGCCGGATCAATGCGGTGTTGAAGACGACGGTCTCCACAAATCCGTCCCTGGATCCCCGCAGCGTCCGGTCTTTGAAAGGTTCTTCCACATTTCTGGCAGGATACGTTCTGCAGTCGATGGCCAGCGAGTCGGGCATGCCGTTTATAAAAAGACAGGGAACGCCGGAGAGCAGGTTTTTCTGGACCTGCTCAAACGTGGCGAGAACTTCTGTTTCGATATAGGGGAGCGCCTGCATCTGAAATTGCTCCAAAGAATCCGGAAGCTCTTTTGGATTCAGAGAATAGAAATATTCCAGCAGCTTTTCTAAAATTTCATCTTTGACCAGTCCGTCTATGAAGAACAGACTGGCTGCATGTCCTGCGATCAGCAGATGCTTTTCCAGAATATCAAAATTTTGGTCTGAACCAAGAATCTGACGCAGGGCGCGCACATTTTCTTCGTAATTTTTCGACAATAATTTCAAAATATCACCTCCGGGATAGTATGCCCGTTCGGTGTTGTCTGCATACGTAAAAAGAATGTCTTAATCGTATTCCGAAGAGTTCAGTATTTTTTTAAATTCTTCAAAAGTAATCTCGTTATTTTTCGCCTGTTCCAGTGCTTTTTTCGCCATGGAGGCCCATTTCTTAAAGTTTTTTTCAGAAGACGGTTTGTTTTTTAAATTGCGCTGTTTTTTGGTATTGTGTTTTTTGTAAGCTTTTCGATAATACTGAGTCAGTTCATCGGCTTTTAGTTTCTTTTCATGATAAAGTTCCCGGCAGCTTTTATTTTTTTCCCATATACGTGAACAATATAGCTCGTCGCTTCGGTTGTAGGGCGAGAAGTAGCGGTTGCAGTAACGGCAGCGCCTCACATGAATATTTTTGGATACAAGAGTGAAGAAGGAATAGATACAGGCAGTATATACGTCCTCGACCGTCTGAATGTTCAGATTCAGGGACAATTCAATCTCCTGTTTTTGTACTTTTTCCAAATACTTGGTGTAGGCTTTCCTGGAATCTGCATTCTGGAACAAATGAAAATAATCTTTCGTAGAGAAGGTTCTCTGATTCAACTGTTCAACAGGGCTGACCGGCTGGGACAGACGCTCCAGCGTCACATCCGGAATGATGGACTTTTTTTCGGACAGATTCAGATAGACTTTCATAGAGTCATTCAGTAAAAAACGGGTGTCAAACAAAGTCTGATACAGATAAGTACGCCGGCCGGGATGCAGATCGGACTGTTCCGGAAAAGCAGAATTGTCCAGACAGAAAGTGACTGCATTGTTCATGGAGGTGATAAAGGAGCTGATGGTGTCGAACAGACGAATCTCATCTAAGATGGCTTTACGGGTCTGTTCCCAGTAAAGACGCATCTTTTCCAGACGAACTTCCTCTCCGACAGAAGCAGAATCCAGCAGATATTCTTTGGTGGCGTAAAAACAGTACCAGCGATGATGGAAGAGTACAGGACTGTTGAACACCACCGATTTCCATATGATGTTGGTGTCTGCCAGATCCTGATAGAGACTGTTTATGAAATCCAGATAGTACTGAATTTTGTCAAAATCCTGGTAATCTCTGGTAAGATAATCGTCAATACTATGATAACGGATACAGGCTTTTTGAAATACTGTTTTATTGGATTCCAGAAAATCCAGCAGGTGCTGGCCAAGAGAAGTCTGTGTCTGTTCTCTGCACAGATAGTCTTTGGAATCCATCCTTATCTGTTGAAAATAATTGAAATATTCCCGGTTGGATTCCAGTAAAATCCGCAGTTTTCCAAAGGTTTTTCTGTGGTCCGTAAGCATAATACTGCCTCCTTAAATGTTGACAAAGACTAATTAAATTATCCATAATCCACAAAATAAACCCCTGAAAGATTGATTATTTGTGGAAAATATATATAATGTAGACAAGATATCTGAGAAATGTTATGGCTATAAATATATTATAACATTTTTCGCAGCAAAATTACAGGGCCTTGTATAAAACAAAATGGAACTAACAACAAGCAGAACTGAAACAGGAGGATATAGGGTATGAAACCTTATGTGGTAATTGAATGGAACGACACACAGACAGAAGCAAAAGGATGGCTTTGCATCTTCAATTTTGTAAAGGGATATTCCGGGGGCGGGATACGGATGCATCCTTCTGTGAACAAAGAAGAAGTGATCCGTCTGGCAGAGATTATGGCATATAAAAGAAATGCCTGTGAAAATGTCTGCCAGGGCGGAGCAAAGGCCGGCATTGCCTATGATTATAAAGCACCGAATGCTTATGACGTACTGAAGCGATTTATTATTGCGATGCGTCCTTACATTGATATCGGTCTGTCCATGGGTTCGGACCTGGGAACCAAGTATGAGGATGTGTACGGAATCTTTGATGAACTGGGAATGGGCAGACCCCAGACCAAGTCCATGAAGAAAAATCCGATTGTGGAGCAGGGACAGAAAAATGTCAGAAAACTTCTGCAGAGCAAATATGACGGCTGGCTGGTGAATGATGTGACCACCGGGTTTGGTGTGGCAATCTCGGCAGATGAGGGATGGAAACAGATCGACGGAACTTCGGGGGCTTCCGTAGTGGTACAGGGCTTTGGATGTGTGGGTTTAAGCTGTTGTTATCGTCTCCATCAGCTTGGATACCGGATTGTAGGTATCGCAGATGCCAACTGTTTCGTGTATTGTGAGGATGGACTGGATGTTCCAAGTCTGATTGCCAATGTGAAGCCAAAAGGTGAGATGGATCAGTCAAAATTTGATTCTTCCTGGAAGATTATGCCGAATCAGGCATGGCTCGATGTTCCCTGCGACATCTTGGTACCTGTGGCGCTTGAGGATGTCATCAATGAAAAGAATGCTGATCAGGTGAAGGCGAAACTGATCTGTGAGGGGGCAAACATTCCGGTGGATTACAAGGCAGATCCGATTCTTCATAAAAAAGGCATCTGGGATATTCCGGACTTTATCGCCAACGTGGGTGCAGTACGTTTCTTCTATACCGTGACCTTCGGCGTGATTGAAGCAACGCCGGAATCCGTGATTCAGGATATTGAGGATCTGTGCCGCAGAAACGTCAGCAGGCTGTTTGAAAAATCCAGGGAGACCGGAAGATTCCAAAGAGAACTGGCTTTTGAGATTTTTGAGCCGTCAATCCAGGATGAGCCGGAGTGCTGATCTGTCAACGGGAAACATATCCAGACGGTATCTGCCAATGAACTGTCGGAAAATCAGGGGGAATTTAAATGCTGATCATAGAGAAAACAAAATGCAAAGCATGCGGATACTGTGTGTCCGCATGCCCGAAGGAAGCCCTGTTCTTGGGTGATGAAGTGAATGAAAAAGGCTACAAGGCGGTTGCAGTGGATCCCGAAAAGTGCGTGGAATGCGGGACCTGCTATACGGTCTGTCCGGACACGGTATTCACGATAAAGGAGGCGTAGAACGATGAAAAAATTGATGAAAGGCAATAACGCGTTGGCGGAAGCTGCCATTTTGGCAGGCTGCCGTTTCTTCGCAGGCTATCCGATCACGCCCCAGACGGAGATATTGGAGTATCTGGCGAAACATCTGCCAAAGAGGGGCGGACATTTTGTCCAGACAGAATCAGAACTGGCAGGCATCAATATGGTTATGGGAGCGGCAGCTACCGGCTTCCGTGCCATGACCAGTTCTGCAGGACCGGGATTTTCTTTAAAACAGGAAGGAATTTCCTATCTTTGTTCCATGGAGCTTCCGGCAGTCATCGTGGACGTGATGCGTTACGGCATCGGTCTTGGCAACATCGTTCTTGGACAGGGCGATTATTTCCAGGCAGTCAAGGGCGGCGGGCATGGCGGCTATAAAGTACCGGTTTATGCGCCGTCTTCTGTACAGGAAAATGTAGACTATATTACCATGGCGTTCGACACGGCAGAGGCATACCGGACACCGGTAATTCTGCTGAGCGACGGAGCGATCGGTCAGATGGCAGAGTCCGTGGAGCTGCCAGAAGCAAAGGAGCATGATCCGGACAAATATGACTGGACTTTAAAGGGAAGAGATGCGGCACATCCGACCGGAAGAAAGATGACCGACCGCATTTACTACGATTTTGCTTACAGTGAGTATGATCCCCATATTCGGGAACGTTACAGCAAGATGGAAGAGGAACTTCAGATGTGGGAAGAAATCGAGCTTGCAGATGCAGAAGTGGTGCTGGTCAGCTACGGAATCAGTTCCCGTGTATGCAAAGAGGCGGTAAAGCTGGCGAGAAAGAAAGGCTGGAAGGCAGGCATGATCCGTCCGATTACCTTGTGGCCCTTCCCGCGCAAAGCATTTGAGAAGACCAACAAGATGGCAAAGGCATATTTGTCTGTGGAGATGAATGCCTGTGGTCAGATGGTGGAAGATGTGGCACTTTATGGACGGAGCGTTCCGGTTTATTCTTATCCGTCTGGTCGGGTGATTGCGGATCCGGAAGTGATTCTGCAGAAGATTGAGGGGATTTTTCAGGGAACAGAAAAGGAGGTATTCTGATTATGGCAGCGGAAAGAAAAGCTCCCAGCACAATATATGGTGTAAACAGCTTCTGCCCGGGATGCGGACACGGGATCGTGATTCGTCTGATCGCGGAAGTGGTGGAAGAGATGGGACTGGCAGAGAATGCCATCGGTGTACTGGCAGTTGGATGTTCCTGTCTGACAAACCGTTATCTGGCTCTGGACCTGATGCAGGCGGCCCACGGAAGAGCGGCGGCATCCGCAGGCGCCATCAAAAGATGCCGTCCTGAGAAACTGATCTTTACATATCAGGGCGACGGTGACGCAGCCTCCATCGGAATTGCAGAGACGCTGTACAGTGCCCAGAGAAACGAAGGCTTTACCCAGATTATCGTAAATAACGGGGTTTACGGTATGACCGGAGGACAGATGTCTCCGACCACTTTGGTGGGGCAGAAGACTACGACCTCCGTACAAGGAAGAGATCCGGAAGTGATGGGTATGCCTCTGAAGATATCGGAGCTGATCAGCAGTTTTGATGTGGCTTACCTGGCAAGAGGTTCCGTACATAATGCAGCCAGCATCAGAAAAACAAAAAAATATATTCAAAAAGCATTTGAGACCCAGATGAATCAGGGCGGATATACCTGTGTGGAGGTGATCTCCCCTTGTCCGACCAACTGGCACCTGACACCGCTTCAGGCTGTGGACCGGATTGAGAAAGAAGTACTTGCGTATTATCCGTTGGGAGAGTTTTGCGAAGGAGGTGTCCGGTAATGTTAAATCAGTTTATTTTTGCAGGTTTTGGCGGACAGGGAATCCTGACAGCAGGATTGCTTCTGGCGAATACGGCTTCTGTCCATGGGAAAGAAGTGATCTGGATGCCGTCTTACGGTTCAGAGATGCGCGGGGGTACGGCAAACTGCAGCGTCAAGATTGATGATGAGATGATTTCAAGCCCTTTTATCAAGAAGATAGATTATCTTATTGTTATGAATAAGCCGTCTCTGGACAAATTTCTTCCTCAGGTGAGGGAAGGGGGGACTGTGATCCTTAATTCTTCCATCATCACAGAGGTGCCGGAAATGCCAAAGCTTCAGAAAATTGCGGTTCCTGCAGGTGAAATCTGTGAGAAGCTGAAAAATGAAAGAGGGGCCAACATCTGTATGCTGGGTGCTTTGGCAGGCTGCTGCGAACTGTTTACCAGAGAAGAATACGAGACAGGAATCAAGGATTATTTTTCTGCCAAGCCTCAGTTCCATGAGGGAAATATGGCGGTATTTGAAGCAGGCTATCAGTGTGTGAAAGGAGAATAGGTCAGATGGATTTAAAAAAATTGCTCCGGCCTTCCAGCATCGCAGTCATTGGTGCCAATGATAAGAATGGCTTTGGAAAATCCACCTGTATGAATCTTTTATCTTCGCCGATCAGGGATCATATTTACTTTGTGAATCCGAAAAGGGAAGAGCTGTTCGGGAAAAAATGTTATAAAAGTATCCGGGAGCTGCCGGAACCGATGGATATGTGCATCGTCATTCTGAATAAAAAACTGGTGGCAGCAACACTGGAAGAAGCAGCCTTGGCAGGCTGCAGGGCAGCTGTCGTCTATGCCAGCGGTTACGCGGAGACGGGTGACAAAGAGGCGGAAAAAGAATTAAAGGATCTGTGTCAAAAGCACGATCTGGCTGTGATGGGCGTAAACTGCGCCGGATATATCAACAACCTGGACGGGATCTTTGCCTTTGGAATGCTGGTAAAAAGGGAAGCGGTGCCGGGAAATATCGCCATTATCTCGCAGTCTGGAAAGATCTGCCTGAATATGATGCAGATGGATCATATGAATTATTCGTATCTGATCTCCAGCGGCAACAGCACCTGCATTCATATCGAGGATTATCTGGAATACCTGATTGAAGATGACGAGACCAAAGTGATCGGACTTTATCTGGAAGGGGTAAAAGATCCGCAGAAGTTTACAAAGGTTCTGGCTATGGCAGCCAGAAAGAGGAAACCCATCGTGATCATGAAGGTGGGGAAAACTTCCAAGGGAAGCGCACTGGCAGCTTCACATACGGGAAGTCTTTCCGGGTCTGACAAATCTTTTGACGCGGTCATGAAAAAGTTCGGAGTCATACGAGTGGATGATATCGAGGAACTGGCTGAGATGTGTCATCTTCTCAGCGTAATCCCCATGCTTCCGCCTTCCACGGGGTTGAGTGCCATGTGTCTGTCCGGCGGAGAGACTGGTATCTGTGCAGATATGGGAACTTTGATGGGTCTGTCCTATCCGGAACTTCAGCCGGAGACGGCAGCGCGGATCAAAGAACTGCTGCCAGGATATGCGACAGTGGCGAACCCTCTGGACATGTCCGCGACACTGGCCCATGACGGTCCGAAATACGCGGAAGTGATCAAGGCGTTTATGGATGATCCCTCCATCGGCATGATTTTATGTGGACAGACCATCTTGGAGCATCATGAGGTACAGGATGTGATCTATCCCATGTCAGACGGCATGGTGATGGCTGCAAAAAAGAGAAAAAAACCCATTGCGGTGATGAGCTTTTTTAATTCCAGCCGGGATAAAACAATCCGCAGGAAATTGGAGTCCGAAGGAGTTCCGATTCTCCCGGCAACCGGAGGGGGATTTAAGCTTCTGAAATACTTGATGGATTTTGTAGCCTACGTGCCGGAAGAACACACACTGGACCTTGCGATTCCGGAGCCGTCAAAGGGGGGAAAGACGGCGCTCAGTGAGCGGCAGAGTAAGATGGAACTGAAAAAATATGGGGTAGATGTTCCTGCAGAATACGTCGTGTCCAAAAAAGAGGAGCTTGACGGACTTTCACTGGAATATCCGGTGGCAGCCAAGATCGAGTCTCCGGATATTCTTCACAAAAGTGATGTGGGCGGTGTCCGGCTGAACATTCAGAACCTGGAAGAACTGAAGAACGCGTTTGACCAGATTCTGGAGAGTGCAAAAGCACACTGTCCGGATGCCCGGATCAACGGAATTCTTATAAGCCGTATGCTTCCGCCTGGTATGGAGTTTATCATCGGCGTGAACAACGATCCTCAGTTCGGCCCTATGGTCCTTTGCGGGTTAGGCGGCGTCTTCGTGGAAGTATTCAAAGATGTCAGTCTTTATCCGGCGCCTTTAAATAAGAAGGAAGCCCTTCATATGATCCAGTCTTTGAAAGGTTACAAGCTCCTGACCGGCTACCGGGGACAGAAGGAGGGGGACGTGGAAGCACTGGCCGGTCTGATCGTCCAGATTGCCGGCTATGCGGCGCAGAACAAGGATACACTGGCAGAGCTGGACCTCAATCCGGTATTTGTGTATCCAAAGAAAGAGGGGGTCGCCATGGCGGACGCCCTGATCGTAAAACAAATATAAAAATAACAAAAGAACTTTAAACAGGAGGTACTAAAAATCAGCAAAGGTCCGGCCAAAGCACAGATCAATGAGCAGAGGCGAAAGCGCCTGAGAATTGATCTGGAACACCGTGTTTTGGGAGGGCCGGAGCGGAACTTTAAGTAGAAAGTAGTAAGGACAGCGAAGGTCCGGCCAAAGCACAGATCAATGAGCAGGAGCGAAAGCGCCTGAGAATTGATCTGGAACACCGTGTTTTGGAAGGGCCGGAGCGGAACTTTAAGTAGGAAGTAGTAAGGACAGCGAAGGCCCGGCCAAAGCACAGATCAATGAGCAGGAGCGAAAGCGCCTGAGAATTGATCTAGAACACCGTGTTTTGGAAGGGCCGGAGCGGAACTTTAATAGGAGGGAATTTATGGAACAAAACAGAGCGAACAACGGAGCTGGAAAATGGATCGGATTTATTGTTTTGACGATTGCAGCCGGTCTGATCTATCGGGTGCCCTATCTGAAAACCGTTTTCTATGACCCGCTGGTTGAAGAGTTCGGTCTTAGTAATACGGATGTGGGCAAGATCATGAGTGCGTATTCTCTGACAAAGACAGCAATCTATATTCCAGGAGGCATTCTGGCAGACCGGTTTGACAATCGGAAGATGCTTCTGGCATCCACAGCACTTTTGGCAGCCTGTACCTTTTGGTATGCCACTATTCCGTCTCTTGGCGTACTTTTGATCATTCATGTGCTGCTTGCATTTTCCAATGTAGTATTCTGGGTGTCCTTTGTAAAAGCAATCCGTATGTTCGGAACGGAAAATGAGCAAGGTTCTGTATTTGGATACAGCGAAGGTATCCGCGCGGTGGCCGGTCTGATCATCAACTTTGCGGCACTTGGGATCCTGAATTACTTTATGATAAGGGCGGATGCACCTCTTCGCTATGTGCTGATCTTCTATGGTGTTACTTATGTGGCGCTGGGCGCTGCCATGTGGTTCCTGCTGCCAAAAGAGCGCGCAGAAGATAAAGCAACGGTTACTTCCTTCAAAGAATATATCGAAGTGCTGAAGGTGCCGGGCGTATGGCTGGTGGCAGTACTGGTATTATGCGCGTACAGCTGTCAGATTGCATCCGAGTATACGACTACCTATCTGACAACCGTCTTTGGCATGACAGTGGTTATGGCTGGTGTAGTGGCGACTATCCGAAGTTACGGTATCGGAATTTTCAGTGCACCGATCATCGGCAAAATATCCGATAAAGTTGGTTCTTATTCCAAAACTGTCATCGGCCTATTTATCTGTGAGATTATTCTGGCTTTGATTCTGTTTTTTATGCCGGGTACCGGCGGTGCGCTGATACCGGCGATCATTACCGTGCTGGCTTTTGCGACGGTCATGTATGCACTGCGCGGAATCTATTATGCGACCATGGGGGAGGCAGGCATTCCACTGGCTTTGACGGGAACGGCAACGGGCATCATCTCGGTCATCGGCTATCTGCCGGATTCCTATATGAATGTGATGCTGGGAAGCTTTATGGACAGCCATCCAGGTGCTGCAGGTTTTAAATATGTATTCGGTTCCATCATTGTATTTGCAGTGATCGGAATTGTTCTTGCACTGATTATTTTAAAGATCAGCAAAAATGCAGGCAGGGCAAAGGCATAATCATTTACAAAGATGAAATGCAATCGGAGGAGGGAACAGGATGTATCTGGTCATAGGAATGCTGATTCTTTATCTGGTGCTCGTAGTTTTTGTCAGTATAAAACTGAAGAACAAAGCAAAGACAGTGGAAGGCTTCTACCTGGGAAAGCGGAATATGCCTTTGCCCATACTGATGCTTACGGTGGCGGCAACCTGGATTGGTGCATCCTCCACCCTTGGAAAGTCCGGTTTGGCGTATCGGATCGGGATCACAGCCATGGTTCCGACCCTGGCCACCTTTGTAGCGTTCAGTGTGTTCAGTCTTTTTGCTGGAAAGATTCAAAGGATCGGTGTGAAATATCACATTTCTTCCATACCGGATCTGATCAGTCATCGGTTTGGGAAAGTGCCGGCGCTTCTGGCATCCATCGTGATCGCATGGACACTGATCGGGACGACTGGAACTCAGATGGTGGCTTCGTCACAGATCCTGAAACTGATTTTTGAAGATTTTCAAATCTCTTATGAGACAGCTCTTATCATTACGGCGGTGGTGGTGATCATCTATACCTCCCTGTCGGGATTTTATGGTGTCGCTTATTCTGATGCGATACAGGGAATTCTTCTGCTGCTCGTGATTGGTCTGCTCTTGCCGGTCCTGGCAGTAAGGGAAGTGGGAGGGATCCATGCGCTGATCCATTCCGTTCCTGCAGGTTACTTTTCGCTGGAGCTTGACAGTTCCATCATATCCTACGGATTTGTGTACCTTCTGTATTTTCTGGCAGGTCCTCCTTACTGGCAGAGAGCCTTTGCGGCCTCTGATTCTAACAGTGCCAGAAAAGGAAGCATGGGAGGAAACGCCATCATCATTTTATACAGCCTGTCTGTGACCCTGATCGGGATCTGCGGCTATGTGCTTCATCCGGTATTTCCGGAAGGGGTATCTGATGAGATGATGATTCCCATTATGACAAAAGCCTATTTTCATCCACTGCTTTATGCGATGACAATTACCTCCTTTATGGCCATTGTCATGTCTACCATTGACAGTTATCTTTTGCTGGCCGTGCAGACAGTCAGTACAGATATCGCAAAGGTGGTTAAACCGGATATCAGTGATCAGAAACAACTGCGGTTGTCCAAATATATGGTTGTGATACTTGGACTTCTGGCTTTGTTGTTTGCGCTGAAAGCGGGGAATATTCTGGACTCGCTGGTTTTATCCATGAGTTATTTTTCTGCCTGCATCGCAGTCCCTGCCATGGCTGCGCTGCTGTCGAAAAAAACAACAAAGACGGGAATGCTGTGTGGTATGATTGGGGGATTTGCAACAGCGGTGATCTGGAAAAACTTTTTAGGTAACCCGTATGGGCTGAATGAGGCGATTGCAGGAAGCGCGGTTTCCTTGGTTGCCCTGGTGGCAGGGTCTGCATGTTCGCAAAAGCAGATGTCGGACTTTTTAGAATAGGCGGATAGAGAGGAATGGGCTGGCGCACAACTTCGTGTGCCAGCCCATTAAAAATACATTCATTGTGGGCACTTTTTAAGAAATCGTCGTATAGGGAACCATATATATGTTTTGCATACTGCAAAGATTTATGCTATATTGGTCCACGAAGGGTAACAGGCGGCAAATTCAGCTGTCTGAATTTTGGCAGATAATAAGGAAACAAACGATGAAAGCGGTCAGCATCAAAGACATTGACAACCTGGAATTCTGGATTGGTTATATTGGGGTCAGTTATCCCAATTCTTGTGATGAGGAAGATGTTTCCGTGTGGGATCAGATGCAGGAATGGTACACAGAAGAGGTTGATAGCTGGTGGGAGCGGTTTACCGGATATTATGAAGGGGTCTTGATGGAGAGTGATGGATATCTGGATGAGCCGACGACACTGGTAATGCTGCTGGGGCAGGAAAAAACTCTGAAGATTGAATTTCATCCCGGAGATACCCTCTATTTTATAAATGATGAAGAGATTGGAAGCACAGGTCCTCACTGGACGCTTCAGGTAATTCCATATCAGAAGGTGGAGCAGCTGCTGACTCTGGAATATGGACGGCAGCTGTTCCTGCTGGTGCTTCCGCTTGCTGTCATAAAGGATGGGGAAAAAGCATCAGTTTGTGAAGCGATCAGAGCGCAGATAAGTGCTTATTTTTCAAAGGATCGGTGTGAACGGATTGCAAAATGTATCATCTCAGGCCTGGCGGAACCTGATGATCAGACCATATGAAACAGAAAAGCCAGGAAAAGATGTCTTAATTTGACCGAAAAGAATCCGGTCTGTATCGTGTGCCGGAAAGCTTATCCTTCTGATGTCTCAAGAAAAATCAAAGCCTTTGCATGCGGTCTTTGATTTTTCGCTTGATCTGAAACGATAAGCTGGAAGAATATTGTTCATTTTTGATCAACAGTTCATAGGCGTCCATGACTCCGGCACAATAGCAAAATCCGAAAAGTCCTGCTGCGAATCCCAAAAACACAAAGGAATGGTATTCAGACCAGACCAGCTTTTCTCTCATCAGAGGATTTCTCATCTTTCAACAGAAAATCTAAGGATATTTCAAAAATATCAGATATCTGCAATAATTTCTCTGTTTCCGGAAATCCCTGATTGTTTTCCCACTTGCTGACAGCCTGCCTGGTGGTTCCGATCTGTTCAGCAAGTGTCTCCTGTGAGAATCCCTTTTCTTTCCTTAATTTGAACAGCTTTTCTCCGAATGTCATATGTGTGGCCTCCTTGATTTTGGTGAGTCCATTGTATCAAATCAGGCTGTAATTGACTATCTTTTCTGAATTGCACTTTGTCAACTTTGCGTTACATATGTGTTATTTGCTGACAGTACCCTCAGCGGACAAAGGGATACATGCTCCAAGTGCCGTTTTTTGACAGCTGATGGCGTTGGCGTTAATCGGCATACGACCAGTACGCCTTATTCCGTTTCCTTGTCAGGTATCCAAAGATGGTACTTACGATCTGAAGAAGTTGTGTGTCTCATATTTTTGATTCTACAAGGCACTGGAATGAAGTGTTCTGGAGGTGCGCTGAGCGACAGCAACGTGGAAGAACCGTAAATCTGTGGTGCTGCAGTTCAATTAAGAAACTTCACAGCCGCGGGCATTGTACGATGCTGACAGCCCGTCTTCAATTTCCAGTTTTTGTGCCGCTGCCATGCAGGAAGCCTTTACGCCGGGTGGGAAACAGGATATACAAAGAACACCATAAGATGCTGTGAATGGCGAGAATACCGGTATTTTCCATAGCTGCTTTTGTGTTTCCGGCGGACAGGGCCATGATGCCTTCAAAGGCGGGACGGGACGGCACAAGATTACAGATTATGGACACAGGCCCGCTTGCCCCTGTAAGGGTGCACAGAACCGGTACGGCAATAAACAGAAGCATGACAACCTTAATGCAGGCCACACCTGTCATCAGGCTGTCGGATATCCTTCCGATCAACAGTCCGATCAGGGAAGACAAAAAGGAGGACAGAAGTATCAGCACCAGCATGATCAAAAGCGTCTGCGGGGACAGCCGAAGACAGATGCACGCGGTTATAACAGAGGACAGGCTGCAGAAAAGGAATCCCACTGCAATTTTCTGCATCACGTATCGGGCAGGGGGCATGGGCAGAATTTCATTGACAAAAGCCACGCCGTCCTCTTTTTCGGAAATGATATTGATGGCGTTGAAGGTACAGCCCATGAACATGGCAACAATCAGTATGGCAGGGATAAAGATGTCCTGAAGATTTTCCAGAACATCAGGGCTTTCCAGTACCAGCACCTTTGTCTGTCTGGCATCCGCCTGCTGTTCAAAAAGAGCCGGGAGGGTGGCAGCTGCCTGCCGGAAAACTTCCAGTTCATCTCCGGCAATCATTGTTTTGATCGTTGTCCCATCTGCTTTCACACCGATGACGTTGGTGGACGGATCGTTGACAAGATTGATTAGTTCTGTTGGTGTTTTACAGTACGTTACGGGGCCATAGCGTTCCAGCCACGCGACGGTCTGTCCGGGCAGGTCCTCTTCGAGCACGCCGAAATGGAGTTGTCCCAGGGAGGACAGATCGATGGAACCCATAAGATTCAGCGCTGCCGCAGCCAGAATGGGCAGCAGGAATGACATCAGACAAAATTTGTCTTTCCAGACGCTTTTCAGCTGGTATTTTAAACTTCTCATGTCCTAACCTTCCTTTCCCATTTCCCGGAAAAACGCATACCGCACTGCCAGATACAGCAGTACAATCGCACCCACAGAACCAATATGGAGGATCAGTGGGGTGGATGTTCCAAAGCAGGCATTTTTTAGTCCCATATAGACGTGATAGAACGGATGCCACCGGATCCAGTCAAACTTTATTGATGTATTTGCCGACAGAAATACGGGCGTTGCTGCAAAAACGGCGATCAGCAGATAGGCCAGTGTGAACTGCCGGAAATCTTTTAAAAGCAGAGCGCAGAGCAGTCCTGATAAGGCCATGAGAAGTGACAGGATGACAGTCTGGAACAGTACTGCCGGCAGTATCCGGATGCCATCGGCAAATCCTGTGTTCAGCAGAATAAGTAAAATGGAAAAGCACAAATCGGAAAATAAAAATACAAGCAGCTTAGAAAAAAGAAACAAATCTTTCGCCGGAGGAAGGACTGCATGGACGCGGATGACGCCCATATTCTTTTCCCGGAACAGTACCGCGGCGATTCCCAGGAATCCCACTGCGGTCAGTTCAAAAAACAAAAGCTCGCAGGTGATTTCTTTCCTTGCTTTTGACTCTGGTGTGTTTGTGCCGGTTATCTCCAAAGGGTGTTCGACGGATGGATGAAGAAGGGACAGTGCATAATCAGCCCGGTGCCGGTCAATCGGTTTGGCACCCGCATAAAGAACCACCTGCACTTTTCCAGAAGCGGCGTTCAGTCCGACACTGTTGGCATCAGCCTGCAGGGCAGCATCCAGGTCTTCTGCGGAATCAACCGTCTGTACCAGGGGGGATACTTCAGTCTGTGTTCCGGCAGGGTCGTACAAATATACATGGTAGGGCGGCATCTGCATGAAGCGGACATATCCCAGGTTCACATATGCTGTGTAGAGCGCCAGAAAACCAACTGTCATGAGAAAAAATTTTCCCGACGTCAGCATTCGGCAGTCCTTTTTGAGCAGGGCACAGAAGCTTTTCCGCATCAGGACAGCCCCCTTCCGGTATACTGGATGAATATATCTTCCAGAGTCGGTTCCTGAGAATGGATGCTGACAATTCCGTCGTGGGCAAAGGAAATGCCGGTTTCCAGCTCGGAAGCGTCCAGGGTCCTGATTTTTCGCTGGCCTTCATACAGATAGTCGATGACGATCTGGTGACTGCTGTTTTTTTCTTTCAGATTTTTGGGTGTGTCCAGAGCCGCAAGGCTTCCTCCTGAAAGAAATGCCACCCGGTCGCACAGCAGGTCAGCGTCCGTCATATTGTGGGTAGTCACAAAAACGGTGGTCCCTTTTTGGCGCTCCTGTTCGATGATCTTTCGGAACAACACTGCGCCGGAAGGGTCCAGGCCGCTGGTGGGCTCATCCAGAAACAACAGCCGGGGGCTGCTGATGAGCGCCCGGGCCATGCTCACCCGCTGGCGCATTCCTTTGGAACAGGAAGACACAGGCTTTTTCAGATAATCTTTTTTAAATTCCAGCAGTTCCAACAGTTCCATGGTATCCCGCCGCTGTCCGGCGGGGTAGAAGGAGGCAAAATAGTTCAGATTGTCAATGGCGCTCAGATTGGCGTACAGATAGGGAAATTCAAACAGAACTCCGATTTTCTGAAAGAATTCCAGCCGGCGGACGGAAGCCAGGTCCTGTCCAAATAAGGAGACTTTTCCGCCATAGCCTTTCAATATGCCAGTGAGTATCTTCTGGGTTGTGGATTTTCCGGAGCCGTTTGGTCCCAGGAACCCAAAGATCTCGCCATCCTCCACGGTGAAGTCAAGCCCGCACAGCGCCTGCTGATCCCTGCCGTAGGAGAACGTCAGATTCTTTACCTCCATCATTTGTCGTCACCCCACTTTCCGTAAGAATTTTCCTTCTGTTCCTGCCGGTATTTCTTCCACCATCTGATAAAACGGATCTTGAAGGGGATGGAGATCATCAGCACGAGGACAATCGCCAGCCACCAGTACCATTCCAGACCTGCAAACATAAAAAACCCTCCTTACATTTGATATTTAAGGAGAGTTTAAAGGGGTGGTGTGAGACTGGTGTGAGGCCGCTGTGAAATCCGTGTGAAATGTCATTTTTCCGGAAAGAAAAATACGGCTGTTTCGCAGATACCAAACATGCGAATCTGAAGACAAACCGTTGGCCAAGAAAGAAAAATGCGGCTGTTTCGCCGATACCCGTGTTCTGACTGCATGATCTCTAGAGAAACTCTGAAGAATAAATTTTTATCGGCAAGGCTGAGAAGGAAGGAGATGCGATGGCATCGTTGACCGCCGGCAGCGCAGTCTGATGGAAATTCAGGCAAGGAGGTTTACCTGAACAGAATACAGACAAAACACGAAATGTGACGTTCAAGTTGCCATTTATCTTTGGGGAAACAGCAGCAGAGGGATCAATATTATGAAACGGGAATGGAAAAAAAGAACCGCACTCCGTCGGTCAGATTTTCAGCGCCGTAGGGCAGCTTCTGCATGGACAGGATCTGAGCCACGATGGACAGACCAAGGCCGGAGCCGCTGTAAGGCGCATTGCTGTTTCGATAAAATTTGGTCCAGATTTTCGGCAGGACATCTTCCGGAATCCGCCGTCCCTGATTGAAGACAGAAACGTGCAGCATTTCTCCGTCTGTGGTCAGTTCCAGACGCAGGATACCGCCCGGCCGCACATTTTTACGGGCATTGATGATCAGGTTATCCAAAACCTGTTCCATACGCCGCTTATCGGTCTGCACGAAGACTTTTTGCTCAGGAAGCTCGTACTGCAGTTCAAATCCGGGATCCGGTATATCTGCCAGAAGCCGTCCGGCTGCTGTCTCCGCCAGTTCCACAAAATCAAACCGGGTGACACAAAGTTTTGCCGCTCCGCTTTCCAGAGCCGACAGATCCAGAAGGGCCACGATCAGATCGTTCATACGCTTCGTTTCGGCGATGATGACCTGGGCGTATTTCTGCTTTTTTGCCTCGTCCGTTTCATCCTGCAGACCTTCGGCATAGGCCTGGATAACGCCCAGAGGGGTTTTCATTTCATGGGACAGGCTGTCCACCAGCTCTTTGCGTTCGGCCAGCAGAAGCCGTTCTTTTTCCACATCCTGTTCAAGCTGTGTGTTGGCCGCTTCCAGGCGGGTGAGAGCCTTCTTTAGATTATCTGCCATGGCGTTCAGACTGGAAGACAATTCTCCGAATTCATCTGTTGAAGCAATATTGCACGGGGCTGAGAAATCCAGCTTTGCCATGCGTTTTGCGGAAGCGTTTAATTCAGAAATCGGTTTTGAAATAAAACGGCCCATGAAAAAGTCAATTCCTAAAACTAACAGCAGAATAAAAAACAGCCAGATGAAAAAAGAAAGATCTTGGCTGACCGGCAGGCCAGTGGACAGAATATAAGAGAAGATGAGTGCGATGCCCGCCAGTTTGGAGAGCATGACGATTTTTTTGCGCACGGTGCGAAGGGAGAAGGCTTCTTTCATAAGTTTACCTCAAATTTGTAGCCAGAGCGGATGAGTGTGACGATATGCCGGCCCTCATCGCCCAGCTTCTGCCGCAGAGTCTTGATGTGGGTATCCACGGTCCGGGTGGTTCCTGCAAAATCATAGCCCCAGATGCGGTTCAGAAGCTGTTCCCGGCTGAAGATCTGTCCGGGATTTGCCATGAAAAAAGAAAGCAGTTCATATTCTTTATGGGTGAGCGAGATCTCCTGACCAGCAAGGCAGACCTTGCGGGCGCCGGGCTGGAGCGTGATCTTTCCGGCATGGACTGTCCCGGCGGATGCAGCAGAAGAGCGGTGCAGGAGGGCGCAGACTTTTGCCAGCAGTATCCGGGGGCTGAAAGGTTTTGTCATGTAGTCGTCAGCTCCATACTCGTAGCCTTTTAGTTTGTCGTCCTCCGCGCTCCTGGCAGTCAGCATGATGATGGGCAGATTGCTCATTTCCCGCGCCATCCGGCAGACAAAGAATCCGTCCAGGTTCGGCATCATCACGTCCAGGATCATCAGATCTACCGGGTGATTTTTCAATATGACCAGGGCATCGATCCCATCATCGGCGGTGAGACAGGTGTGTCCGCCTTTTCTCATATACTCTGCGATGATGTCCTGCATGGCCTTTTCGTCTTCCACAATCAGAATGTGTGCCATAGCGCCGTTCTCCTTCTACAGATTTTCGTTTTGTTCCTGTGGGCAACGAGTCAAATATTTTTTCGGATCACCCGGCACGGATTTCCCAAGGCTACCACATTGGAGGGGATGTCTTTGGTAACGACGCTGCCGGCACCGATGACGGTATTGCTGGCGATGGTGACGCCGGGCAGCAGGATGGCTCCGCCGCCGATCCACACATTGTCACCAATGATCACCGGGGCAGTCTGCGTCTTACAGAAGGCAAAAGAACCGTCTTCCCGGGGCGGTCCAAAACGTTTTGCGGCACTGGTGGGATGAAAGGCGGTATAGATCTGTACGTTAGGGGCAATGAGCGCGTTGTCGCCGATGACGATCCGGTTATCGTCCAGAAACGTACAGTTCATGTTTACCTCACAGTTATTTCCAAAATAAATATTATTTCCATAGTCTGCATAAAACGGGGCGGTGATCCAGAGGTTTTTGCCTCTTCCGCCCAGAAGTTCTCCGAGGATCCGGTCCTTTGTGCGGGCATCTGCAGAATCGGTCTGGTTATAATCCCGGATCAGGTCCTTGGCCTTATGCCACTGAGTCAGAAGCTCGGGATCGCCGCAGTCATAAAGCTGTCCGGCAAGCATTTTTTCTCTTTCTGTCATGATGTTCCTCCTGTATCTGGATAAGACCTATCATACCGGCTATCCTGCTGCGAAGCCATGATTTCCGGTTTGGATGGCCATGCAGGCGGCATAATCCAATTCCCTTCCTGATGCCTGCATATGGTTTTGCGCTGCCTGCTCTTGGAAATCAGATGGCAGAAGCGTAAAAACGTAATGTTTGTTGAAATTTAGTATACGCGAAAACAATATAAGCGTCAATTAAGAAAAAACAGCCTGTCATGACAGGTTCATGAAGTTATTCCCTATAAGATGGTTACCGGTTCTGAGGAAACGTTCAATGATCTGCTTTGTACTGAAAGAAACAGAAATACGGGAAAACAGGAAGCAAGGACATATCGCCTCAACAGAATAGACGGGTTGAATTATGGGAGAAGTATGAAGAATTTCCGGAATGAGGAAGGAGCCAGGGTGACGAAAGCGGCGAAAGAGATTTTGAGTAAGGGATAACAAAATCTGATTGCATGAAAAGGAGAATTTATGGGCAACGAGAAAATCACAGAGGATACGCCTACCACAAACCAGCTAAGGACGCTCCTGCGCGGGTGGAGAAGATTGGCTGAACTACCTACATTGTGCGGGTTCATTTCAGTAAGATCCGCAAGAAAACTATGAGTGACAAAATCAAGCGTATGCTGAAAAATGAGTTACGGCAGATGTAAAAAAGCGATAAGGGCAAGAGGCCGGGATTAAAAAAGGCACTGGCTTCCGGCTTGTATAATCAGGAGGTTTATGGTAGTATGGAAACACGAAAACAAAAGGGAAAGCAGGTGGGAAGATTGACTGTGACAGAGCAGATCGACCAGAAATATCAGGAAGATTTACAGAGGCTGAGAGGCTTTCGCCTGCTTGATGATGATTTCCTCACAAAGTGTTTTGAGGGAGATA
>CAJTYJ010000009.1 GCA_910583895.1 uncultured Lachnospiraceae bacterium
ATTCAGGTTCTTGTGAGCGCTACGCTCGTGAGGGTTCAAGTCCCTTCTTCCGCATTTTACAACACAAAACCCGAGCCATGATGGTTCGGGTTTTGTGTTGTTTTGATATCGTGTTATTCTGATGGATCGGGCGGTATCAGCAATCCTTCGGGGGAGACTTGGACGTCAAAGGACAGGTCGGTCAGATGCTGGTAGAGGGAGCCAGGGTCCTGTATGGAAGTCAGAACGCCGTTTTCCCGTCTGCAGGGATGGAGCCGGACTGCAAGAGAACCATCTTCGGAAAAGACCGCAAGTAAAAGCAGGGTGTCGTCAGAACGGTTGCCGAACAGATAATTGCCAAGACTGTACAGGATGGGCACGCCTTTATAATATTCAAAGCCCTGGAGAACATGGGGATGACAGCCGACGATCAGGTCGGCACCGGCATCAATGTAGCCTCTGGCAAGACTGCGCTGATAGTCTTCCGGGGTTTCGTTTCGCTCAATGCCCCAGTGGACAAAGACGATGACATGATCATAGAGCGCATCCGCTTCCGCGATGGCGGCATTTAGTCTGGCAGGGTCGTAAGTCTGAAAAAGCCCTGGCTGGCTGTCCGTAGCATACCAGTCGTAGGAGGGGGACACTCTGGTGGCAGCGAAGATGGCGAAAGACTGTCCGTGGACGGTGGACACTGCCGGGGCGGAGGCTTCGGTGAAGTTATAGCCGCCCCCAACGCAGGTGATATCGGCATCCTTCAGAGTATCCAATGTGTCGCAGAAGGCATCCCGTCCGAAATCCAGGGCGTGATTGTTGGCGACGGTCACCAGGTCAACCCCCAGTTCCTGGAAGATGGAGACGTATTTGGGATCGGTGCGGAACGTGTACTGCTTGTCCTCCATGGCTTCGCCCCGGAGACTGAAGGGAAATTCTTCATTGATCATAAACAGATCGGCTTCCTGCATCAAAGAAAGCATGTCTGCATCGGCAAGTGCCAGGACGCCGTTTTTGTCGTAGGCGGCGACAGACTGTTCAGAGAACATGACATCTCCGGCAAAGGCAAGCACGGCCTCTGAGGAGTCCGATGGCTGTTCATTATCCGGTATTGGTGTCTGTTCGGTATCCGGATTTGTCGTTGGTTCTTTTTCTTCTGAAGAAAGTTCTTCCAAAGGCGGCGTCTTTGGGGAGTTTTGTTCATCAGAAGGTTCCTGCGCTTCCTTTGGGGGAGGCGGTGTCTGCCCGGGTGTGGATTTTGGCAGGTTGGTATTCCAGAGAAACCAGGCAAGGACCAATACAATGCCGAGGGCCAGTCCGATGCCGATTCCTTTTGCGAATGTTTTCATTTGGTAGAGTAACCTCCTTGCTGTACTGATAGTTACTATAGCACGGATTGCAGGGTGTGCCAAGGAAAAGTCCATACAGACAAAAGTCAGGACAAGAACAGGGCTTGCATTTTCGGAAGTTCCTTTATAAGATAGAAGACAGGTAGAATCTGAAATGGTGCGGCCGGACAGGCCGGGACAGGAGCGGCGTATGAGTATGATATTGATCAAAAATGGAAGAGTGGTGGATCCGGTAACCGGGACGGATCAGGTGCTGGATGTGCTTTTGGAAGGAGACCGGATCAAAAAAGTCAGAGAGGAACTCGAAGATTCAGGAGCGCAGGTACTGGATGCAAAAGGACTTGTTGTTGCTCCGGGTCTTATGGATGCCCACGTGCATTTTCGGGATCCGGGGTTTACCTACAAAGAAGATATTGAGACCGGAGCCAGGGCAGCTGCCCGGGGAGGCTTTACGACCGTGGTTTGCATGGCCAACACAAAGCCTGCGGCGGACCATCCGGACATTCTTCGTTATGTGCAGGAAAAAGCAGAGAAGACAAAGATTCATGTGCTGCAGGCAGCGGCGGTGACAAAAGGGCTGAGAGGGGAAGAGCTGGTGGATATGAAGGCGCTTGCAGATGCCGGCGCGCCGGGGTTTACGGATGACGGAATTCCTCTGGTGGATGAAAAACTTTTGCTGGAAGCCATGAAACAGGCAGCTGCCCTGGGACTTCCGATCAGTCTCCATGAAGAAGATCCGCTTCTGATCAAAGGAGCGGGCGTTCATCAGGGAGCGGTGTCAGAAAAGCTCGGATACGGAGGCGCCGCCAGAGCGGCAGAGGATGTGATGGTGGCACGGGACTGTATGCTTGCACTGCACACCGGGGCCCGCATCTGCATCCAGCATATCAGTTCTAAAAATTCCGTGGAGCTTGTAAGGCTTGCAAAAAAGATGGGGGCAGATGTCCATGCGGAGGCGACGCCCCATCATTTTACACTGACAGACGAAGCGGTTCTGAAGTACGGGACCAATGCCCGGATGAATCCGCCGGTGCGCACAGAGGAAGACCGGCAGGCGATCATCCAGGGGCTGAAAGAAGAGGTGATCGATATGATTGTGACCGATCATGCGCCTCACAGCAGAGAAGAAAAGGACCGGCCGCTTCTGGAAGCCCCGAGCGGAATCATCGGCCTGGAAACGTCCCTGGGCCTTGGGATCCGGTCTCTGGTGGAGCCCGGACATCTGACGCTTTTGGAACTTTTGAAGCGTATGAGCAGAAATCCTGCTGAATTTTACCGGATACGCCCGGGCAGTATACAAGAAGGCGCTTTGGCAGATCTGGTGATTTTCGCAGAGGAGGAGCTCTGGACGGCGGGAACATTTGCCTCCAAAGCTTCCAACAGCCCTTTCACGGGCTGGGAACTGCCGGGGAAAGTTTACTATACGATCTGCGGCGGACAGGTGGTGTACTGCGGGCTTGATGCGTGAAATCAGAGTTTGCTTAGATTGCTGTTGTGATACAAGGGGGAGTTGGTGACGTCTTCGCCAAACCATGCGGGAGGCAGAAAGGCAAGTGCTTCTTCCTCTGTGGGAAATTCCACCTCGGCCAGAAGAAGACCTTCTTTGGGGCTGGAAAACAGGTCCAGCTCGATGGTATAGGGAGGCAGAGGGATCAAATAACGCCGCTTGCAGATCAGCCGGCCGTCGATCTTGGTCTTCAGATGTTCGTAGGCTTCGCCGGTGAGGGGAAGATTGTACTCTTCCCGTACCATGAGGCCTTTGGATTTGTAGGTCAGAAAGAAAGTGTCGTCCTGGCGGCGGATGCGGACTACCGGATTGGTGCAGAGATAGCCCTGCTCGATGTCGTGGCAGGGATAGGAGGACAGGTTGGCCGGTGGGTTTGTGATCAGGTATTTGCGTTCGATTTCATAAGATTTCATAAAATAAGACTCCTTTTTGTGGGATTGACTGGTTTTAAAAGGGTTTATCGATGACTGATCCATGGTTACTTTTCACGGGACAGGAATGCGCACTAGCTGCGCATTCCGTGAGAACATGATTCAGGAGTGAGGTGCTTTGTCATGAATTAGTGTAGCATATTTGGGGAAGAAATGGTATGATAAAAAGAAAAACAAAAGGAGACAAGAACATGAGCAGAGTATGTGTGTTTCTTGCAGAGGGCTTTGAAGAGATCGAGGGGCTGACGGTGGTGGATCTGCTTCGCAGGGCAGGGGTGGAGACGCAGATGGTGTCCATCACAGAGGAGCGGATGGTGACAGGAAGCCATGGGATCCAGGTGCAGGCCGATGTCTGCCTGAAAGACGCGGATTTTGGACAGACGGAGCTTCTGGTGCTGCCGGGCGGCATGCCGGGGACGAAGCATCTGGGAGCGTGTCAAAAGCTTACAGAGCTTCTGACGCAGTTTTACAAAGACCAAAAAAAGGTGGCGGCGATCTGTGCAGCGCCCAGTGTGCTGGGGGACCTTGGAATTTTAAAGGGGAAGAAGGCGGCCTGTTATCCGGGATTCGAAGAGCGCCTTGCGGGCGCGGAAGTCGTATACGACAAAGTGGCGGCTGACGGGAATGTGACGACGAGCCGGGGCATGGGGACTGCGATCGCCTTTTCTCTTTCTCTGGTGGAACAGCTGGTCTCCCGGGAGAAGGCGCTGGAACTGAAAAAAGGCATTATCTATGGCCATTAGAAGGCAGGGTGCTGAAAAAACGGCAGAAACTTCCAGTATGTCCATGATGTTTTTGAGGATACTATGGGCATGGAGGTGATTAACATGGCAAGTCAGAACAGCACATCCGGAACCAACAGCATGGCGGTACCGGAAGCAAAAGCAGCTATGAACCGTTTTAAAGAAGAAGTTGCCAGCGAACTTGGTGTTCCGCTGAAAGACGGTTACAATGGCGATCTGACCAGCAGACAGGCTGGTTCCATCGGCGGCGAAATGGTCAAGAAGATGATCATGAAGCAGGAACAGCAGATGTCTTCCGGTCAGTAATAAATGAAAAAGGTTATTTTTCGCACAACTGCGCTGCCTGGGCTCCCGCCGCGGGCAGATCATCCTTCCGGACGGTGCTTGGTGAGGGAACAAAGTGGTGCCAAGGGTGAAAAATACACTCTAATACCCAGAACCTTTCCATAAAGTCTTTCAGGAAGATCTGCCCACGCCGGGCTGAACACCAGGAGACCTGTGAAAAATAACAAAAAAGAAAAATAACAAAAACAATGGGGCTGTCGCACTAGACAGTCTCATTTTTTTGTGATATACTCTTAAAATGTCTATGAGTATGTAAATCGGGCAATACTGATATAAAATACAAGGAGGATATATTCAGAATTATGAGCGTACAGGTAGAAAAATTAGAGAAGAACATGGCGAAATTAACCATCGAAGTACCCGTTGAGACCGTGGAGAAGGCGATCCAGAACGCGTATCAGAAGATGAAAAAGAATATCAATATTCCAGGCTTCCGGAAAGGAAAAGCGCCGCGTCAGCTGATTGAGAAGATGTACGGGAAAGAAGTATTTTACAACGATGCCATTGATGAGATGCTTCAGAATTCTTATGCGGATGCGGTAGAAGAGTGCGGGGAAGAGGTTGTATCCCGTCCGGAACTCAACATCGTGCAGATGGAGAGCAAAAGCCCCTTTATTTATACGGCAACGGTTGCGCTGAAGCCGGAAGTGACACTTCCGGAGTATAAAGGTATTGAAGTGGAGAAGACTCCGGTGGAGGTCCATGACGAGGAGATCGAGGCAGAGCTTCTGAAAGAGAAAGAAGCCAATGCAAGGACGATCACCGTGGAGGACCGGCCGGTTGCAGATAAGGATATCGTTACTCTTGATTTTGAGGGATTTGTGGACGGAGAGGCATTCGAGGGCGGCAAAGGCGAGAACTATGATCTGACCATCGGTTCCGGCGCTTTTATTCCCGGTTTTGAAGAGCAGCTTGTGGGAGCAAAAATCGGAGAAGATCTGGATGTGAATGTAACCTTCCCGGAGAACTACAACGCGAAAGAGCTGGCAGGCAAAGCGGCCGTGTTCAAATGCCGTGTCAACGGAATCAAAGTAAAAGAGCTTCCGGAGGTAGATGATGAATTTGCCCAGGAAGTATCGGAGTTTGAAACGCTGGATGAATATAAAGCAGATATCAGGGAAAGACTTCTCAAAGACAAAGAGGAAGATGCAAAGAAGATCAAAGAAGACCTTGTGATCCAGAAGATCATCGAGGGTGCCAAGATGGATATTCCGGATGCGATGGTGAATTTCCAGGCAGAGCAGCTGATGGATGATTTTGCACAGCGGATCCAGATGCAGGGGATGTCTTTGGAACAATACTTCCGGTTTACTGGAATGACACAGGAACAGTACGAAGAGCAGATGCGTCCGAGAGCACTGCAGAACATCCAGAGCAGACTGGTTCTGGAGGCGGTTGCCAAAGCAGAAAATCTGGAAGTGACGGAGGCGGATGTGGATGCTGAGATGCAGAAGATGGCGGATCAGTACAAGATGGAAGTGGAAAAAGTAAAAGAGTTCTTCGGAGAGAGTCAGATTGAGGAGATGAAAAAAGACCTTGCGATCCAGAAGGCAATTGATCTGGTGGCCGGGGCAGCAGTAGAGGTATAGATCAAAGCGCAGCGAGCAGATGTGTGACGGCTCTTTAAGGGTCAGGGAGGGCATGGCAAAAGGCTGTGCCCTTTGTTCGCGGGGGAGTTTCATATTTAGGAGGAGGACATAATTATGGCATTAGTACCTTACGTCATTGAGCAGACCAGCAGAGGAGAGAGAAGCTATGATATCTATTCCCGTCTGCTGAAAGAGAGGATTATCTTTCTTGGAGAAGAGGTAAATGAGACAACAGCCAGCCTGGTGGTGGCACAGCTTCTGTTCCTGGAATCCGAGGACCCCGGGAAGGACATCAACCTGTACATCAACAGTCCGGGCGGTTCGGTGACCGCCGGCATGGCGATCTTTGACACGATGAATTATATCAAGTGCGATGTATCCACCATCTGCATCGGCATGGCGGCAAGCATGGGTGCCTTCCTTCTGGCAGGCGGCACCAAAGGAAAGCGTTTTGCGCTGCCCAATGCAGAGATCATGATTCACCAGCCTCTGGGCGGGGCCAAAGGGCAGGCGACAGAGATTGAGATCGCTGCAAAGCATATTCTGCGCACAAGGGAAAAATTAAACACCATCCTGGCAGAACGCACGGGCCAGCCTCTTTCCGAGATTGAAAAGGATACCGAACGTGATAATTACATGACAGCAGATGAAGCAAAGGCCTATGGGCTGATTGATCAGATAATGGCAAGACATTAAGGGAGAATTACATGGCTAGAAATGAAATCAGATGTTCTTTTTGCGGGAAGACGGAGAGCCAGGTCCTGAAACTTTTGAAGGGACCAAACGGCGTCTACATCTGTGACGCGTGTGTGGAGCTCTGCTCTGAGATCATCGAGGAGGAACTCAATGAAGATGTGGACAGCTTCGATGAGGAAGAGATCAATCTGTTAAAACCGGAAGAAATCAAAGAATTTCTGGATGATTATGTCATCGGACAGGAGAATGCCAAAAAGGCGCTCAGCGTGGCGGTGTACAATCATTATAAAAGGATTCTTGCCGGACAGGATCTGGATGTGGAGCTTCAGAAGAGCAACGTCCTGCTTCTTGGCCCGACCGGTTCCGGAAAGACCCTGCTTGCACAGACGCTTGCAAGAATTCTGAATGTTCCGTTTGCCATCGCAGATGCAACGACACTGACAGAGGCAGGCTATGTGGGCGAAGATGTGGAAAACATTCTTTTAAAGATCATACAGGCAGCGGACTATGACATTGAGCGTGCCCAGAAGGGCATCATCTATATTGACGAGATTGACAAGGTTACGAGAAAATCGGAAAATCCGTCCATCACCCGGGATGTGTCAGGAGAAGGAGTTCAGCAGGCACTCTTAAAGATCCTGGAAGGAACCGTCGCTTCGGTTCCGCCTCAGGGAGGCAGAAAGCATCCCCATCAGGAGCTTCTGCAGATTGATACGACCAACATTCTTTTTATCTGCGGCGGGGCTTTTGAAGGGCTTGACAAGATCATCGAGACCCGTATGGACCGGGGATCCATCGGTTTCAACGCGGATATCCGGGATCGGCGCAGGGAGAATGTAGGTGAGCTTCTGCGCAATGCCCTTCCGGAAGATTTCATCAAGTTTGGTATGATTCCGGAGTTTATGGGGCGCGTGCCGATTGCGGTATCTTTGGATCCTCTGAGTCGGGACGATATGGTACGGATCCTTGTGGAGCCGAAGAACTCCATTATCCGGCAGTATCAGAAGCTCTTCCAACTGGATGAGGTAGAGCTTAAGTTTGACGAGAAAGCAGTGGAGGCGGTGGCGGAGAAGACGATCTCGAGAAAAACCGGAGCCAGAGGTCTGCGCTCGATTATGGAAGAGACGATGATGGATCTGATGTTCACGATTCCGTCCGATAACAGCATCAAAACCTGCATTATTACAAAAGAAGCTGTGGAGGGAACCGGTGCACCGATGATAACCAGAAAGTAAGAGAGACGAGGGGCCTTGAATCAAGGCCTCTCTTTGTTCGAATTAAGGATACAGAGGTAGATTATGGGAGAGATAAAGATACCAGTAGTTGCTCTGCGTGCGATGACGATTCTGCCGGAGATGATCACTCATTTTGACGTAAGCCGGTCAAAATCCGTAAAAGCGGTGGAACAGGCACTGAAGGACGAGCAGAGGCTGTTTATTGTGGCACAGAAAGATCCGGAGACGGAGGAGCCAAAGCAGGAACATCTGTATGAGATCGGAACAGTTGTGGAAATCAAACAGATCGTGAAAATGCCCCACAATATCCTCCGGGTATTGGTGGAGGGGCTGTTTGGAGCCAGGCTGAAACAACTGAAAGGGGAAGAGTATTTGGAGGGGCTTGTGGTACGTGCAGATCCGCAGGATTTTGGATCCATGCCTTCCAGCGGGAAAGAAGCCATGCTCCGGAACCTGAAAGAGATCTTCAAAGGCTACTGCGAAAACAGCCGGAAGGTCGGAAAAGATATCACGCGCCAGGTGCTGGAATGCGAAGAGCTGGAGAAAATGATTGCTCAGGTCATGGTGCACGCCCCTCTTTCCTGGGAGCAGCAGCAGAGTCTTTTGGAGACTCAGACAATGAAGGAGCGCTATGAGATGCTTTGCATTGTGCTCAACAATGAAGTGGAGATTGAGCGGTTCCGCCGGGGAATCCAGGAAAAAGTAAAGGCCCGTGTGGATAAAAATCAAAAGGAGTACATTCTTCGGGAGCAGATGAAAGTGATCCGGGAAGAATTAGGAGACGAGGGTCCGGGGGCGGAAGCGGAGCAGTTTCGCAAGGCGGTCAAGGAGCTTTCAGCGTCCAAGGAAGTAAAAGAACGGATTGAGAAAGAGATTCAAAGATTTTTGAATGCCGGGTCCAACTCGGCGGAGGCATCGGTGATCCGGGGGTATATTGAGACGCTTTTGGATCTTCCCTGGGACCACCGGGGGGAGGAACGGCTGGATCTGGATAAAGCCAAGAAGATTTTGGAAAAAGAACACTATGGTCTGGAGAAAGTGAAGGAACGAATCCTGGAGTTTCTGGCAGTACGTAAAATGCTGAGCGGAGGAGAGAGTCCGATTCTCTGTCTGGTGGGACCGCCGGGAACCGGCAAGACCTCGGTGGCCCGTTCCATCGCCCATGCGCTGAACCGAAAGTATGTGCGCATCTGCCTGGGCGGTGTCCACGATGAGGCGGAGATCCGGGGACATCGCAGAACCTATATCGGGGCCATGCCGGGAAGGATTGTGGACGGCATCCGCCATGCGGGGGTGAAGAATCCGCTGATGGTCCTGGATGAGATCGACAAGGTAAGCAGTGATCACCGGGGAGATACGTTCTCTGCTCTTTTGGAGGTGCTTGACAGCGAGCAGAATATGAAGTTTCGGGATCATTATGTGGAACTGCCGGTGGATTTGTCAGAGGTGATGTTCCTCTGTACGGCCAATGACACCCAGACGATTCCCAGGCCGCTTCTGGACCGGATGGAGGTCATAGAGGTCAGCAGTTATACTGAGAATGAAAAGATGCACATCGCCAAGGACCACCTGCTGCAAAAGCAGATGAAGCGCCATGGACTGAAAAAGAATCAGCTTCAGATTACGGAAAAGGCCATGGGGAAAATCATCCATCAGTACACCCGGGAGGCGGGGGTCCGGAATCTGGAGCGAAAGCTTGCATCCGTCTGCCGCAAGACCGACCGGGAACTTTTGGAAAGCGGGAAAAAGCGGGTTCGGGTTACCGAGAAAAACCTGGAAAAATATCTGGGAAAGACCATCTATGAGTTTCAGGAGCGCAACGAAAAAGACGAGATCGGCATCGTCCGGGGTCTTGCCTGGACCAGCGTGGGCGGAGATACATTGGAGATTGAAGTGAATCTGATGCCCGGCAAGGGCAACTTGGAGCTGACCGGTCAGATGGGAGACGTGATGCAGGAGTCTGCCAGAGCGGGCATCAGCTATATCCGGTCCATCAGTCCGGAATACGGGCTGGAAAAGGATTATTTTCAGGAACACGATATCCATATTCATATTCCCGAAGGTGCAGTGCCCAAAGACGGTCCTTCGGCCGGCATCACCATGGCCACCGCCATGCTTTCAGCGGTGCTGGAAAAGCCGGTACGGGCAGATGTGGCCATGACCGGGGAGATCACCCTTCGGGGCAGAGTGCTTCCCATCGGCGGGCTGAAAGAGAAGCTTTTGGCAGCCGGAAGCGCCGGGATGAAGACGATCATTGTGCCCAAAAAGAACCAAAGAGATGTGGAAGAACTGTCGGAGGAGATCACAGGAGGCCTGGAATTCGTCTATGCGGAGGCCATGGAGGATGTGATCGCCCATGCATTTGTATAAGAGGTGACTATGGTAATCAGACAGGCAGAGTTGAAGACAGTCTGCGGCATCACCAGCAGGCTGCCCGAAAACCAGAGTCCGGAGGTGGCTTTTGCAGGAAAGTCCAATGTGGGAAAGTCTTCCCTGATCAACGGGCTTTTGAATCGCAAATCTCTGGCAAGGACTTCCTCCCAGCCGGGGAAGACACAGACGATCAATTTTTACCGCGTGAATCAAGAGCTGTATCTGGTGGATCTTCCAGGATACGGCTACGCAAAAGTGGCGCAGGAGATCAAGGCCAAATGGGGCCGGATGGTGGAGAATTATCTCCATGGCTCCAGACAGTTAAAGGCGGTCTTTCTCCTGCTTGACATCCGGCATGCGCCGTCTTCTAACGATCAGGAGATGTACAGCTGGATCGTCAGCCAGGGCTATGAGCCGGTGATCATTGCGACCAAACTGGATAAGATCAAAAGAAGTCAGGTGCAAAAACAGATGAAGCTTCTTCGGGAAGGGCTTGCGCTGCCTTCGGGAACGAAGATTTTCCCCTTTTCTTCCGTGACGAAGCAGGGAAGAGAAGAGATCTGGGAGGTAATCGAGACTTTCACAAAGGGGGAATCCCATGAGTGAGGAATCACCAAAAAAAACGCAAACAACATCGGATGTGATCCGGGCACTGAGAAATCTTCTGAATATCGGTATTTTTTCAGCAGAAATTCTGCTGATTGTATTTGCGGGGCCTGCCCTGGTGCGTTTTTTTCTGCCGGTACTGGTCGGCTGGCTCATCGCCCAGCTGGCCAATCCTCTGGTGCATTTTCTGGAGCGGCATCTTCATATTGTAAGGAAACACAGTTCCTTTGGCATCATCTTCGGTGCGATCTTTTTGATCGTGCTGGTGTGTTATTATGCTGTCCTCTGGATTATACGGGAGGCGGGAGAGCTGATCGGGCGGCTTCCGGTCTACTACCAGGCTCTGGTGCAGGGAATTGACCGGATTGCAGAGAATCTGCAGGGGATCGCTTCCAGGATGCCGCCGGATACCCGGGAGAAAATCTCGGATTTTACCGATCATTTTACGGAATACCTGGGGCAGATCATCGGCAGCCTTGGCAGCGGTACGGTGGAGGCGGCAGGAAATATGGCCAGAAATATTCCGTCTTTGCTGGTGTCGTTTCTTTTTGTGCTTTTGTTTGCCTATTTTTTTATTGCGCAGCGGGAGCGCATTCACCGCATTGCAGGGAAGGTGATTCCGGCACCGATCAGAGAACAGTTAAGACTTGTCTGGAAAAACATGAAATATGCGGTGGGCGGATATTTCCGCGCACAGTTTAAGATCATGGGAGTTGTATGCGTGATACTGGCAGTGGGACTTCTGCTTATGAGAATTGAGTATGCGGTCCTTTTGGCGGCGCTGATTGCGCTGATGGATTTTCTGCCGATGCTGGGAACCGGGACGGCGCTGCTTCCCTGGGCGTTGTTCTGCGCTTTGAGTGATGCACTTCCCAGGGCGGCAGGTCTTTTGATCCTGTATGCGGTGAGTCAGGTGACCAGGCAGCTGATTCAGCCTAAGATGGTCGGGGACAGCATCGGCGTAGATACGCTGACCACGTTGTTTCTTCTGTTTATTGGCTATCGAATCTCAGGGCTTGTGGGAATGATCATCGCAGTGCCTGCCGGGCTGATCATCCTGCAGTTCTACGAGGCGGGGGCTTTTGAACACGTCCTTATGAATGTGCGGGAACTGTCGCAGATCATCAAAAAATGGAGGCAATAATACAGACAGAATACTAGAGAAGCTGCTGCATCAGATAGGCGTAGATCTCCTGGCTTTTTCCCTTCCAGTGGTTGCACATGGAGGCGGCCTGTTTTTCGGAGGGGACAGAGAGGGTCAAGTCAATCAGAGTGGAATTTTGTTCCCGGACCTGACAGCGCACCAGATAATCTTCGGCGGTGCCGGGATAATAATCGGCGGTTGTCAGAAAGGACTCCCGGATCTCCACATCATTTTTCTTCAGATAGTCCTGGATATCCTGACAGATGGCATCGGAAATCTTGTTTCCAAAATAATGCAGGGTATCTTTCCCTGCGTCTGTAATATGGTAAAGAGAACTGTTGTGGCTGTTTGATTTGGTCACAAGGCGGGTCTCTTCCATTTCAAACAGTACCTGCTGAAGCGTGAAGTAGTTGGTGTATTCTTTTTCCAGGATAAATTCCGAGATCTGTGAATTTGTCAGAGGGTGATCCAGAAAAGAGAGCATCTTCAGTATGATCAGTTTGTAAAGTGTAAGTGTGTCAGACATAATCAATATACCTTTCTGATGAGAATCCCGCGGCTGTCCTCAAAGTGCTTTTCCCTGCCAGGTGTTCTGAATACGGAACTGCCGGTGGATGGTGTTGAGGACGTATCTTTTGGACTGGCTCCACAAAGGGGCGATCAGCAGGTCTTTCGGACCGTCCCCGGTGAGCCGGTGAATGACGATATCGGGGTGCAGATGCTCCACACAGGTGACGACGGTCTGTACATATTCTTCCAGAGTAAAGACCCGAAAAGGCTCCTGCTTGTAGAAGACTGCCAAGTCTGTCCCTTTTAAGATATGCAGAAGCTGCAGTTTTATGCCTTGGATATCCCGGGCACTGAGATATTGGATGGTCTGAAGCATCCGATCCTTGCTTTCCCCCGGAAGACCAAGGATCACGTGGGTGATCACTTCAATCCCGCAGGCACGAAGTCTTGCAAGGGCGTCTTCAAAGACAGAAAGAGGATAGCCTCTTCGAAGGAAGGCGGCAGTATCTTCATGCATGGTCTGCAGACCAAGTTCCACCCACACCGGTTTGATCCGGTTCAGCCGGTCCAGAAGTTTCAGAACCGGAGGTTCTAAGCAGTCCGGTCTGGTGGCGACGGACAGGGCGACGACGTCCGGATGGGAGAGTGCTTCCGTGAAGACGGCATCCAGATAGGGCACCGGAGCGTAGGTGTTCGTGTAAGCCTGAAAATAAGCGATGTAGCGGCTGGCCGTGCGTTTTTTGGAAAGGCGCTCTTTGGCGGCATCCATCTGCCGGCTGATCGAGAGCGAGGGATCGGCCGCAAATTCGCCGGATCCGCCGGCACTGCAGAAGATACAGCCGCCGTATCCGATTGTCCCGTCCCGGTTGGGACAGCTCATGCCGGCATTCAGGGTGAGCCGGTATACTTTTTCGCCGAAGCGCTTTTTTAATTCGTAATCCAGAGAATGATAAGGTTTTTCGTTCCATCGCATCATACCTTCAATCTATCACAGGAATTTACAAAAATCAATATTTTAGGAAAAATTCCCCTTTTCAATTCCAGGTAAAGGGAGTATACTGTATCCATAGTTCGAAAAACGCTCTGCCGGGTCTGGCAGGCTCTTCCCCAGTGTATAAGAGCAAGGAATGAACAGTTAAAACAACAGGAGGATTGTATGGATAATAACATGAGAGAGAAGTATGAGTCTTTGTCTCTGTCCGTATTGCGTGACGTGGCAAAGAATCGAGGGATTAAAGGGACCTCTGGCATGCGGAAAGATGCTGTGATCGAGGCGATGCTGGCAGAGGATGAGAAGAATGCCGCGGCAGAGATGGTGAAGTCCCAGGCGGCGGAGAACGGCAGAACGGTGTCGGATATGGAGCAGCTGGACAGCGGACAGACCATACAGGGAATTCTGGAAGTTATGTCCGATGGTTTTGGATTTATCCGAAGTGACAATTATCTGCCGGGAGAAAATGATGTCTATGTATCCCCGTCTCAGATCCGCCGCTTCGGCCTGAAGACCGGAGATATTGTGGCAGGAAATACAAAAGTCAAGACGGAGAAAGAGAAGTTCAGTGCGCTTTTGTATGTGAAGAAGGTCAATGGCCTGCATCCGGAGATCAATGCCAAACGGCCGAATTTTGAGGATCTGACCCCCATCTTCCCCAACGAGCGGATCCGGATGGAGCGCACAGGCGGCAGCCTTGCCATGCGCATCGTGGACGAGATTGCTCCCATCGGAAAAGGACAGAGGGGAATGATTGTCTCCCCTCCGAAGGCAGGAAAGACGACCCTTTTAAAAGATGTGGCCAAATCCATCACAAAGAACAATCCGGAGATGTATCTGATCATCCTGCTGATTGATGAGCGCCCGGAGGAGGTTACGGACGTCAAGGAGGCCATTGAGGGACGGAATGTAGAGGTGGTCTACTCCACATTTGATGAGCTGGCAGAACGCCATAAAAGAGTGTCGGAGATGGTGATTGAGCGGGCCAAGCGCCTGGTGGAGAGCGGAAAAGATGTGGCGATTCTTCTGGACAGCATCACCCGCCTTGCAAGGGCCTACAACCTGATTGTGCCGCCCAGCGGGCGTACTCTTTCAGGAGGTCTGGATCCGGCGGCTCTGCACATGCCCAAGCGGTTCTTCGGTGCTGCCAGAAACATGCGGGAGGGCGGAAGTCTCACGATCCTGGCCACAGCGCTTGTGGATACGGGAAGCAAGATGGATGACGTGGTCTATGAGGAGTTTAAAAGTACCGGCAATATGGAGCTGGTTCTTGACCGGAAAGTGGCGGAGAAGCGGGTGTTTCCGGCTATCGACATTCCCAAGTCCAGTACCAGAAGAGAAGATCTGCTTCTGAATCCGGAGGAGCAGCAGGCTATGGACAATATCCGCAAGGCCTTAAACGGCATGAAGGCAGACGATGCGGTGGAGACGATTCTGAATCTGTTTGCCAGGACCAGAACCAACGAAGAGTTTGTGCAGAATGCGAAAAAGACCAGATTTTTTTAAAATAACTTGCATCAGCCATTTTCCTGTGCTATAATCATCGAGATAGTGTAATAGAAGAACCACAGGGACTTGTGGAGATAGCCCGGGATAGCTTGCCGTGGATCCATCGGAGCGGCATTGGCCGGGAATTGGCATGGACCAGAAGTTCACGAATGAATGAAAGAGGTGAAAACATGAGAGAAGGAATCCATCCGAATTATTATCAGGCAACGGTAACCTGCAACTGCGGCAATACGTTTGTGACAGGTTCCACCAAGAAAGACATCCACGTGGAGATTTGCTCCAAGTGCCACTCTTTCTACACAGGGCAGCAGAAGGTTGCAGCAGCCCGGGGACGTATTGATAAGTTCAATCGTAAATATGGTATCAGCAAATAAGCTAGAGGAAAGACAGGTTGGGGTTATGAATAATCTCAACCTATTTTTACTTCAAAGAGAGAATAAAAGGAAGTGACAGATTGAAACCATCAGGAATTGGCGGACAGGCGGTGCTTGAGGGCATCATGATGAAAAATAAAAGCCAGTACTCTGTGGCGGTGAGAAAGCCTGACGGAGAGATTGAGGTTCAGGTAAAAGAACATGAGGGCATCGGCGGCGGACATGTATGGGCAAAACTGCCCCTGATCCGCGGCGTGGTGAATTTTGTGGATTCCCTGATGCTGGGTATGGAGACCCTGACCTTCTCGGCAGGATTTTACGAAGAGGAAGAAGAACAGGAGCCGGGCGGATTGGAGAAGTTCCTTTTGAAGCTGTTCGGGGAGAAGGCGGAGAAAGTGGTCATGGGGTGTACCGTGGCCTTTTCCATCGTGATGGCAGTGGCGATCTTTATGATCCTGCCCTATGTGATCTCCGGTTTTTTCCGGGAGTATATTGTGAGCAATACCCTTCTGGCCATCGTGGAGGGCGGCATTCGGCTTGGGCTTTTTGTGCTCTATGTGGTGCTGATTTCCTCCATGAAAGACATCAGAAGGGTCTATATGTATCATGGAGCGGAGCACAAATGCATCAACTGCATCGAGCGGGGAAGAGATCTGAATGTAAAGAATGTGCGCAAAAGTTCCCGCTATCACGCAAGATGCGGCACCAGCTTTCTGTTCATTGTCATGATCATCAGCATTGTGTTTTTTATCTTTATCAGGGTGGAGTCGCCGGTCCTTCGGGTCTTGTTCCGGATTCTTCTGATCCCGGTGATCGCCGGGGTGTCCTATGAGTTTATCCGTCTTGCCGGAAGGAGTGAGAATCCTCTGGTAAAGCTTTTGAGCCTTCCGGGAAAAGGGATGCAGATGCTGACGACGAAGGAGCCGGAGGATGATATGATCGAAGTGGCGATTGCGGCGGTGGAAGCGGTTTTTGACTGGAAGACATTTCTGGGATATCATCCTTATGAAGACGACGACGAGCCGGAGGCAGAGGAGCCGGTATGACGCTTCAGGAACTGTTTCTGGAAGGAAAAGAAACACTTTATGAAGCCCAGATCCAGGAATGGGAGCTGGACGCCTGGTATCTTCTGGAATATGTGACCGGTATGACAAGAAGCCGGTATTTTCTAGATCCCCATGTCCTGGTTGGGCAGAAGGACCGGGAAGATTATCAGAAGCTTCTGAAGAAACGGGCCGCCCATGTGCCTTTGCAGTATCTGACCGGCGTGCAGGAGTTTATGGGCTGTTCTTTTCTGGTCAGCGAGCAGGTGCTGATCCCAAGGCAGGACACGGAGATCCTGGTGGAGGAGGCGGCAGCCCGTCTGTGTCCGGGCATGGAGATTCTGGATCTGTGTACAGGTTCCGGATGCATCCTCTTAAGTCTTTTGAAGCTGGTGAAAGGCGTCAAAGGGACCGGGACCGATCTTTCTTCTGGCGCGCTTTGTGTGGCGGCAAAGAACAAGGAGCGTCTGGGCGTACAGGCAGAGTTTTTGCAGAGCGACTTGTTTGAACAAGTAAAAGGCAGATATGACTGCATTCTGTCAAACCCGCCCTATATTCCTTCAGGGACCATTGACAGCCTGATGGAGGAGGTGCGGGATCATGAGCCGCGGATGGCGCTGGACGGCAGAGAAGACGGACTGTATTACTACAGAGAGATTATCAGCAAGAGCCCCGGGTATCTGAAGCCTGAGGGCATGCTGTTTTTGGAAATTGGATATGATCAGGCGGAGGCGGTCACAAAGATGATGGAACCGGACTTTAAAGATGTCAGGGTGAAAAAAGATCTGGCGGGTCTGGACCGGGTTGTGTACGGATGCCTGAAATAATGGAGGAATGAGATGTTTGACCGATTGGAAGATCTGGTGAGGCGGTATGAGGAGATTACAAATGAACTGACAGAGCCTTCTGTCGTCAATGATCAGAGCCGCTTTCGGAAACTGATGAAAGAGCAGGCGGACCTGCAGCCTTTGGTGGACGCTTATGTAGAGTACAAAAAGTGTCAGGAGACCATGGAGGACAGTCTGGGGATGCTGGAGAGTGAATCCGATGAGGAGATGCGGGAGATGTTAAAAGAGGAGCTCTCCGATGCCAAAAAGCGGTCGGCAGAACTGGAACAGGAACTGAAGATTTTGCTGCTGCCCAAAGACCCCAACGATGAGAAAAACGTCATCGTGGAGATTCGAGCGGGGGCAGGAGGAGATGAAGCGGCCCTTTTTGCGGCGGAGATCTACCGGATGTATGCCCATTATGCCGAGTCCAGGCGCTGGAAAGTGGAAATGATGGAGGCGGACGAAATCGGAATCGGAGGCATGAAGAGCGGCACCTTCATGATTACCGGCCAGGGTGCTTACTCCGTCATGAAGTATGAGTCCGGCGTCCACAGGGTTCAGCGGGTGCCGGAGACGGAGTCCGGAGGGCGGATCCATACTTCTACCATCACGGTGGCGGTGATGCCGGAAGCCGAAGAAGTAGATGTGCAGATTGATGAAAAAGAGATCCGGATCGATGTGATGCGGGCCTCCGGAAACGGCGGGCAGTGCGTCAATACCACAGATTCCGCCGTGCGTCTGACCCATTATCCCACCGGGATCGTGGTCTACAGCCAGACAGAAAAATCCCAGCTTCAGAACAAGGCGAAGGCCTTCGCGCTGCTTCGGGCAAAGCTTTATGATATAGAGTGTCAGAAAGCCCACGATGCGGAGGCGGAAGCCAGAAGAAGCCAGATCGGCACCGGTGACCGGGCGGAGAAGATCCGGACCTACAACTTCCCCCAGGGGCGTGTGACAGATCATCGGATCAACCTGACTTTGTATAAACTCGACAAGATCATGAACGGAGATATTCAGGAGATTCTGGATGCCTGTATTGCGGCGGATCAGGCGAAGAGACTGAGCAATCTGGAAGAACAAAAGTGATAAGAAGGATGTGTGAACCGTAACCCTGGATACGCAGGGGCGGTGTGACAACCGCAACAATTTGGTTGAAATTTCCGGGTTAATTGCGTATAATAGAGTACCGAAGTGTAAACCTGGAATTAGATAGTGAGGATATTGGAATGGGAAAATATTTTGGAACCGATGGTTTTCGGGGCGAGGCGAATGTCAATCTGACAGTCGAACATGCGTTCAGGGTAGGGCGTTTTCTCGGGTGGTATTACGGCCGGGAGCACAAGGCACAGGTGGTAATCGGAAAAGATACAAGAAGATCCAGCTATATGTTTGAGTACTCTCTGGTGGCAGGTCTTACGGCATCAGGGGCGGATGTGTATCTTCTGCATGTGACCACGACGCCCAGCGTCTCTTATGTGGTGCGCACGGAAGGGTTTGACTGCGGCATCATGATTTCCGCCAGCCACAATCCTTTTTATGACAACGGCATCAAAATCATCAACAGCATGGGCTATAAGCTGGAAGCAGCAGTGGAAGAAAAGATTGAGGCCTATATTGACGGGGAGACCGATGAGATTCCGCTGGCCAGAAAGGAGAACATCGGCCGGACAGTGGACTTTTCGGCCGGCAGAAACCGTTATATCGGTTATCTGATCTCTCTGCCTACCCGGTCCTTTAAGACCATGCGGGTGGGACTGGACTGTTCCAACGGAAGTGCATCCGCCATTGCCAAAAGTGTCTTTGATGCCCTGGGTGCGAAGACGTATGTGATCCACAATGATCCCGACGGCACAAATATCAATGATGGCTGCGGATCCACACACATTGAGGCGCTGCAGGAATTTGTAAAAGAAAAGGGCCTGGATGTGGGATTTGCCTACGATGGGGATGCGGACCGCTGTCTTGCGGTGGATGAGCACGGAAACGTGGTGGACGGAGACTTGATCCTCTATATCTGCGGCAAATATATGAAAGAGCTTGGACAGCTGAAGGATGATATGATCGTCACCACCGTTATGTCCAATATCGGACTTTACAAAGCCTGCGACAAGGCAGGGCTTTCCTATCAGAAGACAAAAGTCGGTGACAAATATGTATTTGAAAATATGATGGAACACGGTTACCGTTTAGGAGGAGAGCAGTCAGGGCATATTATCTTCAGCAAGCATGCGACGACCGGAGACGGGATTCTGACTTCCTTAAAGATCATGGAAGTGCTTCTGGAGAAAAAGACGACCCTTGGCACACTGGCATCGGAAGTCCGGATCTATCCGCAGTTGCTTCAGAATCTTCGGGTGACGGATAAGAAGGCAGTGCTTGAACATCCGGAAGTGGCGGCAGCAGTCAAAGAGGTGGAGGAAGCGCTCGGGACAGACGGACGGATCCTGGTACGCGAGAGCGGCACAGAGCCGGTTCTTCGGGTGATGGTGGAAGCGACTACCCAGGATCTGTGCAGTCAGTATGTTAAAAAAGTGATTGACACCATGAAGCGTGTCATGTAAATATACCATTTTGATAAAGACAGGGGAAACTACACATTACTGGTCATGGAGTGAACAGTAACCACTACACAGGAGGGGAACATGAAAAAGACTACACTGGTTGTCATGGCAGCGGGGATTGGCAGCCGTTTTGGCGGAGGCATCAAACAGCTGGAGCCGGTGGGACCATCAGGAGAGATTATCATTGATTATTCCATTCATGATGCCATGGAAGCAGGGTTTAATAAAGTCGTGTTTATCATACGGAAAGATCTGGAAAAAGACTTCCGGGAAGTGATCGGCGAACGGATGGAGAAGCGCATAGAGACGGCATATGCATTCCAGGAGCTGGATGATCTGCCGGGTGGTTTTGCAAAGCCAAAGGGAAGGACAAAGCCCTGGGGGACGGGTCAGGCCATTCTCAGCTGTAAAGAACTGGTAAGGGAACCATTTGCGGTGATCAACGCGGATGACTACTATGGAAAAGAAGCGTTTGTAAAGGTACATGACTATCTGGTGGAGGACCATCCTTCCAGCGGCCGTATGGAATTTTGTATGGCGGGTTTTCTGCTGGGCAATACGCTCAGTGAAAACGGCGGAGTGACCAGAGGTATCTGCAGTGTGGATGAAAACCGTCATCTGACCAGAGTCAATGAGACAAAGAACATTGTCAAGACAAAATACGGGGCAGCAGTACAGCTGCCGGACAATACCTTTGAGCCGGTGGACGATCACTGTCCGGTATCCATGAATATGTGGGGACTGGGACCGGAGATCTTTCCGGTGTTGGAAGCGGGATTTGTGGATTTCCTCGCAGGACTTTCGGATCCCACCAAGGGGGAATACCTGATACCGACGATCATGGATGAGCTGATCCTGCAGGAGAAAGCCAATGTGACGGTGCTGGAATCCAGTGACCGCTGGTTTGGCGTAACCTACAAAGAGGACAAACCGGCGGTGATCCGTTCCTTCCGGGAGCTGATTGCAGCGGGCGTTTATAAAGAGAGACTGTTTGACTGATCATAATCAGAAGAAAGAGACCGGCGGGGCTGCCACTTGGATGGGGCCCCGCATGAGTTTTCACAGGAGTATCGAATATGATGGAAATTCCATTTAAGAAACCGGAGCTTAAGGATCGGGAAGTGATTTTGTCTCATTTTTCGGGACAAGGATTCCGGGGATGTGAAAGAACTTTTTCCAATATTTATCTCTGGGCCAGATTTTATGATCTGGTGTGGGCCAGGATCGAGGGAACCGTCGTGTTCCGAAGCAAATTTGACGGGATGTATTCCTATACGTATCCTGCGGGAGAGGGAGACCGAAAAGCTGCTCTGGAGCGGATTTTGGAGGAGTGCCGCGAGAAAGGACATCCTTTCCGGCTTCATGGCCTTAACAAAAAGGAATATGAAGAACTGGAGCAGTATTTCCCGGGCATGTGTGATGTCCAGTGGCCCCGGGATGTGGAAGACTATGTCTATGAGACGGAGAAACTGATCAATCTGTCCGGAAAAAAATATCACGGCAAGAAAAATCACATCAATCAATTCAAGGCGGCCTATCCGGACTGGACCTATGAGGCGCTGTCCGACCAAAATGTGGAGGAGTGTTTTCAGATGGCCCTTCGCTGGCGGGAGTTCAATGGATGCGAGGATGATCCGGAAAAGAATAAAGAGATGTGCGTGGCATTGAATTCTCTGCGCCTCTACAAGGAGTTGGAGCTTCGGGGCGGAGTCCTTCGGGCAGGCGGTGAGGTGATCGCGTTTACCATGGGAGAACCCGTGTCCGAGGACACATTCGTGGTGCATATTGAGAAGGCATACGCAGACATTCGGGGTGCCTATCCTATGATCAATCAGCAGTTTCTGGAACATGAAGTGTCTCAGTATCTTTATGTAAACCGGGAAGATGATACGGGCCAGGAGGGGCTCCGGAAAGCCAAGCTGTCCTATCATCCGGTTTTTCTGGTGGAAAAAGGAACCGTTATGCTCAAAGGAGAAATTGCATGAGAGGATGGGAAGCAAAGGTACGGAGGGTGACGCCCTATACACCGGGAGATCAGCCAAACCGGCAGAAGATGATCAAATTAAATACCAATGAGAACCCTTACCCGCCGGCACCCGGTGTAGAGAAAGCCCTGCAGCAATTCGACACCGGCCGGCTGCGTCTGTATCCGGACCCGGCCGCATCCGGGCTGGTGGAGGCGCTGGCCGCTTACTGTCAGGTGAGACCGGATCAGGTCTTTGTGGGCGTGGGGTCCGATGATGTGCTGGCACTGGCTTTTATGACCTTTTTCAACTCTGAGAAACCGATTCTTTTTCCGGATATCACCTACTCCTTCTATCCGGTCTGGGCGGAGGAATTTCGGATTCCCTATGAGACGGTCCCCCTTGATGCCCAGTTCCGGATCGTAAAGGAAGATTATAACCGGGAAAACGGAGGCGTGATTTTTCCCAATCCCAATGCGCCTACTTCTCTGGCCCTGGGCCTTTCGGAGGTGGAGGAGATCGTAAGGCAGAATCGGGACAGTGTCGTGATTGTGGATGAGGCCTATGTGGACTTCGGAGCGGAATCAGCCCTGAAGCTGGTGGATCAGTATGACAATCTTCTGGTGGTACAGACCTTTTCCAAATCCCGCTCCATGGCGGGAATGCGGATCGGCTTTGCGGTCGGAAGCCCTCTTTTGATCCGGTATCTGAACGATGTAAAATACTCGTTCAACTCCTATACCATGAGTCAGGTGGCTTTGTGTCTGGGCGTGGAAGCAGTAAAGGATGAAGCATACTTTCAGGAGACGACGGCGAAGATCATCAGCACCAGAGAACGGGCAAAGAACGTGATGGCAGAACTTGGTTTTTCCTGTCTGGATTCAAAGGCCAACTTTTTATTTGTCACACATCCGGCGTATCCGGCAAAAGAGCTCTATGAGGCTCTGAAAAAGGAAGACATCTATGTGCGTTACTTTGCTGCCCCAAGGATTGACCATTATCTGCGGGTGACCATTGGAACCGATGAAGAGATGGAAGCGCTGTATGATTTTTTCAGGCGTTACATGGCAAGATAGAAAGGAATTTGTTGTATGGATAGTTTGGTAACCTGGTTCATCGATGTTTTGGGAGGCAGGATCTCCAAGGAACTGATCGTGTTCATCATCTCCATGGTGCCGATTCTGGAGCTGAGAGGGGGGCTTCTGGCGGCTTCCGCGTTCGATATTGAGATCGTGCGGGCCATCTGGATCTGCGTGGTGGGGAATATTATCCCGGTGCCCTTCATCCTGCTTTTGATCACGCCGATTTTTAACTGGCTGAAACAGACAAAGGCATTTCGGCCCATGGTGGAGAAATTAGAGAACAAAGCCATGGGCAAAAGTGAGAAAATTGAGAAGTATGAGTTCTGGGGGCTGGTGCTGTTTGTGGGTATTCCGCTGCCGGGAACCGGAGCCTGGACGGGGTCTTTGATCGCTTCCCTTTTGGGAATCAAGTTCAAAAAGGCCTTTCCGGCGGTAATTCTGGGAATTGTTATGGCGACGGTCATCATGTCCATCCTGTCCTATGGTCTTTTGGGAGCTCTGCTCCACTGAAAAGAGGTGTCGGGTGTATGGAAGACAGGAAAAAACTGTATTTTATCTACAATCCCCATGCCGGGAGAGAGCAGATTCGCACAAAGCTGTCAGCGATTCTACAGATCTTTTCATCGGCAGGCTATGAGCTGACCGTATATCCTACCAAAGAGAGTCAGGATGCAGTCCGGCAGATCCGGGATCTGCCGCCAGGATATGATCTGGTGGTGTGCAGCGGCGGGGACGGCACCATGGATGAAGTGGTGGAAGGCATGATGCAAAGAGAGGAGAAACTCCCCATCGGTTATATTCCTGCCGGGACTGTCAACGATTTTGCCAGAAGCCTGAAGATACCAAGGGATATGCTGCGGGCAGCCAGAATCGCTGTGGGGGGCAGAGATTTCCCCTGCGATATGGGAACTTTCAATCAGGAGCATTTTGTCTATATTGCCGCCTTTGGAATTTTTACCGATGTGGCCTATTCTACCAGGCAGAACATGAAAAATGTGCTGGGGCATATGGCCTATCTTCTGGAAGGGGTAAAGCGTCTGACCAATATCCCCTCCTACCATGTGCGTTTTTCCAGTGAGGAATTGGCCGAGGAAGGGGACTTTATCTTCGGTATGGTAACGAACTCACGTTCGGTGGGAGGGTTTAAGAGCATCATTGGCAGAAAAGTACAGTTTGACGACGGTGTTTTTGAAGTGACTTTTATCCGTACCCCTAAAAATCCGGTAGAGCTTCAGGAGATTCTGGGAGCCATTATTTTAAAAGAAATTGATTCTCAGTATATGTATTCGTTTCGGACTTCCAGGCTCTGTGTGGAGTGTGACGACCAGATTCCCTGGACGCTGGACGGAGAATACGGCGGTGAATGCAAGTCGGCTGTCATTGAGAATCATCAGAGGGCACTGAAGATCCGGGTGGATTCCTGAAAAGGAGTCAGAAATGATATCGCTTAGGACTTGGTTTTGCCGGCTCAAAAAAAACATACATTCGATGTATAATTGATTTTGGCCTGAATTTTTAGATGGAAAATGTTCGGCAAATTTGCTATACTGGATATTGGTGAAAGAGGTGACTGTTTTGTGCAGGCCGAAGTACCTGTCAAGACCATGAGGATGCCATACAGGGACGTAAAATTGTGCATGGCGGCCAGGGAAGTATCAAACAGTTGCCAAAGGACAATCATAGATCTGGAGGGAATGGACCATGAAGATAGGATTTGGCTGTGATCACACAGCGATTGATTTGAAACAGGAACTGATGGAATACATGACCAAAAAAGGTTATGAGTGTGTGGATTACGGCGCTTATGACGTGTCGGTGCGGGTGGATTATCCGGACCAGGGTCTGAAGGTGGCGGAGGCCATCAAGGCAGGAGAAGTGGAGAAAGGCGTGCTGATCTGCGGAACCGGTATTGGCATCTCCCTGGCGGCCAACAAAGTGCCGGGAATCCGGGCGGCAGTCTGCAGCGAACCTTACTCGGCCATGATGACGGCGAAGCACAATGCCTCTCAGATCATCGCCATGGGTGCCCGGGTGGTGGGCAACGAGATGGCAAAGATGATTCTGGATTCCTTTTTCGACACCGAGTTTGAGGGCGGCAGACATGCAGAGCGGGTGCAGAAGATCTGCGACATCGAAGCCAAATACAACAAAAGCGAGTAGGGAAGTAAGACTTCCAGTGATATAAAAAGAACAGGCAGACCTTTCTTATGAGAGATCTGCCTGTTCTTTTTGTCCTATGCGGGCAAAAATGCATTTTGGATTGTCTCTGAGATGTCTTCCAGGGCAGCCGTTTCATCGGGCCCATCTGCCATAATATCCACGGCAGCGCCTTTTGGATGGCTCAGGCGCATCAGGGAGAGCGGGTCTTTGGCGTCTGCAATCTCGGTGCCAAGCATGACCATGATGACGCTCTCATAAGTTTTTGCCGTACCTGCGATCTTTGCAGCCGGTCTTGCATGAAAGAATTCATTGGAATCCAAAGTGATGGATCTGGTAATCATAAGCCGCTCTCCTTTTTGTCAGTTACTGAAAAAGTGTGGGGATCTGCTCGTAGGCCTTTGCCACCTGCTCAAGGAGTGCTGCGTCAGTAACGCCTGAGATCTCCGAGAATGCAGAGGCAGCGCCTTTTGCAGCGATTTTCTCCTGAAGCTCCACGCTCTGGGCATCTTCCGGGTTGTGGTAGCGAAGGGCGGCCCCGATGCCCAGAACCAGCTTGTCAACCGGCAGTCCGTAGGACATGGCAGTGGTCAGGGGGCTTACCAGGCGGTCATCTGCAGAGAGCTTGCGAAGAGGCTCCCGTCCCACACGGGTTACATCGTCCTTCAGGTAAGGATTTTTGAAGCGATTGATGATCTTGTCAATGTATTTGTAATGTGCTTCTTTGTCAAAACCGAATTTCTTGATCAGGCCGTCGCCGGACTGGGTCATGGCCGCTTTCACCAGGTCGTAGATCTTCGGATCCTGGATCGCCTGGTCGATGGTCTTGTGGCCGGCCAGGATACCGGTGTAAGCGGTGATGCAGTGGCCGGTGTTCAGGGTGAACAGCTTTCTCTGAATATAGGCCATCAGATTGTCGGCCAAGTTCATGCCGGGGATTTCGGGAATCTCACCTTTTAAGGATGCCTTCTCCACGTTCCACTCGCAGTATTTCTCCACGACCACATCCACCGGATTTTCGCTGCGCACCGGAGGTACGATCCGGTCCACAGAACAGTCAGCGAAACCTACGTATTTTTCACAGTATGCTTTTTCTTCTTCGGAAAGAATGCCGTACACATGTTCTTTCAACTGTGAGGTTGCCCGGATGGCATTTTCACAGGCGATGATATTCAGAAACTCCGTATTTTTGTCAGCGATTCTCTTCTGAATGCCCTTGGCGATGGTGGGAGCGATAAAACCAAGGATCCGAAGCCCGACAGCAGTAGTGAGAACATCTGCCTTTGCGATTTCGTCGATGATCGCTTCTCCATTGGACATGATGCCGGTGATGTTGGTGATCTTTACATCTTCCACTTCTGTGTCCATCACATGAACGGTATATTGTTTGTCAGCAGCCAGACGGTCAATGATCACTTCACTTACATCTGCAAAGACTACGCGGTAGCCGGCCTGAGCCAGCAGCATGCCGATGAATCCGCGGCCGATATTGCCTGCACCGAATTGAATAGCGGTTTTCATAATGGAAACAACACCTCTTTCTTTCAAAATAATTGGGAAAAGGGCGGCCGGACGGATGACATCATGCCGTCCGGCCGCAAAAGTATGTTACAAAATGTCTGAAATATCAGGTTAACTGTCTTAAGATCCACTCTACATCGTTGGTGGTCTTCATTTCTTCCAATACAGTCTCGTCTTCGAGTACTTCGCAGATTTTTGCCAGCAGATCCAGATGTTCGTCACCGATGCCTGCGATGCCGAAGACCAGATTGGCTTTCTCATCGCCGAAGGGCACGCCTTCCGGATACTGGAACAGAACGATACCGGTTTTCTTGACGGTTCCTTTTGCCTGCGTGGTGCCGTGGGGAATGGCGATCCCCATACCCATGTAGGTGGTGACCAGCTTCTCGCGTTCCTGCATGGCATCCACATAGGAGGCGTCCACATAGCCAAGTTTGCACATCAGTTCTCCGGCAGCCTGGATGGCTTCCTCCTTGGTGCCCGGAGTCTGGTTCAGCTTGATGCCTTCTGCAATCATCACCTTTTTGTTTGGAACGGTGGTCGGAACAACCGGGTCTGTGTTCTCTCCTGTGGTTTCTGCCACAGCCTGATCCCCGGTGGTGAGCTGGATATAGAGGGCATCCAGTGCCGGGTCAGCTAGGAAGTTGCCGATCGTTACCATCTGTGCCTGCGGTGCAGATTTTTTTGCACGCTCTACCAGGGTAGTCTGTACGACAGCAATATCGCAGTCTGCAGGGATGTTATCCACAGAGGTATTGATGACGGTCAGGTCCGGACGCGCTGCTTTTACGCGGTTGCGGAATTTGGTTGCACCCATGGCGGAAGAGCCCATGCCTGCATCGCATGCGAAGACGACTTTCTTTACTTTGCCGGCGTCTTTGACTTCTGTGGTCTGGCCTTTGGCCTGTGCTTTCATAGAAGCGGTCTGTGCCTGTGCTTCTTCCAGATTCTTGGCACCGGACATCTTGATGATCGGGCTTGCAATCACGAAGGAAACTCCGGCGGCGATGATCACGCCTAAGAAGGTCAAAAGCATCTGCGGTCTCGGACTCATGGACATAAATGCGATGATGGAACCCGGTGAAGATGCGCCTACCAGTCCGCAGCCGGTGATGCTGTAAAAGAAGACCGCGCAGATGTTGCCGACGATGGGTGCGATGATCACCATGGGGTTCATAAGCACATACGGGAAATAGATCTCGTGGATACCGCCGAGGAAATGGATGATGATCGCGCCGGGAGCGGAATCTTTTGTCATTTTATCTTTGGAGAACATCCAGTAAGCCAACAAAACACCAAGTCCGGGACCCGGGTTTGCCTCCAGCATGTACATGATGGATTTGCCGGTCTCCAAAGCCTGAGTCGTGCCAATCGGGGTGAAGATGCCGTGGTTGATGGCATTGTTCAAAAACAGTACCTTTGCAGGCTCGATGAAGATAGCCACGAGGGGAAGCAGATTCATGCTCATCAGAATCTCCACGCCTGCGGTCAGAACGGACAGGATGATGCCCATGACCGGTCCGATGATATAGTAACCAATGATCGCCATGATCATACCGAAGATACCGACGGAGAAGTTGTTGATCAGCATCTCAAAGCCGGCGGGCATATGACCATCCATGGCTTCATCGAATTTTTTGATGACCAGGCCGGCCAGAGGTCCGATGGCCATGGCAGCCATGAGCATGGTGTTGTCAGATCCGGCGATGCATCCCACGATCGCGATGGCGCCCATGACGCGTCCGCGGTCTCCGCCGATCATCTTGCCGCCCTGTGCGGCGATGAGGATCGGGAGCAGATAGGTCAGAATCGGTGGATGAATGGAAGCGAGCCCTTCGTTGGGAATCCATCCGTCCGGGATGAAGAGTGCGGTAATAAATCCCCATGCAATGAATGCGCCGATGTTGGGCATAACCATGCCTGAGAGAAATTTACCAAATTTCTGTGCAAAATTTTTCATAGTGTTCCATCTCCTTTTCTTTTTGTGATGAGATTTTGATAATATTTTACCAGGGCTTTTTCGGCCAGGACGCGTCCCTCGCTCACGTCATTGCCTTGAAGTGCCTGTAAAAATCGCGGATCTTCCACCAGCAGCATACTGATGCGGCTGATGACTTCCACACATTCCATGTGATCCGACCGGGGCGCTAAGAGGAGAATGGCTCCTTTGACATATCCGTCCGGTACCTGAAAGGGAGTGTCGAGCTTTAAGTATGCACACCGGCAGTGGGAGACTGCAGTGGTGCGGCAGTGCAGCAGATGAATGCCCAGTTCCGGAATGAACGTGTTCTTGATTCCCTCCCGGTGGGCAAGATCCTGACCGATGATCTGCCGGCTTAAGATGCTGTCCGCAAAGATGCCGGCGGCCTGCCCCAAAAGGGTTTCTGTCTGGCAGATGCCGGTCACTTCTTTGATCTGCAGGGAGTGCAGAAGCTGGCTGATCTCTTCTCCGGTGCGGGTCAGGGAGCAGATATCCTCAAAAGAAAGATGCCATGTCGGTGCAGGAGCTTTTGGCTTTGGCAGATGCTCTTTTTTGCGTCCGGCCGTGATGGCATCCAGGGCCTGATTCAGAATCATCATATCCTGCATCTGAGGAATCGGACTCACACAGACGTGTGGAAAATCAATTTCCAGAGGAACGGTGGAGATCACCAGGTCAATGCCGCTTTCTCTTAATTTTTCCGGTTCCAGACGGAAGGCAGACATGATCTGCCGGATCTCAATCTGATGCAGGGAGCGGATCAGGTTGGCAGCCAGCATCCTTGAGGCACCCATGCCGCTTGGACAGACCACCGCCACGGCGATCCTTTTCTGCTCTACCCGGAGCGTCTCGGCTGCCGCTGCAAAATGCATGGCGACAAAGGTGATTTCCGACGGAGAGATATCCTCGATATAAAGTTTATCCCGGAAGAGTTCACAGGCGTGTTCCACCGCCTGGTAGACATCCGGATATTTTTGCCGGATGGAGTCTCCCTGAGAATTGTCAAGCTGAATATTCATGGAAAGACGGCTGATCATGGAATCCATATGACTGGTCAGTTCCTCGATCATTCGGCTGCAGGTGTGGAAAGGAAGCTTTAGTTCCTGTTCCACCCGCTCCACGATGGACATAACCACCTGTCTGGTATTGACAGACTGAAGCTGGCTTCGGTTTCTTCTGCTCTGCGGCCAGATCCGGGCACTGGACAGGTGCATGGTGATAAATCCAATTTCATCTTCCGGAATGAAAAGTGAAAAATGTTCATGGATTCGCCGGGCAATCTGCCGGGCGACTTTGTATTCCGGAAGTTGGGAAAGGTTTTTCAGCTCTTCTTTGTCCATCTCGATCTTTTCTTCTGACCGGAGCCGTTCAATGGCCAAAGAGAGATGGACAATCAGGGCCATGTAGCCGCTGTCGGTATATTTAATATGTAATTCTTTCTCGGTGTCAGAGAGAATCTGTTCCACAAAAGTGGTGATCTGCGGATCAATAAAGCGGAACAGCCGGTTTTTCATCAGTCTGGATTCTGCCGGGGGTTCTTCCCTGGAACTGTCCCGAAGCATCCGGAGAATTTCTCCGTTGTCCATAAATTCCAGAGCAGCGTTGGCGATGGCCTGCCGGTACGCGTTCTCAGTGCCTTCCAGCAGGATGCCCAGGCCGGGCCGCCGAAGAATATGTACCTGATAGGCAGAAAGCCATGTTTCCAGGGCGTCCAGGTCCTTGGCCAGGGTTCCTTCCGAGATCTGAAAGCGGGAGAGGAAGACGTTGGACTTGACCGGTTCTCTGACAAAGAGCAGTTCTCCTAAGATCAGGCGCCTGCGTTCCTTCTGGCTGTAATCCGGTCTGGACGGTTTCATGTTCAGAAGTTCTTCCAAAAGTTCGATGGCTTCCGGGTCTTCTTCGATGGAAAGCCCCACGCCGGGTTTCCGGATGAAGGTGAAATCATTTTCAAAGAGCCACTTTTCGATGGCTGGCAGCTCCCGGAGTATGGTTCGGGAGGAGACGCCAAGCTTTTCGGAGATGGCTCCGACGGGTACCGGTTTTCCGGCCGTTTTTGTCAGCGCCCGGACGATCTCACACTGTCTGGATGTCAGGGTATGGGAAGAAGATGTGCTTGTATTGTTTGCCGACATATGCGTTTCCCTCCCTCTCGTTTGACTATATTTTACCAAGAGATGGGAGATGGTGCAACGGAATCTTCTGTCACTTTTGTCTGGAAGTGTTAGTGACAAAAGGGGGTTTTTGGCAAAATGACCAAGCGGGGCATGTGGAAAATAACTTTAAACTGTTCCGAAATCCGTTTGTATCTTGTGCATCATACACAAAATACGAATTGTTTTTATTTTCTATTGACAAATCATTCAAAATAGTTCAAAATATAGTCATAATAATTCAAATTAGATCTAAATAAATCAATTTGAATCAATGACAAACGTTGGCAAGGGGATAAAATATACGCCGGGGGCTGACAGGTTACGGGAGCCTGAGCAGGAAGCGGCAGAGCGGTTGCAGGAAAGTCTGCAGATCTTGGGGCTGAAGGAATTCTGCGCTCCGGATTGGCACAAAGGGCCGTCGCTCTGCTGGACAACCCCGAAGGAAAAAGGTGCAAAAAGCGGTGGCGCCGGATGTTTCCTTGTACTGACAATCATACCGGTCATGGTATGTTTTAATAAAGATGGAAGCAAAAGTCTTGGTGTGACAGGAGGTACAAACATGAGTTGGTTAAAAGATGTGATTGGAACAGAAAAGGCAGTGATTGCCATGTGCCATTTGATGCCCATGCCGGGGGATCCGGGTTTTAAAAACGGATCGGACCATATGGACCAGGTAATTACATGGGCGAGAAAGGATCTGCTTGCGCTTCAGGAGGGCGGCGTGGACGCAGTGATGTTTTCCAATGAGTTCAGTCTCCCGTATCTGACGGATGTGGAGACCGTGACGGTGGCCTGTATGGCCAGAATCATCGGAGAACTAAAGGATGATATCAAAATTCCGTTCGGCGTCAATGTCCTTTGGGATGCGAAGAAGTCGCTGGATCTTGCAGCTGCGACGGGGGCAAAATTTGTAAGAGAAATTTTCACCGGCGTCTACGCCAGCGATTTCGGAATCTGGGATACCAACGTAGGCCAGACAATCCGTCACCAGCACAAAATCGGGGCGGAGGATGTCAAGCTTCTGTTTAATATTCTGCCGGAGGCAGCCCGTTATCTGGCAGAAAGAGACATCGAAAGCATTGCAAAGTCCACAGTGTTCAACAACAGACCGGACGCTCTGTGTGTGTCCGGACTGACAGCCGGTGCCATGACAGATACTCAGATTCTCAAAAAAGTGAAAGATGTGGTTCCGGATACGGTTGTATTTGCCAATACCGGCGTCCGGTATGAAAATGTGGAGCAGCAGCTGTCCATAGCTGATGGTGCAGTGGTGGGAACCACCTTTAAATATGACGGAACTTTTGAAAATCACGTGGATCAGGAACGGGTGAAACAGTTTATGGATAAGGTGAAAAACTTTAGACAAAACGGTTAAACCAAAGGCGTGATGGGAAAAGGGTATTGTGTATTTGAGAAATAATGGTTATAATTACTGATAAGTGATGAAGAATGCATACAGTCATGAAAACGTATTCTGGGCTGTATGCATTTCTTTGCATTTAAAAAAGTAATCGAGGGAAAGAAGAAAAGTACATGATTAGGGATGAGCGGATCAATCGAATGGGGGCATACATCAATGCGCATCAGTATGTCAGTGTGGAAGAGCTGGTGTCAAAATTCCATGTATCCAAAGCAACTGTACGCAGAGATCTGGAAATACTGCATCAGCAGGGAGCAGTCTGCGTGCTGAGGGGAGGGGCCAGAAAAAAGGGGGATGTAGAGCGGGAACTGATGTATACGGAAAAGCTGGAACGAAATCAGGCGGAAAAGGTAAGAATCTGTCAGTTTGCCTCCGGCATGATTCAGGAAAATCAGACCATCTTTTTGGACACCGGTGTCACGGCCAGAGAGATGATTCCCTGTCTGTGCGAGATGCGCAATATTCATGTGGTGACGGATGATGTCTGGATTGCGGCGCATATTGTACAGAATATGGACATCAAAGTGTCCGTGCCCGGAGGAAATATAAGGCGGGGATTTTACACCATCAAAGGTTCCAGGGCCGAACAGTATCTGGCGGATCTGTACGTGGATATTGCGTTTGTCAGTATAGATGCCATCGACATGGATTTTGGCTGTTCCATAACCAACAACGACGAAGTGCTGATCAAACAGCAGATGATCGCCCATTCTCAGAAGACAGTCATCATTGCGGATCATTCAAAATTTGATACGGTGGCAAGCTGGAGAGTCTGTCCGCTGGATGCGATCGATCTTTTTATAACCGGAAAAGAACTGGAAGAGGACATTGCAGAACACTATGAAAAGCTGGGCATAACGCTGAAAAAGGTATAGGAGAGCGGATCCTTTACGAAAATTGTTTGTCAAAAAAACAGACCTGTGATATAGTGAAAACCAGAAACTTTTAAAGGAGTTTGCAATTATATGTGTGGAATAGTAGGATTTACAGGAAAAGAGCAGGCGGCGCCGGTGCTTCTGGACGGACTGGCAAAGCTGGAGTACCGGGGATATGATTCTGCCGGGATCGCGGTGAAACAGGATGACTCTGACCGGGTGGAGATCGTAAAAGTGAAAGGCCGCCTGAATCAGCTGGCGAAAAAGACCGACAGCGGCAGGAGCGTGCCGGGGTGCTGCGGCATCGGGCATACCAGATGGGCAACCCATGGAGAGCCTTCGATGCAGAACGCCCATCCCCACTGCAGTGACGATCAGAATGTGATTGTGGTTCACAATGGAATCATTGAAAACTATCTGGAACTGAAAGAGAAACTTGGAAAAAGCGGCTATACTTTTTACTCCCAGACCGATACGGAAGTGATCACCAAGCTTCTGGACTATTATTACAGGAAATATCAGGGTAATACCCTGGAAGCCATCGTGAAGGTGATGTTAAGAGTACGGGGCTCCTATGCGCTTGGCATCATGCTGAAAGAAGAGCCGGGAGTGATCTACTCCGTGCGAAAGGACAGCCCGCTGATCGTGGGCAGGAACAAGATGGGGAGCCTGATTGCTTCGGATGTGCCGGCAATTTTAAAGTATACCCGAAGTGTTTATTACATTGACAACCTGGAAATCGCCCGTCTGACGCAGGATGGAGTGACGTTCTACAACATCGACAAAGAACAGGTTGAAAAAGAGCCGGTGGAGATCAAATGGGATGCTGAGGCGGCAGAAAAAGGCGGCTTTGAACATTTTATGATGAAAGAGATCCACGAACAGCCCAAGGCGGTGCGGGATACGATCGGCTCTTATGTCAAGGACGGCAGGATTGATCTGAGTGCGGTGGGACTCTCCGACGAGGAGATCAAAGAGATTTCAAGGCTTTATATCGTGGCCTGCGGCAGTGCATACCATGTGGGAATTGCGGCAAAATACGTGCTGGAAGATCTGGCGAAGATTCCGGTGGAGGTGGATCTGGCTTCGGAGTTCCGTTACCGGGATCCTCTGCTGGATCCGGATTCTCTGGTGGTTATCATCAGCCAGTCCGGAGAGACGGCGGACAGTCTGGCGGCTTTGCGGGAGGCAAAAAGCAGAGGGATCCGCACGCTGGCGGTGGTCAACGTGGTGGGGTCCAGCATCCCCAGAGAGGCGGATAATGTGTTCTATACCATGGCAGGGCCCGAGATTGCCGTGGCGACCACCAAGGCCTACAGCACGCAGCTGGCGGCCAGCTATCTGATGGCGGTTCATTTTGCCCTGGTGCGGGGAACCATCAATGAGGCGTATTATGGCAGGCTGGTGGAGGAGCTTTTGGCGCTTCCGGATAAGATTGGAAAAGTGCTGGAAGACAAGGAGCGCCTGCAGTGGTTCTCCAGCAAGTTCTCCAGCGTCCATGATATTTTCTTTATCGGCAGAGGCCTTGACTACGCCATCAGCATGGAAGGCAGCCTGAAGATGAAGGAGATCAGCTATGTGCACTCGGAGGCCTACGCGGCGGGTGAGTTAAAGCACGGGACGATTTCTCTGATTGAGGACGGGATTCTGGTGATCTGCGTGCTCACCCAGGAGAAGCTCTTTGAGAAAGAACTCTCCAACATGGTGGAGGTAAAGAGCCGGGGCGCCTATCTGATGGGACTGACCAATTACGGCAATTATTCCGTGGAAGACACCGCAGACTTTACGGTCTATGTGCCAAGGACAGATCCTCACTTTGCCACAAGCCTGGCCATCATACCGCTGCAGCTTATGGGGTATTATGTAAGCTGTGCCAAGGGACTGGATGTGGATAAACCAAGAAATCTGGCGAAATCCGTGACGGTGGAGTAGATCGTCGTCGGTTCTTGTCACATCGGTGTGAAATTTATAAAAAATTTATAAAATATTGTGAAAAAAACATATTGTCAGACGAAAAATTTTTCTGTATAATAAGAAAAAAGAGAAAAATGTACATGAAAGGGCATGGAAATAAATTGGATTTCCATGCCCTTTTTGCTATTCAAAAAGGAGTGAACAATATGGACAGCATGGATCGCAGTATATTAAAATGTCTCAGCGAGAATTCCAGACAGTCGGCTACACAGATCAGCCATCAGGTGCATCTGTCGATCGCGGCAGTTATTGAAAGAATCCGGAAACTGGAGCGAAACGGCATCATTCAGCAGTATACCATTGTGGCGGATCAGCACAAGATTGGCAATGAAGTGACGGCGCTGATGGAGGTTTCTCTGGCGCATCCCCAGTATTACAAGGAATTTACCCGGGTGATGAATGAGAACAGCAATATTGTGGCTTGTGATTATCTGACCGGCGACTATGACTTTATGCTGAAAATCCAGACACAGTCTTCCGAAAGCCTGGAGCAGCTTCACCGGGTGATCAAAAGCATCAAAGGAGTGTCCGGTACCAAGACATATTTTGTGTTAAAAGAGATCAAAAGCGGACTTACTGCCTTTTCGGAGGCATAGATATATTTTGAAGTCATTTTTACAAACATAACAAGATGGAGGGAAATGTGTAATGGAAAGCTTTCTGGATACCGTTGAAAAAATCAACGATCTGCTGAATGGATTCATATGGGGGCCTTATATGCTGGTCTTCTTTTTGCTGGTGGGGGGCATGTTCACCATCCGGACCGGGTTCTTTCAGATCACGCAGATCAAAAACTGGATGGAAGTGACCATCCTGAGTGTCTTTAAAGACAGAAAAGTGCTGAAGACCGATGACAAGCATTCGATCTCGCAGTTTCAGTCCCTGTGTACAGCCCTTGCGGCTACCATAGGTACCGGCAACATCGCCGGTGTGGCCACGGCCATCGCTCTTGGCGGACCGGGAGCCGTGTTCTGGATGTGGCTGTCTGCATTTTTGGGAATGATGACCAACTATGCGGAGAACACGCTGGGCATCAAGTACCGCTACCGCAATGAGCGGGGCGACTGGATCGGCGGCGCTATGATCTACATAGAAAGAGGCCTTCACTGCAAGTGGCTGGCGGTGATCTTTTCCCTGTTCTGCTTTTTGGCTTCCTTCGGCATCGGCAATATGACCCAGGCGAATTCCATCGCCAGCGGCCTGAAAGATTCCTTCGGTGTTCCCTCCTGGGTGACAGCGGTTGTGATTATGTTCTTTGTGGCACTGGTAATTGTGGGAGGGATCAAGCGGATCGCGTCAGTTACCGAGAAGATAGTGCCTTTTATGGCAGTATTTTATATTTTAGGCGGTCTGGTGGTGGTCCTGGCCAATGTTCAGGAAGTTCCGGCGGCATTTGCCATGATCTTCCGGGAGGCATTTCATTTTCAGGCAGCAGGGAGCGGTGTTCTGGGATATGGAATCGCAGTGGCGATGAAGCGCGGGATTTCCCGGGGGGTATTTTCCAACGAAGCAGGTCTTGGTTCTTCGGTCATGGTACATTCGGCATCGGATGTGGAGGAACCGGTGGTCCAGGGTATGTGGGGGGTATTTGAGGTATTTGCAGACACCATCGTGGTCTGCACCATCACCTGCCTGACGATTCTGACTTCCGGAGTCTATGATCTGGAGGGATATCTGACCGCTATCGCGGCGGGAGGAGAAAATGCGGTCGTATCCGGAACGACCCTGACAGCCAGCGCCTTTGCTACGGTGATTCCTCATGGAGACAAATTTGTGGCCATAGCGATCATGATGTTTGCGTTCTCCACGATTCTGGGCTGGTCCTACTATGGAGAGCGGGCCGTGGAATATTTATTCGGAATTAAGGGAATCCTTCCTTATAAAGTGTTTTTTGTTATCGTGATTTTCTTTGGCTGCACCGGTTCGCTTTCTCTGGTATGGGATATTGCCGATACGCTGAACGGCTTTATGTCCGTGCCCAACCTGATCGCGATCACCCTTCTGAGCGGAGAAGTGGTGGAGATGACAAAGGCGTATCTGAAGAAAAAACAGTTTTCATAAGGTTGCTATTTTCAGGCATCTGTGATATGATACAATTCGTAAAAGCATGGGGATTTATAAGGGAAATGGGTATTTTGCGAAATGACAATGGAGATGTCGAAGGAATTAGAGCGTATGCTGTCTGTGGAAGGGATGCCGCTGTTTGAGCGTGCGGCTGTTTTTGCGACGGTGGCTCACTGCGGTGTAACAAGAAAGGGGAATCAGATCCCCTATCTGGTTCACCCCATCGAGACGGCAGCGATCGTGGCAGAGATGACCGATGACCAGGAACTCATCGCCGCGGCAGTGCTGCATGATGTGCTGGAGGACACGGAAGTGACGCTTTTGGAGCTGCAGCTGTATTTTGGTGAACGCGTTGCATTTTATGTATGCCAAGAGACCGAAGACAAAAGGCAGGAGCTTCCGCCGGAGAGTACCTGGCTTGTGCGCAAGCAGGAGACCATCGATTTTTTGAAAAATCGGGCGGACACAGCAGCGAAGATGCTGGCTCTGGCGGACAAGCTTTCCAACATGCGTTCCGTGGCCAGGGATGTGGAGCATATGGGTGACCGGCTGTGGGAGCGGTTCCATCAGAAGGATCCGTCCATGCACGGCTGGATGTACCGGCAGGTGGCAGAAGCCGTACAGGAGCTTCAGGATTATCCGGCGTGGAAAGAATATGACCGGCTGATCCGGCGTGTATTTGAACAAGGTTGAAGACAGAAGGGGGACTGTAGATGATTACAGTCTCTTCTTCTTTGGGGAAAGATCCATATTTGAGATTTGGCAGAGAGTGTCCGTGACAGGCGGACAGGCAGAGAAGTGACAGTTATTGAAATAAATACAAAGATACAGGATTTTAAGAAGCAGGAGGAGATTGAGATGAAAGCATATGCAAAATGGAGCAGAGAAGAGTTGCTTGGATTAAGGGAAGAGCTTTCCAGGCAGTATAATGAGGCGAAGGCCAAGGGGCTGAAGCTGGATATGTCCAGGGGAAAGCCGGCGGCAGAACAGCTGGATATGACCATGCCGATGATGGATATTTTCAACAGAAACTTTGATATGCGGGATGAAGAGGGCGTGGATGTGAGAAATTACGGCAATCTGGAAGGGATTGTGGGCGCACGCCGGCTGCTTGGGTCCATGCTGGGGGTAGATCCGGATCATGTGATTGTATTTGGAACAGCCAGCCTGAGCGTGATGTATGATACAGTTTCCCGTTCTATGACCCATGGGGTCATGGGGAGCACGCCCTGGTGCAAGCTTGACAAGGTGAAATTTTTGTGTCCGGCTCCGGGGTATGATCGGCACTTTGCCATTACGGAGCATTTTGGCATCGAGATGATCACAATCCCCATGAAAGAAGACGGTCCGGATATGGATCTGGTGGAGGAATATGTGAAGGATCCGGCGGTCAAAGGAATCTGGTGCGTGCCCATGTATACGAACCCGCTGGGGATTACCTATTCGGAGGAAGTGTGCAGGAGGATGGCTGATCTAAGTCCCGCTGCAGAAGACTTCCGGATCTACTGGGACAATGCCTACTGCGTACACCATCTCTATGAGGACAGGCAGGATACGCTGCCGGAGATCCTCTCCATGTGTAGAGCTAACGGCAAGGAGGATATGGTGCTGATCTTTGCCTCCACTTCCAAGATCAGTTTTGCAGGAGCCGGCATCAGCTGTATCGCAGCGTCTCTGGGCAATCTGGACTGGGTGAAAAAATCCATGACGATCCAGATCATCAGCCATGACAAGATCAATCAGCTGCGCCACGTGCTGTATTTTAAAGATCTGGATGGGGTAAAAGAGCATATGAGAAAGCATGCGGCGATCATGCGCCCGAAATTTGAGCTGATTCTGGACATGCTGGAGCGGGAGCTTGGGGGCCTTGAGATCGGAACCTGGACAAAGCCGCTGGGCGGATATTTTATCTCTTTTAACACCATGGACGGCTGTGCAAAGTCTGTGGTGGAGAAGTGCAGGGCGGCCGGCGTGACTCTGACCGGAGCCGGGGCTACGTATCCGTACAAAAAAGATCCCCATGACAGCAATATCCGGATCGCTCCCTCTTATCCGACTTTGGAGGAGCTGAAAATTACGGGTGAGCTCTTTGTGCTCTGCGTGAAGCTGGTCAGCGTGGAGAAGCTTCTGGAAGAAAAACAGTAAACGAAAATCGAAGCGGCAGGATAAAAACTCCTGCAGAAGGACAGGGCTGTCACACAACGAATCATCGTGTGTGACAGCCCTGCTTTTAGGTGTTCAGGCAAATGCAAAAAGCCTGTCCTTTACCTGAATCCTTCCGGAAGCCGGTTCTGTCATCGTTCCGACTTCATCAGGGTTGGATACCAGTACCATGGTTGTAGCCTGGTATCCGGCATCCTTGATCTTTTGGACCTCAAAGGATACCAGCAGATCTCCGGTTTTTACCTGATCTCCCTCGGACACCTGGATCTGAAATCCGTCTCCGTTCATCTTTACGGTGTCAATGCCGATGTGGATGAGCACTTCCATTCCGTCTGTGGTTTTTAAAGCCACTGCATGTCCGGTGGGGAAGGCGACCGTGACTGTACCATCCACAGGAGCGTACAGACTGCCTTCTTCCGGTTCAATGCCCACGCCTGGTCCCATCATTCCTTCAGAAAAGACGGGATCGTTTACTTCTGCCAAGGGGATGACATGTCCGTTTAACGGGCTGTATACAATCTTTTCTGCAGGAGCGGCTTTCTTCCTGCCGCCCATCAGGTTTCCAAAAAATCCCATAAAACAGCCTCCTTTATTCCATATTCAGTACATTTTTTATATTGTTTTTGTAGACATCTGCCTTGGTTCCGTAGATAATCTGTACCCCATCACTGACCTGCACAACGCCGTTGGCTGCAGTTTTCGATTTCCAGTCCGCATCGGACATCACAAGAGCTTTATCCTTGACCTTGACTCTCAGACGGGTGAAGCAGGCATCCACATTCAGGATGTTGTCTGCGCCGCCGAGCCCCTCGATAATGGTGGCAAGGATGTCATCGCTGACTTTTTTGCTGCCCAGCTCTTTGACTTCTGCCTCGTCTTCCTCACGGCCTGGTGTCTTGAAATCAAACTTCTTGATCAGGAACCGGAAAGATACATAATAGGCTGCAAAGAAGAAGACACCCAGGATAAAGATCCAGATCCAGTTGGAACCTTTGTCTGACTGCATGATGCCGTTGAAGATGGTGCTCAAAAACGGACCGCCAAAAGAGCTGGGACCTGGAACATTCACCTGGAAAATATAGGTCAAAAAGTAAGCCAGTCCTGCCAGTCCTGCGTGCACTATGAAAAGCAGCGGTGCCACAAACAGGAAAGAGTATTCGATGGGCTCGGTGATACCGGTAAAGATGGAAGGAATCACGGCAGCGATCAAAAGTGCTTTCACTATCTTTTTCTTCTCCGGCTTTGCAGTGTGGTAGATGGCAAGAGCCGCACCCGGCATACCGAACATGGCAAAGATGACTTTACCATTCATGACAAAACGGGTGATGTTGATATCAAACATAGCAGTCGGTGAAGCCAGCATGGCATTGTAAATATTTACTGCTCCTTCCACAATGGTTCCGTCGATCTCCATGGAGCCGCCCAGGTTGGTGAAGAAAAAGGGCGTATAGATAAAGTGATGAAGGCCAAAAGGCAACAGTGCACGTTCGCTTAGTCCGTAGATCACGCTTCCGGCTGCACCAGTGTTGTAGATCAGTTCTCCCATGGCCGTAAGGCCGCCCTGAATCACCGGCCATACAAAGGACATGACAAAGCCAAGAGCAGAACACCCAAGCAGTGTGATCATGGGGACAAATTTTGTGCCGGAGAAAATACCAAGCACCGGTGGGAGCTGGATATTATAATATTTGTTGTGAAGCCATGCCACAAGAAGTCCCACCAGGATACCGCCAAATACACCGGTATCCAGGGACGCGATGCCCATGATCATGGACTGACCGGTGGTCATGGCAGAGGGATCCAGTTTTCCAAGACTGGTCAGAAGGACATTCATCACATTGTTCATGGCAAGAAAACCGATGACACTGCACAATGCGGCGATCCCTTTTTCTTTTCTGGCATAACCTACCGATACGGATACTGCGAAGATGATGGGCAGATAATTGTTGATGGTATTGCCCATAGCCTTCAGAAGATTGAAAAACAGTTTCAGGTAGTCGTTGCCCAGTACCGGAAAGGTGGTTATGATGTTTTGGGTGGTAAAGGCGGATCCGATGCCCACCAGAATACCTGCGATGGGAAGGATCATGACCGGAGTCATGAGAACCTTGCCCAGTTTCTGGAATTGTGAAAACGAAAATTTATCTTTCATGTAATCGTACTCCCCCTGTGTACTAATGGAGTTCCGGCCAAAAGCCTTTATTTGCTTCGATCATCTGGTCCAGGATTTTTCTGGCAACTTTTGCGGAGGGCACTGTTTTATTCATGGTAAACGCTTCCAGTGCTTTCTGGTAGGACTTTTCAAAATAAGCGTCCACAATCAGTTTCTCTGCCGCCAGCTGCTGCTGGATCATGCCCAGGTGGAAGGTGGGAATGTCGCCGATCACTACCGGTTCCGGTCCCCAGGATCGCAGATAACAGGGAACTTCCACCATGGCGTCTTTGGGAAGCGCCGGAATGGAACCGTTGTTTTCCACGATGACCAGATAACGGTCTGCGTTGTTGTAGGCGATGGAACATGCCACATCTACGATGAAATCACCGAATGCGTTAAAAAGTCCGAGGTTGACTTCATGAGCGCCGTTGGACTCCTTTACAAGCCGTACCTGCTCATACATCTCTTTTTCCCGTCCGTCCATGACCATATTGGCTCTGGTATAGTTGACATCGCCGTCCTGTGCGCACTCTTTCGCATAGAGATAGTACTGCAGATAAGTATTCGGCAGATATTCCGGGAAATCCGTCAGGATTTCTTTGAAATTCTCCCAGGTATGGCGCCAGGACGGATCTGAGTGATGCTTGTCATGAGAAGCCGCAAGTCCAAACTGCATGATTTTTTCTTTCAGTTCCGGCATCCGGTCTTTGCCGGTTTTGTCATAAAGCTTTGTCCACCATCCAAAATGGTTCAGGCCGAAATACACAGGATCCAGATCGTTGTATTTTTTCAGACCCAGCATTTTGGCAAAGGACAGCATAATCGCCACCGGCATGTCACAGATGTTCAGAATCTTGTAATTGTTGTACTGGCGTCTGGTCGCTTCCGCCACAATTGCTGCCGGGTTGGAGTAGTTGATGATCCAGGCTTCCGGTGCGTAAGTGCGGATGTCGTCGATGATCTTAAAGACGGCCGGAACAGAACGAAGTCCGTATGCCATACCGCCGGGCCCGCAGGTTTCCTGCCCGACAACACCATGTTTGAGAGAGATCTTTTCGTCCTGCTCTCTCATTTTCAGTCCGCCCTGGCGCACCTGTGCAAATGCAAAATCAATGTCCGTAAACGCTTTTTCAGGGGCTGTGGTGGTAAAATACACACATCCCGGATCAAGCTTTGCGGTCAGGGAACGACATAAAGTATCTACAAGCTCCAGACGCTTTTCATCGATGTCGTAAAGAACCAGCTTCTGCAGCGGAAAACGATCCAGATTTTCAATCAGACTTGCAATGATACCAGGAGTATGGCTAGAGCCGCCTCCTACAATAACTACTTTAAAACCTTCCATGTTTTATACCCTCTTTTATTGTAATTTGTTGCGCGCGCTTTTGATATCATCTATAATATAACGGTAAGAGGCCCGAATGGGAAGGGGTTTGGCGCAGGATGGAAGGATGTCCGCTGATCGAATATTTTTCATTCTGTGAAATAAATTTCAGGTGGGGAATCGTATGAGTTTTTTTCATCGTATTGCAGAAAATACGCAGTATCTGAATAAAAGTGACAATGAGATTTTGTCTTATTGTATCCGGAACAACTGCAAGGTTTCGGATATGAAAGTGCAGGAAGTGGCGCAGGCGCTGTACACGTCGCCTGCTTCTGTGATTCGGTTCTGCAAGAAACTTGGGTTCAGCGGTTTTTCGGAATTTAAAGCCGCACTGAAGATGGAGATGCACCAGGAGGAAAAGACGCCGAAGGTGAATTCCATCGACTTTTTAAAGGATATCCATAAGACTACACGGTTGATCCAGGAAGAGACAGTTATGGAGATCCTGGAGCTGATCCATACAAAAAGACGGATTGAGCTTTTTGCTGTGGGCAGCAGCAGGACGGTGGCCAATGAGTTTGCCAAGAGGCTGCAGCTGATCGAAAAATCAGCATATTGTTATGATGACAGTACCCTGATGAATATTCGGGCGAAACAGCTGGGCGCAGAGGACCTAGTGGTAGCCATGTCGGTCTCCGGAGAGACAAGTCTTCTGATTGCGGCCGCCAATATGGCCAAGAGCAGAGGGGCAACCATCGTGTCCATCACCAGTCTTGGAAGCAATACGCTAAGTGATGTGGCGGATATCAACGTATATGTAAAGTCCACCCGCTTTATGAAGGAAGAGATTGAAGTGCGCTCCAGAGTGCAGCTTTTGATTCTGTGCGAATATATATTCTTCCGGTATCTGGAATGGGTGCAGGAAATGAAAAAGGCGCCTTAAGCGCCTTTTCCTGCCATATAGTTGATAAACTGCTGCGCGGTTCTTCCGGAGATGCCGCCGTGGCTTAATTCCCACTTGTTTGCTTCTGCACACAGCTCCTCGTCGGAGCAGGTGATAGAAGGATAGCGTTTTCGAAGCTCTTTTACCATCGCGAAGTACTCTTTTGGCGACGGTTTTCCATAATAGATGGTCACGCCGAACCGGGCCACCAGGGAAAGCTTTTCCTGCATGGTATCGGACCGGTGCATGCCGTTATCCACTTCCATATCGTCCCGGTCGTTCCAGGTTTCCTTGATCAGATGCCGGCGGTTGGAGGTGGCGTAGATCAGCACGTTGTCCGGCTTGGTCTCCATGCCGCCTTCAATGACTGCTTTCAGGTATTTGTATTCGATCTCAAATTCTTCAAAAGAGAGATCGTCCATATAGATAATAAAGCGGTAATTCCGGTTCTTTACCTGAGCAATGATGGCGGACAGATCCCGGAACTGGTGTTTGTAGATCTCGATCATCCGAAGGCCCTGGTCATAGTATTCATTTAACAGTGCCTTGATGCTGGTGGACTTTCCGGTGCCCGCGTCTCCGCAGAGAAGGACGTTGTTGCAGGGAAGACCTTTGATAAAGGCTTCCGTATTGTCGATCAGTTTTTTCTTCTGAATCTCATAGCCGATCAGATCGTTTAGCACCACCCGCTCCGTATTGTTGATGGGCAGAAATTCCACTCCGTCTTCCAGGTGCCGGATGCGAAAAGCCCGGTTCAGGCCGAACATGCCCACGCCGTAAGCGGCGTAGAAGTCAGTGACAATACGGAACATCTCTTCTTCGTCGGCGGCCTTTTCCAGCTGTTCACTGACCATCTGGACCTTTTGGCTGACGTTTTTATTGTACATGCGCTCCTTTTTCTGGATGGAGCGGTAATTTAAGACGGTGGAAAAACAGTCGATGGAGAGCGCCTTTTCAATGGGGCCAAAATCAAATGCAAACAGCTTTTTGAAGACAGCAAAGTCTCCCCTGGCAAAATGATTGACCGTCCCGTCGTTGGCGCCCACCTTCTCGCTGGTCATACTGAAGGAATTCTCGTTGGTCAAGAGCACAAAGGTCAGGTAGTTGTGCCACAGATTTTTGTCAAAGCCATACTGGGTTGCCAGATCCAGAAGAGCCTTCATCTGTTCATAGATCCGGGTGGTCAGCTCTGCCGGCGTGCCTCTGCCCTGATCAAAGTCCTCAAAGATGCCGGAGAGCTTTTTTAAGATGCTGTTTTCCCCAAGATCCCGGTAAAGGATCAGTCTTGCGATATCTCGGTACATTTCTTTATTCCTTTCCTGCGTATCATGTTTTGAAGACTTCCCCGTCCTCTATTGATCCGGGGGAGTGTATTATTTTATAATCATAAAATAGAGAAGCACAAGAACACCCAGCACAATCCGGTAATAGCCAAAGGGCTTAAAGTCATTCTTTTTGATGTAGCCCATAAAAAATTTGATGGCAATGACCGATACGACAAATGCGGTCGCCATGCCGATCAGCAAAAGGGAAAGCTCTGCGGCTGTGAAGGCAAAGCCGAATTTTACGATTTTTAAGAGGCTGGCTCCGAACATGACCGGGATTCCCAAAAAGAAACTGAACTCGGCGGCCACGCCTCTGGAAGCACCCAAAAGGATTCCGCCTAAAATGGTAGAGCCGGACCGGGAAGTTCCGGGGATCAGAGACAATACCTGAAAAATACCGATGGAGATGGCCAGGGGGTAGGTGATCTCTTCTAAAGAACGGAATTTCGGACGTTTTCTGCGGTTGTAGTTTTCCACTACGAGAAAGAGAACGCCGTAGAGGATCAGGGTGACGGCTACCGTCTGGTAGTTGTAGAACATGGCATCCAGCGTGTCGTCAAAGGGGATTCCGATGACGGCGGCGGGCAGGACGGCCACAAGCACCCGGAACCAAAGAGCCCAGGTATCTTTTTTGATCCATCCGTTTTTCGGTGAGCAAAAAGGCCACAGTTTGGGAAAATACAGAACCACAACGGCCAGGATGGCGCCCAGCTGAATGACGACCCGGAACATTTCCAGAAATTCCTCAGAGACGTTTAACTGGATAAACTGTTCCACAAGAATCATATGTCCGGTACTTGAGATGGGGAGCCATTCGGTGATGCCCTCCACAATACCAAGGAAAATAACTTTTAAAATTTCAAACATGGCAGATACTCCTTTTAAAAAATTCTATTTCATTGTACCTATGTAACCAGGAAAAGTCAATGTAGGATTGAAGTTCTTTCCGGACAGTGACAAATACGACAAATTATGCTATGATAATGGAAAAGTGAGGGAGTGAGTTATGAAGCAGCAATTAGTGGACAAATTTCTGGAAATCTACGGAGATGGAGACGGGGTATCCGTCTATTTTGCTCCGGGAAGAGTCAATCTGATCGGGGAACATACCGACTACAACGGCGGTCATGTATTCCCCTGTGCGCTTACGGTGGGTACCTATGCGGTGGCCCGGAGGAGGGCGGATCAGGAGCTTCGCTTTTATTCGCTGAATTATCCGGAGAGTGGGATTGTGAGGGCATCTTTGTCGGATCTGGCCTACCGCAAGAAGGATGGCTGGGGCAATTATCCCAAAGGCGTGGTACAGACGTTTATCAGCAAAAACTGTCCGATTCCCTGTGGAATGGAGGTTTTGTATTACGGAGATATTCCCAAGGGACTGGGGATCGGTTCTTCTGCTTCCATCGAGGTGGTGACCGGGCTGATCCTGAAGGAGCTGATGGGATTCAAAGACATCAGCATGGTCGACATCGCGTTGTTTGCACAGCTTGCAGAGAACGAGTATATGGGGATGAGCTGCGGCATTATGGACCCTTTTACGATTGCCATGGGAAAGAAGGATCATGCAATCTTCCTGGATACCAGTGATCTCTCCTATATCTATGCGCCGCTGGCCCTGCCTCATGAGAAAATTATCATTACCAACAGTAAAAAAGTCCGCTCGGCCATGGATGAGCGCTATCAGGAGCGCCGGATGCAGTGCAAGGAGGCGCTGAGGGAGTTACAGACGGTGATCGCCATCCGGAATCTGGGCGAACTGACAGCGGAAGTGTTTGAGCAGGTGCAGGAGATGATCGCAAGTCCGGTGCGGCTTCGGCGGGCACGCCATGCGGTGACAGAGAACCAGAGGACAATTCAGGCGGTAGATGCCTTAAAGAGGGGAGATATCTTTGAACTGGGCCAGCTTATGAATGCTTCGTATTTATCCCTGAAGGAAGACTATGAGGTTTCCTGCGAAGAACTGGATATCCTGGTGGAGGAAGCCTGGGGCATTGACGGAGTGCTGGGATCCCGGATGATGGGGGCGGGATTCGGCGGCTGTACCGTCAGCATTGTGGAGAACAGCGCAGTCAATGCGTTTATCCAGACAGTCGGCGGGAATTATGAGAAGCGGACTGGCCTTAGGGCAGATTTTTATGTGGTGGAAACGGGAAATGGGGCTGCGGTTTTGTAGTCCCTTTTTGATTGAGGAAAAATTATCTTCCATGGAACAAAAGATGGTCACGCAGTGTCAGGTGAAGGACAGTTTCAGCTGAAATCTTAAGAAATCTTAATTGTTAGCCGGGGGACTCGCAAGAATGAGCGGTGCATGATACACTTACTTCAGTGATGCAAAAAGCAGGAAAAGATCAGGATATAGAACAGGACAGGTGAAGGAATGCAGGAAAAGCAGAGGATATTGGTGGCAGATGATGAGCCGGAGATCAGGGAGGTACTCCGGATGATGCTGGGAAGCGAAGGATATGAGATCCTGGAGGCGGTCAATGCCAGGGAGGCGGTGGAGCAGGCAGAGCGGGTGGATCTGGTGATTCTGGATGTGATGATGCCCGGGGAGTCCGGGATTCTGGCGTGTACCAGGATCCGGGAGAAGACCAATGTGCCGATTCTCTTTCTGACGGCCAAATCCGGGGAACATGATAAGGTAATCGGATTTTCTGCCGGAGGAGATGACTATCTGGTGAAGCCTTTTTCGTATATGGAACTTTTGTCCAGGGTGAAGGCTTTGATCCGCCGGTATCGGGTGTATCAAAGATCGGAAGAAGAAAAGGGAAAAGTGGTCTTTTACAGAGACCTTACCATCAATCAGGAGCTCCAGACGGTTCAGGTACATGGAAAAGACATCGCTTTGACGGAGATGGAGTATCAAATACTTCTGCTGTTAGTATCAAATCCAAGAAAGGTTTTTTCGGTAAAAGAGATCTATGAGACGATCTGGAAAGAGATTTTTTTCCCCAATTCCGGCAATACGGTGATGGTGCATATCCGCAATATCCGGCGCAAGCTGGAAAAGAACGGAGAATCTTATATTCAGAATATCTGGGGAAGAGGTTATTGTGTTAATTAATAAAAAAAGAAGACGCAGGCTTACGCTGGAGTTGATTATGATGACTCTGGTATCTTTGATCGCCGGAGTGCTGACTGCTCAGGTGGTGGAGGATCTGGGGCTTCAGTTTATGTTTGAGAAGCTGCAGAGCGAAGACTATTATGAAAATCAGGCCCAGGACTGTCTGAAACGGCTTCAGATTTTTATCGAAGAAAATCAGGTAACCGAGGAGAACATGGAGCTTCTGGCCTCCTGGGCCCAGAAAGAGAGCAATGTCTATGTGGTGTTCTATCAGGATGTGGACGCTTTGTTCAGCTCGGATACGATTCCGGTGGAAGAAGATGCAGAGATCGAACTGAACGGAAGCGGACTTCCTTATTATGAGGTGGCTCTGGCAGACGGAACATTTATAAAGGCCGAACTGGAGTGCTATATGGATGCGCAGATGTTTTATGTGGTGGACATTGCCGGGTATACCATGGGCGGTATGGTGTTTGTGCTTTTGCTGTTTTTGCTAATTCACCGGAAAATCCGCTACATCAACCGGCTGAATGAGGAACTGAAGATTCTCGGAAGCGGAAATCTGGAATATCCCATGACCATTCGGGGCAATGACGAGATCACCGGGCTGGCGGAGGGGATCGAGAGCCTGAAAAATAGCATATTGGACCAGCAGTTTATGAAGGACGAGGCTGAAAAGGCGAATATGGAACTGGTGACAGCCATGTCTCACGACCTTCGGACCCCCCTTACTTCTCTGATCGGTTATCTGGAGCTTCTGACCATGGAGCGGTATGCGGATGAAATGCAGAGGCAGAGTTATCTGAATCATTGCCGGGAGAAGGCATTCCAGCTTAAGCGGATGTCCGACCGTCTGTTTGAATACTTTCTGGTGTACGGAAAACGGGAGCGGCAGTATCAGTTTCAGGAGATCTTTTGTGAAAGCCTTCTGGAAGATCTGTGCAACAGTCAGTTTTTTGACTGGCAGGAACAGGGAGGAAGCCTTTCCTGCCACATTGGGGAGATTGCCGGTATGGTTCAGGTGGACAGCGAATATCTCCAGCGGGTGATTGATAATGTTTTGTCAAACCTGAAAAAATACGGGGACGTAACATACCCGCTGGAGATTCTGGCGGAGGAGAAAGACCGCATGCTCCGCATTCAGATCCGGAATCATGTGAAGAAGCAGGACAGTGTGAAAGAAAGCACGCAGATTGGGCTTCGGACCTGCAAAAAAATTATGGAAGAGCATCAGGGATCTTTTGGATGGTATCGGGAGGGCGACTGCTTTACGGTGGAACTGCGGCTTCTCGTGGTGTCTTAACGTTTTGGCAGATCTTTTCCTCTCCGAATCCGGATCAGACAGAGGACATCTTCATAGAGCTGGTCCGGATCTTCTAAATCAATCATCAGCCATCTTTGTCCGTTTCCCTCCCGGGTCCGGGCATAGATTTCTCTGAGTGTTTCCTCCATATCATAAGATATTCTGTTTCACCGGTGCCGGTATCGGATGCCTGAGACTGAATGACAAAATCTTCCCGCAGATAGAAGCGGACGGCGGCTTCATTTTTCTGGTACACATGCAAAGACAGGGTGTCCCGAAGAGACTTTACATGATCCAGAAGCTGTTTTCCAATTCCTTTTGACCGAACGTCAGTTCTGACAAAGATTCCGGCAATATAGTCTCCGGACATACCCATAAATCCGCAGGGACTGGAAAACATGTCCTCATATACGTACAATTCGGCAGCAGGCAGACACTCTTTTACCTGTTCAAAATGATTTTTCCAGTAATCTGCCGATATAAAATCATGGGCCTGGATATTGGCATCAAGCCAGATATCCATGATCGGGGTCAGGTCTTTGGGGATAAATGCTCGAATCATAAGTTGATTTCTCCGTTTCCTGTTGGTCTGTTCTAAAAGAACAGCATAGCATTTCTGTCCGGGCAAATCAACGTTTTTCTTGCTGCCCGCATAAGGAGCAGCAAAGATCATTGCCGCTTCGGTATTTTTCATAAAACCAGTGAACAGAGATTATACAACGTGCCGAAAAAGCAGAGGTATACGAAAAACAGTTGTATTTTCTTCGGGAAAGTATTATATTTGTGTTGCATAAAAAGGATACATGACAGATATAAAATGGATGTGAATCGGATCGTGGAGAGATCAAAGACCATAGAGGAGAGGAGATTTGACCTATGAACAGAGCAGCAGGGATCCTGCTTTCGGTTTCCAGCCTTCCAGGGCGTTTTGGCATCGGATGTTTTTCCAAAAGTGCCTATGATTTTGTAGACTGGCTGAAGGAGGCGGGCCAGACTTACTGGCAGATTCTGCCGCTGGGGCCTACCAGTTACGGGGATTCACCCTATCAGTCTTTTTCTACTTTTGCGGGGAATCCGTATTTTATCAGTTTGGATGAGCTGATTGAAGAAGGGGTTTTGACGGAAAAGGAGTGTCAGAGTGCGGATTTTGGCAAAAGAGCCGATGATATTGACTATGAGAAATTATACAAAAAACGCTATCCGCTGCTTCGGAAAGCCTACGAGAGAAGCAGTATCAGCGAAGATCCGGAGTATGTAAGTTTTGTGGAAAAGAACCGCTGGTGGCTTTCGGATTATGCGCTGTTTATGGCGGTGAAGGACCGTTTTAAAGGAGCGCCCTGGACAGACTGGGCAGAAGATATCCGGCTTCGCTGGGAAAATGCCATGGATTATTACCGGAAGGAGCTGTATTTTGACATTGAATTCCAGCAGTATCTTCAGTATAAATTTTTCAGTCAGTGGGGACGGCTGAAGGCTTACGCCAACGAAAAAGGCATCCGGATCATCGGGGACATTCCGATCTATGTGGCCATGGACAGTGCAGATACCTGGGCTCATCCGGAATTGTTTCAGTTAGATGAAAACAACGTGCCTACGGCCGTGGCAGGATGTCCTCCGGACGGATTTTCTGCGGACGGGCAGCTGTGGGGCAATCCTCTTTACCGGTGGGACTATCACAAAAGCACCGGCTATGACTGGTGGATGTCGAGGCTTTGGTACTGTTTCCAGATGTATGATGTGGTGCGGATCGACCATTTCCGCGGTTTTGACGAGTATTATTCCATTCCTTACGGGGCACAGAACGCAAAGGGCGGACACTGGGAAAAGGGGCCGGGTATTGACCTGTTCCGCTGTATGGAAGGAAGGCTCGGGCATCATCAGGTGATCGCAGAAGACCTGGGCTATGTGACGGATTCTGTCCGGGAGCTGGTCAAAGAGAGCGGTTTTCCGGGGATGAAGGTACTGGAATTTGCCTTTGATTCGAGAGATTCCGGTTCGGCCAACGACTATCTTCCCCATAACTATGTGGAGAACAGCGTTGCCTATACGGGGACCCATGACAACGAGACTGTGACGGGATGGTTTAAAAGCATCACCAAGGAAGAGCGGCAGATGACGAGGGACTATCTGTGTGACCAGCGCACGCCGGCCAAAGAGCTGCATAAGTCTTTGATTGCGCTGGTGATGCGCAGCAGTTCCAAAACCTGCATCATTCCCATGCAGGACTATATGGGACTGGATAACCGGTGCCGCATGAATCAGCCGTCCACGTTAGGGACCAACTGGAAATGGCGGCTTGTAAAAGGCGAACTGTCGGAAGAACTGAAAGAAGAGATTCTGGCGGTGACAAAGCGGTACGGCAGAATGAACTGGGCGTAAAAAATAAGACCTGCCCTGGACAGATACATCCAGGGCAGGTCTTTGGACGGGGCTTTCCTGCTGACAGACAATTAAAATAATACTGTTGACAAACAGAAAATTCGGTGTATAATACAGACTATAAGCGAATACGAAACGAGATAACAAGGGTGTTATCAAGTGTGAGTATGTTACTGATCAGGTAGAACAGGCAGAACTCAGATTGTGTAGGGGAATTCTATGCAATTTGAGTTTTTTTGTGTTGTAATCGAAAAAATCCGGAGTTTTTCAGACACAGAGCCTGCATGGGAAGGAGGGAGCATGTGAAGATACGTCAGATATTGAATAATAACGTTGCCCTGGTTGCCAGGGGCGGAAATGAAATGATCGTGTATTCCAAAGGAATCTCATTTCGCAAAAAGGCTGGCCAGTCCATTGAAAAAGAGGAGATCGAGAAGATCTATGTGCTGGATTCCAATGATACGCTGGAACATTTCAGTTATCTGCTGTCGCATACAGATGCGGAATACCTGAATGTGGTCAATGATATCATCTCTTTTGGGGAAGAGCTTCTGCATGCAAAAGCAAACGATTATTTGTATCTGACTCTGTTGGATCATATGGACTTTGCCTTGAAAAGGGGACAGAAAGGACAGTTTATTCACAGCCCGCTGGCATGGGAGGTGAAGAAATTCTATCCGGACCACTTTCAGATCGGACTTTATGCCTTAAAGCAGCTGAAAGAGCGGTTTCTGGTGGAATTTCCGGAAGATGAGGCGGTATCCATTGCCCTTCATTTTGTCAATCTTCAGTCCAGTCAGTCGCAGCTTAAGGAGACAATCCAGGCCATGCAGACCCTGAAGGATATTTTATCCATCATCCAGTATCACTACCGGATCTGTCTGGATGAGCGTTCGCTGGACTACTCCCGTCTTGTGACACACCTTCGGTATTTTATCGAGCGGCTGCAGACCGGGCGTACCTATGAAGACAATGACCAGGAGCTGAACAGACAGGTCAAAAAGCTGTACCCGAGAGCTTATGAATGCATACAGAAATTAAAAGTGTATGTAAGAGAGAATTTTCAGATTGAACTGAGTGTGGATGAAGAGACTTATCTGGTCTTGCATATTCACCGTGTAACAAATAAAAATAACAGCAAAGGAGAATAAAACATGAAATATGAGGCATTTAACCAACAGATCATCGATCTGGTGGGCGGAAAAAACAACATCAGCGCAGTGGTCCACTGTATGACCAGACTGCGGTTTACCCTAAATGACAGAAGCAAAGCGAAGACTGAAGCGATCAAGCAGTTAGACGGTGTGATTGATGTGGTGAGCAACGATGTGGCATACCAGGTCATCATTGGAACCCATGTGGCAGAGGTACATGAGGAATTGATCTCCATGCTGGGACTTAGCGGCGAGGCGCCCAGGGAGGGACAGAAGATGAAGAAAAATCCATTTAAGGCAGCGCTGGATCTGGTGTCCGAGTCCATGACGCCGCTTTTGGAGCCGATCATCGCAGCCGGTATGCTGGCCGGTCTGATGTCTTTGGTGGCGCTGACGGGCCTGATCTCTGCAGAGAGTCCCACGTACATGGTGCTGGATTCCATCCGCGGCGCGATCTTTTATTTTCTGCCGGTCTTTATGGCCATGTCCTGTGCATCCAGGTTAAACGCCAGTCCTTATCTGGCGGTGGCGCTGGCGGTTACTCTTTTGTCCACCGGCATTGACGGGGCAGAAGGTTTAAGCTTTCTTGGAATTTCCCTGCCCACGATCACCTATTCCGGCTCCTTCATCCCGATTTTGCTGGCGGTATGGTTTATGGGCTATGTGCAGACTTTCCTGAAAAAGGTGATTCCAAACATGCTGCAGTATTTTCTGATACCGGTATTTACGCTGGTCATCACGCTGCCTGTGACTTTGATGTTCTTCGGCCCCATCGGGACCTGGATCGGTGAAGCGATCAGCCTGTTCTGCAATCTGCTGGCAGACACGCTGGGCAACTGGAGCGTGGTTGCGTTCTATGCGGCGATTCAGCCCTTCCTGATCATGATGGGGGCAGGAAACTTTATCATGCCAATCGTCATGGCATTTCTGGCGGAGATGGGTTATGATCCTTTGTTCCTGGCGGCCTGCACGATCTCGGATATCGCAGTAGGCGGAACGATGCTTGGCTACTTCCTGCGGGCAAAAAATGCAAAACAAAAACAGTTGTTTGGTACCGTAAGCTTCAGTGCAATCCTTGGATGCACGGAGCCGGCTGTGTTTGGTGCCTTTGTGAAATACCGCCGTCCCTTTGTATGTGTGATGATCGGCGGCGGCCTGGGCGGTCTGTTTGCCGGGCTGATGAATGTGAAGACCTATACGATGGCATGGGGGCTTGCAGGACTTCCATCCTACATCGGACAGAATGATTTTATGAACTTTTACTATATGATTGCAGCGGTGGTGATCGGTTTTGTGGCATCGGCGGCGGCCGGATTTATCCTCTGCAAACCGAACCTGCTTCCAAAAGAAGAAAATCTTGCTTCTGGTTCTGAAAAGACAGTGGAAAAAGCATCTGTGAAAAACGGAAAGATTGATAAAGAGATACTGAGTACTGTGGCAAGAGGAGAAGTGATTCCGTTGTCGGAGGTGAAAGATCAGGCGTTTTCTTCCGGAGCTCTTGGCAAAGGCGTCGGGATCCGTCCGGCGGATCAGGAGGTGTATGCGCCGGTGAACGGTGAAGTCACCTGTGTATTCCCGACCAGACATGCCATCGGCATCCAGAGCGACAGCGGTGTGGAGATTCTGCTTCACATTGGGATTGACACGGTACAGCTGGAAGGAAAGCATTTCGAAGTGCTGGTGGAACAGGGCCAGCGAATCAGGCGGGGCGACAAACTGGCTGTTGTGGACTTTGAAGGGATCCGCGCGGACGGCTATGACGATACGATCATGGTGGTGATCACCAACACCCAGGATTATCTGGATGTGGTTCCGTCACTGGGAACGATGAATACTCCGGATATGGAATGCATGAGTGTGGTTCTGTAAAAAAGGAGGGAATATGAATCAGCATTTTTTCTGGGGAGGAAGCATTGCAGCCCATCAGTGTGAGGGGGCATTTGAGGAGGACGGAAAAGGTCTGGCCATCATGGATCTGGTGACCAGCGGCAGTCATGAGAGACCCCGAAAGATCTGCCGGACCATTGAGAAGGAAAAGTTCTATCCGTCTCATACGGGGATTGATTTTTACCACCGCTACAAAGAGGATATCGCATTGTTTGCGGAGATGGGCTTTACGGCGCTTCGAATCTCCGTGGACTGGTCCCGGATCTACCCCATGGGTGATGAGGCAGAGCCCAATCAGGCGGGTATTGATCATTATGTGTCCGTGGTGGACGAACTGCTCCGGCACCACATCGAGCCCATCGTGACTTTGTGCCACTTTGAGATGCCCCGGCATCTGGTGGACCAGTATGGGTCCTGGGTCAGCCGGAAGATGATTGATTTTTATCTGAAATACTGCCGGACCATGTTTGAGGCGCTGAAAGGAAAGGTTCATTACTGGTCTACTTTTAATGAATTGAATCATCTTGACCCGGCTACAGAGGCATCCGATATATTTACCTATATGATTGCCGGTGTAAAATATTCCGAGATGGAGCATCCGGCCCAGACTTTGGCTTCCATTGGCTATCATATGACGGCAGCCAGTGTAAAGGCGGTACGCCTGGGTCATGAGATCGACCCGGAAAACAAGATTGGATGCGTCTTCGGCCTGCAGCCGGTCTACGCCTGCAACTGCCGGCCGGACAATGCGCTTAAGGCATTTCAGGAGATGTACCGGGATTTTTATCAGCTGGACGGCATGTGCCAGGGGAGCTTCCCGAAGTACAAGCTGAAAGAGTACGAGCGGATGGGAATTCAGCTGGAAGGGCTGAAAGAAGATGCGGAGGATTTTGCAGAAGGAACCCTCGACTTTATCGGGGTCAATTATTATTCCTCCAGTGTGGGCCACTGCGAAGAGATGGAGGGGGATGAGACCCTGTTTGGCGGCGTGCAAAATCCCTATCTGGAGCTGAGCAAGTGGGGCTGGTCCATCGATCCGAAGGGTCTGCGCTACCTGCTGAACGCGGTGTACCGGATGTACAACAAACCGGTTATGGTCACGGAAAACGGTCTGGGCGCCGTGGATGTGCTGGAAGAAGATCATACGATCCACGATGATTATCGGATCGATTACCTGTCGAAACATCTGCAGCAGTTAAAGCTTTCAGTGGAAGAAGACGGGGTGGACTGCTTCGGGTATCTCATGTGGGGACCCATCGACCTGGTATCCGCCACGACAGGGGAGATGAAGAAGCGGTACGGATTCATCTATGTGGACAAAAATGATGACGGGAGCGGAACAATGGGGCGTTTTAAGAAGGATTCCTTCTACTGGTATCAAAAGGTGATCGCTTCCAAAGGCAGGGAGCTGTCCGAGCACGCGTGACCTTTTTGGCTCCGGTATTCCCGGGGTGTGCAGCCATAGCTGTTGTAAAAATATCTGGAATAATAACTCAGATGATTAAAACCGCAGGCAAGGGCGATGTCCGTGATGCTCCGGCTGGTGTTGTCCAGAAGATGGCAGCTTACTTTCAGCCGGTATGCGTTCAGGAAATCTATGGGGGACTGCTGCAGGTAATGTTTGAAAAGCCTGCAGCATTTGCTCCGGCTGACATTTCCGGAGGCGGCAATCTCATCCAGCGTGATCTTTTCTCCGTAGTGCTGATAGAGGAAGGATATCATATCTTTTTGAATCTTCAGGTCTTCGTCTGTTTCCTGCCCTTCTAATCCAGGACCCAGTTCTTTGCAGCTCCAAAGTCTGCTCCACAGAGTCTGCATGAGTGAGATGGCCTCCAGTTCGTATCCGTCTGCGGCGCTTTCTTTCAAAGCGGCAATCCGAAGGAGAAAATCCGCGGTCTCCGGTCCATGGGCATGGACCGACGGAAGGTGCAGATATTCCAGGCTGCAGTTTTTTAGTACAGGGGTCACGTATTTTTGCATCAGAGCCTGGTTCTGACAGAACAGGGACGGGTGGAACAGGATGCAGATAAAGCGACAATTATGTCGCTTATAGGAATATCCATAGTGCATCTGGCGGGCGTTGACCATAAGGGAATCCTGACTGTCAAGCACCAGCCGCCTGCCGTTCACGTCGTAACACATCTTCCCCTCCAGAATATGGATCCACTCCAGGTCCTCATGCCAGTGACAGGGTGCGCTCATGTCCGGATAGAGGCAAAGGTCTGCAGTCCGGATATAGAGGGGGATTTCTGTGTGTTCATATTGTATAATCTCTGAAAGATCCTGCATCAGTTCGATGCTTTTCATGATTTCATCTCCTTTTTACAAATTATATTATAATGTGAAAGAGCGTATTTGTCATGGACAAATTGACGATCTGGCAAAACATCCAGTGCTTTTTATGAGGAAATATTTTTTGCTTCAGGGTGGCTTTTATAATGATAAAATCTGAAAATAAAATTATATGATTTTTCAATGATCTCTCCATTGACGATATAGCAGATCCGTATTATAATAAATTTACCTCAAAGGTAAATTGATAAAGAGGTGATGGGTTGGACATAATGTACAAAAACAATAGGCTGCGAAAGGTTTGTACGGATGCCAGGATTGCTGATCGGATATATGGAAATGAAATGGCAGAAAAAATACAGATGCGCATAGATGAAATAAAGGCAGCAGATACAGTGGAGGAGATGATTCAGTTTCGTATCGGCAGATGTCATCCTCTGGTTCATAACAGGAAGGGACAATATGCTATGGATCTGGTTCATCCATACAGATTGATCTTTGAAAAATGTGGTAATCATATTCAGATTGCGCATATTATGGAGATTGTTGATTATCATTGAATGAATAATAAAACAGGAGGTAGCACTATGGAGAGAAGCCGAAGTTATATTGCAACACCACCTGGAGCGACGATCAGGGAACAGCTTGATGACAGAGGAATGAGTCAGAAAGAGTTTGCGACAAGGATGGATATGTCAGAGAAGCATATCAGCAGGTTGATTCATGGCGAGGTTCAGTTGACTCCAGAAGTGGCTGTCAGACTGGAAATGGTGCTTGGGATTCCTGCAAAATTCTGGAACAACCTGGAAGCAATTTACAGAGAGAAACTGATCAAAGCGAGAGCTGAGAATGCCATGGATGCAGATGTAACCTTGGCAAAACAGCTTCCCTACAGTGAGATGGCAAAGTTCGGCTGGGTTCCCGAGACGAGAATTGCAAAGGAAAAGGTGATTCATCTCAGAAAATATTTTGAGGTTGTTGAACTTTCTCTGCTGGAAAACAGCCAGATCACGCGAATTGCCTGCAGAAGACTGGCAGTGACAGAAAAAAGTGATTTTGCATTACTTGCCTGGGTACAGGAAGTAAAGCTAAAAGCACGTCATGTGATGACGGCACCCATCGATATAAAGAGCCTGATAAAAATAATTCCGGAAATTAGAAGGATGACGACGCTGAACCCAAAAGAATTTTGTCCAGGTCTTAAGACGAGATTGGCAGAATGCGGTATTGCTCTCGTTTTTTTACCTCATTTAAAGGGGTCTTTTCTGCAGGGGGCTTCTTTTATGGATGGTAATAAAATCGTGGTTGGGCTGACTGCAAGGGGCAAGGATGCAGACAAATTCTGGTTTAGTTTATTCCATGAACTTGCCCATATTGTTCTGGGACATATTGGTCAGCCGGACGGGACATCGGAACAGGATGAGAAGAATGCGGACAACTGGGCAGGAGAGATGTTGATTCCGTCAAAAGCTTTTGAACCGTTTAAAAACAGAGAAAATTATTCTCCGGCATGTGTCTGCGATTTTGCAAAGAGACTCGGGATTGCTCCCGGTATTGTGGTTGGAAAACTGCAGAACGAAGGATGTGTCGGGTACAATATGTTAAATGATCTAAAAAAACATTATGTGATTGCAGGGCAGGTCTGAGGTGTTTCCAAACATTTCATATAAAAAGGGGGGACGAAGGAAGTCTCCCCTTTTTTGGATACAATAATGAAAAAATACTGCAACGATTTTGCTAGATTTTCTGGATGTGAGATACTATAATCCCATCAGAAAAGGACAAAGGAGTGTCAAAAATGAGAAAGAATCTATGGAATCTGATCCTTCCTATCACTTTCCAGCGGTTTATGCTGGCCCTGGTCAGTGCGTCGGATGCTCTGATGCTGGGGAAACTGAATCAGGCTTCGCTGTCTGCGGTCTCTCTGGCATCTCAGATTGCGTTTGTCTTCAATCTGTTTATGATGGGGCTTGTGACGGGAACCAGTATGTTTGCGGCTCAGTACTGGGGAAAGAAAGACAGAGAAAATATACAAAATGTCATGGGATTGGTTCTGTGGGACACAGGCCTGATCTCACTGGTGTTCTGCCTGGGAACGATGGCGGCGCCCGATGTGCTGATGCGGATTTTTACGAATGATCCGGAGCTTGTAAGACTGGGCGCCGTGTATCTGAAAGTGGTGGGGATATCCTATCTTCTGTCGGGAGTCACGCAAATTTATCTGTGCATCCTGAAGAACACCGGCTATGCGGGAAAAAGCATGCTGATCAGCTCGGCGACGGTGGTGCTGAATCTTCTGCTCAATGCGGTGCTGATCTACGGACTTGGCGGGGCACCGGCCCTTGGGATCACCGGAGCGGCTCTGGCGACGGTGCTGGCCAATGCGGCCGGCCTTGTCTGGGCAGTACTGGAATCTTTTGGGAAGGACGGCCTGCGGCCGGCAAAAGCATATCTGAGGCCGCGGGTGTCAGAACTTGAGAAAAGATTCTGGAAATATACGGCGCCTGTCATGGCCAATGGGATGTTCTGGGGCTGTGGCTTTACCATGTATTCCGTAGTGATGGGCCATCTGGGGACTGACGCGGTTGCGGCAAATTCCGTTGCCAATATTGCAAAAAATCTGGTGGTCTGCTTTTGCCTTGGCCTGGGCAATGCCGGAAGCATCCTGGTGGGGAACGCACTGGGAGCGGGTGATCTGAATAGGGCGAAAAAAGAAGGTGCCTATCTGTGCAGACTGTCCGTGGTCAGCGGAATCCTGACAGGGGCGTTTCTGCTGGCTATTTCACCGGTCATTCTTTCTTTTGTCCAGATCAGTCCACAGGCCCGGGCGTATCTTAAATATATGCTGATCGTCAGTTCTTATTATCTTGCAGGAAAATCCATCAACTGCATGACCATCGGCGGGATCTTCTGTGCCGGCGGAGATTCCCGGTTTGGCATGTGCTGCGATGCGGTTACGCTGTGGTGCATCACGGTTCCTCTTGGGATAGCCGCGGCTTTTGTATGGAAAGCACCTGTGCCGGTAGTGTATTTTCTGCTGAATCTGGACGAGATTGTGAAACTTCCGGTGGTGTACCGGCATTATAAAAAATACCGTTGGGTCAGAAATCTGACGGAGGAAGGGAATGAAGCCGGTGCGTCGGCTCTTTAGTTGGCCCAGGCAATCTGCTGGGATACAGCCAGAGGAAAGATCCGAAGCGCATTGGCGTCCAGATTTTCGTGCCGGAGATTGACGGCGGTAAACTGGCTGTTGGTGTAGGTTTTATAATAGTAGATGCCTCTGGTGGCGTTGATACAGCAGGCATAGGTGGTCATGTCGCAGGCATCCTGGCGGGACAGTACACTTCCTTTTACGATGGATACGGAATCCAGCAGATGAAAAAACTGGGCCAGGCTGCTTGCGTCATCTTTGCTGCAGACCGAATTTAAAAGCAGCCAGGATGCTTTTACAAAGCGGGAGGCGGGAGAGTAATCTCCGGGCAGCCCAAAGCTCCCAAGTCCCTGGCCAAAAGGCGTGATTCCTTCCAGATCGCTGAAGCAGTTTTTTGGATAACCGGAGACCAGATTCATATACTGACTTAAGTTGGTCAGCTGAAAGTCAAAAGCCGGATTGTTGGTCAGGACTCCGACGGAGTTGTCGTGGACCTTAAGCCCGTCTCTTGTATTTTCCAGCGTCACCGAACCGGTGCGGTCGGCGATATGCCAGTGCAGCGGCGTCAGCGGAAGTTTGCTGCTGAAAGCAATATTGACCAGATGGGTGGAATCAAGAAGGCGGCGGGCGTCTTCTATGGAGCTGCACTGCCCCAGAATCCACAGAATCAGTTCAAAAGGAGAGACGTTGGTTTTGCGCGGATCCTCCTGCTCTGGATAGTAGGCATTATCTGGAAAATTCAGGGCGGCCATACAAAGTCCTTTTTCGTTGGCGGCTTCTGCATAAAGGGGATATCCGTCTTCCACTGTGGCCATGCCGATGACTGCATTATGCCGTCTTAGTACACTGGACCGCCGAAAAGCGATGGGATAATTTCTTGGCGTGATGACTACCGAGGTGTGAAACTCGTAATTCAGATCCATGGTGCGTCCAAAATAAAAATCGTTTGTTTTCATAGCAATGCTGGTACACATAGTTGTTCTCCCTGTATTTCGCGTCCTGCCTGCAATGATATGCAGGTAAATCTACTTGCCTGAATTTCCATCAGACCAGGTGGTCGGCGGTCAGTGATGCCTTTCTTCTCCGACTTGCTGATGAACATGGATTCTTCAAAGTTTCATCTGATATCATACCGACAGCACACTAGATGATGATTTCTCCCTATTAGTTTATTCCCAAAACATCAAAATTATATGTCAGATTTTCTCTGTTTTGTCTGTATGAACCCCGGACGGCGTATCTTGACTTTTTTAATTTCCATATGTAAAATAAAGGCATATAATAGGTAATAAATAATGAAACAGGAGAGGAGAATGACCTTCTATGTACGGAAAACGGATACAGCGGCTGCTGGCTGTATTTTTTTCAGCAGCGTTGGTTCTGTCTGCCTGTACTCCTGTCCGGGAGACTGCGAAGGAAAGCAGTGATGCTCTGACCTGGGGTACCTGGGGGAATTACGAAGAACATAAGGAGTTTCTGGATCTTCTAAATGAAACCTGTCCGGATATCGAACTGGAGTTCGTCTCTTATACGGGAGGCAACAAAACCGGTTACAGCTGGGCGCAGATGCGTGCCGATGACATTCCGGATATCTTTATCACATCTCAGATTCTGGATGAAGAGCTGGCGAAGGAGCGCCTGGCGGATCTGTCCGGTTATCCTTTTATCAACAGCTTTTCTACATCGATTCTGGATCAGGTATCCATTGACGGGGGAATTTATCTTCTGCCGACCAGCTACGCCATGTATGGTATTTTTTATAACAAGACGCTGATGGAAGAGTACGGGTGGTCGGTACCCAAGGACCTTGAGGAACTTGAGGCACTGTGCGGTGAGATCCGTGAGGCGGGACTGATTCCCGGCGTTATCAGTACACAGCTTACCGGCGGACCTTTCTCTACCATGTTTAACCTTGCCAAGACGGACTGGCTTACGACGCCTGACGGCGTGCAGTGGGAACAGGATTTTCTGGCAGGAAATGCCACCGCTTCTGGCAGGTGGGAAGGCACCATGGATCTTGCAGAGCGGTATATGGATATGGGGATGTTTTATGCTGATCCGGAGGACCGAAACAGTCCGACACTGATTCTGGATTATCTTGGTCAGCGCAAAGCGGTATTTTGTACTGCAGTGCAGACGGTCAACATCTCAGAGTTTCCGGATACCAAAGATCAGATTGGCATAATGCCCTTTATCAGTGAGGACGGAAGCAAAAATATCTATATGTACAGCCCGACTTATTATTTTGGGATCAGTAAACGGCTGACGGATCCGGGAAATGAAAAAAAGCTGGAAGACGCTGTGCGGCTCTTGTCTCTTCTGTATTCTCCAGAGGGCCAGGCTGTGTTTGTGGATGAGGCGACGCCCTGTTTGATGAGCACTCTGAACAATGCGGACGTTCAGGAAGATTCCATGATCTATGATGCCGGGCAGGCCTTGCAGGATGGCCGGGCATTTCCTATGACCTACGCAGGCTGGGAACAGGTTCTTTCAGATATGGGCCAGGTGTATAAAGAATGGTTCCGGGGAGAAGGCGGGATGGATAAAGACCGGTGTATTGCCCGGATGGATGAACTTATGCAAGATGCACTGGACCACTCGGATCAGCTTTATTTTTGTGAATGTACAGAAGATTTCACGCTGGAAGAGACAGGGGAGCTGGTAGGAAAGGTGCTGGGCAGTGCCGTCGGTGCCGATGCAGCTTTGATTCCGCTGGGCGGATACCAGGAGGGAGGCATAGAACTTCGGGCAGGCATTACAGGAAAACTTTACAAAGGGAAAATCAATATGGATGTGGCCAGCACCATTTGTCCTTGGTATGACGGAGAATACGCTCTGATGACCATGACGGGGGCACAGGCAAAGGAGCTGGCGAAGGCAGGTCTCTGTGTGGAGGGCGGCCAGGAGCCGTATCCGTATTTGCTCATAACCAAAGGCGGTGCAGAACTTGAGGACGATGCAGTCTGTCAGGTGGCATTTTTGGCCCAGGGCTATACAGAAGAGATGGCAGAGACGTTTTCTGCTCAGGTCTGTACGGGTTCTCTCAGGGAATTTCTGCGCGTCTGGCTGGAAGAAAAGAAGACGGTCTCTCCGGACAGCAATCCATGGGAATGATCCGTTAAGGCAAAGAGGGAGACGGTATGAATACAGAAAAAAAGAAATATCGCATTATGTTTCCGACAGTGCTGGCAGTCTGCCTGCTTCTGTTTTTGCTGGTGGGCGGTATTTATTTTACAAAATATCTGAAGGTTCAGATCTTTAAAGAGCGGACCACACAGCTGAATGAAATCACGTCTCAGGTACGGGTCAATCTGGACAATGCGCTGGATGCTCACTGGAATTATCTCACAGCAGCAGTCAATATGCTGAAGCAGCAGAAGTTTGAAAGCGTTGAAGAGGCGACCGGATTTGTCGGCTCTTTGGAACAGCTGCTGGAGATGGAGAACTACAGTTCGATTTTGGTTCTGCTGGACGAACAGGGAAACTGTTATGATGCAGCGGGAAGGCATGGAGTCTGGACGGACATTGACCGTATCTTTGGAGAGGCCGAACGTCATACATTTATCACCGATTCCCGGATTTATGAGGGAAGCTACTGGGCGTTTGTGCAGAAATTGGACATACCGGTCCGGGCAGAGGAAGAGACGGGGATCGTGTTTACCCACATGATTCTTTTGAAGGATGTCTATATGTTGGAAGCGTATTATGACAGTGCTGCTTACAACAATCATAATGAGACTTATATTCTGAAGAGCAATGGAACCCGGATGTACGATGGCGGGTCGGCGGAAAATATGATCCAGTCCTACAATGTGCTCAAGGTGTTGCAGGAGATGGAAGGGCAGGAATACCCGGATATCCAGGAAGCGCTGGAAGAAAAGCAGATCATCAGTACAAATTTTAAGCACAATGGAACCGAGTATTATTACTGCCTGACGTCGCTGCCGGATTATGACACGCTTCTCCTTTTTCTGATTCCGGCAGAATATGTGGCTTCCGGCAGTGTGGACATGGTGGGAGCAGTCATCCGGACGCTTTTAATCCTGTCGGTGATTTTACTGTTTATGCTGACACTGGCAGTTGTATCCATCCTCCGGCAGCAGAGCAGTGCGCGTCTGTTCCGGCAGGAGCAGGAGAATCTGCGCCGGCAGGAGGAAATGAATGAAAAGCTGGAACAATCCAACGCCCTGCTGGCCCGTTCCAAAGAGACGGCGGAGCAGGCTTTTAAAATCGCAGAGGAGGCAAACCGGGCCAAAAGTTCTTTTCTGTCCAATATGAGTCATGATATCCGCACGCCCATGAATGCGGTGGTCGGTTTTGCAGCCCTTCTGGCCCGGGATGCGGAAAATCCGGAGAAGGTAAAGGAATATACAAGGAAGATCACTTCATCCAGCCAGCACTTGCTGGGACTGATCAACGATATTCTGGATATTAGCAAGATCGAGGCGGGCAAGACGGTATTGAATCTTTCGGATGAAAATATGGTGGATCTGATCGAAAATATTGATTCCATCATCCGTCCGCAGATGAAAGCGAAGGGTCATACGTTTGAGGTTCGCAATGAGGGGCTCAGACATGAGCATGTGGTGATGGATAAGCTGCGTTTAAACCAGATCCTGTTAAATCTCCTGTCCAACGCGGTCAAGTATACGCCGGACAAGGGCTGTGTGGTTTTTACCATCCAGGAACTTCAGCAGCATGCCAGAAAGCTGGCGCATTTTCGATTTATTGTGAAGGACAACGGCTATGGCATGAGCCAGGAGTACGTGGAGAAAATTTTTCAGGTCTTTACCAGAGAAGAGGACAGTGTGACCAACAAGATCCAGGGTACCGGACTTGGGATGGCGATCACCAAAAATCTTCTGGATTTGATGGGTGGAAAGATCCAGGTAGAGAGCGAGAAAGGCAAAGGTTCTGTCTTCACTGTGGATCTGGAACTTCCCATCAGTGACCATGCGGTGGATCTGGATTTCTGGAAGAAAAAAGAGATATCCAGGCTGCTGGCGGTGGATGATGAAGAAGTGATCTGCCGGAATATCCAGATGACCATGGAGGGCACCGGGGTTCATGTGGATTATGCCATGGAAGGCCAGACGGCGGTGGAACTGGTGAAAAAATCCGAGGAGGAAGGGCAGCCCTACCATGTGGTTGTTCTGGACTGGAAGATGCCGGGGATGGACGGAGTGGAGACGGCAAGGTGCATCCGCCGGGAAGTTTCCAAGTCTGTGCCCATCCTGGTGCTGACCAGTTATGACTGGCCGGAGATCGAGGAGGAGACGAAGGCTGCCGGTGTGGATGCCTTCTTGTCCAAGCCCTTTTTCCTGAGCAGTTTCCGTCAGAAGATGGAAAGCATGCTGGGCCACGAGTCCCAGCCGGAATCCCACAGTGAACAGAGTATTCTGGAAGGAATGCACATTCTTGTGGCCGAGGACAATGAGATTAATGCGGAGATCTTAGGAGAGCTTCTGGATATGGCGGGGGCGTCCTGCGAGATCTATGAAAATGGACAGATGGCAGCAAAGGCTTTTGAACAGTCGCATCCGGGACAGTACGATCTGATCCTGATGGATGTGCAGATGCCGGTCATGAATGGCTATGATGCCACGAGGGTAATCCGGGATCTGGGACACCCACTGGCTCTGACCATCCCGATCATTGCCATGACAGCCAATGCCTTTGCAGAAGACATTCGGGACGCACTGGAAGCCGGGATGAATGCTCATGTTGCAAAGCCCATCGACATGGGCGTGCTTGAACAGACGGTCCGGGCAGTTTTGGAGGCGCGGGAAGAGTAGGCTGCCTGAGATCCATAAAAATGCTCTGTATCAGGTCATGCTTCTGCAGGACACCATCGGGGAGCATTTTCTGGAAGTAGACAAGGCAGCCAGAGAAAACAGCGTTGAAAAGTGAATCATTGCAGTGAAAGGCGTGAGTCATAGAAATGTGGCTTGCGTCTTTTTCTGTCTGGAAAGGAAATATCCTAAAGCTGAACTCAGAGAAAGCAAAAAATATTGTGGTGGTTATAGTTGTTGTGTATCTTATTGAGATATATTTTGTATAACTTGGCTTGCTATTTACCATTTTGTATAACTGTGTAATTTTAAAATGCGATATTTCAGAATTTAATTATGATTTTTAATGTATTAGATTGTTCAAAACGCATTATTGTGATATGATGATAAATACAATGGGTAAATAGCAAGCCTAGATAAATACAATGTGAACAGATAAAAAAATAAGACTGAGGTGAAAGAATGGCAATTAGTTACAAGAAATTATGGAAATTATTGATTGATAAAGACATGATGAAGAAAGATCTGCGGGCAATGACAGGTGTTAGCACGACAACAATGTCTCGATTATCAAAAGATGAGAATGTCAGTACAGAAATTGTGTCGAAAATTTGTTCTGTATTAAATTGCGATGTTGGAGACATCATGGAATTTGTTCCTGATAAAAAAGAGGAACCGTAAGGAGGCAAAACATTATGGATCATTCTTATCCGTATATAGCGTCTTTGACCAGAGAACCGTTCCTTTTCTATGAAATGCGTTCCACCGCAAAGCTGATGAGCGAAGGACTCTCAGATGAAGCGATTGTAACAGAAATTGTGGAGCAGAATCTTTTCCAGTATCCAACTGAAAAATCGATTACACGGATGGCAAAAGCCTGTATGAAACGACTTCATGCTCTGGAAGATGAAACTCTGGTTTCTGCGATTGCATCGCAGCCGACAGAGATAGCAAAGCAGATCTGCCTGTATGCGATGATGAAGCAGAGCCGACTTGTTTGGGAGTTTATGCTGACAGTCATTGGAGAGAAGTACCGGTTAAGGGACACGTCCTTTGGTAAGATAGATTTGAATACATTTTTTATGCGTTTGCAGGAGCAGAATGATACCGTAGCTTCCTGGAGCGACAGCACAATCACAAAGTTAAAACAGATTATTGCCAGAGTGCTTGTGGAGACGGAGTATCTCGACAATCGGGGGGCAGATCATTTGAATCCAGTATGGCTGCATCCTGTTTTGGAGAATGCCATCAGAAGCAATGGCGATACAGCGGTACTGCCGGCGTTTAATTGCTTTTCATACACATAAGCGTACAACGAAATGCTCCAGTGAAGCATTTCGTGTAGGAGGTAGCCAATGAGTGACATAAAAGAACGTCTGGACAAAGTTCGGGCATTGATTCAGGAGCCGGAGTTCCTGGAAGGCAAGGGACTCAGCAATGAGGTGAATATCAGAATCTTCTGTTATGAACCGGAGAATGAAATGGTGGTCCGCCATTTTGTGAATCAGCTGGAAACCGATCAGTCCCTGGGTTGCCATTTGATCGTTTGTAATTTATTTAAAACGTTTCTCTCGATCTGCGATGATATGGACATCACAGATGCGATTCCAGACATGGAAGAAGCTGACGGAAGTGCTTATCTTCTGGAACAGCTCAACTTTGCAATCGGCAATGAAGAATTCATTGATAAAATTCAGTATGAGCCACAGGAACCAGGCGATGTACTGATGCTGACGGGTGTGGGTGAAGTATTTCCATTTATGAGAATCCATACATTACTGGAAGCTTTGCAGCCGTATTTTTCAGATGTTCCGATTTTGGTTATGTATCCGGGTGAGTTTGATGGTCGTCATGTAAAACTGTTCAACCGACTTACACCGAACGATTATTACCGGGCATTCAACGTGATAGAGTGAGTGTTAGTGAATAAGAATCTGCCTTTGGCAGATTCGCCGCTTGCATATTTGGCGAGCGGCGAACGATGATGGACAAAGTCCATCATAGATTAAGGGGGATATAAAGCTATGATAATTCGAGATATGTTTGCGGATGACATCAACCGCAAAATCAATGGTGTTATTAAAGTAGATCAGGCTGCTGACGATGTAATCGAACAGGAGTTAAATGAATATGTCATCACCAGAGAATTGAAGAAACATTTCATTACATTTTTTCATTACTATGGCGATGCTTTTGACCAGCCGACCGCCGATATGGGTGTCTGGATTTCCGGCTTTTTTGGAAGTGGTAAATCTCACTTTCTGAAAATGCTTTCTTATCTTCTGGAAAATAAAGAAGTAAAAGGTGTCCGCAGTGTAGAGCGTTTCCGTAAAAAATTTGAAGATGATCCGGCAACCTTTATGCTGATTGATCGTGCCACCAAGGGACAGACAGAGACAATTCTGTTTAATATCGACATCGAAGGATTCAGCAATAAAGACAAGACTGCTGTCCTTCGTGTTTTCGCAAAAATGTTTTATAACCATCTGGGATTTTACGGTGAAAATCTGAAAGTTGCCATGATGGAGCGTTATATTGACCAACAGGGAAAGACGGAGGAGTTTCGCAGAGTTTTTGAGGAAAAAAAAGGAAAATCCTGGCTGGAAATGCGTCGTGCATTTGCGTTCAATGGCAAGTTCATTATCCCAACTCTGATGGAAGTTTTGGATATGAGCGAAGACGATGCACGAGGCTGGTTCAATGATAAAACCGCAACAGAAATTTCTATCGCACAGCTTGTGGAAGATATGAAAGCCTATGTGGATACCAAACCGGCGAACTTCCGTCTGCTGTTTATGATTGACGAGGTTGGTCAGTATGTTGGTACAGATACCGATATGCTTTTGAATCTCCAGTCTCTGACAGAAAAGATTGGCAGTGAGTGCGAAGGTAAGATTTGGGTCATCTGCACCGGACAGGAAGCGATTGATGAAATCATCAAAGTTCGTGCCGATGAGTTCTCCCGTATTCAGGCTCGTTTCAAAACAAGACTGAGCTTATCTTCTTCCTCTGTGGATGAAGTGATTCAGAAACGTATTCTGAAAAAGAAACAGTCAGCAGCCAAAGACCTGGAAAGCGTTTATGAACAGAATGATTCGGTTCTTCGTAACCTGTTCAGTTTCAGCGGCTCCATTCTGGATATGAAAGGCTATTCCGGTCCGAGAGAATTTACGGAAAACTTCCCGTTCGTGCCGTATCAGTTTATCATTATGCAGAAGGTATTTGCGGAAATCCGGAAACACGGAAATTCCGGCAAGCATCTGTCCGGCGGTGAGCGTTCCATGCTGTCCGGCTTTCAGGAAGCTGCACAGAAAATTCAGGAGAAGGACGAGTATGCGCTTGTTCCGTTCTTCCGCTTCTATGATACGGTACATACTTTCCTGGACGGTTCTATCCGCCGGGTAATCGAGCGTTGTCAGAAAGCAGCGGACAACGGTGATGGCATTGAACAGCAGGATGTGGATGTACTGAAACTATTGTATCTGATTCGTTATATTGATGATATTCCTTCCAATCTGGACAATATCGTTATCCTGATGGCAGAAGATATTCGTGTAGACAAGATTATCATGCGTGAAGCTGTCCGTGGATGCCTTGAGCGTCTGATGAGCCAGAACTATATCGGCAGAACAGGCGACACCTATAATTTCCTGACCGATGAGGAACAGGATATTCAGCGTGAAATCCGGGATACCAATGTAGATACTGCTTCTATCGTGGAGCGTATCGCCCAGATGATTTACGGGGATATTTTCACGACCAAGAAGTTCCGCTATGGAAAATATGACTTTGCCTTTGACCAGATGGTTGACGGCATTACCGTTGGTGCGTCAACAGGCGGTATGCGTCTGCGTTTCCTGACTGTTGCTGCCGATGCCATTGAAAAAACAGATTATCGTCTGATGGCAGAATCCAAAGGAAACGAAGCAATCGTTGTTCTCTCTGATACGCCTTACTATGAATCGCTGGAATCTGCTATGAAGATTCGCAAATATGTAAAGCAGAGAAATGTAAGCCAGCTTCCAAAGAGTGTGCAGAAAATCATCAGCGACCAGCAGGATGAAGCTGGAAAATATGAGCTGAGTGCCATGGCAGAATTACAGAATGCCATTGAAGGGGCACAGTTCTATGCAGACGGTGAACATCTGGAAATCAAAGCTGGAAATGCCAGGAGCAAGATTGACCAGTCGCTGGAATATCTGGTTGCCCATGTATATAGCAAGCTCGACCTGATTACAGAAAATGCAGACAGCGATGCAGACATCATTGCCATTCTGACAGGTTCCGTAACAGCACTTCCGGGCATGGAGCCGAACCATGATGCTGCGTCTGCTATGGAAGAATATCTGGAAATGCAGGATGCGAAGAAGCTGCCGACTTCCATGGCGGATGTGCAGAGCAAATACAGTGCGATTCCGTATGGCTGGAAAGAAATCGACATTGCTGCGGTTGCGGCACAGCTGATTTATTCCCAGAAAGTAACCATCAAGTATGCAGGCAATACCATTCAGCCGAATGACCCGAAACTGCCGGATATGCTCCGCAAAAAGAGTGAGATCGGAAAGACTTCCATCAGCAAGCGTAAAACCATTTCCGCTACCATGATGCGGGATGTAAAAGCAATGCTCCGTGAGTATTTCGACATCATGGATGTGCCGGACGATGAAGATGGTCTGATTCGTTTTATAACCGAGAAATTCACAGGGCAGCGTGGCTACTATGCTTCTCTGGAAACCTGTTATGATGGACATAAATACCCGGATCGTGCATTGGTGCAGGAAGCGATTCATCTGATGGACGATGTTCTTTCTCAGAAAAAAGACAACATTGCACTGATCGAGCGCGTACTGAAAAAAGAGGATGCTCTCTTTGATAATAAAGAAGCCATGAGTAATGGCATTGAGAATTTCTTCAAGACTCAGGTAACAGTATTTGACCAGGCAGTGCAGTTTGAAAAATCTCTGCATGATGACCTTGACCGCATTGCGGAAAACGAGGAAGCTCATAAGGCACTGAATACCATTCGTCTGATTACGATGGTTCAGCCAGGCAGCAAGTTCAACTATAACCGGATTCGGGAATTGAATCCACTGATGGATACCGTTCGTACTGCCCATGATAAGATGCTGGAAGAAAAACGTACCGAGGTTCTGGAAACAGTTCGTCAGTGTATGGAAGCAACCCATACTGCCGCAAATGGAGATTCCAAGGCATCTCATCTGATTGAAAAATCAGACAAGTATTTCAGCCAGTGCAAGGAGAAAATTGCAGAATTAAAGAGCCTTGCCCTTCTGGATGCCATGTTCCTGCCGATGTGCCAGTATAAGGATGATACGGTCAGCCATATTGAAACCGTTCTCGCACCGCCGGCTCCGAAGCCGCAGATTCAGCCGACACAGCCGGGAAAAGAAGCAGCTCCGGTAAAGAAAAAGGTGGTCCGTGCCTATAACCGTCAGGTCGTATTTCAGGCAAAGACCTTGCAGAGTGAGGCGGATATTGATGATTATGTAGAAAAAATTCGTTCTCAGCTGAAAGAATTATTGAAAAAATGTGATGAAATTCGGTTAAACTAGAAATAAAATTTTATGAAAGTATGGTGAAGAATCTATATGTGGATTAAAAAAATTACAGTTTCTAATTATAAAGCAATTCATGAGATGAATATAGAATTTCAACCAGGAATGAATTTACTGATAGGAGATAATGGAGTTGGAAAAACATCTATTCTGGAAGCAATTACGATAGCTTTTGGTGATTTTATCAATGGAATGTCAGGTGTTGCCAAGAAAAGCATTTCATCAAGTGATGTAAGAATTGATACAAAAATGATCTCGGATGCTTCGCAGGGAATTGTTCACTTTACACCAATCACAATGAAAACAGTATTTGGAACAGAAGAAGGAGAGAAAAAAGGAGAAGTTACCAGACGAGATGAAACCGGGAAGTCAAAAACAAGATTTACGGGTAAGGAAGTTTCTGACTATGCAAATAAGAAAATAAATGATCTGAAGGAAAAGCTGCCATTATTTTGTTATTATAGTACATCCAGACTTGCGCCTCCTAAACGAGAAGATTTTGGGACCGCCAGCAAAAACAAACTGAATGACCGAAGGTGTGGGTATATTGGCTGTATGGAGAATAATCTTGATATTAAGGCACTGAAAGCCTGGTGTCTTAAGATGGAAATGGCTGCTTTTCAACAGCAAAAAGAAATTGCGGAATATCAGGCATTCAAGAAAATTGTAGCAAATTTTATGAGCTATATGAATGAATTGGAGGAAAAACCACAAATTTCCTATTCAAGAGCATTTGAAGATATTGCCTATACACAAAATGGAGAAACGATACCAGTTAATTACTTGAGTGCCGGATATCAGTCATTGTTGTGGATGATTATGGATATGGCATTTCGGATGGCGATTTTAAATCCCGGAGAAAGTTTTTTGAATGAATGTGAAGGAATTGTATTGATTGATGAAGTGGATATGCATTTGCACCCGAGGTGGCAATGGAAGATTGCAGAAGCATTGAAAAGAAGTTTTCCAAAAGTTCAGTTTATACTTGCAACGCATTCTCCGATTGTTATTTCTTCTTGTAAAGATGCAGAATTACTGGAAATCGATCAGAATCAGGAGATTTCGATATTGTCAGATGCCTATGCATATTCCGTATCAGATGTGCTCACATATCGGCAGGGAAGTTCGGGGATTCCTGATGAATTGAAAAGATTGTCAAAACAGTTTGAGGTTGAATTGAATGCAAAACAGTATGAGCAGGCAAAGACAACTTTGCAGCAAATGGAATTTCAATATGGAACAGAAAACAGTTTGGTAAAAAAAGGTCATTTTAGATTAAGGATGGTAGGAATATAGTCCAATGATTTACATCAAGAAAAAAGAACCAATAGAAGTTGTGCGAAAAAAGCTGAAGGAAAAAGCAGAATCGGCGGAGTGGCAGAATATATCAGAAAATGATACAGCGGCTATGCGATCAGTTTTTGACGGGTTATCGTGTAAAAAAGAAATTCGCCAATGTCTTTTGGAAGAGCAGCATTATTTATGTGCATATTGTATGAGTCCCATCAAAAATGAAGAACTTCATATGTCGATTGAGCATCTGCTTCCATTGAGCAAATGCAAAGAACAGGTGCTGGATTACGGAAATTATTTAGGGGTCTGCAAAGGTGGTGCAGACCTCCCGCGCAATAGAAGTCGATGTATTTGCTGTGATGCCAGTAAAGGCAATCAGGAACTTCGATGTGTGAATCCGTTTGATGAGCAGCAAATGAATCAGATCAGATATCTGTCAGATGGAATTATTTATTATGAGCGGAGCAAGTCTGATAGCGATGATTATGAAAGAGCAATAAAAAAGGATCTTTTTCAGACATTAAAATTGAACGGAGTTTATGATGAAGAGACGAGAATTGTAAAAAGAGATACAAAGACATCCTTGGTAAAGAATCGAAAAGATGCCTACGAGGAGTGCGCAGCCTACATAGAAGAATTATATGAGTTGGGAAACTTGACAAAGGAACAGCTAAAACATGATTTACAGAAAATCATGGAGAAAGATAAGTATGAAGCTTATGATGGAGTTCGTCTCTTTCTGCTAAAAATGGCATATGAAAATTTGGAGGAATAATAAAACGCATGGATAAGAATGCGATTAAAAAGTTTGCTGTCTGGGCAAGAACAGAGCTGATCGCCCGTGTTTCCCTGAAAGGTGTGGAATACGGTATCACAGAGGACAATATTGTTGATGCTGCAGCTGACAGCATCAATGGTAAAGTTCTGACGGATGCTGAAAAAAAACAGCGGGTGGCTTGTATTGCCGAGATTAACGATAAAGGATACACGCAGGTCATGGAGGAGGTTGCCTATACCTGGTTCAACCGTTTCTGTGCCCTGCGTTTCATGGAAGTCAACGGCTACCTGCCTTCCCATGTGCGTGTGTTTACGGACGAGGAAAACAACTTTAAGCCGCAGATGATGGCCGAAGCTATCCATCTGGAATTAGATGGACTGGATATGGAAAAGGTCTATGAGCTGAAAGAAGCGGAAAAGACCGAAGAACTGTATAAATATCTGCTGATTGTGCAGTGCAACGCCCTGAATAAGATTCTGCCGGGAATGTTCCAGAAAATCAGCGACTACACCGAGCTTCTTCTGCCGGACAATCTGCTGAGAGAGGGCAGTGTGATTCAGCAGATGATCGAGCTGATCCCGGAGGATGACTGGAAAGATGCGGTGCAGATCATTGGCTGGCTGTATCAGTATTATAACAGCGAAAAAAAGGACGATGTTTTTGCAGCTCTGAAAAAGAATGTGAAAATCACAAAAGAGAATATCCCCGCAGCAACCCAGCTTTTCACACCGGACTGGATTGTTCGCTACATGGTAGAGAACAGCCTGGGTCGTTTGTGGCTGGCGGGACACCCGGATACGAAAGAACAGCTTTTGCCGACCAAGGAAGAACAGTCTGCCTATGCAGCCGGGAACCGTGATCCGGAAGATACCAAATGGCATTACTATCTGGAAGAAGCCGAGCAGGAGCCGGATGTGCAGGCACAGCTTGCAGAGATTCGTAAGGAATATGCTGCACTGACGCCGGAACAGCTGAAAGTGATTGATCCTTGTTCCGGTTCCGGTCATATCCTTGCGTATATGTTCGATGTTCTGATGAAGATTTATGAGTCTTACGGTTATACCACCCGTGAAGCGGTGGCAAGCATTGTAGAGAATAATCTTTATGGATTGGATATTGACGACCGTGCAGCACAGCTGGCATACTTTACAGTGATGATGAAAGCACGCCAGTATGACCGACGTTTCTTTAGCTGTGGTATTCAGCCCCATGTGTATGCCATTGTAGAGAGCAACTATGTAGATCAATTTGCGGTGGACTATTTCTGTAATGGAGATGTAAAGTTGACAGCGGCGATGGATACCATTATCAGTGAACTGCATGACGCAAAGGAATATGGTTCGATTCTGACTGTCACACCGCAGAATTGGTCTGCTCTGTATGAGCGATTTGCGGAGATTACGGAAGATATCCATATGTCTCGTGAGACGGCACTGAAAGAACTGTTGCCGCTTGTACAGGTGGCGGAAGCATTGGCACAGAAGTATGAGGTCGTGGTGACGAATCCGCCGTATATGACAGTTAGTAATGCTGGGAGAAGGGTAAATGAATATGTAAAGAAAAAATTCCCGGAAGCAAAAGCTGATTTGTTTGCTGTATTTATTGAAAAAGGATTGTCGATGCTTAATAAAAAAGGATTTCAGGCAATGATAACGCAGCAAGCCTTTCTATTTACACCATCATTTGCTAAGTTTAGAGATAAAGTTGTAACTGACCGCTTAGTCAACCTGATTCATATTGGATTTAATTCATTTCCGGAACTTAATTCAAAAGTGGCTTTAGGTGCGGCGTTTGTAATGTTTGCAATACCACATCAAGATTATGAAGCAAGATTTTTAGATCTTAACAGTAGCTATCCTCCTTCCGGTGAAAAAGAAAATGCCTTTTTTACTGAAAAAAATAAAGGTTATGTTGCTAAAAGCTCATTATTTGTAAATATACCTAATCATGCAATTACATATTCTTTCAGCAGTGCTATGCTATCTGCATTTGCAGCTCCTAAAATTGAAAAGTATATTATTTCAGATGGTCAGACTAAAACAGGAAATAATGACTTATATATGAGAAATATTTGGGAGGTAGAAAGAAAAAGGGTTGGAAAAGGAGAAAAATGGGCTTTAATTGCAAAAGGGGGAGATTCGAGAAAATGGTACGGAAATGTTCTTGATCTTATTGATTGGAGCGATGAAGCAAGAAAGCATTATAGAGCAGATAAAGTTGCGCGTATTGCACCAGAATATATTTGGTTTAGAAAAGGAATATGCTGGAACCATATTGCAACAAGTAAAGGATTTGCTGCTCGATATTTACGAGAAGATACATTGTTTGAAACAGCTTCACCAGCAATTTTAATTGATGATAAAAAGCAACTTGCAATTATAATGGCTTTTTTGAACACTCCAATTACTCGTTCAATGATGGAATTATTGAATCCGAGTGTTTGTAAAAATGTTGGAGATGTCACAGGTCTTCCGCTTATGTTCAAAGAAGATGAAAAAGACGTGATCATTCATTTATCTGAAGAAAACCAAAAATTAGCTGAAGACGATTGGGATTCATTTGAAATATCTTGGGATTTTATAAAGCATCCACTAGTTGAAATTGCATTAAGGAGCAGTGAAGAATTTGTTGAACAGGCATTTAATATATGGGCCGAAATATGTGAAAAACGATTTTTATGTCAGAAAGAGGCTGAGGAACAATTAAATAAATTGTTTGTTTCAGCATATGGAATGACCAATGAAATGTCATATGAACTTGAGGATAAGGATGTAACTGTCCGAAAAGCTGACCTTGGCAGAGATATTCGCTCTTTTATTTCCTATGCGGTTGGTTGTATGTTTGGTCGCTACTCTCTGGATGTGGATGGACTCGCTTATGCCGGTGGCGAATGGGACAACGGAAAGTACATTTCTTTTGCTGCTGACAAGGATAACATTATCCCGATTTGTGATGATGAATATTTTGAGGATGATATGGTCGGTCTGTTCGTAGAGTTTGTGAAAACAGTCTATAGTGCAGAGACGCTGGACGAAAACCTGAAATTCATTGCCGATGCACTGGGCGGAAAAGGTCAGCCGAAAGATGTAATTTGTAATTACTTCTTGAGTGATTTTTATTCTGACCATTGCAAAATTTATCAGAAACGTCCGATTTACTGGCTGTTTGATAGCGGCAAGAAAAACGGTTTCAAGGCACTGATTTACATGCACCGCTATCAGCCGGACACCATTGCCCGTATCCGTACCGATTATGTGCATGAACAGCAGGCTCGTTATCGTACCGCTATTGCCGATCTGGAACAGCGTATAGCCAATGCTTCCACCGGCGAGCGTGTGAAACTAAATAAAAAGCTGACTGCTTTGCAGGCTCAAGATACCGAGATCCGTACCTATGAGGAAAAGATTCATCACCTTGCCGACCAGATGATCTCCATCGACCTGGACGACGGCGTGAAGAAAAATTATGCAATTTTCCAGGATGTTTTGGCTAAAATAAAGTAAATGAGGGCTTGCGTATGATATGATGACAGATGAGAACAATCATCTGGCATGACAGCAAACCCAATTTTACTTCAGAAAAAATATTGTCGTATCATCGAGTGCTTTGCAAAACAGCAGGCACTTTCACTGGATGCATGGAATAATAGCTTGTCAATAGATTTTGGATTCAGTGAGTCCAAAATTTATAAACACAAAAAATAATGTGAATATCTAAACACAGGGAGGTGCTGTATGACACTACAAGAAGTGGTTGCAAGATTTAATACAACTCCATTTTTGTTTGCAGGATCTGGTATTACTCGAAGATATTACGGATTACCAGACTGGGTTGGTTTATTGACGTACTTTGCCGGGAAGGTAAAAAAAGATCCGTTTGCTTATAGATTCTATGAAAATAAAGCCAGTGAGGCAGAACATACAGCAGAAAAACTTCCATTGGTTGCAAGCTATGTTGAAAAAGATTTTAATGGCGCCTGGTTTAATAATGAAGAAGGAATACGTTCTGATTCAGAAAAAGTACACAATGCAGTTTCCGCAGGTGTTTCTCCTTTTAAAGCAGAAATAAGTGAATATATTACTTCGCTTTCTACGGTTGATCCTGTTTATGCGAAGGAAGTTGAAAAACTCAGAAACATTGCAAAAGATAATTTATCTGGTGTTATTACAACAAATTATGATTGCTTTTTCGAGAATATTTTTGAAGGTTATAAAACTTTTGTGGGACAGGATGAACTGGTGTTTTCACAGTTGCAGGGAATTGCAGAAATTTATAAAATTCATGGTTCTGTACAAAATCCAGAATCTATTGTCATTAACAAAGCGGACTATCAGAAGTTTCATGACAAAGGCAAATATCTTGCGGCCAAGCTGATGACGATTTTCATGGAATATCCGATTATTTTTATGGGGTATTCTATTTCAGATTCAGATATTCAGGCAATTCTTAGCGACGTTGTGGAATGCCTGCCATTGGATAAAATAGAAATGTTACAAAAACGCTTTGTGTTTGTTGAGTATAAGCCGAATTTTATTGGAAGTGATATAGCTACTCATTCGATGGTTATACATGGTAAAGTACTGGAAATGACTAAAATCAAACTCTCGGATTTTAGCTTGTTATATGATGTTTTGTCTGTGAAAAAAGCGGCTTTGCCAGTTAAATTATTGCGCAGGTTTAAAGATGAGCTTTATACTTTTGCGTTGACTCAACAACCAGGACCAACGATGCAGGTTGCTTCGCTGGAAGATGGTCGTATTGACGAAAATATGCTTGCATTGTCGATTGGTTTGGCAACGACAGGTGTATATGGTTTGGCAAGAGCAGTAAATTCTGAACAATGGTATAGAAACATTATTTTACATGATTCGTTATATTCATGCGAACAATTATTGGAGTTTGTTTATCCAGAACTTGCAAAACAGAATTCCTGGAAACTGCCTGTATGGTATTACATTTCGAAAGCGAATATCAAAAGCGAATTAGCGGAAGAAAAAGCGCCAAATTTATATAGTGATATTGTTACAGAGTCAATGATTAAAAATACCCGATCTGCAATTGGAAATAGAACTACTTGGCAGATTTGGACAGATGAAAATAACAATTTGTTGAAAGCTATTCGCTTATTAAGTTGCATCCCAGAAGAAAAAGTAGATATTGTACAATATCAAAACATTTTGGAAACTATATTTAGAGAAAATATTAATATTTTGAGCTCACTGGATAGTCCTAATCGTAGCAATCTTAATAGAATGATAAGAATATATGATTTCTTAAAATATGGGCAAAAAAAGACCCCGTGATTCAAGCATCTGCAAGCAGACACCATCACGGAGGCTCGGACAGTTGGAATACAGGCAACATAGCATCTGTAAACAGACACCATCACGGATGCACTATAAACCTATGTTTATTATATAAGGGAAAATATTTTTTGTCAACGACCAGATTTTGGATAAAGAAGGGAGGAGGATCATGACCATAGAAGAAATTCTTGCAGGGGAATCGAAGAATGTAGAGTTCAAAGAGAACCTGCCGGAAAAAAGTATCAAATATATGAAATCTGTAGTTGCCTTTGCCAATGGAACCGGAGGTAAAATCATTTTCGGAATTGCCGATAAGACCAGAGAAGTAATTGGCTTTGACAAGGAAGATGTATTCAAGAAAATGGATGCAATTGCCAATGCCGTATCAGATAGCTGTGAACCGGCAATTATTCCAGATATTACCTTACGGACAGTTGACGGTAAGACTGTTATTGTAGCGGAAATTTCCGAGGGCAGACAGCGACCGTATTATATCAAGGCTCTTGGCAGAGAAGGCGGGGTATATGTCCGTGTTGCCGGAACTACCCGTCTTGCTGACGAATACATGATCAAAGAGCTGATGTTCGAAGGAAGCAACCGCTATTTCGATCAAGCTTTGTGTACTGGATTAACGATTACGGATGAAGATATTGATGCTCTTTGCAAAGCCATGAAGGAACAGGCAGTGAAAAACGCTCATAATGAGGAACAGAAAGCATCTATCAAAGATGTTGGCAGACAGCAGTTGCGTTCTTGGGGGGTTTTGATTGAGCGTGACGGAAAAGATTATCCGTCCAATGCCTTTGCCATTTTGACTGGCAAAGGAGGACTTCATGTCACAACACAATGTGGTGTGTTCAAAGGTACAACAAAAGCGGTATTTGTTGACCGTAGAGAATATCCCGGCCCGCTTTGGGAGCAAATAGAGGAAGCATTTCAGTTTGTCTTGCGAAACATTCACTTGGGAGCTGCGTTTGTGGGAATTTACCGGCAGGATATTTATGAAATTCCACCGGATGCTATTCGTGAGTTGATTATCAATGCCATGATACATCGCAGTTATCTGGATCATGGAACGATACAGGTTGCGGTATATGACAACCGACTGGAAATCACTTCCCCTGGAAAGTTGCCAATGGGACAGACGATGGAGCGTATGAAAGAAGGGTATTCTAAAATCAGGAATGAAGCTCTTGCCCATGCGTTTTCTTATATGAATTTAATCGAACATTGGGGAAGCGGTATTCCGAGAATTATTGGCAAAGTAAAGAAAGCCGGATTACGGGAACCGGAGTTTATTGGCGGAGAGGTTGATTTGCGTATCAACATTTATCGAGGCCAGAGCAATGATACAGTTGACCTTAATGACCTCAATCGTGATCTCAATGATCCCAATAGTGCTGATAAAGTGCCGGATAATACTTCGAAAGTGCCGGATAGTGCCGATGAAGTGCCGGATAATACTTCAAAAGTGCCGGATAATGCTGTCAATATGCCGGATAGTGAACAGGAACAACGTATTTATAAATATGTACTGGAAAATGGTTCTATAACAACAAATAAAGTGATGGAACTTCTTAATGTGAAACAGCGTAGAGCACGGGTTATTTTGCAGTCAATGATTGAAAAAGATTGGCTGAGAAAAGCAGGTGCAGCGAGATGTACCATTTATTTGAAAAATACAGAGGGGAGGTAACGCAGCATGGATACCGACAAAGTAATACAAGACTTAAACCGCAGGTTTGCTGCCCCTTTGCCGGAATTTTATCAGCGTCGTATCATTTTCTGGTACGATGAAGATAGGGAATTTGAAGATAAACTGGACGAGGTAGTTCTGGAAAATGCAAAGGTGGTTGCACTGACTGGAAACAACGTATTTTCTGTGAAGAAGCTGCTTTCAGTAGACGATCTGACCACAAACTATCTGGTTTACAGTCCTTATGTCTACAACCGCCCGGATGATAACTGGCTTTTAGATATAGAGCTTTACAGCGAGGCGTTCCGGGCAGATTTGATTTCCATCTGGATGGATGAGATGGGACTTGCATCGAATCCGGCCATGAGAAAGCAGGTCAAGAATTACCGTGCTTATTTCAATGCGAAAGACCGCCGGTTGAAAGTCAGCACACAGAATAAAGTTCCGGCAACCCCGGCACAACTGCATATGGCTGTTATGGCGGCAATCTGTGGACTGAAAGACGCACAGCCGAATAGGATTCTTCGCAGTGTGTTCCGTGCCGGACTGGATTTGAATCATAATGAAGTCTATCAGGACTTTGTAAAATATCATGCAGACGGTGCGTTCTGGGCGATGGTTCGCCAGGGATGTGGATTTGTGGAGGAAGAACCGGACCTTGGTCGACTGGCAATTCATCTGCTCTTGACCGCAGCTACCCGTACCATGCGGCAGGAATATCTTGCCGGACTGGATGAATTTATTTCCATGCCGCACCAGGCATATTGCTATGATTTTATTTCGGAATGGCTTCACAGCGACAAGGTGAATTCCGGCGAAGTCGGAAGACAAGGGGAGCCCGTTAGGGCGGGAAGGAGCCCTGGGGCAGAGGGCGGCCTGGGCCGGGACATTCAGCAGTTCTATGATGTGGCACGGTATGTTGAGGATGGAGCTCGTCTGTATCCGCGTTTTGAGAAACTGTCGGTGGATGATCTGGCAGGAACAGAGTGCTTCCCGTGCCTCCATGAAGTGATTCTGGCAAAGCTGATGACAGAGATCAGCGACCATATCATTGATGTGGATACGATTACTTCTACTGTTGAAAAGCGGAGAACCTGTGCATGGTATGAGCCGTTTGAGAATTTCTATGACGGCATTTTGCAGGTGGCGAATATGCAGAGCTTCTTTAAAGAACATTCTGCCGGATTCCATACCGCAGAAGCAAAGGGTATCTGGAAAGAATATACGGAAAGCTACTATCAGATGGATACCTATTATCGTTTGTTCCATCTGAGTTTTCAAAAGAGTTTGGAGACTTCCAATATTCTGCTGGATGATCTGTTCAAGCACGTTGCCGATCAGGTGGAGGGGCTCTATACGCATTGGTTCCTGGGAGAGCTGGGTAACAACTGGTCGGATGTATGTGCGGATGAACTGGCAGCCTACGGTAAGATTCTGGAAGTACCGCAGCAGGAAGAATTTTATCGCTCCCGCATTAAGACTTTAGATACCAAGGTGTTCGTGATTATTTCGGATGCCATGCGCTATGAAGTGGCGGCTACGATGGCGGAGCAGCTTCAGAGGGAAACACAGAGCAAGGTTTCTGTCAGCAGTATGCAGAGCATTTTTCCTTCTATCACAAAGTTTGGTATGGCGGCGTTACTGCCGCATAAAGAACTGACCGTAGAGGTTCGGAATGATATTTTGACGGTTCTGGCAGATGGACAGTCTACGGTAAGCGCCTATCGGGATAAAGTTCTGAAATCAGAAGATCCGGCGAGTGTGGCATTGAAATACAATGACATCATTGCCATGAAGCGGGCGGAACGAAGTGCTTTGGTGAAGGGAATGGATGTGGTTTATATTTATCATGATACCATTGATGAAGCCAGTCACACTTCTGATACAGCTGTTTTTACGGCCTGTGATAAGACAATTTCAGAATTGAAGAACCTTGTACGTATGATTGTAAATGAATTTGGCGGTACGAATATTCTGATTACGGCTGACCATGGATTTCTTTATACATACAGCCCGTTGACTGAGGATGACAAAGTAGGAAAAAATGAGTTTTATGATGTGGACAGGGAAAACGTCAATGATCTGAAAAAAGAAAGTGCGAAACACTGTGTGGAATATGGCAGACGATATGCAATCATGCAAAAAGGCGTACAGCCAAATTACTTATTGCCTGTGAAGTTCCTGGACGGGAAGTCTGACTTTGATGGATTTGCACCGAGAGAAAGCATCCGGATCAAGATGAATGGCGGCGGCATGAACTTTGTGCATGGTGGTATCAGCTTGCAGGAAATGGTTGTTCCGGTGATCGAGTACCACTATCTCCGCAATGATTCTATGGAATACAAGCGTAATAAGCAGAAATATGATACCAAGCCGGTAACAGTCAATCTGCTGTCCGCAAACCGTAAAATCAGCAATATGATTTTCTCTCTGAACTTCTACCAGAAGGATGCAGTCAGCGAAAACCGTGAAGCAGCTACCTACCAGGTTTACTTTACGGATGAAAATGGAAAGCAGATCAGCGATGTTCAGAAGCTGATTGCAGATAAGACAAACGAGAATGGTGCAGAGAGAACCTTCCGCTGCCAGTTTAATCTGAAATCTTTAAAATACAGCAATACAGCTACTTACTATCTGGTCATTGCAGATGAACAGGGATTGCAGATGCCGCAGCGTGAGCCGTTTCAGATTGACATCGCTTTTGTGGGGGATGAGTTTGATTTCTTTAGTTAGTACCGCAGGGGGATGGAAAGATGGAGCAATTTACACAGTACAAAAGCAAGTAAAAAGCCCCTGTGAAGTGTTTAAAATCGATTCTTTCTCATGTTTGGATACGCTGTCATGTTCACTTTTGATAGAATATTAGATTTCCAGCAAAATCTGAAATATTGGCAGAGATGAAATATCCAAAGTTAAGAAAGAATCGTAAAATCATGGCTTCACAGATTCTTCACAAAAAATTAGCACTCAACCCTTGACACTGCTAACAAGTAATGTTATAGTCACTATAGAACAAATAAGATTTCGGATCAAGGAATGAACAGGAAACCGAACAGTTCTATATGCAGCAGTTGAGAGGAGGATGGCATATGAATTTTCAGAAATTTACGCAGAAATCCATTCAGGCAGTGAATGATCTGGAGAAGACGGCGCTGGAATACGGGAATCAGGAGATCGAGCAGGAGCATCTTTTGTACAGCCTTCTGACGCAGGAGGAAAGTCTGATTGCCAGACTGATCGCCAAGATGGAGATAGATGTCACATTATGGATAGAGAGCGTGGAGGAGGCGCTGAATAAAAGGGTCAAGGTGTCCGGGGGAAAGCCCTATATCGGGCAGTATTTAAACCGGGCGCTGGTCAGCGCAGAAGACGAGGCAAAGAGGATGGGGGACGAGTATGTTTCGGTAGAACATTTGTTCTTGTCTCTGCTGGACAATCCAAGTCCTTCCCTCAAGGAACTCTTCCGGAAAAGCGGCATCACAAGAGACCGCTTTTTGCAGGCTCTTTCCACGGTTCGCGGCAATCAGCGGGTGACCAGCGACAACCCGGAGGCGACTTACGATACGCTGAATAAATACGGCTATGACCTGGTGGAGCGTGCCAGAGAGCAGAAGCTGGACCCGGTCATCGGCAGAGATGCAGAGATCCGAAACGTCATCCGGATTCTGTCCCGGAAGACCAAGAACAATCCGGTGCTGATCGGAGAACCCGGTGTGGGTAAGACGGCGGTTGTGGAAGGGCTTGCTCAGCGGATTGTCCGGGGAGATGTGCCGGAAGGACTGAAGGAAAAGAAAGTCTTTGCCCTGGATATGGGGGCACTGGTGGCAGGCGCCAAATACCGCGGTGAGTTCGAGGAGCGCCTGAAAGCGGTGCTGGAAGAAGTGCGTAAAAGCGAAGGCCGTATTATTTTATTTATTGATGAACTTCATCTGATTGTGGGAGCGGGCAAGACCGACGGAGCCATGGATGCAGGCAATATGCTGAAGCCTCTGCTGGCCAGAGGAGAGCTGCACTGCATCGGCGCCACGACGCTGGACGAGTACCGGCAGTACATCGAGAAAGACGCAGCGCTGGAGCGCAGGTTCCAGCAGGTACTGGTGGACGAGCCGACGGTGGAAGATACCATCTCAATCCTGCGCGGTTTAAAGGAGTGCTACGAAGTGTTTCATGGAGTGAAGATCACAGATTCGGCTCTGGTTTCAGCAGCCTCTTTGTCTCATCGCTATATCTCGGAACGTTTTCTTCCGGATAAAGCCATCGATCTGGTGGACGAGGCCTGCGCGCTGATCAAGACCGAGCTGGATTCCATGCCCACCGAGCTGGACGAACTGCGCCGGAAGGTGCTTCAGTTTGAGATTGAGGAGGCGGCGCTTAAAAAGGAAACGGACCGCTTAAGTCAGGACCGTCTGGAAGCACTCCAGAAAGAACTGGCGGAACTTCGTGATGAATTTAACAATAAAAAAGCCCGGTGGGACGAGGAAAAGCATTCGGTGGAACGCTTAAGCAGACTCCGGGAAGAAATCGAATCGGTGAATAAACAGATTCAGGCGGCGCAGCAGGGGTATGACCTGGAAAAGGCGGCCCAGCTTCAGTACGGACAGCTTCCGCAGCTGCAAAAGCAGCTGGAAGAAGAGGAAGAAAAGGTGAAAAGACAGGATTTCTCCCTTGTTCATGAAAGTGTGACCGATGAAGAGATCGCAAGGATCATCTCCCGCTGGACCGGTATCCCGGTGGTGAAGCTGACCGAAAGCGAGCGGAACAAAACACTCCATCTGGACAAAGAACTTCACCGGCGGGTGATTGGACAGGAGGAAGGCGTCTGCAAGGTGACCGATGCCATCATCCGTTCCAGAGCAGGCATCAAGGACCCTGGCAAACCGATCGGTTCCTTTTTGTTCCTTGGTCCTACCGGTGTGGGCAAGACCGAGCTGGCCAAAGCTCTGGCGGCCAGTCTGTTTGACGACGAGCAAAATATGGTCCGCATCGATATGAGCGAATATATGGAAAAATACGCGGTTTCCCGGCTGATCGGAGCGCCTCCGGGATATGTGGGTTATGAAGAAGGCGGGCAGCTGACGGAGGCGGTCCGCAGAAAGCCTTATTCCGTCGTGCTTTTTGATGAAGTGGAGAAGGCTCATCCGGATGTGTTCAATGTCCTTTTGCAGGTGCTGGACGACGGGCGGATCACAGATTCCCAGGGCCGGACCGTGGACTTTAAAAACACGATTCTGATTATGACATCCAACATCGGATCTTCCTATCTCCTGGAAGGCATTGATGAAAAAGGCGAGATCCGTCCGGAGAGCGAAGCACTGGTGATGCAGGAGCTGCGCAGTCATTTCCGTCCGGAGTTTTTAAACCGGCTGGATGAGACGATCCTGTTCAAGCCGCTGACCAAAGACGACATTGGACAGATCGTGGATCTTATGGTTTCGGATCTGAACCGGAGGCTTGCGGACAAGGAACTGGCCCTGGAACTGACAGACAGCGCAAAAGCATATGTCATAGAACATGGATATGACCCGATATACGGTGCACGGCCTCTGAAACGTTATCTGCAGAAATATGTGGAGACCATGGCGGCACGATATCTGCTGTCGGAAGAAGTGCAGGCGGGAAGTGTGATGCTGGTGGATCAGGGCGTGGACGGGCTTGTGATCTGCAGGAAAATAACAGAGGAGGCTGCCTATGATACCAAATGATCCCATGATGCTGCTCAGCTATGTGAATACCCGGCTCCGGGATGTGTATCCGGATTTTGAGACTTTCTGCGGGGAAGAGGGTGTGGATCTGGATGCAGTGACGGAAAAACTTCGCAGTATTGACTATGAATATGACAGCAAATTAAATCGATTTGTATAAAGGATTCCAAATTCAGCGAGCCGTGTGCGGCAGGTGGCATTTACCTATCGGATCTATGCAAAACCGGAATACGAGCTGGGGGTGATCGCTCAGGATGCAAACGTTGAGTTCTATGATATTCGTTTTACAAAGTGATTCTGATGAAAAAATAGTAAAAATCAGTTGACATCGGGTCGTTCCTGTGCTATACTGTTTAAGGTTATGAAATGAAAGAAGAGTATCCACTCTCACCTTGGCACAGGAAGTGACCCGGGTTAATACGATCGCAAGGTATGCGTCAGCATATTTGTTTTGTGTGTGAAGTGGATAGTTTTCTATCCACTTTTTTTATGCGCGGAGGTGTACAGTTATTAGCGAATTAATGATTAATGAGCAGATCAGAGACCGGGAAATCCGTCTGATCGGCCAGGATGGAGAGCAGTTAGGCATTATGTCTGCCAGTGAGGCAATGAGAATGGCGAGGGAGGCTGAGCTGGATCTGGTGAAGATTGCTCCTACCGCTAAGCCGCCGGTATGCAAGATTATCGATTATGGCAAGTACCGTTATGAGCTGGCTAGAAAAGAGAAGGAAGCAAGAAAAAAACAGAAAACCATCGAAATCAAAGAAGTTCGTCTGTCTCCGAATATTGACGACAACGATCTGAATACGAAGGTCAACGCGGCAAGGAAGTTCATTCAGAAAGGCGACAAGGTAAAGGTTACCCTGCGTTTTCGTGGACGTGAGATGGCGCATGTGCAGAGCAGTAAGCAGATCCTGGATGTATTTGCCGAGAAACTCTCGGATATCGCGGTTGTCGACAGAGCGCCGAAGATGGAAGGCCGCAGCATGACCATGTTTTTCAGTGAAAAACGTAATTAAATTATATATTTTACAGGAGGAATCAACATATGCCAAAGGTAAAGACAAGCAGAGCAGCTGCAAA
>CAJTYJ010000010.1 GCA_910583895.1 uncultured Lachnospiraceae bacterium
ATACTGCTTACAGAACGAGTTTATCGGAATAATCCCAAAATCGGAATAATCTACGAAATTCCGATATCGGAATTTTATAGAAGCGCAGAATGATTTTTATCCAGGTTATCCGCTGATAAAGAGGGGAATCTATTACTGCAGTCGGATGATTTCCGCCCAATATGGAACGGAGTTTACAAGTTCCCACTATGAAAAGATCAAAAAAGTATACAGTATATGGATTTGCATGAATCCCCCAAAGAACCGTGAAAACAGCATTACCCGTTATTATATTGCAGAAGAAAATTTAGCAGGCAGGGTAAAGGAGCGAAAAGCGGATTATGATTTGATGGCGGCTGTTATGATTTGTCTTGGAAAAGAAGAGGATTCCGCTACAGATTTATTAAAACTGCTGAATGTGCTTCTGTCCACGGAGACCGGTTCACAGGATAAGTGTCAGATCTTGGAGGAAGATTTTCATATCAGAATGACTCAGACATTGGAAAGGGAGGTGTCGCTTATGTGTAATTTAAGTAAAGGCGTGGAAGAAAAAGGGATTCAGAAAGGAATCCAGAAAGGCCTCAATAAAGGAATCACAGCTATGATATTGACTTTAAAAGAGTTACAAATATCGAGTGATATTATTTTGGAACAAATCCGTGAGAAATTTGACTTGACAGAAGAAACAGCAAAAATATATTTAAAAAAAGTAAACTGAACATTGCAGGGCAGAGCATGAAAAAGGAAAAACCGTAAATGCCCCACAAGCCTTTACGGTTTTTCTCAATCCTTTATTCTACTTTAACTATACAGATCTGGGTCGCCTTCCATCCGCTTTCGGAAGAGCTCCCCCAGACCATTACCATCTGATCGGATTTCAGATCTGCCGCCGTTGCCTCTGACATCTCACTTATGTCCCCTCCATCATAGATCGTCTGTATGGCAAACAGCGTATCTTCATCATAAGTAACCGAAACTTTGTTAAATTCCGCGTCATCTTCACCACTGGAACTTATCATAAGCGTTCCACCGTCATCCAGTTCTTCGGTGATCGCTTCCACCAGTGTGAACTGCCCGTCCTTCAGATCCCTGACGTCTCCTTCCAGATCATAATCGTCGTCCGTCCACTGGCCGGATACAGGTGTTTCTTCATCACCGTTTGATCCTGCCGGTGCTTCTTCATCGCCGTTTGATCCTGCCGGTGCTTCTTCATCGCCGTTTGATCCCACCGGTGTTTCTTCATCGCCGTTTGATCCCGCCGGCTCTGAATCTTCTTCCTTTGGTTCATCTCCAAGGGCCGGATCCCCGGCTTCTTCCTGCTGCGCCCCGGTACCGGATTCCTCTTTGGTATCTCTGCAGGCGCAGGTCATAAGCCCCAGGACACACAGCAGCCCCGAAAGCAGAATCCTTTTTGTTACTCTGTTTCTCATCCTCTTCACCTCTTCTGATCAATTTCAAACCCGCAGTGGGTTCCTCTTCCATCTGCCGATTTTTTACTGATTTTACCAGAACTGTCTCTAAGTAACCTCTAAAAGATATGAAGAAATGCTTAAGATTCGCTGTCCACGCCGCTGCAAGAATGTGCCTGTAAGTCACATTTGTCACTGCACTGTAAGAATCTTATCCAGCGCCTTCGCCTCCCCGGTTTTCACGATCTCCACCTGCTCCGGCTCGGAGACCAGGACCGCCGTCGTCAGATCATAGCCCGCCGCCCGGATCGCTGCCATGTCGAATTCCAGAAGTTTTTCTCCGGCTCTTACCTTATCCCCGGATTCTTTCAGCGCTTTAAAATGCGCTCCGTTCAGCTCCACCGTATTGATTCCCACATGAATCAGAATCTCGATCCCGTCCTGACTCATAAGGCCGATGGCGTGTCTGGTGTCAAAAAACATGGAGATCTCCCCGTCAAAGGGTGCGACCACCTCGCCTTTTACGGGCACAATTCCAACCCCTTTTCCAAGGGCGCCGGAAGCAAAGGTTGCATCCGGAATCTCGTTATAGGGAATCACGGTTCCTTCCACCGGAGCATAGACACATCCTGCCTCTGTCTCCACCGCAGGTGAAGCTTTCTGCTCGGACGCCCCCTTTTTCTCCGCCGGCGCATCCTTATATCCCAATACCCAGGTCAGAGCAAAGGCCACACCTGCTGAGATCAGGAACATGATCATATAATTGACCGGATCATGCAGACAGAGCAGCAACCCGAAGATCCCGGTCACACCGGTTCCTGTAGCCCCAAGGCCCACGATGGATGCGTACAGAGCTCCTGCCGCACCGCCCACAGCGCCGCAGATAAACGGCCGGAAAAACCGAAGATTTACACCGAAGATAGCCGGTTCTGTAATGCCCATAAAGCAGGACAGTGCCGACGGAACCGCCATGGATTTGGTCTTCTGATTTTTCGTCTTTAATGCAACTGCCAGCGTAGCTGCTCCCTGTGCAATGTTTGCAGCCGATGCCAGCGGCAACCAGTAGGTCACCCCATAGAGCCCCAGCTGTCCCACGTCAATGACCGTGTACATATGATGCACGCCCGCCACAACCGTCAGAGAGTACAGTCCGCCCATGATCAGACTTCCGATTCCAAAAGGCAGCGCGATCAGCTGCTGTACTCCGCCGATAATGCCGTTTTCAATGGTGACAAATACCGGACCGATGATGGAATAAGTGAGATAACCTGTTGCAAACACACTGACCAGAGGCGTTACGAACAGATCAAACATGGCCGGCACAATCTTATGCAGCTTTTTCTCGATAAGACACATGACAAACACGGCGATGATCACCGGGATCACGTGTCCCTGATAGCCGACCAGATCCACCTGGTACAGACCGAACCAGACACTCTGGGTCTTCTGCACCCCTTCTGTAGCTACCGTCCATGCATTCTGCAGATCCGGATGGATCATCAGCATACCGATCACGGCGCCCAGATACGGATTACCGCCGAATACCTTCGCCGCACTGTAGGCGATCAGGATCGGGAGAAAGACATAGGCCGTGTTGGAAAACAGATTCGCAAACACAAAGACCGAACTGGATGTGTCGATATTCACAAATCCATTGTTGACCATAAAATTCAGCGCTTCCATGATTCCCATGAGAAAACCGCTGGCGACGATGGCCGGAATAATCGGCACAAAGATATCGCCCAACGTCTTGATCGCCCTCTTGTAGATGGGCTGTTTGGCCGCTGCCGCTGCCTTTGCATCCTCTTTGCTGGCGGCAGATAATCCGGAGACGGCTAAAAACTCATCGTATACCTTATTGACCGTTCCGGTCCCCAGGATGATCTGAAGCTGTCCGGAGGCGCTGAAGACGCCCTTTACCCCGTCGATCTCTTCCACCGCTTTTGCATCACACTTGTCGTTGTCCACAAGTACCAGGCGAAGCCTTGTGGCACAGTGAGCAGCCGATACGAGATTTTCTTTTCTGCCTACTTTTTCGTAGATCTCTTCTGCTGTTTTTCTGTAATCCATACTCTTTCTCTCCTTCTTTTATTCCCTCGGACAATGAGCCGGGTCCCCCGGCTGCACGGACATCCGATCCGTACAGTCCCGCCTTCTGTGCCATTTACTTACAGCAAAAGGACCTGCCTGGATTTCCATCTGCTGCATCGGCTTCATCCGGCGCTGCTGTATCGTCCCATACAGCCGTAGCATGTGCCAAACATACGTTCCGTTTCATTTTCCAGAACAGAAATGGCACAGGCCACCAAAAGTTCATAGCTCATTGTCTGCATCAGGGTTGTTGACCTTCTATATCATATAAACCGGAACAACCGGCATATATTTCCTCCACCTTCAGCTTTCGCAGTACCGTAGGACACCCTGCACTCTGCTGCCTTCTATTTCCACACGATACTGATCCATTTCCGGGTAAAACCGGGTGGAACATACATCCCTTCCACCATTTAAAAACACTTCCACGCAGGAGACATCCACAAGAATCCGCAGGTCCCGAAGCCTTCCAATCTGTCTGCCCCGGATATCTCTTCCGCCTCCTAACAGAGGATCTGTAAATTCCATCCAGAAGATGCCTTTTGCCTCCTGGTACCGAAGGATCAGACCTCCGGCCAGCACCACTTTCACATCGCCGCCATCAGCCGTAAGATCCAGTTCACAGCAGGGATTGATAGGACCCGAATAAGCCCCTTCAAACCTGTGTTCTTTCTTCCACCAGTCCTTCAGCTCCCGGACCGGATTCTGGCAGAGTATTCCGTCCCTGACGGACAGTTCCCTGGGAATCGTCAGGACATTCTGCCAGCCTCTGGTCACTGTCCGGTTCTTGTATATCTCTTCCATATCCGGCATCCCCATCCAGCCGATCTGGATCCTTCGCCCGTCATCCGCCAAAAAAGTCTGGGGCGCATAAAAGTCAAATCCTCCGTCCAGTTCCCGAAATCCTTCCATCAGCTTTGTCTCCCGGAAATCTCCATGAAGAAAACAGGTGCCGCTCTGATATTGATTGGCATACTTCAGTCCGTCCTGCTTTACTCCCTGGGGCGATATGGACAGCACCGTATAACCGTCCAGCCTGTACAGATCCGGACATTCCCACATATACCCAAAGGGCTGTTCCATCCGGAAGCGGTGCACATAATCCCAGTGCATCTTATCTTCCGAAGAAAACAGAAGCACCGTTCCTTCATCTTCCTTGGTCCTGGCCCCCTGTACCATGTAATACCGGCCATCCTGCTTCCATACTTTCGGATCCCTCACATGTCTGGTCAGGTCGTCCGGATAGTCTGCATTGGTCATCAAAAGCTCTTTTGTATCAATCTGTACGCCGTCCCGGCTGACGGCCATGACCGTATTGGATGCTCTGCCCGTATTTATATAATCATGCTCCCCCATAAACTTCACATTCCCGGTATAATACAGATACATAAGGTCATCTTCGATCAGGGCAGAACCAGAATAAGTACCATGACAGTCAAAAGGCTGGTCCGGGCAGAGGGGCACTCCCTGAAAATCCCAGTGCAGCAGATCTTTGCTGGTACAATGCCCCCAGAATTTCAGCCCGCCCTCCGGCTGGAAATAAGCCAGCTGATAAAATGCATGATAGATCCCTTTGTACTGACACAGTCCGTTGGGATCATTCAGCCATCCGGCAGGCGGTGCAATGTGGAGTCTTGGCCTCCACAAGTCCTGATCCATTCTTTCCTCCTGCCGCCGGGACTCTTCCCTGATCAGTTTCTCCCATGCGGTATGCAGTGCGTTCATCTTTTTTCCTCCTGTGATTTATAGTTATGCAAAATCTCTTATTCCTCTCTGTTATCCCAAAGAGCTTCCTTGTTGCTTTGTGTCCGGAAATCCCTCCTAAGCACCAACTTTTCTTTCCTGATTCCCTTTATTTTCATGGTTCTTCTGCAAAACACCAGAAAGGACCTGCGAAAAAACCGGCAGAAAAGAAAATTCATTGTGAATACGTATTCACAAAAAGCCCTGCAGAAGGATACACGCCAAAACGGTATCCTTTTTCATTCTCTGTCTGTTATTTTTGTTGCCGGACCGAACTGTCCCGTTTCACCAGAGTCGCCTGAAGGGGATGGTCTTCTGTCCGGTCGTCCTCTGGATGGTCGATCTTATACAAAAGCCTTCTCATGGCGATGGAGGCCATCTCTTCATTGGGCTGTGCCACGCTGGACAGACGCGGATACAGAAATTCACACATATAGGTGTTGTCGAACCCCACCAGGCCTGCCTGTTCGGGCACCTTTACACCCATTCGCTGCAGGATCCCAAGCATCTGCACGGCTCTTCGGTCATTGTAGGCGAAGATCCCTGTCCGCCTCCTTTTCCGGCTGTAATACTGTTCCAGAGCCGCCTGGATCTTTTGTTCTTTTTTGCTGGAAATAACCGTCAGATGCTGTCCAAATTCCGGATCTCTCTCCTTCAGTGCTTTTGCAAAGCCCTGATATTTGACATCTTCTGTATTTCCAAAGAAGATATATTCCTCAAAACCTTCCTCCCGGAAATGCTCCCCTACCTGTGCGCCGGCTTCCTCATGGGACACATAGACCGAATCCATCCCCCTGACCTGCTTCGTGATCACGACCGTGGGAATATCCAGCTTCCCAATCAGCCTGTTCCAGTCGCTTGCTCTTTCATCCACCGGTACCGCCACCAGTCCGTCCACCCGATACCGCCGCACCACGTCCAGGCTCTCCTTCTCATGCTCCGGATCATAGTTTGTGTTGAAAAGAATCAGACTGTAGCCGGACGCTCTTGCCTCCCGTTCCAGATATTTCACCAGATCTGCAAAAAAGGAGTTGGAAATATCCGTCAGCACCACTCCGATCAGATGCGTCCTGCTTCCCACCAGGCTCTGAGCCATCACATTGGGTTGAAAATCATGCTCTCTGGCACACGCCAGCACCCGCTCCCGGATCTCTGGATTGACCGCCTGATTCCCGTTCAATACCCGGGAAACGGTTGGTTGAGACACCCCGGTCAGCCTTGCGATCTCTGTCATCGTAATCATAACTTCCTCCGGATTGTGAATACGTATTCACAACTTTTCTCAATCCTATCATATCTGTAAGCGGACGTCAATTGGCACATATTTATAAGATTGAGAGGCTGTTTTTGTGCATATTTTACAATCTCATGTCTTCTGCGTATGCCTCCTCCTCTCTGAACCACTGATTGTTCCGCATCAGTTCTTCAAAGGTCACCGGTATATACTGGTTGATCATACACCCCGCATTCAGTGCCCTGGTTTCCTCCTTCATCACCTCAAAAGCCCGGTTTCTGGCATTGTGGATATGTCCGAAAATATGGTAATGTCCCCTGAAATATCCGTTCCATTCCACAACGGGAAAATGACACATACAAATCTGTCGCTTCCCGTCCGTGATGTGTATCATCTTATCTATCGCCTCAAAATAACTGCGGGCACTTTCGTTTTCGAGAATGGCCTTATCATGATTTCCGATTACCAGATATTTGATCCCGCGCAGCTTCTCCAGGTACCATTCTGCCGGTTTTTCACTCCTGTAGATCAGATCTCCCACGATGTAGACTTTGTCCCTGTCTGTCACTCTGCTGTTCCAGTTCTCGATCAGTGTCTGATCCATTTCCTCCACGGAAGCAAAAGGCCTTTTGTCAAACCGGATCACGTTTGCATGGCCCAGGTGCAGATCTGCCGTATAATAAACCATATTTTCAATTCCTCCTTTTTCCCAATATCCGGATCAGACTCTTTCGGCTGCTTCTTAAACTCCTGCCATTCCTGTCCGTCATATTCATGCCTTTCGAACCAGAAGCTCCTCTGCATTTTCTTCTGACAGAAGCTTTCTTCCCACGGTTCCAGTTCAATCACTCCCACATTTGCCGTAAAATAGATCACGCTGTCCCCATTGTTTTCAAGATATACCGGCAGACCGTCTGTCTCCATGCAATATGTCTCCAGATGCCGGCAATGAGGAAAATAACGGATATCAATGGCGCCTCCATATTCTTTGCAACGAGTCAGACGCTGTCCTGAAAGGTCCCAATATGCGGATACATACTCCACTTACAGATTTTGCCGTTTTTCTTTACCAGCATTTCTTTCTCTCCATCGCATGGTAACAAAGGAAGTCTCCATTCTTTGTCTGAATTTTTTCATACGAAATAATCTGATATCCTCGTTTTAAATACATACTTTCCGCCGGGAAAGAAGCATCCACATGAACCTTTGGATCATTTTCAAAAATCCTTGCTTCCAGTAAATCCATCAGTCTGCTTCCGTATCCCTTACCCTGATATTCAGGCAAAATAAACAACCTGCAAATCTCATTCTTCCGGATGCTACCGGTTCCTATGATGTTTCCCTGCACCAGCGCAAGATAAATTTCTTCGCAAATCAGCACCTCTTTTATCCTCGCTTCACTGTGCAGATCAAGAAAGAACTGCACTGCACCTGGCGGATAATAGTGAGGATATACTTTCTGTATCGTTTCCCTTACAACAGCAGCTACCTGTTTGGGACAATCTGCCAATTTTAATTCTATGTCAGTCTTGAACATTTCTTAACCACTTTCAGAACCATTCTTTGACACGGATAATCGAATACTACCAGTTCTTCATCATCCACAAATCCGCATGAATGATAACAGCAGCGGGCAGCCGTTCCTTTCTGGTCCCCCTCCCGGAAAGTAACCACATGAATCACTTCCCCATCTTCAAAGCATTCTGCCATCCGTTTGATCAGCCGTTTTCCCACACCTTGTTTTCGGAATTGCGGCATGACGGCCAGAAACATAAGCTCCTTTTCCTGGTACGAAAAGAAAATCATTCCCGCCAGACTGCCCTCTTTTTCCTCCAAAAACGCCTCCTTACCTTCTATGGCTTTATGAAGCGCTTCCAGAAATTCTGCCTCCTGGTATCCGGCAAAATCCTCTTTCACCTGCTCCATCATGGAAAGTACCCTGCTTATATCTTCTTTCTTTACATATCGAATCATTGACTTCCGCTCCCTTCTGGCTCTTCCTTGTCCTTCCAGTACCACCATTTTAATTTCTCCGGATCATGGTGTTCCTGTTCTGCAAAATATACTGCACAGCGAAATACATACAGCACACATCTGTCATCCTGGTATCCCTTTTTTACACAATCCAGACGACACAGTTCTTCCGGATCTTTTCCCTTCAAATCTGCAATACAGTGGATTCCTATATTCTGCAGATGCTGTTCCATATTTGTTCCCACACCCGGTATCTTCTTCAAATCACTGTTCTTGTTTTTCTCACGGAGCATATACTGGCATTCACTGCACTCTGCATCATGAAGGGAAATAACACCTCCGCACCCGGGACACAGGTATCGTTCCCTTTGCTGATCTAAAAATGCTTCTATTCCCCGCTCTTTCACGACTTTGCTGTTTTCCATCAGGCTGGTTTCATAACGCTTCTTGTAGCTTTTCTCTAAATTCTTTATTTGATGGCAGGGATATTCCGTACATGCAAAGCAGTAGCCAACCCCCTTCGCTTGCACACAATCCTTTATTCTGCATCTTCTGCAATGTTCCGGTTTCCCCTGATCACTGTTCAGACAGCCTGCACACGGTTTTTTGTGATAACAATGTTTATAGCACACCATACAGTTCATCCCGCATGGTGCAAACACAGCAGGCTCTATTGTCTTTGGCATCTTCATTTCAAATCCTCCTGACAGAAAAAGGCATGCGTATTATTTCTGAATTGCGCATGCCCTTTGCCCATTTCAAAACACAATTTTTCTCATTTTTACAGTATCACATTAAATATGACAATAGCCTGTCATGTTTTAATCATTCTTCACATCAGCCTGATCCAGAAATCTTTGTATCACTGCTGCTGCCTGCTCTGCATTTGAAAAAACAGCCGGATGTCCGCCGCTCGAAAACATACAGATCTCTGCCCCTGTCTGCCCGGATATGGCTTCGTATTCATCCCGTATATCCGGTCTCACCGCCTCATCCCCCACACTTCCCATGAGTAAAAGGGGAACCTTTAATTCTGACACAGGCTTAAAAAACAAAGGCAAACGTTCTTCTGCACATTGAACAAGCGCTTTCGTATCCATATCCACAATCCGTTCCCAGTCTTCTCCCTGACACCACTGATAAAACCAGACTGCCTTATCATCCTGCTTTGCATCTGTGCGCTCATTGATCAGTTTCCGTACAAAATCTTCTCCCAAAGTTCGTCCGTCAAAACTGTCTGCTACTACTTTTTCCACCAAATCCGGGCGCAGCAAGCCCGCATTTACTGCTGCCCATGCACCGCCGCTGCTTCCCACAAGACTTATCTTTCCGCAATTCAGATGTTCCAGCAAAGCAATGGTCTGTCGTGCTTCCTCCTGCCACAAATCTGCCGGAAATTCACTCAGCCGATCCGATCTGCCATGTCCCAGAAAATCTACAAGGATTACTTTAAAATACTTCTCATACAGAGGAAGAAGGGGTTCAAACATTCTGGACGATGCTGTATTTCCATGTAAAAATACAACCGGGTTTCCCTTTCCTGCCTCTGAATAATAAATTCTTTTTTCCTGATAAATAAAATATGCCATTTCCTGCCTCCTGATCTATACTTGTTTTTTGTACCCAACCAGCAAGGCTGTCAAACACCAAGCCTCACTGCCATCGTTTCTTAGTCCCGATTCCCATTTTCTCAACCTCCGATCTTCATTTTTTTCAGTATACCACAGAACCTGATACAGAAACCATAATCATTTGCTATATAATGTTTAACATAGTGTGGCCCATGCAACTTTATTTGGATGAATTGCCTCCTTGTATTTTAACTTCCATATTTGTCAAACTGTCTTCTGACTGATATATAAGCATTCCGCCATAATTATCCATCTATAATCCCACTTCCAATCGTTTTCATTTCTAAAAATACATCTTTCAAATTTACTTTTTCATTTAAGGCCTTCCTTAATTTTACTATTTCAGAAATTTTCTCCAAATCATCCATAGGCACAATTAAATATTTTCGATTATACATGAAATTATAAAATATCAGAGCGCTTATCAAATCGTCGAACCTGATATCTCTATGCTCTCGCTGGTCCTCAATTGCTAAATTTTTACACGGCAAATACCTGTAAAACTACCGAAAGCAAAGTACTTCTATCTATATTTCTTTTGTATCAACACCACCGTTTCAACGGTATTACCCCTTTCCCACAAAAGCTCTAAAAAAGCGAATTATAAAATCTATCCATCTCTTTAGTACAAACTTAAAGAACACATCCATTTTGATCTTTCAATCAAATATATTATAAATAAAATGATAAATTCTATATTCACTAAACGCTGTCCTATGTCTTGTTTCATAATATTCAAAATTACTAATCGTATAGTTGTTTAATGAATTATCAATGTATCCTTCATTTTCATTAGTAATATATTCTATATATTTATCTTTAATTGATTTTTTATTTCCATTTACCATTATGATATAACCATCACTATCGAACTCTGTCAAATATCTTTCTGTCACCTGCTGCACAACTTCTTTGTAATCATTTCTTCCCCATATCTTAAACTCTATAATTTTTTGTCCATTATCATTCATTTTTATAATCAAATCAGTTCTACCCTCTTTCCTCCATTCTTCGGAAGATACATAAAAAATTGCACTAAAGAAAAATCCTATAGTGTCTCTAAAATCTTCTTCTTGCAATGCAATACTTGAATTTGCTATATAATTTCTAACATAGTCTGGTCTATGTAATTTCATTTGATGAATTGCCCTAATTATCAGATTACAAAACTCTGTATTTTTTACACAAACTTTATCATTATACACATTAAAAGACAAATTTACTTTTTTCATGTTTATACAAAAATTATTGCTTGCCTCTTTTAATTTATTAATATAAATTTTTTTATAATCATTATCAAAAATTTGCAACCCTTTATTTTCTTTATATGATTCTTCTATTTGTTTCAGTTCAAATAAACAATTTAACAGATTACTTTTAACATAATTTGTTTTATTTAAACAAATCTTTTCAATATTAAAATTTATTCCGTCGGCATTTCCATTATCATTAAAAATATGATTTAAAATTGCATACAAATATTCTACATATAATAAAATTAATTTTTTATATTCATACGTAAAATCATCATCCTCTCTAATATATAGAATGAATCTTATTTTACTTAACTTTTCTATTTTTTCCTCTATTCTTTCAATCATTATATTATCACTAAAAATATTTTTTAGCGAATTAATAATTTGTATAAATAATATATAAAGGCTAACTACCTCTTTTATTTTACCATAATAAGTGTTCAATATTACCTTTTCATCAATTATTTTCATTTCAGCATCAATATTTTTTTCCGCTTTATGAAACAAATTGATTGAATCAAGGAATTCAACATTCTCAAAATAAAATATTGCCCGGTTAGTCAAACTACATATTTCAATAAACCTAACCATATGTACATTTTCAGCCAATTTATTGTTGCTCTTTATTCCATCTTCAAACTCTTCCTTGCGAATCATTAACCTTTTATAAAGTTCATAGTTTGAACAAAGACCACATATAAATATTTGCTGTAGCAAATAAATGATTGGGCACACTAACGGAAAATCTTTCTCCTTTTTATAATAGACCTCTAATGCTTTATCACAAAAATCATATGCTTTAACATAATCATTTTCAAGCACTATACTTATATGAGCCTGATTACGAAACGCCGGTGGAAACTCGTTCTGCTCTATGCAAAGCTGATTGTACAATTTAGCTTCCTCATATCTTTGATTATGAAATAACGCCAATTCATAGTTATATAAAGACAAATAATCATTTTGATCTAATATCCTTTTTCTATAAAATAATTCTCTTTCATAATTTCCTTGATAAAAGTATGCTTGGCTCAAATAATCTTGTATATCCCACTTTTCATCATTATCTAATGTATATTCATAAATGAGATTTCCATATTTAATAACATCCCTCCACAATCCTTTTTCACAAGATAAATAAACACATCTTCCCCAATGTTTAAGAGCAAGAATAATAAATCTATCATTTTTTGTAAACTTTTCCTTTAATATCAGGTTATAAGTGATTTCTGATATGATTTTTACATTATAATATTCATCCTTTGATGAAATATCTAAAGAAAAGTACGCAGCAAATTCACGCAAATCATCAGCAGTATATGATGAAATTTTATTTTCAAATTTACCTATATTTCCTTCTTCATATAATCTCTTTAACTCAATAAAATCTTCTGTTATTATATATCCACTCATTTATTAACTTTCCTTGTCAAACCTAATTTGTACAATTTGAGCTGCCTCAATCCAAAACATAATTTCATAAATTTCTCTGTTAGCAACTAAATCCCCTACGTATTCACTTCTAATTTCGGCAAATTATTTAAACTTACAGTCTCTAACGTCTGCAACTGCTGTACCGCCAATTGCCGAAGCAACTCCATTCTCTCTTTCTGTTTCTTTCCCTGATTAATCAAAACTGCATTATAACTTTCCAGATTCGCAAGTACAAGTAACTGATTCAGTGTTGCCACATCCCTCATATTTCCTTTCACTGTTGAATTTTCATCTTTCCATTGCTTAGCTGTTTTTCCAAACAAAATAACATTGAGCATATCTGCTTCATTAGCATATGTGTACGATATCTGTGCAGAAGTCAATTCTGGTGGAATCAAATTGTCCTTAATCGCATCTGTATGTATCCTATAATTTAACTTAGAAATCTCTCTATTCAAATTCCAATTTAAAGATAACCGACTATTCTCATCCGCCTTTAATCTCCTGTAATCTTTCATAATATATAACTGAAATTCAGGAGAAATCCATGTTGCAAAAGACATCGCAATATCACTATGGGCATATGTCCCGCCATATCGTCCTGCTTTTGAAACAATGCCAATAGCATCCGTAGCCTCTATCCATTTTTTTGGTGACATTGTAAATGCATTTGCTCCTGCCTGTTTTCTAAACCCCTCGAATTCGAGGGGTTTAAAATCTGGATTATGAAGTCTTTCCCATAATCCCAGAAATTTTATAACATCCCGATTTCTCATCCAATTTTGAATAACCGCCGCTGGATCATCCCTCTTATATTGGGCAATATCCGTCAGTGAAATAAATTCATTTTCAAAGTCCTGCGTATAAATTCCAATATCTATTCCATTTGTATGAATTGTATCCTTGATTATTTTTTCCCATTGCTCCTCCTGTAACATTACCATAAACTTTCTCAAGCATTGTAACTGTTACTTCTCTTAGATATATTCTGACAAATAATCATTTGTTTTCATCTTCCCACATTTCCCAATACGCTTCAATATAAAATTTAATGCACCTCGGATATACATACAAATATTTTCTGCACACCTTTTTATACAACCCCAATATTTTTTCATCACATGCAAAATCCAGTAGATAATCAAGCAAATGCGATAATTCAGCCTCTGACACGATTCTACTACACACATATTCAACTAACGGCAAATAAACCTCATAGGCTTTTTGATGTATTTCAACCACATGCTCTGCAATCCGATAAATCCTTTCATCCATTAAATTACCTCAAACTATTTAAGTGCATCCATTATCGCTTCTACCTTCTCTTTTGGTGGATGTGTCCTCGGCTGTTTCAATTCCTCTACCGCATTAAGGGCATCGTACATCGGCAATCCTAACTCCCGCTTTACCTCTGCGATATATGCGGTATGTACTTTGAAACCATACTTCGCTTCTATGTACTCCTTAATCATTTTGTATGTAACTCGCTCTTTCAGCTTGTACGCTTCAGCCCTCTTAGCAATATTATCAAGTGGCACTTTACCCTAACCCTCGCCAAACTCCACTTTTATGTTGATTACGCTGTCGTTTTTTTGTGGGAAAGCATTACAACCGTCTCCACATGCATCGTAAACGCAAACATATCGCATCCTTTTACCTTTCGCACTTCATACCCCTCCTGACACAGATATTTGAGGTCTCTTGCCAAAGTAGCGCTGTCACAGCTGATGTAGACGATCCGTTTTGGCTGCATGCGGACTATGGTGGCGAGGGCAGCCGGGTCACAGCCTTTTCGGGGGGGATCGACTACAATGACATCTGCATGGATACCTTCTTCTTTATATTTTTTCGGAAGCACTTCTTCCGCCTTGCCGACAAAAAATTCTGCGTTGGAAATGCCGTTTAAGCGGGCATTTGCCCGGGCATCCTCGATGGCTTCCGGCACGATCTCCACACCGTAAACCTGTCCTGCTTTTTGAGCCAGAAACAAGGAGATGGTGCCAATACCACAGTAAAGATCCCATACGGACTCCGTCCCTTTCAGATCTGCGTATTCCAGAGCTGTCTCGTAGAGCTTTTGGGTCTGCACCGGATTCACCTGATAAAAAGAAAGGGGAGAGATCTGATAGGTCACGTTTCCGATCCGGTCTGTGATGTAGCCCCGGCCCCACACCAAAAGCAGCTCCCGGCCCATGATCACATTGGTATTATCTGTATTCACATTGATGGTGATTCCTGTCATCCCAGGGATTTCCTGAAGGGATGCACTCAGCCTGTCCAGCGCCTTTATCGTCCTGCCATTTAAAATCAGACAGACCATCAGTTCGCCTGTGGCAAAACCTTTGCGAATCAGCACATGGCGCACCAGGCCCTTTCCGGAGCGCTCATCATAGGCCGGGATTTGGTACTGCTCCATATGCGCAAGCACTTTTTCCAGCACCATCTGGTTCTCCTCCACGCCCAAAAGACAGTCCGTACAGGGTATGATCTGGTGGCTTCGGGCTGCATAGAAGCCCGTCACCGTCCTGCCCTCCCGGTCGGTCCCAAAGGGAAATTGCGCTTTGTTGCGATACCTCCAGGGATTCTCCATCCCCATAATCTCTGGCTTTGGCATATCTGCAAAACCGCCGATGCGAATCAGGTGACTTTGGATCTTCCTTGCCTTCAGATCAAGCTGTGCCTGGTAGTCCATCGCCTGGAGCTGACAGCCGCCGCAGGGACGGGCATGGGGACAGCCCGGCTCCCGCCGCACAGGAGAGGGTTTTAAGACCTGCATCAGCCGGGCATATCCATAGTTCTTTTTCATCTTCATGATTTTGGCTTCCACCCGATCTCCATCCACCGCATCTTTCACAAAAAAGGTGAAGCCTTCGTATTTTCCGATGCCTTCCCCATCCGTTCCCATATCCGTAATATCCAATGTAATCAAATCGTCTTTTTTCATTTTGTCTGTAACTCCTGTTCTGGCGCAGCCTGTTTCCCAAACTTATCTGCATTTTCTTTCTTGCTTTGTCTGTAACTCTTATTCTGATGCAGCCTGTTTCCCAAGCTTATCTGCGCTTTCTTTCTTGCTTTGTCTGTAACTCTTATTCTGATGCAGCCTGTTTCTCAAGCTTATCTGCATTTTCTTTCTTGTCTTGTTTGTAACTCTTATTCTGATGCAGCCTGTTTCTCAAGCTTATCTGCATTTTCTTTCTTGTCTTGTTTGTAACTCTTATTCCACTGCAGCCTGTTTCTCAAGCTTATCTGCGTTTTCTTTCTTGCTATGTCTGTAACCCGGTTCTGGTGCGGCCCTGCAGGATCTTCTGCATGGGGCGATGCATTTGGCAGTATCCTTTTTCCATGCCGCAGCACACGCTTTCCAAAGCTTTTTGATTCTCAGGACTTAGTTTGCTGTAAATGAATAAGAATCCTTCTTTGCAGGATTCTCCGCCTGCGGCGGGCCGCTCCGGCGACATTTTACCTTTCCGCCCCAGTGCGATCCTGGAGGATACTGAAAAAGTCCTTTTATGCGGAAATCTACCACGATATATTGTGGTATGAATTGTAGGGACAGCAAATATATTGTGGTAAACTTTTGCATTTGACTACTTTTTCAGTGCCCTCGCAATCCTGCTGGAGGGCTTTTTTATATCATAGGGAAGTTCGCAGGACTTTCCTATGATAAAATAAATCGGCCCACAGTCCGCAGACCATGAGCCGGTATCTTTTTTATTTTCCTGTCCGACGGATATTGGACTCCAAAAGCCGGTTGTATCCAAGCCAGCCCTGATTGTCTCCCCCTGCCTTTAAGGCCTCCATCATCGTCTGCATATGAGCATCTGTATTGTCGGCAAAATTCAGCGCCACTGCTTCTAAAAGCGCCGGTTTTTTCGGGGATCCGTACTCTAACTCTCCATGATGGGCAAGAATGCAGTGTTTCAGCTCATTGGCCAGCCGGACCGGAAAATCAGGGATCTGACGGATCTGCATGGCCACCATCTCCGCGCCGATCATGATATGTCCCAAAAGCTGCCCTGCATCCGTGTAATCATTCTCCGGAAATGGAGACAGTTCATGGATTTTACCAATGTCATGGCACATGGCCGCTGTATACAGCAGATCTGCGTTCAGCATCGGATATGTATGAATATAGTAATCACACAGTCTGGTCACGCTCAGAGTATGCTCTAAAAGTCCGCCTACAAAACCATGGTGAACACTTTTGGCCGCACTGCTGAACTTAAACGCTTTTACAAACTTCTGATCATCTACAAAAATGCCGCGCAAAAGCCGGGACAGGTATGGACTCTCCACCTGATCAATAAAGCGGACCAGCTCCTTGTACATGCCCTCAATATTCTTGTCACTGACCGGCAGATAATCTGTGGGATCAAATTCTCCTTCCTGGGCTTTTCTCACTCTTTTTACATTGAGTTGAAGCTGTCCCTGAAAACTGGTCACGTCCGCTACAATATCCACATAGTCAAGGCCCTCGAAAGCCTCGATCCCTCTGGAATTGGGATCCCAGATCTTGGCATCCACGGTACCAGTCTTATCCTGCAGGATCACATTCTCGTACGTCTTTCCGGCTTTTGTCAATGCCGTCTGGCGGGATTTGCACAGATAAATGCCGCTGACGCGCTCGCTCTCCCGAAAAGTTTCAATATATTTCATAACTCTTTTTTCTTCTCCCTATTCTAAAATTTTCAGATCAATGGACAGTTCCAGCTCCTGATAGACAGTTTTATTCAACCGCTGACAGATGACCTGGATGTTCTGTCCGTTGGAACATTTCATCAGAATCGCCATCACATCTTTCAGATTGGTAACCGTCTGGCCGCTCATGGATGTGATGATATCTCCCGGCTGCAAACCTGCCTCGATGGCCGGAGATTCTAAAGCCACCTCCGACACATAGACGCCGATGGGGATGCCTTCCAGTTCAGAAACCGCTGTCGTCACATCGGCTCCGACAACTCCCATATATACTATGTCCTGACTGTTGGATAAATGCTCAATCACTCCCATAATATCCGAGATCCCATAAGCCTGAATCGTGTTATTCTGGCCTGCCACTTCACACCGATCCTGAATCACACCGATGATCTTGCCGCTCCAGCTGATCAGCACGCCGCTGCCCGCACGGGCTCTGGCCATATCCGTCGTGAGTACATTATAGTTCCCGTCATAAAGAGCTGCCATCTGGGAGACACTGGTCAGATTCCCGAACAAAATGGACCCGTAATTCCCCCCTGGGCTGCCAAGCGCGATGACTGGTTCTCCGCTTCTTAAAGTCTTTGAAGAACCAATATCCGCATACAGGATCACTTCTCTCGTGCTTTCTGAAATATCACTCAAATTCACACTCAGCACTGCAAGTCCTGTGTTTTTATCATATTTTTTCAGAACAGCAGGAGCACTCGTATGATCATAAAAAGTGATCAGAAGGCGCTCTCCGTCCTTCACCTTTTCATAATCTGTCAGAACCAGAAGTTCTACTCCATTATCCTCCACCAAAAGACCTGACACAGAGCTCTGACTGGTGTAAGTCTCATCAAACCAGTCGGTGTCCGTGGTGACCGCCGAGACACTGACCAGACTCTTTTCCACCTGGCTGCCAATCTGCATGAGCTGCTGATACATTTTTTTATAATCCTCAAGCTCGATGCTCACCTGCTCCATAATATAAACGGGAGGTTCTTCCTCATCACTGGACTGTTCCGGCTGCTCCTCTGGCTCCGGAAGCGTAACTTTCTCCACTCTGGACGACTCCGGCACAAAAGATATCCTGGGCGCTGCCACGGCCCACACCGCCACTGCTGCAAGGGCAAAAAGAACCCCCGAGGCCACAGACCACAAAAGCCTCTGTACCATCCGATTCTGGTAGAAGCGTTTCTGCTTGACTGTCTCCTGTATAAACGACAAATTTCGGTTCTTTTTACCCTCTGACATAGGGGCCTCCTCCTTTCGGGCGGCTCATGAACTATGCCTATTATACCCGATTTTTCCCAGCATGTCCACCGTTACTGTATTTACATGGATTTCATTTCCGGCTTCGGATGCCGCTCACTCCCCCAGCGGCCGCTGGCGGCCCGGCCGTAAAAAGCCGCTTTGAAAGCTCCACACGAACACCTGCCTCCTCCTCTTTTGCCGTCATACAGCAAAGTTTCAAAAAAACAGAAACCAAAAGGCACTTCTCATGGTGCAGCACGCCTTAAATATTTGCTTCTTTTTTACCCGTCGAAAAATAACCAACTTCTCCTTTTCATTCCCGCTCAAATGCGTTATGATAAGAAATGACAGCCAAAGTGTTACTATCATTTTCAGGAGATTTATTTATGAACCAGAAAACACTGAAAAAATTAGAATTTGACAAAATTATTCACATACTGGCAGGCCACTGCGCATCTGCGGGGGCGAAGGAACTTTGCGAACACCTTCTGCCCTCAGATTCTCTGTCTGAAATCCGAAGAAACCAGACTGAGACTGCCGACGCGCTCCAAAGAGTCTACCGTAAAGGCAGCCTTTCTTTCGGCGGGATCCGGGATATCCGCGGATCCGTTAAACGGCTGGAGATCGGCGGAGTCCTGGGCATGGGCGAGCTTTTGCAGGTCATGTCTCTTTTGCAGACTGCCGGAAAAGTCAGGCAGTACGGACAGCGGGATCCGGAAGAAGAAGGAACCGATTCCCTGGACGAATTTTTTGAGCTTTTAGAGCCGATTCCCTCCCTGGCCAACGAGATCCGCCGCTGTATCCTGGCGGAGGATGCCATGGCGGACGACGCCAGCAGCGCCCTCCGGGATGTGCGCCGGTCCATGCGGCAGATGGACGACAAGGTTCACAGCACCCTGAATTCCATGGTCAACGGATCCGTGCGTACTTATTTGCAGGATGCAGTCATCACCATGCGGGACGGACGATACTGCCTGCCGGTAAAAGCCGAATACCGGGGACAAGTGCCCGGCATGATTCATGACCAGAGCTCCACCGGCTCCACCCTGTTCATCGAGCCTATGGCTGTGGTAAAACTCAACAACGATTATAAGGAGCTGCAGATCAGAGAGCAAAAGGAGATCGAAAAAGTGCTGGCTTCCTTAAGCGAGCATGCTGCCGGCTATTCTGAACTGCTTTCGGAAAACTATGAACTCCTTACCAGGCTGGACTTCATTTTTGCAAAAGCCATGCTTGCCAAGGAAATGGATGCCACCATGCCTCTTTTCAACACAGAAGGCCGCATCCGGATCAAAGACGGCCGCCATCCGCTTCTGGATGCCAAAAAAGTCGTTCCGGTCAACATCCGTCTGGGAAAAGACTTTGATCTTCTGATCATCACCGGACCCAATACAGGCGGCAAGACCGTGTCTTTGAAGACCGTGGGACTTTTTACCCTGATGGGCCAGGCAGGGCTTCATATTCCTGCCTTTGAACGGTCCGAGCTGGCCGTGTTTGACCATATTTTTGCAGATATCGGCGATGAGCAGAGCATCGAACAGAGTCTTAGCACTTTTTCTTCTCACATGAGCAATATTGTATCCATTCTGAAAGAAGCCACCCTGCATTCTCTGGTGCTGTTTGACGAGCTGGGCGCGGGCACAGACCCCACAGAGGGCGCCGCCCTGGCTATCTCGATCTTAGACCACCTGCACCGGCAGGGAATCCGCACCATGGCCACCACCCATTACAGCGAGCTGAAGGTCTATGCTCTGTCCACAGAAGGGGTGGAGAATGCCTGCTGTGAATTTGACGTGGAATCTCTGCGCCCCACCTATCGCCTGCTGATCGGCATCCCTGGAAAAAGCAACGCTTTTGCCATTTCTTCCAGACTGGGTCTGCCGGACTTTCTGATCGAAGAGGCCAAAAAACAGATCAGTGCTCAGGATGAAAGCTTCGAAGATGTGATCGCAGAACTGGAGAACAGCCGGGTTACCCTGGAAAAAGAGCAGGCAGACATCGCCCGCTACAAAGAAGAGATCCGAAAGCTTCGCAATGCCCTTCAGAAAAAGCAGGACCGCATCGACTCTCAAAAGGAGAAGATCCTGAAGGAAGCCAACGAAAAGGCCAATGCCATCCTGCAGGAAGCCAAAGACTACGCAGACGAGACCATGAAGCATTTCCACAAGTTTGGCAAAGAAGGCATCTCCGCCAAAGAGATGGAGGCCGAACGGGCCCGTCTCCGGGAAAAATTAAAATCCACCGAGACCGGCATGCAGTCCAAAACTCAGAAGCCAAAGAAAAAAGTCAAGGCTGCCGCACTTCATCTGGGAGACCGGGTTCGGGTCTTAAGTCTGAACTTAGAAGGCACGGTCAGCACTCTGCCCAATGCCAAAGGTGATCTTTTCGTGCAGATGGGAATCCTGCGCTCCCAGGTCCATATAAGCGATCTGGAATACATCGGAGAGGCCGAGCTGCCGGCGGGCAAACAAGCGGTATCCGGAAGCGGCAAGATCAAGATGTCCAAATCCGCCCTGGTCAGTACAGAGATCAATTTAATCGGCATGACTGTGGACGAGGCCATCGGCCATCTGGACAAATACTTAGACGACGCCTATCTGGCCCATGTGCCCAGTGTGCGGATCGTACACGGGAAAGGCACCGGCGCTCTGAGAAACGCTGTACAGCAGCATCTGAAGCGCTGTAAATATGTAAAAACATACCGCCTGGGTTCTCTGGGAGAAGGAGACGCCGGCGTTACGATCGCTGAATTCAAGTGAAACAAAGGAGACTGATATCTTTATGCCATCCAAACAGAAAATACTCATCGTGGACGATGATGCCAATATCGCTGAACTTATCTCCCTTTACCTGACCAAAGAATTCTATGAAGTGCAGATTGTAGAAGACGGAGAACAGGCGCTGCAGGTCTTCAACACCTTTCAGCCAAACCTGATCCTCTTAGATCTGATGCTTCCTGGCATCGACGGCTACCAGGTATGCCGGGAGATCCGTTCCCGTTCCAACACCCCCATCATCATGCTCTCTGCCAAAGGCGAAGTCTTTGACAAAGTGCTGGGGCTGGAACTGGGTGCCGACGACTATATGATCAAGCCTTTTGACTCCAAAGAGCTGGTGGCCAGAGTCAAGGCGGTCCTGCGTCGTTTTCAGCCTGCCCGGACAGACAGCGCTCCTTCTGCCAGAGTCGTACAGTATCCGGACCTTGTCATCAACCAGAGCAATTACTCTGTCCTTTACCGGGGGCAAACCGTAGAAATGCCTCCCAAGGAGTTAGAGCTTCTCTACTTCCTTGCCTCCTCTCCAAACCAGGTGTTTACAAGAGAACAGCTCCTGGATCATATCTGGGGCTATGAATACATCGGAGACACCCGCACGGTTGACGTACACATCAAAAGGCTTCGGGAAAAAATCAAAGATCACGACGCCTGGCGCATCGCCACGGTCTGGGGTATCGGCTATAAGTTCGAGGTGAAATGATGCGGATCTCCCTGAACATCAAATACCTCTTCTCTTTCCTGGTCTTTGGCCTGTGCTGCTTTCTGTGCATCTCCACCGTCACCTCCCGGCTGATGATGGAAAACGCCGTGACCACCAAAGCTGCCGCCTTCTACCAGGAAGGACTCTGCCTGTCTGATCAGTATGTGGTCAATTATTTCGAAAAACAGGAGAACCGGAAAAATCTTTCCGCAATCCAGACCCATCTGGCCTCCCTGGACGTCTACTTAAACGCCCGGATCTGGCTGATCAGCCGGGACGGTGAACTGGTCTTAAGCTCCGGAAATGATCCGGTACACCAGATGATTCCGTCCTTCAATTCGGTTCTTCCCGGAGGGCGATACTATATGACCGGCGACTTTTTTGGCATGTTCTCCGAAGAAACCTTAAGCGTTCTGATCCCGGTATCACACAATTATCATGTGCGGGGCTACATCGCCATCCATACCCCCATGTCAGTGATCGTCCAGGATAAGGAAGGATACCTTTTCTCCTTCTATATCACGATGATCCTTCTTTTGCTCCTTGCCTTTTTCTTCGCCGTCTCTCTCTGGCTGATCACCTGCCTTCCGATCCGGAGAATCCGAAAGACAGCCGGCGAATATGCGCTTGGCAACTACAGCACCCCCATCCACTTAAACCGGGAGGATGAGCTTGGATTTCTTGCGGACACCATGGATTTTATGGCAGAAGCGCTGAAAGACTATGACGAAGACCAGAGAAAGCTGATCTCCAATATCTCCCATGACTTCCGCTCTCCTTTAACTTCCATTAAGGGCTACATCGAAGCCATCCAAGACGGCACGATTCCTTCCAATATGCAGGACAAATACCTGAATATTGTGCTGCGGGAGACGGAGCGCCTGACCAAGCTGACCAGTGGCCTTCTCACCCTGAACTCCATGGACCCGAAGCAGCACCGCCTGTGCAGAACCCGCTTTGACATCAATACGGCCATCAAGAACACCGCCGCCACTTTTGAGGGCACCTGCACCTCCAGACGGATCTCCATCGAGCTGCTTTTCACCGACCGGGAGTCCTATGTCCTGGCCGATATGGGCAAGATCCAGCAGGTTCTCTACAACCTGATTGACAATGCCATCAAATTCAGTCCGCCGGACTCCGTGATCACCGTGGAGACTACCCTGAAGTACGAAAAACTCTTTGTCTCTGTCCGGGACACCGGTGTGGGCATCCCCAAAGACAGCCTGAAAAAAATATGGGAGCGCTTTTACAAGTCTGATGCCTCCAGAGGAAAAGACAAGAAAGGCACCGGCCTGGGGCTTGCCATCGTAAAAGAGATCATCCAGCTCCACGACGAAAATATCAACGTCATCAGTACCGAGGGAGTCGGGACGGAGTTTATCTTTTCCTTAAGCCTGGCGGAAACAGAACCCGGCAGAATACAGCCGGAACAAAATGAGTGATATCTGGTTTCAGACGCAAAAAAAAGCGGCATCGAACCTTCAACAAGGCAGATGCCGCTCTTATTTCAAAACAGACTATACACGATTGTAATTGATCAGACACCCTTTCAGGATGATCTCACGCTCATCCTCTGTCATCTCGCCCAGCTTCAGGGTAAATTCCTGCAGACCTTCTTTTACCACATAGGCCTTGACCTTCGAAGCCCCGTTTTTCACCGCCTCAGTAATGTGCGGAATGAACAGATAGTCTCCATTCTGGAAGGGAAGCGCTCCCTCGTCGATCAGGAAGGGAAGCATTCCCCAGTTGATCAGATTGGAACGGTAGCGTTTGGTGGCATAACCGTTGGCGATATTGGCCCAGCCCCCCAGCACCTTCTGGCAGGAAGCCGCCTGCTCTCTGGCCGATCCGTCTCCTGGCTTTACCGCGAAGATGGTACTGCCCACACCGGAATTGGTCCGGTCCACATCCGGATAGACCTTGCAGATCGCCTTATAGACCGGCTTCAGCTCCGCTACGGCCTCCACCGGACAGTTCCCGGCCTCAATGGCCTTCTGCGCCACCTGAACCGCCTTTGCTTTTCCGACATACTCCGGATCTTTCCTGGAAAGGGTAAATTCTGCCAGTCCAAGCGGATTGGAGCGGTAGGAGGAAGTCTCCCCGGAGGGAATCAGCTCGTCCGTCGTGGTCACCGGATCATGAATCTCAGACACCACCTTCAGGATCAGATATTCCGGAAGGGCACTCATGGCCGGCCAGTCCTTGATATTGGGTCCAAAATGAATCTCCGCCGAAGGATCCGCCTTGCCTTTGCTGTCAAAGACCCGGTTCTCATAGATCTGACGGTCAAAGACGTATTTGGGATTCCGGTACTCGACATCCAGCTCTGTGGCCGCCGTCAGATATCCTTTGTTGGCCGCGGTAGCCGCGATGGAACGGGCATCCATCAGAGCGACGGAGGCAATCTGTCCGCTCTGCAGCTTGGAACCCTCCCGGTTGGGGAAGTTCCTGGTAGAATGACGAATGCTGAAACCATTGTTGGAAGGCGTATCCCCGGCGCCGAAGCAGGGCCCGCAGAAAGCCGTCTTCAGCACCGCTCCGGTCTGCATCAGCATGGCAGCTGAGCCATTTTTCACCAGCTCCATATAGACCGGCATGGATGCCGGATAGACACTTAACGTAAATTCATCGGCTCCGATGCTTCTTCCGTCCAGGATGTCCGCCGCTGCACAGATATTTTCAAAGCCGCCTCCGGCGCATCCGGCGATGATTCCCTGATCCACATAGAGCTTCCCATCCCGAACTTTACTGCGCAGGGAGAACGGAGTCTGATCTCCCAGGCTCACCCGCGCTCTGGCTTCACAGTCTGCCAGAATATCGTCCAGATTGGCATTGAGTTCTTCGATGGTGTATGCATTGCTCGGATGGAACGGCATGGCGATCATGGGACGGATTTTCCCAAGATCCACCACAATCATGCCATCGTAGTACGCCACTTCCCCAGGATTCAGCTCCTGATACGCTTCACTTCTTCCATGAATCTCATAGAATTCCCGGATCTTCTCATCGGTCTTCCAGATGGAAGACAGACAGGTGGTCTCCGTCGTCATGACATCGATGCCGATCCGGAAATCAGCGCTTAAGTTCGCCACCCCGTCTCCGATAAATTCCATGACTTTATTATTCACATAACCGCAGTCAAATACTTCTTTGATGATAGCCAGCGCCACATCCTGAGGACCGACGCCTTTTGCCGGTGCACCGGTCAGATACACGCCAACCACACCGGGCATGGAGATATCATAGGTCTGGTTCAGGAGCTGTTTCACCAGCTCCGGTCCGCCCTCTCCCACGGCCATCGTGCCAAGCGCCCCATAGCGGGTATGGCTGTCCGATCCAAGGATCATCTTCCCGCCGCCTGAGAGCATCTCACGCGCATACTGATGAATCACGGCCTGATGAGGCGGTACATAGACGCCGCCGTATTTTTTCGCACAGGTCAGCCCGAACATATGATCGTCTTCATTGATGGTTCCTCCAACCGCGCACAGGCTGTTGTGGCAGTTGGTCAGTACATAAGGCATGGGAAACTGGGTCAGCCCCGAAGCCCGGGCCGTCTGGATGATCCCCACGAACGTAATGTCGTGGGAGGTCAGCTTGTCAAACCGGATCTGAAGCTTATCCATATTCCCGGATGTATTGTGTGCCTTTAAAATTCCATAGGCGATGGTCTGCTTCCTTGCCTCTTCCCTGGACGGAACTTCTGCCATCTTTCCGGCCAGAACTGCAGACGCCTCCGACGTATCCGGCACGATCTGTGTCCCGTTCAGAACATAGGCGCCGCCATTGTATAACTCAATCATAGATACCTCCATCATATATATTCTGATTGTATACGATTATACAATCGTCCGGGCTTTTTTTCAATCTCTTTCCGGAAATTTGTGTATTTTTTCCTTAGACACTTCCGTCTGCTACTGCATGGCCTCCTGTAAATGTTCTCCTGCCTTTGGAAACGTCATGGTCACTTTAAAGAGATCCCCGTCCAGATAGATCGCAAAGGTCCCATGCTGCAGTTCCGTCAGATCCTTGGCGATGGATAAGCCCAGCCCGCTGCCTTCTGTGCTTCGGGATTCATCCCCTCTGGTGAAGCGTTCCGTCAGTTCTTCCGCCGAAATATTCAGCGCCTGCTCCGAGATATTTTTCATGGATAGAACCGCCCGTTCTTCCTCTTCCATAAGGTCAACATAGACCCTTGTGTAAGGCATCGCATACTTTTCCACATTCCGGTACAGATTTTCGATAATTCTCCACAGATGTCTGCCGTCTGCCTCCACATACAGGGGATGATCCGGATACTCTTCCAGCAGCGTAAGTCCCCGCACGGCAAAACGCTCTGTAAATTCTCCGCCGGTCTGCATCAGAAGCTCCTTTAAGTCAATCTTCCCCATGTCCAGCACCACATTGCCGGAGCTGGCCCTGGAAGCTTCCACCAGATCCTCCGTCAGCTGTTTCAGGCGCTGGGATTTCTGGTCCAGCACCAGAAGATATTCCTGTATTTTCGGACTGTCGATCCGCTCCCGCTTCATCAGATCCACATAGTTGATGATGGAGGTCAAAGGCGTCTTCAGATCATGAGACACATTGGTGATCAGAGCCGCTTTCATCCGCTCGCTCTTCATCTGTTCCTGCAGTGCAGTCTGAAGTCCTTCTCCCAGCTGATTCACCGCCTCTGCCATCTGCCGGTTTCCAAAAAACAAGCGTTCCTCCGGCATTTTGGCATCCTGCACGCCCTCTGCCAGCGCCTGTACGCCCTCCAAAAGCTTTTGGCGCTGGATTTCTTCACTCACCAAAACCCCCAGAACTGCCAGTTCATAAAGAAAGACGACAAAACCAGCTACGGCACCTTTTCCAAGAAAAACCCACAGCAGAGACTGAAACAGCACAAATCCCCCAAAAATCACACCGACCCGAAGGGCCATATGCATATGGGACAGAAGTTCCGCCACATACTTTCCTGCGGCCCCGGACAGCTTCCAGAACAGCCAGAACAGCGTGCACAAAAGGATCAGGGCACTTCCTCCCAAAGCCAGCCCGTATCCGGCCAGCCAGCCCCTGGCGGCCTCATAAGTCCTGGCTCCCCGGGCAAATCCGTCAGCCACCAAAAAGTCCGTGTCAATCCCTACATAGACCTGATATTCCCCTTCCAGATGCGCGTTCCATCCCGTCAAAAGCGCATGCGTATTATAGGAATAATACTCTCCGATCCTCTGCTGCACCACAGAAGCCGACCGGCTGTCAAAAGAGTAATAGCTTCCAAACCCGTAAAAATAATCTTCCAGCTCTTTCGAATCCCCGCTGCCTTCCCGGAGTTTCGGCACATTCGTATACAGACTGCCGCTGCTTAAATCTTTCAGGGCATAACGCACATTAACGGCCTCATACGACCAGTTTTTTAAAATCTGCTGGTATTTTGCCACGTCTTTTTGCAAAAGTTTCATGGCCTCTAGAATCTGTTCCACTACCACCTGATATTCTTCGTCGCATTCGTTGGCATACTGCTGGATGCTTTCATAGAAGAGCGGCCGGTAAGATTCCTGCAGGACATTTTCCCGGATGTTTGTTCCCTTTAAACTCCACTGATACAGATCACCCAGCCGGTAACAGATCCCGTCTCCTTTTTGATTCTCCGGAATCACATCATAGACCGTTTTTGACTCCAGATAGTCCCGGACTCTGATAATCCGCTCCGGGTCAAATATCCCCCCTCTTTCCAGGCGGCTGCTCCTTGCCATGACTTCCAGCGCGTGATAGACCGCATCCGAAGCCTGCCTTTGATATTCTGCAGAATCCTGCCAGGAATTCCCCTTCAAAATATCTTTCCACATTTCCTGTGTATAGCCTTCCTGATTGTTTTTGGCAACCCCGAAAGCCAGCACTGTTGCTGCTGCCAGATTCAGAAAGACCAATACCCAGCGCCGAAAGGTTCTGTACCCTTTTTTTTCCATAAGTCATCCTCCGAAACTATTGTTTCTCGATCTTATACCCCACGCCCCAGACAACCTTGATATATCTGGGATCTTTGGGATTGATCTCTATTTTTTCCCGGATATGACGAATATGTACAGCTACGGTATTGTCTCCCCCAAGCGCCTCTTCTTTCCAGATCCGCTCATAGATCTGGGAGATGGAGAACACGCGTCCCGGATTCTGGACCAGCAAAAGAAGGATCCGGTATTCGATGGGCGTCAGTTTTACAGGCTCATCATCCACGGTTACTTCTTTGCGTTCATCGTCCACACAGAGTCCTCCAATGCGGAAAACGGTGAGTTTCGTCTCAGTCATGGCGCCGAATTGGGTGTAGCGCCGGAGCAAAGATTTAACCCGCGCCGTCAGTTCCAGCGGATTAAAAGGTTTGGTGATATAATCATCCGCCCCGATATTCAGTCCCAGGATCTTGTCCACATCCTCCGACTTGGCTGACAGAAAGATGATCGGCACCCTGCTCTCTTCCCGGATCTTCATCGTCGCCCGGATCCCGTCCAGACGGGGCATCATGATGTCAATCAAAAGCAGATGGATCTCATGCTTTTTCAGCATCTCAATTGCTTCCATCCCGTCATATGCCTTCAAAACGGTATATCCTTCCTGACTCAGATAGATCTCGATGGCATCCACAATCGCGCGGTCATCGTCGCATACCAGTATGTTCATATTCGTCTCTCCTTTTCTACACTTTGGTTATACCATTTTCTTATTAAGATGCCTGGATAAAAATTATTAAGATTCCATTAAATTGCCGGGAATCCATTGAACCGATGCAGACACCGCCGGGAGGACACAGATTCCGTCCGGCAGGCGAAGGCAGTGCAGGTCTGAATCAGCCTTCCAATTACCGCCGGCGGCGCCTGGAAAAGTCTCCCACCGCCCCTGCATCAGAAGTGGATTTCATCCCTGCCGGAAATACTCCCTTTTAAAAGCCTGCCTGCCAGAATCTGCGCTTCCCGGCGGCTGTGTATCCAATACTCTGTTTCCGTGACTCTCAGACTGGTACATCCTAAAAATCTGCCTGACCTCACCGTGCTTCCTTCTGCTTAGACACCCTTCCGGCGCGCCTCTTTACGGCACAAGTCCTTCGGGATTCAGTCCCTGCAGCTCTGGCAGCACAAATCTTCCGTCTTTTCGGATCAGCACGTCATCAAAATAAATCTCCCCGCCGCCATACTCCGGCCTCTGGATCAGCACCAGATCCCAGTGGATGGAGGACACATTCCCATTGGGCGCCTCATCATAGCAGTTCCCCGGCGTAAAATGAATCGACCCCATAATCTTCTCATCAAACAGCGTATCTTTCATGGGTTCCAAAACATATGGGTTCACTCCGATGGCAAACTCTCCCACATACCGTGCCCCCTCATCGGTGTCAAGTACATGGGTGATTCGCTCCGTATCATTGGCAGAGGCCTCCACGATCTTTCCGTCCCGGAAAGTAAACCTGATATTTTCATAGGTAAATCCCTGAAACACCGAAGGCGTATTGTAAGATAAAGTGCCGTTTATGGAATCCCTGACCGGTGCGGTGAAAACCTCTCCGTCCGGAATATTCATCCGGCCTGCACAGGGAATGGCCGGAATTCCCTTGATGGAAAATGTAAGATCCGTACCAGGGCCTGTGATCCGCACCCGGTCGGTCCTTTCCATCCGTTTCACCAGAGGCTCCATGGCCGCCTCCATCCGGCTGTAGTCCAGATTGCATACCCGGAAATAAAAGTCTTCAAACGCCTCCGTGCTTGTCCCGGACAGCTGGGCCATGGCGTCGTTTGGATAGCGCAGTACCACCCACCGGGTTTTGGGTACCCGGACTTTGTGGTGCACCGGGGTTACATAATATTTTTCATAGAGAGCCATACGCTCCGCCGGCACATCGGACAGCTCTGCTATATTGTCACTGCCCCGCACTGCAATGTAGCAGTCCATCCTGGACATCTCCAAAGCATCCACCTCTGCCGCCAGCTCCATCTGCTCCTTCGTACATTCCATGATCTGAAGCCTCTGAAGCTGCGGGTCTGTGTAGTGGATAAAGGGCAGTCCCCCCGCCCTGTATACTGCCCGGATCAGCTCCTTTGCCAGCTCCCTGGTGCTGGCACCCGTATAGTGTATATAGACCTTGTCCCCTGTCTTCACCTGACAGGAATAGTGCACAAGTCCCTCAGCCAGTGTTCTGATTCTCTCATCCATCGTCCATTCTCCTTGCTGTTCTCATGATTTCCTACGGCTGATACGTAAAGAACAGATTGCCTCCCCGCTCAAACATCTCGGTGCTGTCCTTCAGTCCTGCCTTTTTAAGTTCTGTCTGGCCCGGCTCACAGATCAAAATATTCTGGGTATCATATCCCACAATCAGCACAGCCTCTCCGGTGTCCGTAATTCCCATGACCGGCGCCTGATTGGCCACATAATACAACGCCATCCGAAGACTGCAGCCCGGAATCAGACAGCAGTCCTCCTGAAGTTCCTGTTCACAGATTTCCCACACAGCCATCCCTTCATCCAGACATGCCTGCACATCTGTATAAATCTGTCTTTGGCGCAGCAGAAGCTGCAGACACCGGGCAAGACTGCTTCCGGAAAGCTCTGCCCCCTCCTGTGTATCGAAATCCTCAATCTGCATTCTGCCGGGACGGTTCCAGCGCTCCCACAGACGGCGCACTCCGTCTTTCCAGACAGCCCCCATACCATCATGGGCGGCTGCCACAGCTTCCGGAAGCGTGTCAAAGCCTTCTGCCTGTCCCGAGAAGGACCATGCAAAATACTGCTCTTCTCCCTCCCGCTCCAGATGGAGACTTCGGTTTTCCTCATACAGCACCATCCGAATCCGGGGACGTTTCATGGAACCGCTCTTCATGGTTCCCTCATATGCAAACTGGTATTCGCTCCGCCGGGTCTCATCAATGGCCACCTGGAGCATGAGCTTTTCCTGTTCCGGCTCACTGGTGTAGGTGATGGGCTCCGGCAGCGCCTCCTGCCAGGCTCCGTCCGGCGTCAGCATGATGCAGGATAAATCAATGCGGTTCTCCACGATCGAAAGATCGGTCACATATTTCCCTTTGGAAGCATAGTCAAACTCCCGTACTTCATTCCCGGAGTGGTCCCTTATAATCACCCGATACATAGGAACCGTCTGTTCTCCTGCCATATTGACCCGGATGTCCTCTTCCCTGGCGGTTCCGTAGATAAAATCCTCCTCCATAAATCCCAGTGCTTTCAGAATCTCTCCTGATTCTGCGGTTATGGGCTTTACGATCCCGTTTCTGGTGTTTAAAAGATGGATGCTTTTTGAATCCACATCCGTCCAGGCCGCCAGATATCCTCTTTTGGATACCTGCAGTTCCTCTTCCCGGATGCCTTCTGCCAGAAGGCGCACACTGCAGTCTGTCAGGTCAATCCGAAGGATCATCCCCCGGTAAGAAAGCCATGCCATTTCCTGATCATTGACAACCGAAAGCTTACCCACCTCTTCTTTGACGATCTGATAGGGCCGGTCACTGGGCAGAAAATAACGCTCTTCCACAGTATTCATTAAAGCATCATAACGGCACAGCAGCACCCCGCACCGGCCTTCATACAACCCCCGGTTCATATAACCAAAGACCAGAAAATCCATGCTCCCGGAGTCCTCCACCTGCAGGATACGGAAATCATGAGCGTTGTATAAACCTCTTTCATCTTCTTCGTCCTCAAAGCCATATACTTTGCTCAGACGGTTCTGTCCGAAATCATAGCACCAGAGCTGTCCCTGCTGCACAAAACCAATCACATTTTCTTCTTCGTTCTTTTGATAATTGGGTCTCTGGCTCTGAATCCCGAAATCGATCTTTCCATCTTCCACAATCTGACTGCCCACCTGAAAGATCCGGTCAGTGGTTCTCTCATAATTCTGCAGATACATCCGGGACTGGGTGTACTGAATGCAGAAAGCCTCTGATACCTGGTAGAGAGCCTGGGTCTTCGCATCCCGTATCTGGTAATTCATCACCAGGGACACGATATTGCCGCTGATGTCCGTAAAGCGGATCTGCTCCCTGGTCACCTGCTCCACCTGCATCTCTCCCCACACCACCGCCCGGGGATAGGAATGGATATTGGCATACCCATAGTCTTTGCTGTCTGTGCTGCCGTCCGGTTCCAGTTTCTTTAAAAGCTCCTGGTTTGTATCCTTCTGAAACGTGGCCTGATGGAAGGCTTTTGCAAAGTCCACACACTCTCTTACATGGTTTTCTCCCAGATAACTGATCTGAGAATAGTAGTATACTGCCCCGTGCTCTTCCGTATCTACTGTGAATATAAAAAGATACCGCTCGCCCGGCTCCATCAGGTCTTTCAGATCAATGGAAACCCGCATATATTTTCCGTCGTCTTCTGTCAAAAGATCGCTGCCATCCTGAACCAGGCGGGTCATATCCAGACTCCGTACTTCATAGGACAGCCCCCGGATATGGGCATTGTACTTCTGGACAGCCATACGAAGGGTATGGTCTTGTGATATTCCAAGGACCGACTCCTTCATATAGCTGCCATTCATCTGGTCCACATATCCATGCATTTCATTGTACAGTTCTCCGTCCTGCTCTGCATAAAGCACCGGCAGGGTCGCTCCTGCCATGGCTGCTGTCATATCCCGGTTGCCCATATAAGTTGCATAGCTCATAAATCCCGCTCCTGCCATAAAGGCCAGCAGGATGGTTACGATCCTTATAATCAGTTTCTTCATCTCTTTATCTTCTCCAAATCGGGCTTTTTTATCACATCATCTTTTTCATTCTGGTAACATTGAGGCCGAAATTATCCGGCTGTAACTATTTTAACAAGCTTTTTTTCCATGGTCAACCCATGTCACCTTAAGATCCCGCGGCCCCGGTTCCTTTTTCTACGCCTCATCATCTCCTGCAAAAGCAGTACCCCGATCAGATCCTGAAGCTCTTCCCACTTCGGCGCCTTTTCCCCAAAATTCTCACCCGTGCTGGCGCTGTCCCACACTTCCCTGGCCTTGCTTCTCAGGGACAACTGATCCGGATATTCGTCATACATCATGCTGCCAGGGTATTCCAGCCTTGTACAGACTTCCTCCACATAGGGCTGAAGCCTCCTTGCCATCAAAGGATACAGCTCCCGCAGGCGCCTGGTATCCATCTCATCTTCCATCTGTTCCGGATTATTCCACAGATTCCAGTAATTCATCTGGCTTCCGTAAGGGTACAGCCACGGAAACTCCCGCTGCCCGGGATACAGTGCCGGACAGGGCACATTTCCGTAGCAGGGGGTCCACTCCCTGCCATCCTTCATGAAATCAAACTCCATTCTTTCTTTATTATATAATCACTATATGCAGCGGCGGATTCCATGGTTCAAACCAGGAACAGATCAAAAATGACTATTGGTCAATTTTTTATACAATCTGTGCATTGCATTTTATACGAAGATAGGATACAGTAGAAAAAGACAAGGGGGAATTTTTCATGGGAAAAATTGAAATCAAAAAAGAAAACAAGAGAAAAGACTTGTTAAACGCCGCCTTTGATCTGTTCATCTCCAAAGGCTTTCACAACACATCCATCGCTGATATTGTGGGAAAAGCCGGTATTGCAAAAGGAACCTTTTATCTGTATTTTAAGGACAAGACCGATATCCGCAACCGGCTGATCTCTTCCAAAGCAACGCAGCTTTTCCAAAACGCCTGTTTAAAATTAAACCAGACGTCCCTCACCAGGCTGGACGAGCAGTTCATCTTTCTGACAGACGAGATACTACGAGCCCTTAAGCAGGACACATCGCTTCTGTTCTTTTTGTCCAAACATTTAAGCTGGGGAATCTTCCGAAGCTCCATGTCTGAAGAAAAATCCCCTGACGGAGTCTCCGCCAGGGAATTGTATGAACAGCTGATCGCCCGCTCCGGCTGCCGTTTTGAGAATCCGGAGATCATCATCTATCTGGTCATCGAACTGGTGGCGGGCACCAGCTACAATGCCATCCTCTATCAGGACCCCGCAGACATCGAAGAGCTCAAGCCCTACCTGCACACCATGATCCGCCGGATCGTAGAAGATTTTGATCAGGCGCTTGGAACGGATGCCTGCCTGTGATAATCCTCATCTTTGTGCTCAAATCTCTGGATCAGAAGTTCCATGAACTGCTTTTCGATCGGGTCAAACTCCTCCTGGGCACGTTTGATCCACAGAAGCTGACTGATCTTTGGATAGGTCTTTCCGTTCATCGTAAGCGGAACCGAGCGGATCTGTGTATCTTCAAAAAAACCAAGAATCCATTTGGGGGACAGAAGTATCGCTTCTGTCTCCTCTAAAAATTTTTTACACACCCCTATGGTATTGCAGAAGATCAGATGTTCATGATTGATCCCCTCGTTCAGCTCATTCTTGTAGCGCAGTTCTCTGCGCAGAGACAGCTCCGTATCCAGCACCACATGCAGATACTGCTCTGCCTCCTCCACATCAATGCTTGTCTGATCGTAAAGCTTCGACTTTTTCCCCATACTTGCATAAACCGGAGACCGGTCCAGTGCATGAATCTCCAGGTTCTTTCCAAGCACCTCACTCTTAAACGGCTTGGAATCCTTCTCTGCCATGACTAAAAGTCCGATATCCGCCTTCCGGCTCTCTACCATGTGAATGATCTCTCCTCTGTCATTCTCCTTTAAATCAATCTGCAGAAATTGCTCCTTATTCTCTCTGTAGAGATCCAGCAGGATATCATAGATAAAATCAAACTGCTGACTGGCAATGGCGACCCGCTGTATGAACGGATGGTCCTTCCTGCCGAAGGTCTGATCAAGCGCCTTGGAACTGTCCAGCACACTCCTGGCATACTCCAGAAAGTCCCGCCCTCTGGGCGTCAGACTCAGTCCCTTTGCCGTCCGGTCAAATAACTTAAGATTATACTCTGCCTCCAGGCTGGATACCGCCTTGGTAAGGCTGGGCTGGCTTAAGTAGAGTTCCTGCGCCGCTTTTGTTATGGAACCGCATTCCACAACTTTGATAAAGTACTTTAACTGATTTAATCGCATCCAGTTTCCCCCTTAAACTTGCATACCCCAATATAGCATGAAATATATACCCCGTTCTTACATTATAACCGAAACTTGGCAAATTTCCATAAAAATTTTGAATTTGTGTATATTTTTTTGTTATGTTATACTTATGGTGAACCCGATAGAGAAACCCCTATCACCTTACACACCTTAAGACAGCGCTGTCCACCCCATAGACAGCGCTGTTTTTCCATATACAGTCAGTTGTGGAAGAAATATCCATACACTGCTCCAATGCATTCCGATGACAAAGCAGACCCGCCGTGATCCTTTCACGACGGGTCTGACTTTCGAGATGATTATTTATTTTTTGTTGCCATTTTTTTCCTTCTCGTCGTCTTTTTTGCGTCTTTTCAGCCATAGGATCAGCATCGCGATCAGAGCAACTGCAGCCACACCTGCGATGGCGACCGCTCCCGCAATGTTCCTGACACCCCCGGCATTTCCATCTTCGGCTCCGCCTGCCAAAGGCACTTCGTCGTCGTCTAACTCCTGAAGTTCCTGAGGACCTTCTGCCTGTGGTACATTCTCATCCGGAGCCGCCACTGCTCCGCCCTCAGCTCCTCCCTGCGGCACTGCCGCGTCAGCGGCTCCTCCTGCCGTTTCTAAAGCTGGCGCCGGCGCTCCTGCGGCCGGTGCTGTACCCTCCGGGGTTCCGCCCTCCGGTGCTCCTGTTTCCGGTGCAGGGGCTTCTCCTTCCGGGGTCTGGGCCGCTCCTCCTCCCCCGGTCCCACCGCCGGCGGCTACGCGGGCGTAAGTGAAAGTAAAGACATTCTCCGCCGCATTGGCAGACAGGGTCTTTGTCAGATTATAGGCCTGGGGCTCATAACCTTCCAGATACAGAAAGGCGATGACCGGACGGTCACCAACATTGCCGTAGTAAGTCCGGCTGGTGGCCAGGGTGTTTCCTGAAGTATCCTGATAGTTGACCACATAGGAAGTCATATTGCCCCGGATCCCGTAGGCGATCACATACTCCTGATCTCCTTTTACCTCAAAGGAAGACATACCAACGGTATCATTATCCCGACCGCTTAAACGAATGCCTTTGACATAATATTTACTGTTTTCTTCCAGAGACACGGATCCTTCCATGGCCGCATCAAAGTTAATCCGGTCTCCAATCTTAAGGCCGCTTACCACAACAGCGGAGCCGGACGCCGTTACGTGGTAGGCAGAACCGGTTTTTCCGTTGTCCACATTTACCTGGCTGCTGCCTGTGAAAGCGCCGTGATTGCCCGCATAGAAGGTCACCTGATAGGTGTAGGGCTCTTCTGCCGCCCGCACACGGCTCCCACAGAGGGATACCAGCAGACACAGCGTCAGGGCACCGGTCAGTATCTGACGGATGTTACGCATGATTTCGTTCTCTCCTTTCCCTTCTGTAGCACACATATCCATAGGCGGTCAGTACAAGGCCTGCCAGAAGCGCCAGAGCCGACCACAGAACCAGGTTGCCGGCATCTCCGGTCTGTACGGAGCCGAGTGTAAAAGCCACGGAAGAGGCCGTATCTTCGCTGCCATTTCCCGCACCGTCCTCCGGGCCATTGGATCCTTCTCCTCCTCCAAAACCGCCTGTACCGCCCCCGTTTCCACCGCCGGTGCTGTTCACCGGCTCCACTGCAAAGGCCATCTGAAACCTTGCCAGGGTGTTCTGGTAACCATTTCCGTTTGTCTCTCCGTCCAGGGCCACCGTCAGGGATACCTGTCCGCTGCTTTGAGACTGCATGCGGTCCAGATAGAAGAACTCTGACTGGTCGGCCTCATGCAGACCTTCCCCCGACGGGGAGTCTTTCTCTCCTCCCACATTGTCGCTGCTGTAAAGGGTTGTCACCTCTCCTTTGCTGTCCGTGTAGGTCAGAATATAGGTATAGGCACCCCCGCTGGCCGACTCCTGGCTGTCCTCCAGGCTTTGCAGCACCTCGTTGGTCATATACCAGTCTGTGCTTTTTATGTCCTGATTTTCCAGAGCCAGTTTGATGGTTACACTGTCCCCCGGAAGCAGACTGCTGACCGAATCTGCCACATCCGAGGAATCAAAGTTGGATGTCATCTTCCCGTCGGCATACCAGGTTTTCCAGCCATCAGCTGTATATTCCTCTGCCTGTACGCTGGTCACACTGCCCATCAGCAGACAGGCCGCCAGCGCCAGACACTGATATTTCTTCTTCATACGATACCTCCATGATAGTTCTGCTTTGCGCATGAGTACCCGACCCATTCACATATTCAGATTGTACCGGAACTCACTGCATCTGCTCCCGCCGTTCTGCCAGGAAGGCCAGCATCTGCAGCAGAATCGCTCCAACAATCACTGCTCCGGCCAGCATCTTTCCTTCCCGGCTGGTAAACATCTCCGCCATAGCCCCTGCTGCCGGCACAGAGTGCACAACTTTTCCGATCACATTTTCATATAGGACCGGGTTCATATCTGCAGTCTGGTTGGCGTCTCCTTTGGTGATGAATTCCCCTGTCAGCACCCGGTTCTCCACCACCCGGTGGGTGATGATCGACGCCATATCCCGGGTCCCGTAAAAAGCGATCACTTCTCCCTCTGACACATCCTTTAGTTCTGCCTCCCCGATATATACCAGGCTCCCGGTGGGGATCGACGGCTCCATGCTCCCGCTTACCACCGAATAGATATGATAGCCGAACAGTCTTGGTACCGTCAGCGGCAGACAGGCGAGGATCAAACCGATCAGAAGCAGGGTTCCCAGACTCCGGAAAACAGCTCCCGCCATGGAGCTTTTGCTCTTCCTGCCCTGCGTTGCTTGCTTTTTCTTTTTTTCCACGTATCTTTTCCTTATATATAAGCTCCGGCTCCTGCGCCTGGTCCGGATTTTATCCCTGCACTTTTAAAGATGCAGGCTTTTGTCCTCCCCGATACTTACGTCCACTCCCCAGGCACTTTTAATGGCATCTTCTGCGTTGTGGGTCTGCACGGCGTCTACCTCTGCCTCCAGGAAGAAGCGATAGCCGTTGTACAAATAAGAAGTCTGACCGTTTTCTGTTTCTGCTTTCTTCAGTACCTCCGGATCGATCCGAAGCCCGGTGCACAGTAAAGAAGTCTCTTCTCCCTGCGCCAGCGGCCTCTGATAGTACAGTACGGTCCGCTCTTTTGTGGAAGCACTTTCATCCACGATCCAGCCGTTTCCTGTTTCTCCCAGGCCATCCAGATGAATCAGTTCGGGGTTTAGCCTGGTATCCCGCCGGCCGGCTGCATCTGCCCAGCTCCGGTAGAGAATCACACGCACATAGCTGTCGATCTGACCGCTGTTCTGGACACTTAACGTTTCCTCATACTGTTTTCCAGGAACCAGTTTCTCGTCTCCCTGAAATCTTCCTTCCAGCAGGATGCCTCTTGGCTCTCCATCCTCTCCCACATGATTGGATACCCAGCCCTGCTCCGTGTAGTTGCGGTTGCTGATGATGGTTCCGTTTTCCAGAAGGCTGACACCGATGCTGGACACTTCCACGTTCATTTCATAACTGTCACTGTAATAGGTAAGGGCTGCCCTGGTGCTTCCTACGGTGCTGAGCAGAAGCAGTACTGCAGCAGCACTGAAAAACAGGACCGGACTGGTAATTATGTGTTTCCGTTTTTTCATTCCTGTTTACCCTCCTTTATTCCTGTGCCGGATCTGCGGCTGACTCTGCCAGGTTCCAGTCGGCATACGGACTGCCTGCTTCATCGTAAAGTACCATCGTGTATTCCTGAATGACAATGACGTTGAACTCTGACGGCAGAAGGCTGTCTTCTTCCGGCGTTTCTTTCAAAGCCGATATCTCGATGTCAAAGCGGTCTGCCGTTGACCCTTCGGTCCCTTTCGGCGTCAGGATCGGTTCATAGTAGAAGTAGCCGTCCTCTCTCTGAGTCCAGTTTTGAGAATAGCTGTAGTTTATGGTATCGGCGTCTGCTGCAAATACTTTCAGCCGCACATAGCAGTCATAATCTCCGATGTTCTGCAAAGTCACCTGCTTGGTCCCGTTTATCACTTCCTCGGTGATCTCTGTCTGGGGTGTTCCAAGCACCAGCGTCCCTTCTCCGGATGCGAGTGCATAGGTAGTGAAATACGCCATGGCGCGGCCGCTTCCGGCTCCCGCTGTCAAAAGCAGGGCAGCTGATGCCAGGCATAAGGTTCGTCTCATCCATTTTTTATTCTCTGTCATCCTTCACGCCTCCCTTTCACTGCCGCGGCATTCCCTGGGTCCAGTTCCAGGTGCTGCCGTCGTGTTCAAAATGGTTGACGACGCCGCTGCCGCCCTTTAAGCCTCCGCTGTATTGGTTTTGAAAGGATGCGGTGACCTGACTGTCCGCCACGATGGGATCTGGCTGCACGATCGCCTCCTGGACCGGGATGGTATAGGAGGCACCGCTGTACACTTCGGTCACCGTGGCCTGTGCTCCGGCAGGCAGATTCGGAATCTCCAGCGTCTTTGTCCCGGCTGCATCAAAGTCTATGGCAACCACATCGCTGTAATAAAGACGCTCCTCCATGCCGGCTGCCCCCTCCTCTGTCTTTTTCACTTCCACCTGGAAGACAAACAGGGTCCGGTCTGCCGCTCCCTGAGGCTCATAGGCGTCGATGGTCTTGCTGATCAGAAGAGAACCCAGCCGGTTCTCCTGCCGGGGTTTTAAGCCCATAGTCACATCATAGATCCAGGTGTCTGCTCCCGTCTCATAATACTGGTTTCCCGGCAGAGCCACCAGGTTTGGCTGGAAGGTGTAGGAAAAGGCCGGCGACTCCACCGGCTGAGCCAGCACCAGATAAAGACCCGGAAGCAGTGCAGCCGCTTCGTTTCCTTCTATCCGGCCTTTTCCGTCTACAATCTCGGCCGTCCATCCCGGAGTCTGGGCACCCTCCATGGGCGTTTTGTCCTCCGTCTTTGGTTCTGCGATCTGTGCCGCCTCTTCTGCCATCAACTGCCATTCCTCCGCAGAAGTCTGGTCATTTATGGTATCCAGGCCGCTTAAAGCATTTTGATACGGCGCTTCCGCCGTAAATCTGCCGTTTTCATCCACGGAAGCCACCTGATAAAGATGCACCATCACCGGCAGTCCATTCTCTCCCGAAAGCTCTGTAAACTCCGTACCGGACATATCAAAGGTGAGCGTACACTCCTTTTTTGTATCAATCGCCGCTGCCCCATACACCGTTCCTGGTGCGGCACTCAGGGCTGCGAACATCAAAGCCAGCGCCAGTGTACCTCCTGCTTTTATCTTCCTTGCCATCTTCACATCTTTCCCCTCCTCTGACCTGTCATTCTGCACCTGCGGCTTTCCTTGGCCGGAACAGAAATCTCATAATTAGTATCACAAGCATTGTCACTGATAATCCAAGTATCAGGTACAGCATATAGTAATTCCTCACCGCCCGCAGCATGGTATCCACTGGAGTGGCTTCCTCTTCTTCCCCGTTGTAAGGCACCCGCACACCCCGGACCAGCAGCCGGTGACTGTTCACACCGTAGGGTGTACAGGTGAACAGGGTGATGTGATCCTCCCCCTCCTGGATTGCAAGGGCGTTCTGCAAAGTCTCCATGTCATCCTTGTCAACCATCGGCAGAATCTGATCCACCTCGTAGGCCAGGGTTTCATCCAGGATCCGGATGTAGATTCGGTCTCCCTGTCCCAGCTGGTCCACATCGGTAAACAGCCGGGCGCTCGGAAGCCCTCTGTGGGCCGCCAGCACACTGTGGGTACCCGGGCCGCCGATGGGAAGCTTGGTCCCGTTCAGATGTCCGATGCCGGTCTGCAGCACTTCCTCCCCGGTTCCGTGATAAACTGCCAGACGGATATTGATTTTGGGAATGGACAGATAACCCATAACGCCATCTCCGGCCGCATTTAAAACCTGCCAGTATTCTGTATCCTGCAGCCCCTTGTCCTCTGCACCGAAGGCATCCCCATAAAGGTTGTTGTCCGTCAATGCTTCATTAAACGTTTCAGCCGCCTCCCATTCCCGGGTATAGTCCTCGGGTTCCATCTCCGAGAGTACTCCTTCATAATCGGAGATCAGACGGCTCTGCCGGTAAGTATTCCACTGGTCGGAGATGGTCGGATAGGAAAGGATTCCAAAGCCGGTCAGAAACATCAGGCCAAAGATCCCATTGATCAGCATTCGTTTCATGGCTGCTCCTCCACTTGTTTCTCCAAAACAGCCTCCCCGGGCGTCTCCGAAACCGGTGCTTTCTGCCTCCTTTGTCTGTCATAAACATACAAAAGGAAAATAAACAATCCGGTAACCGTCAGTCCCACGATCACCCACAAAAGATAACTGGTGTGAAGGCTGGTGCCTCCCAGGAAAGGAGAAGCCGCCACTTCCTCATCCACCGCTTCGGTGTACTCGGTCCGGTGTCCCCTTACCAGCAGCCGGTGGCTGTTCACGCCATAGGGTGTACAGGTCAGAAGTGTTACCAGATCCTCTCCCTCCACCGCGGACAGAGCGGATGTTTCATCCGGCTCGATCACATTGATCTGATCTACTTCATAGCAGAGGGTATCGTCAAGGATTTTCAGAAGGAAATGATCCCCTTCTGCCAGCCGGTCCAGGTCGGTAAAAAGAGTGGCGCTGGGCAGTCCCCGATGCGCAGAAATCACTGCATGGGTCCCCTCTCCGCCAACCGGAAGAGAACTTCCCTCCAGATGACCTGCCGCCGTCTGCAGCACCTCTTCACTGGTCGTGTGAAAGATCGGGAGCTTCACATTGATCTTGGGAATCTGTACGTACCCCATCATCCCGTCCCCGGTCAGATTCAGGGCGGACATATATGCTTCATCCTCCCCGGCGGCACTTGCCACTGCAAAAGAATCCGGAAGGATATAGGGCCGGAGCGCTTCGTTGTAGGCGTAAGCCCCTGTCCACTCCGTCTCGTAGTCAATCTCATTTGCCGCTTCCATATTGGTAATGGCCTCGTCATACGTGGAAATCAGCCGGCTCTGCCGGTAATTATTCCATTCGTTGGATACAAACGGATACAGCAGCAAGGACAGACCGGCTAAAAAGATCAGCGAAAATAATGCAGTTGTCAAATATTTTTTCATCCGGGCTCTCCTTGTTGTTGCAAATTTTCTGAGTGTCCGGAGCGGACAAAGCCGCCCCGGATATCCTGTGTGTATAAATTTATGATATGATCTTATGTAACCGTTTCTTCACGCCGATTATTTTACGGTTTTTCTGCGAAGAGAGAAGTACAGTCCTGCTGCGATGATCATGATCGCACATCCGCCTACGGTGAAGATCGTGGTACCGATGCCACCGGTGGAGGGAAGAGCAGAAAGAGTCGTATTGACAACGGGACCGCCAGCTACCGTAAAGTCACTTACTTTCGTATTTCTGGTCACCATCACTTCTTTTCCATCAATTGTTTCTTTAACAGCTGTTCCGGCTGTAACTGCCGCACCTTCCAGTTTCTTTGCAGCATTATTCAATTTATATCCGGAGGGAGCTTTTGTCTCTGCAACCCAGTACTCTTTTCCTGCATCCAGCCCGACGAATTTAGCCGTTGCTTTTCCTCTATCCAAGGTCGTGGTAGCCGGCTCTCCAACCACACTGACATATTCCTGTGCCGTGGCATCTCCAAGCTCAGCTATTGGAACAATGACCCCTTCTGACGTAAGCACATATGCCGCCTTCTCTTCCGGAGTCTTCACGTAAAGGGTAAATTCTGCACCTTCCAACGGTTCTCCATCCTCATTTACCTTCTCTACAACCGCTTCAACCTTGGGACTGATTACAAGCGCCTCTGTAACATTCGGATCTCCACCCGTAAGGGAACTGATCGAAGAACTTACTTTGTTTTCCAGCGGGTCTGTGCCTTCTGCAACTACCACATCATATGTGATAACTACATCTTTGGAAGCATTCGCAATATTATAAGCAAAAGTAGCAGTAAAGCCTGATCTGTCATCAGAGACTGCAACCGTCACATCCGTTCCCGATGCCGTGGTACCGCCAATCGTTACTACAGGCGTTCCTTGAATGGTTCCGCCAGCCACGGTATCAGTGATAACAAATGTCGGGTTCTCAATGGTCTGCGCAAGATACGGATATTTTGCAGTAACAGTAAACGGAACCACATCACCTGCAGTGACAGAAGTGTGATCCTCTCCATCTGTAACAGCAGTAATCGCTTTGTTTACCTGGTCCATGGCGCCTTTCGCCTGAACATTGGTTACATCCACAGCACCTGTATTATCTTCATTCCATGCAACATACGCCAGCATACGGGTAAATGTATAACCGGTCTGTTTCACTTCAATCACGTACAGACCCGGGGTAACACCAGTGATCTCAGAGCTTCCTGTTGTCAACTCGTTACTAAGCTCAATCTCTTCAATCGCCTTTGCTACTTTCGCATTGGTGTTGATGGTTCCTGATTCTGCGTTTGTATTTCCGCCCGCAACATCAGCCAATTCCTCAATGGTAATATCATTGGATAACTCGATTCCTTCTACAAGTTTCCATCCAAGCGGTGTTGTCGGCTCTGCTTCTGCGATTTTTTCCCATTTGATCGTTGCTCCCTCCGGTACATTACTAATTGTAATCTTAGCAGTACCTTCCGCCAACGTCGTCACAGACATTCCAAGAACCATTGCCAATGCTAAAAACATGGCGAAAAACTTTTTCATTTTTTTCATTTCTTCTTCCTTTCTACTTTGTGGGCTTTGCCCGAGATTTACAGTTCCTTCTGTGAATCGTGCTTCCTGCACATGGATGCGGTCCAACGGGCCGCTGAAAAAATTACCATCTCCTAAATCTTTCAGCACCTCCCCGCATATTTTCTTTTATATAAAATCAGCACGCCTGCCATCATGAGCAGAACTCCGCTGATCATATACCCAAAGATACCCGCACCGCCTGTGGACGGAAGCTCATATACGGCCTCATTGAGGAAGGTATACGCATAGTTCGGTCTTCCATTTTCGGTTGTTGGTGTCACCTCGATTTTGCCGGACGCATCTTCTACCGTGATCTGGCCATAGGCAAGGATCATCTTCCATTTATCGCTGCTTTGTATATAGCCTGTGGGTGCTTTCGTCTCTTCCAGTTCATATTCTCCCGGAGCGATATCCGAAACATGGATGGCGTCTTTTTCCTCATACGAATTGCTCTGAAACCACAGGATTTCCCCTGTGCTCTCCTGAGATTTTCCATAATAAACTTTTGGCGCTTCTCCCGCAGCTGCCTTTGAAGTCAGCGTAAACTCCGCACCTCCCAGAGGTTTGGAACTTTCTGCCGTCCCCTTCTTGACAATCTGCCAGTCGTAGGAATATGCAGGAATGTTGGTTACGGTAATGTCGGCATATTGGCCCTTCAGAACCGTACCTTCTGCCATGTTCCCTTCCACCTTCCAGTTGGCAGCCGTTTCGTCCGCCACTTTTATGTCTGGGGTACCATAGCCTGAACCTGCGGATAAAACCTCTTCCACTTTGAACTGCGTTTCAGCCGGCATTTCAATCCGTGCTGTTTCGTCTACTTTGATTGTAATTTCTCCGTTCGAAGCAGACTTTACATCAGCTCCAACAAAGTAGTCACCTTTATATGGCTCCGACACTCCGTCTTTCATCCATGATACGCGAAACGTGAAGGAATCCGTTGTACCAGAAGAGCCTTCTTTTAATTTCTTTGTGATACTCAGGCCGCCTGTCTGTGCGTTTTTCAGGGCATTGGTTACGGTTACTTCCGCATCATGGCCAAGGAGGATTTTGCCACTGAAAGCTTGGGAATTGGAATCTTCACCATCCATCTGCTCATAAGTATCTTCCTTTCCTGTGATGCCCACAAGCGTATACGCCTCTGTCTCCGAGTCCACTTCTTCTACTTTGAACGTCGTACCTGACATAATCTGAGTAATGGAAACCGTAAAATCCGCCGGAACGTTTGAAATCACTCCATGGGGCGCACTTTCTTTACATACAACTGCATTTTTGCCCTGATTTGTCAGTACTCCATTGACGTCCGTATAGTAATTCCCTTCACTGTCCGTCAGATAATAGGAACCGTCGTATTCTTTTCCTCCAAGCGTTACTTTAAACGTGAACCGATCATGCTCATTCACCGGCTGTCCATTTGATATTCTCTTGGTAATACGCAGTTCTCTGCTGTTTGCTCCCGAACATACATTTGTATAAACTACGATCGGCCGCTTCCCAGCCTCCATCGGAGTAGTCTCAGCAGTTAAAAATGAATTGACCGGATTTCCGTTTTGATCAAACTCTGCTGTATATTCTGTTTTATTGACTGTGACCTTATCATATTCCGCTGATTTCACCCCAATCTCGCGGACATAATACTCTCGATTTTCCTGTATCATAAACGGAGCAGTTTCACCGGGCTTCAGATAAAACACATGATTGTACGTGTTGTTATCGCCCTCAAATGTAACATTATTATGAAATGTTATATTCTGATCTTCTGAAGTATCTAAACCTACAAAATTCTCTCCATATACTTCATTGCCGTTCGCATCTGTACCAATAATCTCCTTGGCAAATATCTGGAAAGCAAACTCCACATCTTTGTATTTTTCTTTATCTGTGTTGCCCAGCTGCTTTTGTACCTGAACCAACCCCGCCGGAATAACCGGAATGTTCATTTTCATCTGAAGGTTTGATGCACCGGCACCCCGCTCCATATAGAACATTTTTAAGGTGTGTCCAGAATAGTCAGCGAAGGTACCCTGGTCAGTAAAATATTTTTTTATCTCGTCATCATTATTCTGCCATGAAGACCCATCCGGAAATATTCCAGCCGCTTCATACTTGCTTCTGATTGTTCCATCATTTCGCCCCTCCACATCTATCTGACCTGTAGTAAAATCAATTTTACCTGAACACATATTGTGAATGCCGCCCAAATCCAAAATAAGTACATCATCAATGAAAACCCAAAGATCATCGTCTCCCGTGAATTCATATACCATGTCTTCATATTCGGCCGGATCACTCTTACTTGCCACTTTTCCGCCTTTGGGCTGGGCAAATGATGCCTCCATATACAGCCCAAAAAAGTAATCCACACCATCTGTCAGATATAAATCTTTCCCCTGGCTTTTATATGACGTCCGTTGATCTTGATTGAGGTCATTAAATGGAAGAAAATTACCTCTTCTGTATGACTCATCCACCATCTCATCTGGCGGATAAGGGGTCCCTGTAACATCGTATACTTTAAAATCTTTTCCATCTAAATATGCATAATTCTGGGAACTGTTGTACTCAAAATATCCTTCATTAGCCAGCTTATCTTTGATAAACAGATGGTTTACTTCCTTCCCTCCGGAAAACAATTCTTCAAGAGATCGATCGCCAGCATTTAATACGGGATATCCAGATTGTAACGTATCCTTTACTAAACCTTGAACAACTGCTTCTGTATCGTTTGCAATGAAACCATTTGCTCCATTCCCTTTTAATCCGGCTTTAATAGTTCCATTTCCATCTGCATCCGTATGATTGATCAGCCGCATTTTAATCCCATAATCATTGTTGTCAACCGTTTCTACGGTCGGTAATTCACTTGCTGCTTCTTTATACAGGAAACAGACGGAAAATTTTGCATCTCCTTGGTCCAAGTCTCCTCCTCCAAAAGCACCAGAAAAGTATATTCTCCCATTCACATATCTAAGCGTGTCGATTTCATAACTCTCCTGTTGCATTCCGGAAAATTCTACCTTAAGTTTTGCAAGTTTAAATGTATATACTCCCCCTGTCGTTTTATCTTTCAGTTGTTTGTAGTCACTTAAAATACCACCTTTTATTTCCTCAGTAATCACAAGCTCATGTTCATCTAAATGAATTTCTCCTAAATCTGCCACATCCAAATCAAGGGGTTGATTAATCCAATCTGAAGTTTCAGAAAATTTATAAAACTGAATCTCAGTTGTTAATCCTGTATCTTTCCACACAATCGTAAACGCCGAAAAGCTTTCTGTCACGAACTCGGTGCTGGTGACTTTCTGGTCTTTGGTGCTGTTCAGCTCGGTGACTTTTCCTTCTGCGCCCATATCCACGACTTTGGTCACCTGGCCCTGGTCATTTTCTTCCAGGTGCATGACGGTGATATTGCCGGCGGGGACTGATGTCTGGCTGGTGCTGTTCTCTGAGGTTTCCTCTTCTTTTGCGGATTCCTCCGCTGTGTTTTCCGATGCCGTTTTGGCAGACTCTGCCTGGTCGCTGTCCTCTTCTTCTGAGTCTTCGTTGCCATCCAGCCCATAAGCAGCCTGGTCTTTCAGATCTTTTGGAATTGCAGCCTTTTTGTAATCGATGGCCACTTTGACTTCGCCTTCCGGCTCCAGTTTTGCACCGGTCTCATCGGTGAAGGAGATGTCGTAGGCCAAAAAGCCTGCGATCTGATATTGTTCAGACTCTGCTTTTTCCAGAAGTTTCTTTTCTACATCCTGATACTGCTTCTGGGTTGCCTGATTATCTGCCAGGATCGGAACGACATTCAGGAGTGCTCCATCCGGAACCACACCTTTTGCCGCGGTTACTTTGATGGTCGCGTCCTCGGTCTCACAGACATATTCCCGCTCGCCCAGGTCATTTTCCGTCCAGGTGATCACGAAAGTTCTGCCGCTGTCCGTCGTGAACGCTGCTTTTTCCACGGCATTTTCCGTGGTGCTGACATCCGCGTCTGCCACCACTTCGGATTTCAGGCCGGTCTCGCTCTCTTCGTCCTCTGCTGCCTCTTCCATATGTATCACGTCGATACTCTCAATATCAATCTGGTCTTCTTTTTCCGCCACTTCCTCGGGAAGATAGGCTTCTTCAAATTCCATGGAGACCGATACTTCGCCGTCCGGCTCGATCTCTTCCGTCTCGCCTTCTTCATCCGTCAGAAGGAAATGAACATCATAAGCCACAAAACCTGCGATTTCTTTTGTATCATCATCTGCTACGGTAAGTTCCAGTTCAGACTTGATCCCTTCGTACTTCGCATTCAGCTCTTCTGCTTCTTTGATTTCGTCTTCGTCTTCCAGCGTTTCTACATCCTGCTGCACAATCTTTTTCACAGACAGTTCGGTTCCGTTTGGAATCACGCCCGGATCAGCCTCCACGTGGATGATCACCTGACCGTCCTCGTATGCCTCATCAAAAGCCTGCGGTTCTTCTTCCTCTTCCGGTTTTTGATCCATCTCTTCTGTCTCCTGGACCGTCGGATCATCGGCATCTGTCTGATCTTTCGTATCCTCAGATATCCCGGCATCTGTCTGATCCTTCGCATCCTCGGATATCCCGGCATCTGTCTGATCCTTCGTATCCTCGGACATCCCGGCATCTGCCTGGTTTTCCGTATCCGCCGAATCTTCATCCTCCCCGGTACTAAGATCGGATGCGGCTTCCTTGTTATCTTCAACCTCTGCTTCTGCTTCGTGACCGTCCTGATTCTCGTCCGCCCCGGGTTCTTCCGTTACCGTTTCCTCACTGTCAGCCTCAGGTTCTGTAGTATCCGGATCTGCATCATTCACATCCTGATCAGCGGCTTCTTCTGTGTTCCCGTCGCCTTCCGCCGGATCTGCCTGCAAACTCCCATCCACATCCATGTCTTCAGAAGGAGTTTCATCCGCGGCGGCGTTTTCATCCACATCCGCCGGCGCCTCATCCGCATCTTCATTCCCATCATCCGGCTGGGCTTCCACATCAAGATTTTCGACAACCTTCTCCTGATCTCCGCCATCCGTGCCGGTTGTTGTCTCCTCAGCAAACAGATCATCCACTATATTTGTCAGCCCGGTCAGTTCACTGCCGGTAAATACGACCAGACAGAGCAGAACTGCGATGATTTTCTTCACTGCGCTATTTCTCATGGTTTCCTCCTCCTGCTTTTTCTCTCTATCAGAACGCTGTTGATCGAATCTGGAACGGGCACCCCATCAGGGGAACGATGTTCCGTTCTTATGATCCGTTTTTCTTTCTTCGGGTATCTCACTTACATCCATCCCCTTTCACTCTGCCAGAATCTCATCAACCAGCTGGATCAGTTCTATGGCGCTGTGGAAAACGTATTCCTGCCTTCCATCCTGCCAGATCAGTCTTCCCTGCCATGTATAATGTTCACGGAAAAGAATCTGGATGCAGAACACTGCCTTCCTGTCTGCGCTTCTGCTCTTCGGACGGACCAGAGGCAGCGGGCTGTCCAGGCAGTTTTCCAGGTCCAGAAGACTGTTCAAAAGCAATACCATCTGCGACAGACTTTCTAATTTTTCTTCTTTATTCAGCCTTGGATGCTGCAGGTAACCATCCATAATGCCGTTATGATAGGATAATACGGTTACCACCGCTTCCCGGCTCTGGCAGGGAAGCATCTTCTCACAAAGCACCATGTATCGTCACCTCTTCCTCCCGTTTACGCTACCAATATAACAGGCTCAGGTTACCTGCCGGTTATTTTTCCGGTTTCGTTGACAGTTTTCTTTTGGCAGACCATATGGAACATTCCGGCTCTGTGCACAAAAACAGCCGGCTCCAGAGGTTTTGATCCTCCGGCACCGGCTGTTCTCTGCCTGTACTTCATAATAAGATTTATTCTGCTGTCCGTATGGACATTTACAGCCCCTTCACATACCCCCACCCTCCATGAAACAAGAGCTTTCCCTTGATCTGGCCTCTGCCGACCACACCGAAGCTTCTGGAATCCATGGAAATCTCCCGGTTATCGCCCATCACAAAGATCTGCCCCTTTTGAAGGCGAAAGGGATAGCGGACTGCTCCCGGCTGAGGATGGGTCTCTCCCTGGATATATGTCTCCTCCAAAGGGGCCCCATTTACATACACGGTTCCGTCTTTGATATCAATCAGATCTCCTTCCAGCGCAATGATGCGCTTTACATAATATTCCCCGGAAGGAATCCGCACTGACACCACATCTCCTTTTTGATAGTCCTGATTCAGCCGAAAGTACATGACCAGTTCTCCGCTGTGGAGCGTCGGCTCCATGGAATCTCCGTTCACAAAAGAAAATCCAATCACCAGCCGGAGCGAAAAAAAGACCACAATCAGAAGAAGTATAAATTTTTTTGCATCCATCAGCCATCCATATTTCAGACCGTCGTATCTGCCATGCAGTTTCTTGTTTCTATTTTGCGTCCCCATCTTTCCCGCCTCCTGGTTCTCCTTCACTCACCCGACATGACTGCTCCTGGTTTCAGCTGATTTTCCTTCTACCAGATATCCAGTCAATCATAATCATTCTAGCACTCCTTTTTTTGCTTGCCAACAAATTTTGTATTTTATACTTGGAAAGTTTATGCTATACTGTCTCTAAACACTCATTTTCGCGCGCCGCAGTACGCCGCGCTGTCACAGGAAAGCCTGATGCTTTATCTGCAGCAGCTTTCCAGTCAAGAAAACACCTGTGAGGAGCATTTTTCAAATGAAAAAGACCGATTTTATTTATAAAACCATCCAACTGGTTCTGTTCATTGTGCTGACAGCCTGCTGTCTGGGCATCCTCCTCCTGGATGAACGAGTCTACCACCTGGTTGCATCTGATCCGTCCTTTCGCATCCTCGGCGTCCTGCTCTGGCTGGCCCTTGGGTTCTCCTTTGTCTTTATCTATCGGGATTTTCAATATTTTTCCAATTCCCGCAAAGATTTTTGGGAGCTGGACTATGCGGTCCATTCCGATCCGCTTTCGGGGCTGGCGAACCGGTTCAGCTGCGATGTGATGATTGAAAAATACCTGGACAAACCCATCCCGGAAAATCTGGGCTGTATCATGTTTGATCTGACCAACATCCACGATACCAACAAGCATTATGGTCATATCCAGGGAAATCAGCTGATTCGGGATTTTTCCAATATCCTGCATCTTGCATCCACCAACATGTGTTTTGTGGGACGAAACGGCGGAAACAAATTCCTGGCCCTTTTTGAGGACGGCAATTCCTACCAAATGGACAGCTTTCTGAAAAAGCTGGATCAGATGGTTCAATCTTACAACCAGGACCCGGCCAACCGTCTCCGGATCGAATACCGCTGCGGCACCGCATTCCATGAAGGTGAGGAAGTTAAGACCATCACGGACCTGATTGCACTTTCCAACCGGCGGATCGTCCGGCAGGACCAGAGAGAGGGACAACCGATATGAGAGCAAACCTTGACCAGCAATATATTGCATCTTTGGCGGACTATGCCCGCAGCGGAGACAGCGATGCCTTTGCAGAACTTTTTATGTCAACCTGCCAGATGCAGTACCGTTTTGCCCTGGGTTACCTGAAGGATGAAGAAAAGGCAAAAGAAGCAGTCCGCGATACCTATGTCATCGTTTTGAAGAATATCGCGGCCCTGAGAGATCCGAATCTTTTTCTGTCCTGGTTAAGTCAGATCAGTTTTCGGGTCTGCCTTGGACTTCGGGAAAAGAGCCGGGGTGCTCTGGACGAAACGTCGTTTGATGATGAGGAAGAGCTGAAGCGTCAGCCCATGGAAGAACTGAATCCCGAAGAGTGCTCGGTCCGGATCGACGGGCAGGAATTTATCATCCGACAGGTCATGAGCCTTCCCTTCACAGAGGCGCAGGTGGTCATCCTGCGGTATTATAACCAGCTCGAACTTTGGGATATCTCCAGACTGATGGACCTTAGAACCGGCACCGTGAAACGGCATCTGGCCAACGGCCGCAGAAAGCTTCGGCAGTTATCGAAACAGCACTAGAAAGGAGGAAGCTTTTATGATCCGGACTTTCCTGAAAAGATTTTCCAAACCGGCTTTGGATCCCCAGACCGCCGAGGAAATCCTAAAGGAAGTATTTCAGCTGTGCGGCAAAGAACCGAACCCAACTCCTACCGAGATCCTTTTGTCCTACCGGAATTACCGGCAGGAGCGTTATGCACTCCAACGCCATGTCCTGGACATTGTGCTGGTCCTTTTCTTCCTTTTACCGCTGCTTTTCGTACTGCCGGCATTTTCACTGGCTCCGGACAGCGACTCTGAACCCGGCAGGCCGGTCTATAACATCAAGGTACACACGTTCCTTCCCATCACCCGGGTAACGGCTGCTGTCGACGGGTACAACGTCTCTGTATACGAAACGGACCACCACACCTATTCTCTGGAGCCAACCCGCAACGGGAATCTGACCGTGACCGTCACACTGGCCAACAATCAGTACGTGACCCGTGAAATCCTGGTGGACGACGTGGACCGGGAGGCACCCAGGCTTGCTTCCAGCCGGCAGGCCCAGGGACATCTCTTTTTGTATTTTACCGACAACGCTTCCGGAATCTATTATGACGGGATCTATGCACTGGACGCGGACGGTCAGCGGACAGAGCCCCTCTCCTTTGACCCAAAGACCGGATGCGTAGAATTTCTATGTCCAAAGAGCACCGTCAGTATCTACATACCGGATCTGAGCGGAAACCAGCTTCAGCTGGTAGTGTCCGTTACCTGAACGCATTTGAAAAAAGCGCCAGCAGAAAGCTGACGCCTTTTTTACGATACTTGAATATGCCCTGCATCCAGAGAAGTTACCCGAAAAGTAATGCACGCCCTGGAATGAGAATACGCTTTGTGAAACATACGGTCAATCCGTTCCATGACTGTCCGGGCGTTCTCTTCAGAAGCCCCGGTCAGCATCAAGATGTAAGAACTTGCATCCAGACGTGCCACCGGATCTCCGGTCCTGAGACCCTCCAGGAGAACCCGCTCCAGTCTTCTGGCATCCGTTGTCGGCGTCACCTTGTTGCCAAGGCTGACTACTACAAGAGAGGAGCTGTGACCGGATCGCTCCAGATGACGCTTCTCCAGCGCCACGATGCTCTGAAACACACCAAAAGTACAGAAAAATGCATGGTTTTCCCCTTCTCCTTCTGCCACCAGTTTCAAGATGTCCAGACTGTCCATATTGTTCTGGCACATGCTGTCTGCCAGTACATGAATCTGCTCCACGTGCTCCGCAGGTTCGATCTCAAACTCTTCCCACAACATTTCCCGGAAAGTCTGATAAGTCTCCACCGCCCGCTCCGGATGGCCCATGGAAATCAGCGCCTGCATCTGGTATACAATGAAGGTATCCGTGCCAAAATCCACGGCAGACGCCTGTTCACAGATACTGATCATCTCTGTCCAGCGTTCCTGTTCCTGCAGAAGAGGAAGTACCATCTTGCAGATATCCAGATACAGGGTCTGATAGTACCGCCTCAGAGAGACTGCCCAGTCGCTGTCGTTGCCGGACAGAAAATCTCCTTTGTACAAAGACAAAGCCCGAAGCAGAATCTCCAGATAATCTTTTCCCGACCGTTTCCTTGCTTCCAGACATACCTGCTCAAACTCTTCGCAGTCCAGCTGCAGCCGAACAGAAGGGTTCCATGCATAGCACCCCTGTAATGTCAGAATCAGGCTTTTCTGTTCCGGAAACATCAGTTTCAGCAGACTTCGCACTTTGAAAATCATATTCTTCAGCGCATTGGCCGGATCGCTGCTGTTGGCCTCCGGCCAAAACTGCCCGATCAGCTCCTCCGCTGATATGTTCCGTGCATGGTTCACAATGAGATACTGCAGAAAAGACAACACCTTCTTTCCTGCTTTTTTGGGAACCACACTGTTTTTTATCTGTCCGTCCCCGATCTCTCTACAGATGAACGCTCCAAGCAAATCAAACTGCAATATTTTCTTTTCTTTCACTATCCCTCACCCCGGAAGATCCTTCAGTAATCGTTTTTATCCAATACAATATCCATAAGCCCGATCAGCTCCATTGCACTCCTGAAGTACTTCTTTTTCTGTCCATCCGCCTGCGTTATCGCTCCATCCGCCCAAATGGCTCAAAAGCGACGAAAAAGGAACCGTTCCGGCCCCCTACCGGTGATATGGACTCCCCTCCTGACGCTCTTCCCCATAGAAATCCGCACAGAGATGACCATCTTGGGAACGATACCGGATCCGACCTGTCGAACTGTTCCAGAAATTCATCATAGATCTCTGCCCTTCTTCCGCTTGACGCACAGACAGTTTTTACAGAAAATAACGCAAAGGCGTATAATTTGCGACACGAAGGGTTCTGCCTGTTTTTTGTATCATTATACTCGGTTCCCCTCTGTTTTGCAATAGATTCGTCAGAAAATTCAACATTTGGCGTGAAACAAGAACGGTTCTTCCGGTAGACTTAAAGATAAAAAACGGAGGTACTGTTACTTATGAGAAAAAAGGAAAATATTTTTCTAAGGAAAGACGGACGCTTTGAAGCACGTTACGCAAAAGGAAGAAATGAGAACGGAAAGCTGATCTATGGCTTTTGCTACGGCAGAACTTACGAGGAGGCCAGAAACAAACTTCTTCTCGCCCGAAAGGCATTAGAAACGTCCACGGGCTGTACCGATCACAGATCACAAACGTTTTCGTACTACAGCAAAAACTGGCTCTCCACCAACAGTCTGCGCCTGAAAGCATCTACCCGTGCCAAATATCAGGCGGACATCGAAAACCATATCAATCCTTTTTTTGGGGAACAAAGACCCGATGAAATCACCTCTGAGAAAATTGACAACTTCACCCACATCCTGTTGTATGAGAAACAGCTGTCTGCCAAAACCGTACGGAATATCCTGGCTTTGTTTCATTCTATTTATATGTACATCGGCAAAAGGGGAGCCCAGACATTGCCGAATCCTGAGATTATTTATCCCAAAGAACCAAAGAAAATAGTACGGGTGCTGGATAGAAATGAAGAAAAACTTCTGACCCTATATTTGGCCAGAGAAATGGATCTGTGCAAATTTGGTGTCTATATCGCTCTGCGCACCGGACTTCGGATCGGAGAAGTATGTGCCTTAAGATGGAAGGACATCTCTATGAATGCCCATACGATTTCCATTCGGCACACCGTCCAAAGGATCAAAAATCCGGATCAGCAGGATAAGTTTAAAACGAAAGTCGTAATTGGGTCCCCAAAAAGCTACAGTTCCTGCCGGACCATTCCCCTGATGCCGGACATTGCCGTATTGTGTAACCGCTTTTTCCCGGATAATCCGGAGAGCTTTGTTCTGACGGGAACCAATCAGTGTATGGAACCCCGAAAGCTTCAGCGCCGGCTGAAAACTTACACAGAAGACTGCAGCATTCAGGAAATCCATTTTCATACCCTTCGTCATACCTTTGCTACCCGATGCATAGAAGTTGGATTTGATGTAAAAACATTAAGTGAAATTCTGGGACATTCTAATACTTCCATCACTTTGAATCAATATGTTCATCCTAATCTGGACCAGAAACGAGAAAACATGAATCGGCTGAAGACCATGATATACTTTTAACAAAGCCGTCAGATAAGCAGTCAAATCACAGTCAAAAAAAAATACACTCCCTCTATGGAAGCACTTTCAGAAGGTGTCGCAAATTATACGCCTTTGCGACACTTTTTTTTGCAAATAACCATCTTTTCTCTGTCACTTTTCTCCGCTTACAGTCAAATCCATTCTGCATAGAAAAACCCCTTTACGCAGATTTGAATTCTTTTCTGCCTAAAGGGGTTTTTCTTTCCTTTATTTTCAGACTGTCTTTTCTCTTACTGGTCTTTTTTACGTCTTTTCAGACACAGAATCAGCATGGCCAGCAGGGCGATGGCTGCCACTCCGGCGATGGCGACGGCTCCGGCGATATGTCTGGTGCCCTGGGTGTTTTCATTCCCTTCTGCGCCTGACAGCGGCACATCTTCATCGTCTAACTCCTGAAGCTCCTGGGGGCCTTCTGTCTGAGGAACATCTCCGCCTGGAGCTGCAATGCCGTCCCCGTCTCCTTCAGCCGAAGCATCCGCATCCCCGGTCTGAGTTTCCCCGATGGCCGCTCCATTGCCGGCGCCTCCTCCGGTTCCTGCCGGCGCATCCCCGGCCGCTGTACCCGTCTGGGGGCCCTGAGCCGTTCCCGTGCCTTCTGTCCCGCCAGACGGAGTATCTTCCCCTCCTTCTGCATCTGTACCTCCGCCGCCTGTTGTACCGCCTCCTCTGGATACTTTTGCATACGTAAAGGTGAAAACATTCTCCGCTGCATTGGCTGACAGGGTACGGGTCAGATTATAAGCCTGCGGTTCATACCCTTCCACATACAAAAAGGCGATCACCGGGCGGTCTCCCACATTGCCATAGTAAGTCCGGCTGGGTGCTAAGGTATTCCCGGCAGTATCCTGATAGTTGACTACATAGGACGTCATATCTCCCCGGATTCCGTAAGCCACCACATATTCCTGGTCTCCAGTCACCGCAAAGGAAGACATGCCCACCGTGTCGTTGTCCCGTCCGCTCAGACGAATTCCTTTGACATAATACTTGCTGTTCTCCTCCAGCGTCACCGCACCATCCATGGCGGCATCAAAGTTGACCCGGTCTCCGAACTGAAGACCGCTGACCACGATCGCAGAGCCCTGCACATGGATCTGATAGGCAGATCCGGTCTTTGCATTGTCCACGTTTACATGCCCTTTGCCTGTGAAGGTACCATGGTTGCCTGTATAAAAAGTCACCTGATAGGTATAGGGATTCTCTGCCGCATACACGCTTCCTTCCCAGAGGGAAAGCATCAGACAGAGCGATAAAAAACAGGCAGCTATCTTTCCGATCCTACTCATGATCCTCTCCTCCTCTCTCTTTTCTAAAACAGATCAGGGCATAGATCATCAGGAAAAGACCGGCAGCCAGTGACAGAGCCGACCAGAGCATCAGGTTGCCTGTATCCCCGGTCTGCACCGAACCCACGTTGAAGGCCACAAAAGAAGTGCCGCCGTCTGCATCATTGCCCCCGGAACCGCCTCCTGAACCACCAGAACCGCCGGAACCTCCTCTGCCGCCTCCGGCTACCGGTTCTGCCGCAAATGCCATCTGCAGCCTTGCCAGGGTATTCTGGTAGCCATTTCCATTGGTTTCCCCGTCCAGTGCGATGGTCAGGGACACTTTTCCCGCGCTCCCGGAATCCAGACGGTCCAGATAGAAAAAGTCTCCCATATCAATCTCATGGAGTCCTTCCCCCGAAAGGTTATTCTTTTCACCGCCCACATTGTCACTGCTGTACAAAGTAGTTACTTCGCCTGTACTGTCCGTATAGGTCAGGATGTACGTGTAGGCGCCCCCGCTGGCCGCTTCCTGACTGTCCTCCAGACTCTCAAGTATCTCATTGGTCATATACCAGTCCGTACTTTTTTTGTCCTGATTTTCCAGGGTCAGTTCGATCTTCACACTGTCCCCAGGAAGCAGACTGCTGATTGGTTCCAGCACATCCGACGAGTCAAAATTCGACCTCATTTTTCCGTCTGCATACTGCGTCTTCCAGCCGGATCCGACCGTATACTCTTCCGCCTGTACGGTAACTTTGCCCCCTGCCAGCAGACACGCCGCCAGTATCAGGCATCCATATCTCTTCTTCATACTTTCCAACCTCCATTGAAGCTCTATGGCAGGTGTTTGGCTCGCCTGCTCTCTTTTGTTTTGGCGCTTTTCTTCCTTTTTATCTCCGCCCCAGCCACGCCGACAGCATCTGCAGCAGAACCGCCGCCGCGATCAGACAGGCCGCCAGCACTTTTCCTTCTGCACTGGTAAAAAGTTCCGCCGCCTTTCCGGCTCCCGGCACCTGATATACCACTTTTCCAATCACATTGGCATAGGGGATCGGATTCATATCATTGGTCCGGTTTGCGTCTCCTTTCGTGATCAGTTCTCCCATGACCACCCGGTTTTCCACCACCCGGTGAGTGATGATAGCGGCAGAATCCCGTGCTCCGTAAAAAGCGATTACTTCCCCTTCCCTTAGTTCCTCCGGCGCCTCTTCGTGAATGTACACCAGGCTTCCCACCGGAATCTTTGGTTCCATACTTCCGCTGATCACCGAATACACCTGGTAGCCGAACAGCCTGGGTACCGTCAGGGGCAGACAGAACAGGACCAGCGAAATCAAAAGGAGGGTACTTAGGGCACCAAAGCAGCGGGAGAGACAGGACCGGCTATGTTTCTTCTTTTGTTTTTCTGCCCCCATACCCATTACCGGATACTGAAACTTCCGTCTTCTGCCACCGCCGCGTCGATTCCCCAGGCACTCTTGATGGCATCCACCGCGCTGTGGGTCTGCACTGCATCCACTTCCGCATCCAGGCAAAACCGGTAGCCATCATATGCACAGGTCGTGGTGATGATCTTATTTCCCTCTGCATCCACCGTATCCTTGCGAACAACCTTTGCAGCGATCGCCGGATCAATCCGGACTGCGTCGCAGAAAGCCGGAGTGCTTTCTCCGGATGCAAGAGGCCTTGTATAATAGAGTATCGTCCGCTCCGGTGTGGATGCGCTTTCATCCACCATCCAGCCGCTTCCTTCTGAAGCCAGCTCCAGGCCGATCAGCGCCGGGGTCAGCGTCGTGTCCTTGTTCCCCTCTGCATCCATCCAGCTTCTGCAGAGAATCACCCTCACGTAAGTATCGATGACGCCGCTGTTGAATACCTGCAGTTTCTCTTCGTATCTTTTCCCCGGCTTCACTTTCTCCTCATCTGTGAACCGCCCCTCCAGAAGCTGACCGGTCCCGTCACTGCTCCAGCCGTCATTGTCATAGTTGCGGTGGCTGACCACCTTTTCATTTTCCACCAGACTGACGCCGATGCTGGAGACGGACATCTGCACAGCGGCATAATCACTGTAATAGGTGAGTGCCGCCCTTGTGCTGCCTACGGTGCTCATCAGAAGCAGTACGGCTGAGGCCGCCAGCAGAAGCACAGGTTTCATTTTTCCAAGCACGCGTTTTTTCATCACTCCTGCACCTCCCCGTCATCTGTCGTAACCGTCCAGTCGTATACCGGATTGCCCTCCTCGTCATAGAACACCATGGAATGCTCCTGCACCACAATAACGTTGAAGTCCTCCTGGTCTTCTTCGCTGATTCCATTGATCTTTACATCCAGCTGTTCCGTTGCCGCTCCCGGGGCTAAAACTTCACTGTAATAATAATATCCGTCCGCTCCCGGGCTCCATTTGCCGGAGGCATCCGAGTATTGAAGTCCTTCCTGATACTTTGCCCCTGCAAATACTTTTACCCGGACAAAACATGCCTCTCCCTCTTTTGCACTGCGAATGGTAATGTGTTTGGTCCAGTCAGAGAATTCTTCTGCCGGAGGCTCCACCGCTCCAAAACCAAGATCCAGCCCGGCACCTCCGGATGCCGATGTATACGTGGTAAAATACGCCATTGCTTTTTCCGCAGACACTCCGGCCGTCAAAATCAGCGCCGCAAATGTCAGGCACAGAATTTTCTTATCCAGCTTTCTCTTCATACCTTTTACTCTCCTTCTGACGAATCGCCCTGCTGTGTCCACACCCACGGACCGCCCTGAGTGCCTTCCATGTATGTAAAATGGTTTACCACACTGGTTCCGCCGTTCAACCGGTTGTCATAATGGTTGGTAAAAGAGACCTGGTTTTTCGGCTTCTCTTCCATGTTCACTTCCAGCTTATCCGACAAGATAGTCGCCGCAAGGGCCGATTCGATGTTCTGGATCTCCCCGCTGCCGGCGGAATAGCTCGGGCCGCTGTACACCTCCCGGACGGTCACTGACGCTCCCGCCGGCAGCTTCTGACGCAGGATGACCGACCGGGTCCCCGGACCGTCAAACACCAGAGACACCACATCACTGTAGGTAAATTCGTCTTTATGTGCGTCTATCTGGAAAATAAAGGTGGCACTTCCCAAAGATTCATTGTAGGAATCCAGTGTCTTTACAATCTCCAGATCCCCAAAACGGTTTTCGCGCTCAGGCTTCAGGCTCACTTCCACATGATAAATCCAGGCATCTTCCCGGGTATCGTCTTTATAATACCCGTTGTCCGGCACAGAGATCAGGTAGGGGGAAAAGGTATAAATAAATTCCTCTGACCACACCTTCCGGGCACAGACCAGATACAGGCCCACAGGCAGGTCATCGATCTGACCGGCACCTTCTGTCAGTGTTGTCTGATATTCCCCAAACGTATTTTCCGGTATCAGCTCCCGGAATCCTTCCGCCAGGTTCAGCCATTCTTCTGCTTTTCTTTCCTGATCCTGGACGTTGGCGGCATCAAGCGCTGCCTTCAGATCCTCTGCAAGCCCGCTGTAGGAGCTTCCAGGCACATAGGAACCATCCATCTTCACATCCGCCACCTTGTAGAGATCCACCGGAATCTCCAGGGCCGTCAGCCCGGCAAAATCTGATCCTTCCCCGGTCAGATTGCCCAGGTCAAATGCAATCGAGCAGTCCGCCTTCTCCGTTTCAATCCCCAGGGAGCCGTAAACATTCCCCGGGGCCGCCGCCAGCATCAGAAGCAAAGCGGCAAAAATCAATGCACTCTTTCTCCTCATCTTCCTCATTTTCCCCTCCTATTTGCATTCTGCTTTTATAAAAGTCCCGCATCTCCTCTCACAGACCCCTGGTCACAGATGTATTTCCGGCCATGTTCCATGTCCTGAAATTCATCTGGGCTCTATTCGTTCCGATGCTGTTTAAAGTCCCGCATCTCCTCTCACAGACCTCATCTGGGCTCTGTTCGTTCCGATGCTGTTTGAAGTTCCGCATTCGAACTCTGTAGTTTCGTTTCAGCCTTTATGGTTTTTGGATCTGAACAGGAATTTCATAACGAGTATAATCAGAAATGTTCCTGACAGACCGAGAATCAGATAGAGCATATAATAATTCTGCACAGCCCGAAGCATGGTGTTCATGGGGGTGGAGGCCGCTTCCTCTTCTCCCTCATAGGGTACTCTGGTTCCCCGGACCAGCAGGCGGTGACTGTTGACGCCATAGGGTGTGCAGGTAAAAAGGGTTACATAGTCTTCTCCCTCCTTGATCTGCAGAGCTTCTGACAGCGTCTCCATATCATCCTTGTCAACCATGGGCAGAATCTGGTCTACTTCATAAGCGAGAATCTCATCCAGAATGTATATGTAAAACCGGTCGCCCCGGTCGAGCTGATCGATATCCGTGAACAGTCTTGCGCTTGGAAGACCTCTGTGGGCCGCCAGTACGCTGTGGGTACTCATGCCGCCCATTGGAAGCTTTGTCCCGTTCAGATGTCCCACACCGGTCTGCAGGACTTCTTCTGAGGTGCCATGATAGACGGCCAGCCTGACATTGATCTTCGGAACAGAGAGATAACCCATGATCCCGTCTCCGGCCAGATTCAGCACACCCCAATATTCGGTATCTGAGAGCGCTCCTTCTGTTTCTCCAAATGCATCTCCGTACAGGTTATTGACCGGAAAGGAATTGTTAAAAGCTTTTGCCATATCCCATTCCCGGGTATAGTCCTCCGGCTCCATCTCCCTGACCGTCTCCATATAGTCCGAAATCAGACGACTTTGCCGGTAGGTATTCCACTGGTCGGAGATCGTCGGATAGGCCAGAATTCCAAAACCGGTCAGAAACAGAAGTACAAAGAAGAGATTGATCATTGTCCGTTTCATGATGATTCCTCTTTGCTGTTTCGTCCTGATCTTTTCTGCCTCCGGTCAAATACATACAAAAGCAGAATAAAAGCGCCTGTGGTCAGTAGCCCGACGATGACCCACAGAAGATAGTTCGTATGAAGGCTCGGGCCCGTGAAGGCAGAAGCTGCCACCATTTCATCCCCTACTTCTTCATAAGGAATTCTGCGGCCGCGGACCAGCAGCCTGTGGCTGTTCACTCCATAAGGTGTGCACGTGAGCAGTGTGGCTAAGTCCTGATCCTGGTCTGCCATCAGAGCTTCGGTGTCGTCCGGCTCCACGACCGTGATTTTATCTACCTGATAGCAGAGCGTATCATCCAGCACATGGAGCAGGAAACAATCGCCTTCTTCCAGGCGGTCCAGATCGGTGAACAATGCGGCGCTTGGCAGTCCTCTGTGGGCGGAAATCACGGTATGGGTTCCGGTTCCGCCCACAGGAAGGGAACTTCCTTCCAGATGCCCTGCCGCCACCTGAAGCACTTCCTCAGAGGTGGTATGGAAAATGGGAATCTTAACGTTGATCTTTGGGATCTGGACATATCCCATCATGCCGTCACCGGTCAGGTTCAGGCAGGAAAGGTATTCTTCGTCTTCCTCTTCCGCGATCTGAGCCGCTGCGAAGGAATCGGGAAGGATGTAGGGAAGCAGCTCCTCGTTGTAGGTGAGGGCTCTGGTCCATTCCTGGCTGTAGTCCAGGGTGCCTTCGGATTCCTGACGGGCAACGGACTCGTCGTAAGAGGAGATCAGGCGGCTCTGCCGGTAGTTGTTCCACTGATTTGCCACAAGCGGATACAGCAGCAAGGACAGACCGGCTAAAAATAATATGGGAAATATGAAAAATGTCGCTTTCTTTTTCATCTGGGCTCTCCTTGTTGTTGCAGGATAACATATGATGGTACAGTCCTGGTTCTTGTTTCATCGAAACCTTCGCCCATGCCAGGCTGACCTAGCGGCCAGCCTGGCATGATGGGCGAGGATGATTGGTTTCGATGAGGTGTTAGTTTAAAATGAAATAGGAATGATTATTTTGCAGTTTTTCTGCGGGTAGCAAAATACAGGCCCGCTGCAAGGATCATCAGTGCGCATCCGCCGATGGTGAAGATCGTGGTACCGATGCCACCGGTGGAGGGAAGGGAGGAAAGTTTCGTATTCGGAATATTCAATGTTTCATCCGGTGCTTCTGTTGATTCAGAAGTTAAATGATCAATATCTACACCATCCGTTTTTCCGGTAGTCGTATTTGTAATCTCAACATTCCAGAAATCTAACACATCATCCTGATTGGAATCTTTCTTATAATTTGCTTCTAATACAATTTTGTAAACATCCGTATTCAAAGAATATCCGGTCGGAGCCAAAGTCTCTTTGAGATAATACGTACCAGCCGCAAGACCGCGGATTACCAGTTCACCGTTCGTCCCGGATGTCACAACTCCATCTGGCACGAGCGTGTTGCCCGAATATACATACTCACACGCAGCGTCCGTATACAATGTAAACTGAGCACCCGGCAGAGGCTTTTTCTCTCCTGTTTCCGTGTCGACTTCCTCGCCTACTTTGTTCACAATACTTGTTACTTCAGAACCGGTAGCCGTTCCACTGAGGTCAAAAGTATAGGTGTATGTCTTTGCCTCCGGTGTATCCGGATCATTTTCATCGTCGGATTCTACATTCGAATCTTTGGAATAGTTTAATTTCGCAGTATTCTCATTTGCACTGCTGTTCATAAGTGCTTCGTCTGTGATTTTTGCCTGATATACAACCTTTAATGACTGTCCGTTATAGTCATATAACATATAGCCATTTTCTTTGGTTCCTCCAGATGATTTTACAAAATCAACTTTCAGTTCCTTGGTATCGTTATTAATGGTTGCTGTATAGTGATCCTTAGATAACAGTGTGTCACCGACATATACTTTGATTAAATCAGTCTGGTCCTCTGCAGTTACCGTTGGATCAATCTTCTGTACATCCTCAACCGTTGCGAATGCAAGGCCATTTCCTAATGTATCGACGATGTTAAACCTTGGATGTGCACCATCATAAGCAGGAATCGGATCTACTGTGACCGCATAAGTAATCAGGTCACCAACGTTTGCTGAACTCGTATCTGTTTCATTCCCTGTATCCGCGGTTTTGTCAATTGACGGTTTGTCAATGACTTTTGCCCAGGCTGTCTGGGAAGAAATCAAAAGAGAGCTTCCTTCTACCTGGCTTTCTCCGTCATTGACCACATAAGATACCGATACAATGATCGGTGCATAAAAATGATTCTCTGCCCCTTCTACCAGAATCAGATAAGAGCCTACCGGAACATCTCTTTTCGTATATCCGTCATCAGACGCGGTCATGGTAAAAGAACCAAAATCTGCATCCGCGTCAGCCGATACACCATCCCACTGGCCATCTTCACCCTTTGTCAAACCGGCCTTAATCTGACCAAGACTGTCAGCAAGACCTTCATCCAGAATTGCTGTACTGTTATCATTTAATTTTAAAGCTTCGTAGAGAGACTGATATTTGGAGTTGAATTTCCCATCCTCATATACTGCCTTCACAACCTGGAAAGCATAAACCGTTTCCCCTTCTTCAATACCTTTTACTTCGATGGTTCCTTTGTCTTCTGCAGTTCCCGTAGCCGGGCTTGTCGCAGCATCTTCATTTTCTGCAAGTACCGTGGCACTCATGCCGAGCACCATAGTCATTGCCAGAAGCATTGCCAATAACTTTTTGATTTTCTTCATTTTCCTTTCCTTTCTTTCCGGGCTTTGCCCATTATTTTCGTTCCTTTCGGGTTGCGTTTTGCGCTGGGCGCATTTCTGCGGTATGAGGACCGCCGAAAAATCCTCTCATTCCTTTAAAACTTCTCAGCACCTCCTCCACATGTTTTTTATATGAGACCGGGAACGCTTTCACTTAATGTGGAGCGTTGCCGGTCAGATATCGGATTCAAAATTTTCATTCCTGCCGGGTTTTCCATCTTCTTATGTACAAGAATGCGGCTGCCAGAAGCAGAAGACTTCCTGCTAAAGTGTACGGACCGGTTCCGGTTCCGCCGGTCTTGGGCAGGGAATACAGGTATTCGTTCTTGACGGTCAAAGTCAGAACGTCACGGGTCTGATCACCTTCTGTGAAGGTGTATTTCACCAGACTGCCCTCCTTAAAATCCGCACCGGATATCAGGATATTGTCTTTTGCGTCCATGACCACCGGAGCTTTTGGCAGACCGTTTTCATCCCGTTCGATCTTGATGGTGAAGAAACCGGCGGGAAGCTGATAACCCATGGGTGTTTTGGTCTCTGTCAGTCTCCAGGTCCCCTCCGACAGGGGCTGATCAAAGGAGAGACTGCCTTTTTCGTCCGTGACAACGGTACCAATCACTTCCTCGGTATCTCCCTCTCCAAGCTTTGAAAGCCGGAACTCTGCTCCTGCCAGCGGCTCTCCGGACGGATTCGTCTTGAGAAGCTGCAGGTCCACTTTGTCGGACTGGTAGCAGTTTTGGAAGGTAAAGGCTGCGAGTCCCTGGGAACTCAGAGTCAGCGTCTGGGTCTCCTTGCTTTCTTCCCCGATCTGGTAGCCGGGCGGCAGATCGATCTCCTCTACCGTATAGTCTCCCGGTGAAAGGTTCTGGAAGCGGGCGGTCTCGTTCGCCTTCAGGGTGAACTCTCCGGGCCTGAGCTTCCCGTCCCCGGAATCGGAGGTGTTGCTCGCTCCCGTGTAGTAGGTAAACTCAGAGCTTCCTACCAGCACATGGTAGAGGGCGTGCTCCACCGGTTTTTCGTCTTTGTCCTTCAGGATGAAATGGAAGACGTCTCCGCCCGGCGTCATGGAAGCATCGCCTTTTTGATTCACCACTTCCTTGGTCACAGTCAAAAGCCGGCTGTACTCTGCTTTTTTATTGACAAAAGGCAGGGTACGGACCGAAACCTCCGCCACCTGGTTTGTGTATCCTTCGGTGGCCAGCGGCAGCGTCTGGATATACTCCGGATTCCCGATCTCATTGACACTGTATACCGTCCCTGGCTCGATCCCCGCAAAGACCGCCGTCTGACCGGGCTTCAGGGTAAAGGTTCCGTCAGCAGCCGTTGTGTGATACAGAGACGCTGTCCCGGCGGCGGAATCCGCTTCCGGTTGTTCAGCAAAAGCCGGTGTCTCAGGAACTGCCGGCACCAGGTTCTTCTGTGCATCGTACAGATAATAATTCACCCCGGCCCAGAGACTGCCGTCTGCTTTTTTCAGCTCAAAGCGGAAATCCACATCGGGCGTGGTGTAATCTTCCAGCCTCTTGGTGACTGCAAAGGAGGCCTCCGAGTTATGGAAGCTCACCAGCGTCGTTCCGTTTATGCCTCCTTTTTTCGAAGTCTCGCCGTCACCCGCGATCCGCCAGCCGGGAGGAAGGGCCGTCTCCGTCACCTCATAGTCCATTCCGTCCTGGATATAGGGGACGCCGTTCTCATCTTCGCCTTCAAAGACTGCTGTCTGTCCGCCTTTCAATGTAAAGGTTCCATCTTCCCCGGTCGTCCTGCTGCCAGTCTCCCGGCCGGTCTGGCTGTCAATCACCTTGTAAGGAAGCCCCGCTGCCGGTTTTTTCTCCAACTTTAATTCAAAGGTGAAATCCGGCGTCTGCGGCACCTCGTAGCCATCCGGAAATGCGACGGTCTTACTGACCTCAAGCTTCGCTGCTCCGCCTCCGCCGGGATTGTAAAGGTTCCGGAAGACAAACGTCTCTGTCTTATACTCTTTGGTACCGGACACCGGATCGCCTCCCGCCGGGAAGATCTGGGTATAACCATCTTTGGAAATCTCCCGGATCACATAGCCAGTTCCCGGTGAGATGCCGGAGAACCTGGCCATCTGTCCTGCTTTCAGGGTAAATCTTCCGCCCTGGGTAAAGAATGCATTCTGCTCTGCTCCCAGTTCTTCCTTCGTCAGTTCCCGTCCGCTTAAGTCGCAGAGCCGGTAGGACTGCTCCTCCGTAAGCTCTGCGCCGCCGCGGCTTAAGGCCAGGGTGAAGGTAAAACGGTCATCCGGATCTGCCATGCAGCCTTCACTGTTCACGACTTCCTTTCCGATATACAGATCCACCCTGCCGTCGGACTCGTTCTCAAATACAACCCGGGGCACCGCCCCGCTGCCCGACGCATGAACCGGACTCAGGCTTCCTGCCAGACAGCAGATGACGGTCAGGAAGGATAACAGCTTTTTATATGTTTTTTTCATGATTTTTTGCAGGGGACAGCCGGAACCTCCAATTTCCGCCAGTCCCCAATCCTCCTTTCTTGTATCTGATGTCCTACTGCGGTAAGCCGCCCGAGCCTGAGATGCCTCCGGTATTTTGGGAACTCCAGACAACCTGAGCATTAGGCGCGCCCCACTTTGTCTTATAGCCTGCAAGCGAATTTTTGGGCTGCTCCACAACGATCCTGGTCAGATTCTCACAGTTCTCAAAAGCATTATCAGCAATCCACGAGACTCTGGATGGTATGGTAATCTCCGTCAGGTTGCTGCAGCCCGAAAATGCACCCCAATAAATCTCTGTCACACTGTCCGGCAATTTTACTGATCTCAGATTCGTACACCCGCCAAATGCCCTATTATTAATCTCAGACACACCCATCGGTATTTCTACAGACTCTATTGTCTCATTATCCGCAAATGCACTGCCACCAATCGAGGTCACTCTGAAGATTGTATCTTCTGAACCAGCTATTCTGACCAATGCAGGAATCACCACATGCGGGCCCTGCAAATCCAGGGGATCTCCATCCACCGAATAGAGCTTTTCAGCACCCGTCACAAACTCGTGAAAAACTCCCGTTCCAATCACCGATGCCAGATATTTCAGTTCCGCCGTACTACTCCGGTTCTGCTCCACTGGGATATGGTCAGGCACAAATGTGACTTTCAAATCAGCATTTCTACCGCCTTCATGTACCGTACTGAGATCCCCGTTTTCATTGCTGTTTTCCTCAGAATCATCCTCGAAGGTCCACTGCCACCTAACTGCTTTTACCTGATTTCCGTCCAGGTCTCTGGCCGTACCGTCAGAATAGACCGCCTGAACCTTCACATGATAATCAAAAGGTCTGAGGATCCACCTGGACATATAATCCGGTTCAAAATCCATGTCTGTCACATACTGCTCCAGCACTTTCGACGTCAGGCTCTGAACCGGCATATACGTAAGGCTGACTTCTTTCGTCATCCCTTCCCAGGAAATCTTCCATTTCAGTTCTTCAGACCGATTTTCTCTGATAATGTCTTCCTGGGACATCCCGCCGGTCTTCAGCTCTTTGATCTGGAAGCTTCCCACTCCTGGTGTCAGCTCTTTCACTGTTCCGTCCGAATAGGTTCCGGAAATCCGGATATATCCGTTCAGCAAATTTACAGTGGGGCGGTACGGATTTTCACCCGATAAATCCTGTACTCCCGGATACCACGAAACCTCGTCATAATAGACCTTACCTTTTACGACTTCCACATTCAGCTCCGCCGGCAGGCGGCTGGGTGTCTGGTAGATCAGCATGGTGTCCCGATTACCGGAGAGACCCGCAATCTTCTGCAAACGACCGCTCTGGCTGTCAGGTCTTAAGTCCTTAAGCTCATACCCTGCTTTCTCTTTTTCCCGGACAGTCCACAGCGTTCCCTCCGGCAGGTCCAGCCTTGCGTACTCTCCGGCGCGGAGAAGGATCTCTCCCTCCGGCCCGGTCTCCCCGGTACGGACCGGCTCCTGCCCGGAACCATCCTCCGGCTCCTGGATGTGGTATACCTCATAAGGGATACCGCCCCGCCCCTGGGAAAGGAGAATGTCTTCAGCCTTTACACTGCTGAGATCTTTTTTGTAAGACTCTGCCGGATCTTTTTCGTTCAGCAGAAGTACCTGTTCAAGCAGCATTGTGAAGATCTCATCCGAGCCGGTCTCCATCTCCTTGGCGATCTCCACGGGGATCTTCTTGTTGGAGTTGACAAAGCCGATATACAGTGTCCTGGCATCTTCTTCCTTTGCCTCTCCCACCGCAAGGCTGAACTGGCTGTCGGAGAGAGTCTCCGGATACAGTGGTCTTCTGTTTCCGCTGCTCAGAGGTCCCGTACGCCGTCCGGACACCGCTTTTGCCTTTTTCGCGGAGCTTTCCATTGTCATACTGCCGGCATCATCGGACCGTGCGGACTGCCCCGCCTGCCGGAAAATGTTGTCTTTGTTATAAGCCACCATATCCTCTGCCATATCCGTGTCATGTATGTTACTGTCCGCCTCCGTAACTGCATTATCCGCATATCCTGCCAGCATGCCCCAGGCCGCATCCGACTCTTCCCACACCTCCACAAGGCGCAGATCTCCCTCCTGAGCTTTGGTGCTCAGATTCAGATATACTCTCTCATCCCCCAGGAAATCCACGATGGGTACGCCGCCTTCGGTTTTGTACAGTTCAATCCTGCCGTCCGCACCGGTGGTCTGAATCCGGTCATCCATGGGAACCACTTCCTGCGGAGAAATCAAACCGTTTGACGGGTCAGCCGTCCCTTCCCGGGTGGTGAATCTCACATAGGAAACGCCTGCTGCCGGAACCCATCCGCCGGATGTATACCGTTCCAGCCTCCACACAAGCCTGCTTCCTTCCGGAACTTTTTCCGAATCTTCCGTCATGAATTTGACTTTTTCATCCATGACATCATGGCCTTTGACCTCATTTTCGATGGAAGCCACCGGGTTATGCTCTACGGTACCGGTAACCGCCGCGTCATCCTTCGGATCGCTCTGGCTGATCTCCACAACCGCCGAGACATACATCCCCACTTGTCCGGATGCGCCTTTCTGGTAGGTCGTCTGTTCAATCCGGTGCTGATCCTCTGGCGCCTCTCTTAACTCATAGGCCGTAACCCCGTCCTTCTGATATTTCGCCAGCACACTGTCCGGTATGATGACCGTCACGTCCGGTTCCAGCAGATAGACGCCGCTGTTCAGGGAATCCTCAGATTCGCTGGGCCACTGATCCTTCAGGATATTTCCGGATTTGTCGATCACTTTTACTTCACAGCTTTCTGTAAAAAGTTCACCGTTCAGATAAAGCTGCACGCTGACTGCTTTTTTCGTCTTTGTAAAGCTTTCCGCTCCATCTCCCGGCTGCTGGTTTTCCTGGCCCAGAGAACTTCCGTTTCCACCAAGAACATCCAATATCCCTAAGGAAGACTGATTTTCCTGAGCCAGCACGGGAGGATCGGTCTGATCCCATCCGCCGCCTGCATTTTCCAGGTAGCTCACAGCTGCCTTATCCTTCGGGTCGTATATATACGCCTTACTGATGTACAGGCTGCCTGCCTTACCGTTGATGAAGGTTACGTCTACATCCTCCTTCGGGAAATTTCCCGTAAAAGGTTTATTGTTTTCCGGATAGATCTGAGGATATTTCTCCGGCTCTGTTAAATCTTTCTCATGCACCTCCGTGATCTCATAAAGATCCCCGACTTTTCCTGCATACTGGAACACAGCTGTCTCGCCGGACTTCAGCCAGAAGATACCAGTAGTCAAATCGGTCCTTCTCTGTGTCACCCCATCTGGCAGCGGCACTTCCTTGCCCTGCTTCATCAGGGTATAGGCAAGCCCTTTCTGGAGCTCTCCTTTCAGTGTTACCGTCATGGGGAAGGAAGGCTCTTCTGTCTCTCCTTCTTTCTCTGTTTCCGCCGCAAGCTGCTTGCTCACGGACAGGGAACGCCACAGATAATCGTTGGTAAAGGAAATATCCTTTCTGGTACCGTATTCCGGCATGGTTACCAGGATTCCTTCTCCGCCGGCCGGTATGGTCTGCTGATAATCCCCGGATTCGTCCGGCAGCTCCGTCACTTTATAAGTCACGCCTGCTTCCAGACCGGAAACGCGGATCGTCCTTCCCGCACACTGGCAGGTGATCGTTCCATCTCTATCCAGCTCCTGCGGCGTCTGTGTTCCACTGCCCGTCAGATACCAGGTAATCTTTTTACATTCATCCAAACTCAGATCCGTTTCCTGCGTTGTCCCGTCTTCCGTAGTCGTCACCTTTTGAATTTTAAATGTAAATTCCTGTTTACATTCTTTCGGATCCTGATTGGTGAGCTTCTTGGTGATATACAGTTCTTTCCAGCGATAGATATTGGTGAATTCTGCCTTTTCTCCTTCCAGAGACGTAGTTCCTGACTGGAACGGTGTCTGGCAGATCCAGTTGCCGGTAGCGTCTATACCGGTCCCGTCTTCTGTCACTTCGGTGATTCGGTACTGGATTCCCGGAGCTTCAAAGCAAAGAGCCGCCACTTCACCCTTTTTCAGCGTGAAGATTCCATTCTCATCCGTTTTTCGCATGCAGCCTGTCAGGCTGGTTCCATAATCCGGATGGGGGCCCGGAAGGACACCGCCTACCCCAACGGAATCTACATAATAAAATTCTTTGTTCGCCAGAGGTGTAAATTCTTCCTCTGCCGAGTTCCTGGTCTCAATCTTGAACTGAAACCTGGTCTGTGCGTCTTCTATTCCCTCCTCCGTGTCCAAAGTTCCCTGGAGAAGTTTCCGGACATAGACAACCGGACGATATTCATTGGTGACAGTAATCGCTCTTCTGCCGTTTTCATCTGTGCGGTTATCCACGGCATTGGATGTTCCTTTCCAGAAAATCTGTTCTGTCTCTCTTGCCTGGATTCCGTCTGCATTGGGAAGCTGGAATTCTGCGGTCTGATCCGGACGCAGCCGGAAACAGCCTTTTCCATCTGTGGCATACAGACGATCATCTTTCAGCTCTCCGTTCTCATAGAGCCGATATTCCTGTCCGGCCAGTTTTTTCTCTGTCCCGTTCTCCACCTTGTAGAGCTCGAATTCAAAGAAAGTATTTTTAGTAGAATTCTGTATCTCCTCCGGTACATTATCTGCCAATTTTTTGGTAACGGTCAAAATTTCCATGGGCTTGACGGTCACAGTAACCGGATTGCTGCGCAGAAGTTCTGTCGATCCTTCGACCCCGTAGAACGCTTCATTCTTGGCCGCCTGATCTTTTTGGGTTCCTTCCGGAACCTTCATGCGGATCTGAAAGCCTGCATTTTGCATGGATTTCAATTCAAAGTCGCCGCCTTCGGAGGACTTGCGCATATCCACTGCAACTGCGCGGACGGTTTTTGACCCTGCATCCGGATCCTGATCCCAGTCTTCCGCCTTTGTCCATCCGGATCCTTCTGCTTCCAGATTTTTATCCGGATTTTCGTTGTCCGTATAGTACACCACCGGATCGATTCCGATCCTTCTAAGCCCGCTCACGTCCACCGACTGGAATTCACCCTTCCACTGGCTGCCCTCTGCACTCTCAAGCACATCATAGACAATCAGGCCTTTCCATGATCCCGCATCGGTATTTCCCACCGTGATCTCATATGTATAGCCTTTTCCCGTCTCCACCTCGGCACTGGTTCCGGGTTTTCCAAAACGGTCGGCATCTGCAATAACCGTCTTCTTGATGCCGGTCTCACCGCTCTGAGCGATGTCTTCATCTGCGATGTCCCGGGCATACAGGACATTGTAAACCTCTTCATTGACCGAGGAAGCCCCGTTGATATTGCTGCCCAGCGCTTTGTACTCTTCTTTCAGAGCTTCGTTCATGGAAGCCGGAAGATTGGCTCCTCCGTTGTCCGGAAAGATCTCTTCATTCTTCTTTCCGATCAGAGATCTTGACGGATCCGAAGGCATAAAGGCACAGACGTTGCTTTCCTTCTGGATCAGCTCCACGTCTTTCCGTTCATAATAGGCGCTGAAGCTGACGCCCCATCCTTCCATCCACATACCGTTTGTGTAGGTGGTGGGATCTGCGCCGTCGTACCAGACATGGAACGCCACACGGGTCCTGCTGGTTCCGTTGTAATTGGTGTCAATATCCCGCCTGGAATCCACTTCCACCCGAACCTGAGTGGTATCCCACAGACCCGGCTGCTTTGTATAATTTCCCCTGCTGTCCAGATCCCGGATACGCCCTGCTGTCACCGGACGGGAAGGATCAAATTTCATCCCATAGGGAAGCAGATCATAAAATACCACGTGATTCTGACCCGGGTTCAATTCACTGTTACTCTGCAGAAAGTCTTTGGCCTCTTTGCTGTACACCTCGTATCCGTCATAAGCGGTCAGACAGTAATCCACCACCACACGGTCACCGGCCGAATCGTTGGTGCTCACAGACGTCTTGGTTGCCTGTGCGTGGGGTGTGAGGCTGGTCAGCTTTTTGCTGTCGTTATCACGCAGAAGGAAACCGCCATACAGACGCCTGGTTATATCTGCAAGCTCATTGCTTCCATTTATCTCGTAGCTTTCATAATTCAGTTTTCCAGAATTTTGATCCGGCTTCAGAGATGCATCCCCGTCCGAACTGTCACCGCCTGAACCATCTACATAAGTCATAGATGCGTAAGTGTACGCCTCCCCTGGCTTCCGGCTTCCGAACTGTCCGGTCGCACCTGAGAGGTCTTCCAGTTTTATGGACTGAAGATTCGGATTGTCCTTCAGGATTTCCGACAGAACCTCAGAATCCTGTCTCAACCGCACTTTCACGTCAATCACACAGGAGATCCGGTAAGCATCTTCCGCCGTATATTCTGCTTTTACCCGCCAGGGCTGACGCGCAAGTTCTGCCTCATTCAGACTGTAGACTGTCTGAAGTCCTGTTTTGGAAGCTGACAGATGCTCTTCCGGAACTTTTTCCCAATCCGTGGACTCAGGGTACATTGCATAAAGAGTCAGTTCCCCCTTCGTGCTGTCCTGAGGGATTTCCTGATCTTCAAAGAGATCCACATTCAGATAAGAAGGCGTCACTGTGACTTCCGAAAAATAATAGTCTTTCCTCGTAAGCATCCGGCCGTCCTTATCCTCCGGCCATACGTACATGACATCGTCCACCGCTGTCAGCTTATAACTCCGGTCCGGAATCACACTCCCCGGCTCCATTCCTGTACTGCTGTCAAGGGCATGGGTCCACTGATAGCCCTTGAAGGAATAGGTGGTAGAGAAGGGAAGATCCCCGTAATCCTCTCCGGACTCCTTTGCTTTCTGGTAGGCATCCAGCCATCCGGAATAGCCGTTTTCATTATCTCCGTTATAATAATATTTATGGACAGAAATCGTGTCTCCAATGTATTCCCACTTATAATCTTTGCATTTCCATTCCGCGTTTCTGGTCTCTGACACCGGTTCTCCGTCTTCATCCTCCGGCACCATGGTCACCGTGAGTTCATTCTCCAGCAAAGCATCCTCTTTGGGGGCCGCGGTCCTGGGATAAGCAGTCACCACATAGAAACGGCTGCCCCAGGAGCGGGTATCGTCCGCTCCCAGTCCATAGTTCTGGATCAGGGTATCCTCCCCTGTGGAGTGTTCCGGTCTCTGAATTGGAACATTATAACCGAGGGACGTCTTGTAATTGTCACAGTAACCGACCAGAATTCCTTCTGTTCCTTCCTGTGTACCTTCCGGTCCGGTTCCTACCTTTGGTTTCTCCGAGATCTGCAGGCTCCAGGGCTGTGTGGCCGTTCCTTTCGCGGTCACTTCCCACACCACATACCGGTAGTCTTTAAATTTTTCACCGCGGAACTGCTCCGGCAGATTTTCTTCACTGCCGTATCCGGCGTATCTTGCCACCTGTGCTCTGGTGTAGAGTCCGGGGGCGTACTGTCTGTTGGCCTCATAGTAAGGCTCTTTGGTGACACTGGTCAGACTGACACTGGTATCCACCAGTCCTTCCAGCGGATCGACCGGTCCGTATGGAAACTTTCCGTCTTCTTCTGTTTCATACTCTATAGAGTATTCTCCGACAACCGTGTAAATAATGTCACCGTTCTCGTCTTTTTCTGGTTTTCCTTCATCATCCAGCTCAGGAGTCCGGACCGTTACCGCAACTTCCGGTGCCAGCGACCAGGAAGTCTGATCTTTGACCTGCATGATGTCCGTCACTTTATAGAGCACCTGCCACATGGAGTTGGTTCCGCTCTTTACTGTCCTGCAGTTGTAGAAGATTAACCACTGAGGATTAGCCTCATCATCCAGGCAGTATTTAAACGCGCTGCTTCCGGAATTTTTATCGTCATCTTCTGCACCAGGCTCTCCTTTCGCCACTGCGATCTGATCCGGCCCAACCGGATTGCCGTTTCGGTCCTGGAACAGCGCATAGGGCATCTGAATCTTAATATCCCCCGGCTGAAGATCCACGTCAGGTACAGTGAATCCAATCTGGTATTTCAGATTAAAGTTATCTTCTTTATATACATAATTAGGGTCATCCTGTTTTACATACTGTATGTTGAATGTAAAGGGAGTGCCGGATCCAGCTCTGGCTCTTCTAAAGCCGGAAACAGGCGCTTCCATCTCCCAGGTAACCGCACCAACTTCATCTTCCCCAAGCGCCTCAAACTCTTCCGGCGTCATAGAATCTTCCAGCGCTTCCTCCGGTTCTTCCTCATCCACAGCATCTGGCTTCTCTGTCTCCGGGGATTCCAATGTTTCTTTATCTTCCGGAATTCCCGGCATTCCTGCCTCATCGGTGTTCTCCTTGGATTCTTCCGGAATCTGGGTCTCACCAGGCTTCTCCTCTGAAACATCCGGCGTCTGTGTATCGGCAGGCTTTTCCTCCGAGGCGTCCGGCGTCTGTGTATCGGCAGGCTTTTCCTCCGAGACGTCCGGTGTCTCGTTCTCACCAGGATTTTCCTCCGGCGCGTCCGGCGTCTGTGTATCGGCAGGCTTTTCCTCTGAGGCATCCGGCGTCTCTTCCTCACCAGGGTTTTCCTCCGAGGCGTCCGGCGTCTGTGTATCGGCAGGCTTTTCTTCTGAGGCATCCGGCGTCTCCTTCTCATCCGGATTTCCTTCCGACTCTGCCGGAGCCTCAGGAGCTTCCAGTTCTTCCTCCTGAACCGTATCCTCTGTCTCTGCTTCGACTTCTGCAGCTGCTTCTTCCATGATCTCGACTTCCGCTTTCTGAGTCACCGGAGCATTCCCTTCCTCGTCTGCGGCCGGCATCTCCGTGGCAAACAGATCCCCCACAATATTCGTCAGTCCGCTCAGTTCGCTGCCGGCGAATATAACCAGGCAGAGCAGAACTGCGATGATTCTCTTTGCTGCACTATTCCTCATGGTTTCCTCCTCCTTCTTTTTCTTCCTCTATCTGCATAAAACACGTTTTCGCGTCTGTCTTCTTACGCTGCCGGAAGAATCTTCCTTATATTCCGCCATTCTGCTTTTCTGCCCGCAGTGCACTGTGGATCAGCCGGATCAGCTCCAGGGTGCTTCTGAAGTATTCCTTTTTCTGCCGCTCCACCCAGGTCACTTCTCCCTGCCAGCTGGTGTGCTGCCGGTAGAGAATACGAATCCAAAAAGTGGCCTTCTTTCCCCGGTACCGAAGCATCTGCTCAAAAGCCCTGGCGTCCCGGATATCTTTTGGTTCGAGTGCCGTCTCTTTTTCTGCAGTAAGATCTCCCATCCTCTGGTCCGTCAGAAAGCTCCGCATCCTTGCGGACGCTGGTGGAAAAGAAAGCACATCATACAGCTCCTCCATCTGATTCAGCGCATCGAACAAGGAGCAAAAAGCGGCCGGCTTCCCTGCATACAGATGATACAGTTCCCCGCGTTCTCCTTCTTTGCCGCCGGAATCCAGACAGAGGCTGATCAGACTGGCGCTGCGCCAGACTCCTTCTTCCTCCTGATTTTTCACTCTGACCAAACATGTTCGTTCGTGTCCTGCAACCTCTCGTATCATAATTTTCAAGACCTCCCTGCGGTTTTTACTCCCTGACTGTTTCGGAAAAAACGAACCGCAGACATACAAAAAGGGCATCTGTCCGGGTGACGCAAAGTATGATGCTCTGCGTCACCTCGGACAGATGCCCGTATTTATGGGACAAACCGACACCTGCTGACGGCTTGTTTGACTGTAAAACTCGCTTTTTTATTGCCATTTTTCTTCTATAACATATTGCAAAATCCCTTTAAACTGAGTATAATGTAAATAAAAACAGATCGTGGGCGCTTGTTATCGCAGAGCATCATAATCTGCGTCACTCTTTCTCAAATGATATTTGCAGTTCAGATCTGTTTATGACTGACAAAATCTTATTTGGAGGGACTGTCGGATCATGCAGTTTACCCACAATATATGGTTGCTTATATAAATAATCAATGCCATATATTAGGTGTATCGCATTATTTCAGGACAGCTCCTTCTCTTTTTCTTTTTATGCTTCAAAATGTGTCCTTACCGAAATCCATCTCAATTTATCAAACTCAAAGACTTTATCTCTTCAAAAAACTAAACGGCACCTTTCGAAACATGGTATAATCGGATTACAGCAAAAATCCCCCCTGGCAGACGCGTAAGCACGCCGCCAGGGGGGATCTTTTCTCTTTTGTATGTGTGCGCCGGCCGATGGCTGCTAAGCCTTCGCCGCCTGCTTCTCTTTGTAATGATGTGCTTCTTCCAGCATCATGTCTTTCACTTTCATCAGACGAATCTGAGTCGAACGTTCGTTCTCATCCAGTTTCATCGTGATATACTTGATGTTGGCCTGTGCCTGCGGGATGATGACATGCTCCAGAGCGTTTACACGCCGGCGGGTCTTCTCGATCTCCGCAGCCATAAGCTGACACGCTTTTTCTGCTTCTGCCAGACGAAGCATCTCCGGCAGAATATCTGCCAGGGATTTGACCGCATCATCCAGATCACTGGAAGTAAAGGCAAAGCCATAGGAATAGATGTCATTCTCATCCGCAGTCCTGGTCTTGTATTCGAAAACCGGGATATCCACGCTCATGACATTCTTCTTATCTGTCTCCAGATAGACCTCCTGCTTGGGCGCCATCAAAGCCGTATGCAGCGTCTCTTCGGACATGCCGGCCTTTGCTACAACAAAATTTTTATTTGCCGCCTGGATACCCGCCTCTACTTTCTGACGAAGCGCCATATTCTCCCGGACCAGATCCAGGAACTGCCGCATCAGCTCATCGCGCTTATCCTTCAGGAGCTTGTGGCCCTTCCTGGCCGTCGCCAGCTTTTTCTTCTGGCGGGTCAGCTCCATTCTGGTTGGGTTCACCTGCGTAGCTGCCAAGTGTCTCCCCCCTTCTTTCTTATAGTTCCGTAACAGCCCAAAGGGTTACTCTTTTCCCAGGTCATGCCCGGCAACGCTCAAACTGTTACTTTTTTCTGATATTACCAATCATAAGCCAGTGGTCAGCCCGCTGTGCGCCGCGCTTCCCGAAAGCCCCGTTCAAAGGCACAGGGTCTATAAGGAGTATCTGCTCACAGCAGGCGCCCGCTTCCTTACTGTTTTCCGTAATACAGATCCAGATATTTATCGTCGATACGTTTCAGCTCGGACCTGGGAAGGATGGACAGCAGTTTCCAGCCGATATTCAGCGTCTCTTCAATGTCACGGTCTGCCTGGAAGCCCTGAGATACATACTCTTTCTCGAACTCATCTGCAAACTTCGCATAGATCAGGTCCATGTCGGAGAGCGCAGCTTCACCAAGAATCGTCATCAGCTCTTTTGCATCTTTTCCACGGGCATAAGCGGCAAACAGCTGATTCAGCGTATTGGAATGATCGCCTCTGGTCTTGCCCTCGCCGATACCCTTATCCTTCAGACGGGACAGAGACGGCAGTACGTCGATGGGCGGATTGACACCCTTACGGTAAAGCTCACGGCTTAAGATCACCTGGCCCTCGGTAATATAACCGGTCAGGTCAGGGATCGGATGGGTCTTGTCGTCCTCGGGCATGGTCAGGATCGGAAGCATGGTGATGGAACCTTCCTTTCCTTTCTGACGGCCTGCACGCTCGTATAACTGAGCCAGGTCGGTGTACATGTATCCCGGATAACCGCGGCGTCCCGGAACCTCTTTGCGCGCTGCGGAGATCTCACGGAGTGCGTCTGCATAGTTGGTAATATCCGTCAGGATAACCAGCACGTGCATGTCTTTTTCAAATGCCAGATACTCGGCTGCCGTCAGTGCCATACGCGGGGTCGCAATACGCTCCACGGCCGGGTCGTTTGCCAGATTGACAAAGAGGACCGTACGGTCGATGGCACCGGTCTCCTTAAAGCTCTCCACGAAGAAGTTGGATTCCTCGAAGGTAATACCCATGGCTGCGAATACCACGGCAAAACGCTCGTCTTTTCCGCGTACCTTCGCCTGTCTTGCGATCTGCGCCGCCAGCTGTGCATGGGGCAGACCGGACATGGAGAAGATCGGCAGCTTCTGGCCGCGGACCAGGGTGTTCAGTCCGTCAATGGCGGACACACCGGTCTGAATAAACTCGTTGGGGTAGCTTCTGGCTGCCGGGTTCATGGGCAGGCCGTTGATATCCATTCTCTTGTCCGGAAGGATCTCAGGGCCGCCGTCGATGGGGCGTCCCATACCGTCGAAGACGCGGCCCAGCATATCCTCAGATGCGCCAAGCTCCACGCCTCTTCCCAGAAAACGTACTTTACTGTTGGAGAGGTTGATACCGGTAGAGCTCTCATAGAGCTGTACCATGGCATCGCTTCCGTTTACCTCCAGCACCTTGCACCGGCGGATCTCACCATTGGCCAGCTCGATCTCGCCCAGCTCGTCATAGGTAACGCCTTCCACGCCCTGTACCAGCATCAGCGGTCCGGCTACTTCCTGTATGGTTCTATACTCTTTCGGCATTTAGAAGTCCTCCTTTCCGCATGCGTCCTTGATCTGGGATGCCAGTTCTTTCATGATCTTGTCGTACTCTGCATCCAGATTCTCTTCTGCCACATATTTATAACGTCCGATCTGCTCGCGGATCGGAAGATCGATCAGGCCTTTCACGCCTGCGCCGTTTTTCAGCGCCTCCATTGCCTGATCGTAGTAAGCCAGCACCAGTTTCATCATCAGAAGCTGTTTCTTCAGGGAGGTGTAGGTATCTACCTCATGGAAGGAGTTCTGATGGAGGAAGTCCTCACGGATGGAGCGGGCCGCTTCCATCTTCAGACGGTCGGGTGCGGAAAGTGCATCCATACCAACCATCTGCACGATCTCATTTAACTCTGCCTCTTCCTGCAGAAGGGACATCATGGACTGGCGTCCTGCCATCCACTCTTCGGATACGTTCTTGTCAAACCATCCGGAGATATTGTCCAGATACAGGGAGTAGCTGGTCAGCCAGTTGATGGCCGGGAAATGTCTCTTGTATGCAAGGGCGGAATCCAGGCCCCAGAACACCTTGACAATACGCAGGGTCGCCTGGGATACGGGCTCAGAGGTATCACCACCGGGCGGGGATACCGCTCCGATTACGGACAGAGCGCCTTCTCTTCCGTCTTTTCCAAGGTTGATCACGTGGCCGGCACGCTCGTAGAACTGTGCCAGACGGGAACCCAGATATGCCGGGTAACCTTCCTCACCGGGCATCTCTTCCAGACGTCCGGACATCTCACGCAGAGCCTCTGCCCAGCGGGAGGTGGAGTCTGCCATCAGTGCCACAGAATATCCCATGTCACGGAAATACTCCGCGATCGTAATACCGGTATAGATGGATGCCTCGCGGGCTGCCACCGGCATATCAGATGTATTGGCAATCAGAACGGTACGTTCCATCAGAGACTTTCCGGTCTTCGGATCCTTCAGCTCGGGGAACTCGTTCAGAACGTCGGTCATCTCGTTTCCGCGCTCGCCGCAGCCGATATAGACCACGATGTCTGCCTCCGCCCATTTTGCCAGCTGATGCTGGATAACCGTCTTGCCGCTTCCGAAGGGTCCCGGTACGGCTGCCACACCGCCTTTTGCGATGGGGAAGAACATGTCAACCACGCGCTGTCCGGTGATCAGCGGCATGCTGGGCGGCAGTTTCTCCTTATATGGACGGCCTTTACGAACCGGCCATTTCTGCATCAGAGTTACGTCTTTGTCGCCTTCCGGCGTCGTAACGACTGCGATGACATCTTCTACGGTAAATTCTCCGGCTTTGATCTCCTTGATCGTACCCTGGATGCCGTAGGGGATCATGATCCGCTGCTCCACCACTGCGGTCTCCTGTACGGTACCGATGATGTCTCCGGCCTCCACTGCATCGCCGGCCTTTGCAGTCGGAACAAAGTTCCATTTCAGATCACGCTTCAGGGAGGGAACCTCCACACCGCGCTTTAAGTTATTGCCGCCTGATACCTTCATAATATCATCCAGCGGTCTCTGGATTCCATCATAGATGCTGGTGATCAGTCCCGGTCCAAGTTCTACGGACAACGGCATTTCGGTGGATTCCACCGGCTCGCCCGGTCCAAGTCCAGCCGTCTCCTCGTACACCTGGATGGAAGCCTCGTCCCCATGCATCTCGATGATCTCACCGATGAGGCGCTGCTTACTTACACGTACCACGTCAAACATGTTGGCATCGCGCATACCGGTAGCGATAACCAGAGGCCCCGCCACTTTTTTAATCGTGCCTTTACTCATTTGAATGGATTCACCCACTTTCTTCTTTTTTATCGTCTCCTCATTCAGACGCCAGTACCCAGCCCGTTATGGGCTGATGTTCCTGCAGGACCCATTGAAGGGCGCCGGTCCTTAGGGCGCGTCTTTTGCGCCCTTAGTACCGCTGCGTCCCTTCACCAAGCGCAAGCGGAGTCCGGAAGGAATATCTGCCCATGACGGGCGTCCGGCCAGCGCAAAATATCTCACAGACTTAATTATCTCCGAACAGTATATCAGACCCTACCGCCTGTTCCACAGATTTTTTCACGCCTGTGATGCCGGCACCCGTATTCCCGGACACACCGGGGATCTGGATGATGGCCGGAACCACCTGCTCCTGATATCTGCTGATCTCATGCTTCAGATCCGCTGCCAGCGCCTCGGTGATGTAGATCACCGCATAGTCGCCTTCTGCGATTCTGCGAAGCAGTTTCTCTCCCTCCTGGATGTCGGATACCGGAAATGTATCCAGCCCAAGAGCTGCGAAACCATAGATGCTGTCATAAGCGCCCATTACTGCGATCTTATACATACATTTCCCTTACCCTTTCCCGGATGGAATCATCTGATAAGCCATTCTGCTTACAGGTTAGTATGATCCTTACCGTCTTGATTTCATTTTCCCTTGCAATGACATATGCCACCAGAGGCCCGACGGAAAATGGATTGGACTTCTGGGGTTTGATGGTCTGGATAATCCGGTTGTCGCACCAGCGCTCAAATGCCGAAGGTGACTCCTTCAGGGCTTCTGCCCCTTCCGCATATCCGTTCCCGTTTAAATATTCGATGATCGAATCCATGCCGGAGAGTGCCGCAAGAGCCAGGCTGTCGATGTTCAGTGTATCGCAGGGCGCCATGGCACGCTTCATGAATTCCAGTGTCTTCGCGGTCTTAGAAGCTCTCACAGCAATCTTAATATTGGCCACCGCCACGGTGGACTCTGCATAATCGCGGATGATATCATCCTCTGCCGATCTGCCGGCCTCCTTGATGGCTTCCATGGTGGCCCGGTCGATGATCACATCGCAGAGCTGTCCGTCTCCCGAATGAAGCAGTGCATCCACTGCCTCCTCCGCCGCTGTCTGCATGTTCTGGGGCAGCGCTTTGAAGTCTTTCTCTTTTACGATGCGAAGAAGCTCCTCCCGTGAGATGGGCGTTCCTTCATAAAAGATATTGGCACCGCTTTTGCCAGTGCATACTTCTTTGACTGCTGCTTTCAGGTTATGGAACCAGCTTGCATAGGACAGGACATCGAACACTTCCATATCCACATGCATCTCGCTGATGGTCTCCCAGATCTTCTCCCGCTCTCTCGTCAGGACCGCATCGGCGTCATCGGGCACATCGGCCCCGCCCCAGCCTCTCTCCTGCAGAAACCGAAGAGCCGCTTCCTCATCCTTGCAGGCAATAAGCTGCTCGATGGTGGAAGACGAGAACAGAGACACTTCCAGAGCACGGATTCGCGCAACCGCATAGGCATATTGTGTTTTAGACATTAAAACCCTCCTTTTTGGCGAACCGGCTTCTATGAAAATAAGATTGCATTCACTTTATCCTGAAGCATATCCTTCTTCGCATCAAACAAAGCTTTCAGAGTACAATTCTCTTCCACGCCTCCGTAGACGAGGACAAAACCGTCTGCAATCGCTTTCGGCTCTTTTTTCAGAACCAGGCTTCCGCCCTTTTCCTTTGCAGCCGCCTTGATCTTTTTCTCAAAATCAGCCGGCATCCTGGCCAGGTCCTCGGAAGAGAAATAAATCTCCCCGTCCTCTGCCAGCGCATAGGTTTTCAATATCTTTTCCATGGTCAGGAAATAGCTCTGTGCATCCTTTTTCTTCAGCGTCACATAAGCTTCCTCTATCACGTCCGCGATGATCTCCTGCTTCGCACGCAGAAGAGCCGTTCTTCTCTGCTGCTCTGCGGAGGATTTCACACGTCCCTCATAGTTCACCTTCATAGCGGCGTTTTTCTCTGCCGCCTCGGCTTCCATCGCCGCACAGACGTCTTTTGCCTCTGCGAGAATCGCATCGGCTTCTTTCTGTGCCGCCTCTATCCTTCTGGCTGCGGAGGCTTTTGCTTCTTCCTGAATCTGGTCCGTAATCTTTTCCAATCCGGTCATTCTAAAGCTCTCCTTCTTACAATTTGTTTGTTATCAACAGGCTTCCTCTGTTCTTCTATATTAGATGGTCGGAAGTGCAAGAATGGAGATCAGAAGTGCAAGAATTGCATAAGTCTCAACCATTGCCGGGAACAGCATAGCTTTACCGAACTGATCCGGTTTCTTTGCCACGATACCGATTGCTGCCACAGCAGTCTTGCCCTGATGTCTTGCAGAAATCAGACCAACGATACCGATCGGAAGGCATGCTGCCAGAACCATAAGACCCTGTGCCACGGTCAGTTCCATACCGGCACCACCCAGAAGGCCATATCTGGAAAGAGCCACGAATGCGATCAGCAGACCGTAGATACCCTGGGTACCCGGAAGGAGCTGCAGAATCAGAACCTGTGCAAATTTACCGGGGTCTTCTGTTACCACGCCGCAGGCTGCCTGACCGGCAACGCCTACACCATAAGCAGAACCGCAGCCTGCAAGGATTACTGCAAGTGCTGCACCTAATAATGCCCATCCATTTCCACCAATCATCTCTAACATTGCTGCCATTGTTAATTTTCCTCCTTAATATCTACATATTTTGTTTTTAACATAAACGGTTCAAACGCTTTTCCGCCGCCCTCATAGAATTTTCCAAAGAACTCCACATACTGGAGACGGCAGGTGTGCACATAGGCACCCAGAAGGTTGATACCGATATTGAATGTATGTCCGATCAGGAACACCACGATAAACAGGATCACTCCGATTATGCTTTTTCCGCCCATACTGCCCATCTGATTGACGACAGAGGCGATTACGCCGGTCGCCAGTCCAAGAGCCAGCAGACGGGAATAGGAGAGCACATCGCTCAGCCAGCTGGTCATGCCATACAGATCATAGGCACCCAGTGCAATCCGCACACCGAAATTCTTGTTTGCTCTTCCTGACATAAGCACAATACCCACTGCTCCGATGATAGCCATCCACTTCACGGCCGCTTTCAAAGCTTCCGGAAAATAAATCTGTGCTCCTGCGATTCCTGCAAAAAGCTCCGTGGGAAGCAGCATCCCGATCAGTCCCAAAAGAAGCAGGAACCAAAGGACACAATCACACACGAAGTCCATATAACGTCCATCCCGGATGCACATGTAACCCTTCAGCGCAAGTCCGGTAAACAGATGAATCACACCGAACAGCATGGAATACAAAAGCAGTCTCATGGGATCGTTCAGCGGTACAAACCAAAGTGCCGGAATCGTCACCTTATGTCCAAAGAAGGTCTCTGATACCACATCTACCACATCGCCGAAATATCCGCCGAACATGATTCCCCATATCAGGGTGGAAATCCCGCACCAGAAAAACAACTTGATGGATTTTCTGAGGTTTGTCGCCATACGCGGACACTTGACGAGAAGAATCCCGCACGCAAGCGCCACGATCAGACCATAGGCTGCGTCACTGAGCATAAGCCCAAACAGGAATACATAAAACACCGATGTAAAGAAGGTAGGATCCATCTCTCCCTTGCCAGGAAGACCAAAAGAAGCAAGCACACCTTCGACAGACTCTGAGAAACCATTATTCTTCAGTAAAACCGGCGGTACTTCTTCCTCCTGAATCATCTCGGTCTCCACAACTGCATCGTATTTCTCCGAGAACTCTTTTACAACTTTATCCGCCTGAAAAGCCGGAACGTAGCCACTTAACGCAAAGGTGTTCCTGGTCTGGGGAAGCTGGCCCAGAATCTCATACTTCTCTGCACGGATCCGGTAATAATCCGATACCATGCGCAGATCCTGTCTGCTGCCTGCGCTGTCCACAATCTCCTTCTCCAGCGCACTGATCTGACGGACAGCTTCATCCATCTCCGCCTGAAGCTCTTTCTGATATTCTGACGGAACTTTGTTCACAGACTGAGCCGGCTTTGCAAAACCTCCTGCCCGAAGTGCTTCCTCCACTGCCTGCACATCCTTGTTCAGACAGACGACTGCCAGATACGTATAATCCTTATCTGTTGATATAATCTGAATATCCAGTGCTTCCACCTGCGGTGCACCCTTTGCCAGCAGTCCATAGAGCGCTTCCAGACTCTGAGCCCCGGCCATGGTTCCAATCAGAACAGAAGTCTTGCGGGTTCCTGTATAACTTACCGGCACCGTCAGTCCCATCCATGGCACAAGTGCCTCGATCTGATTCTGAATTTTCTGAATATTCGCCTTTTGCTCCGCGATCTGCTTATCCAGAGCCACGACCCGGCGGGCGGTCTCAATGTAATTATCCTGCCCTCTCGCCGCCTTCGTGAACTGATCACGGTCAATGAGCGGCTTTCCGTTCAGCGATGCAAGCAGTCCGGCTTTCTCCGGCACATATGCCTGCAGGATCTCCAAAGCGTGATCCGCAGTCTGTGCCTGCTTTTCAAATGTGGCTTTGGAGCTTGTAATATCCATCTTCTTATACCCGCTTTCATCCGAAAGCTGGATATCAATCTCCATGGCACCCAGTTCCTGCAGACGTTCCAGGATCGCTTTCCTGTTCTTTT
>CAJTYJ010000011.1 GCA_910583895.1 uncultured Lachnospiraceae bacterium
GACTCTTTTCCGTCTTCCGGGGATTCCGTTGGCTCTTTCACACCTTCAGGCGCCGACGCGGACTCTTTTCCTCCCTCCGGGGATTCGGCTGGCTCTTTTCCGCTGTCTGACCCGGCCGTTGGTCCTGTTCCGTCTTCCGGGGATATCATTGAATCTTTTTCATCATCTGCAATTTCAGATGATTTCTTTTCGTCTTCCGGTGCCGGATCCGGCTGATCCTCATCTTCCAAGACAGCTTTTGCACCCTCAGCCTGTGCAGCATCTGCAGACGGTTTCTGACCAGTCGCCGCATCTGATTCTGCCAGAGCCGGCTCATCCTCTGCTGCAGGCATCTGACCAGACCGGTTTCCAGATGTCACCAGCCCCATCTGTTTGGCCAGCTCTGTCAGTTCATCCTGCAGCGCCGCTGCTTCTTGGACTGCCTGTTCCAGATTGCTTTTCTGCAGGATCACCTCTGTCTGAGCCTCCTGCATCTTTTTCTCGTTCTCTGCAATGGCCTGTTCCAGGGCATCTCCCATACCATCGACACGGTCTGCCAGCTGATCCACACCATCTTTCAAAAGCCCCACACTGGTCTTAATATAAGGATGCTCTTCATCGCCGCTTTTACCGTCCGGCCCCAGCATCATGGGATCCTGAATCGACTGAAGTCCGGCCGCCAGCTGATCCACGCCTCCTGTAAACTTCGGCATGCTGTCATTCAAAATCCCGGCTCCGGCCTGGAGACTTTTAGTTCCTTCATCCAGTCCCTTCGCACCTTCCCGAATACCTCTGGCCCCCTCATTCAGCTGATCAGCTCCGTCATACAAGTCCCGAGATCCATTATAAAGCTCCCAGGCCCCGTCATTTAATTCCGTGGCCCCATCATCCAGCTCTGTGACGCCTTCCCACAGATCCGGCATATGATCCTTCAGCTCCAAAACTCCGTCGTCCAGCTCGATACAGCCGTCGATCAGATCATAGGTCGCATCGTTCAGCTCTTCGATATCCTCCTTCAGATCGTCGAAGCCGTCCATATCGTCCGTATCCAACCGGCCGAACACATCCGGCATCAGCACCGTAGCCGTCATGGACAGTTGAAAATCGGTCACATCCGCCGCCACTTCCACATATTCCGGAATGTCCACATCCTCAAAACCTTCCAGATTCAAAAGATCCAGGCTGTCATACAGCCCCGGCATGGCCACGCCTGCCACAATCGTATTCTTTCCGTCAGAGAGAATCTTTCCATTCTCCACTTCCACGTTGACAAACCGGTCCGAATCCAGGATCAGGGTACTGGCTGCCACAAAAGGCACGCACAGCTCTGCCTCTTCTCCCCCGATTGTCCTTCGCTGTCTGCTGTGATTTTCATAATCAAAACGAATCCTGACTTTCCCGCTTTTCCCCGCCAGTTCCTTTGGATCAATCTTCTGATCATCCAGATAATAAGTCACTTTTACATCCACCGGCAATGCCTCGGAAGTCAAACCCTGATAATAGATGTCTTTGCCGCCTGCTGCCCAGACGTATGTGTCTTTATCCTGCGTAAAGGTCTCATCGCCTTTTACATTGACCACATCCGTAAGATTCGTAACATCTGTAAGTTCGGATAAGCCGCTGCCGTTTTTCAGCCATGCGCTGACGGTAATCTCCTTTACCGACCCGCTGGCATCCGCATTTACGTAGACGGTCTCTTCCTTTTCTGCCTCTTTGTCGGTGGACCGGCCTGCCGCTTCCTCTGCAATCCCTGCGGCTTGTGTCGTCTCTTCTTTCGTGTCTTCCAGTGTTTTTCCTGCTGCCTCTTTCACTGTCTGAGTGCTTTCCCCGCAGCCGCAGACCGAAACGGCCAGCACTGCAGCCAGACCCAGACTCAAACCTCTTTTATTTTTCATTTTCTCCGCCTCCAAACTCTATATTTTGCTGTTTCAGACATTTCCGCATTCCGATGGTGGTATAACAGATCAGCCTGTCAAATACCAGGAAGAACGACGGCAGCAGAAAAAGCACAATCGCCATACTGATCAGTGCCCCCCGTGCCAGCAGAATGACAATGGATTTAATCATATCAATATTGGAATACAAAGCCACACCAATTGTGGATGCAAACAGGCTGAACGCGCTGGTGATGATGGAGTGAAACGAAGTCTTGTGCGCGATCTCCACCGCCTCTTTTTTGCTTTTTCCGGCCAGCCGCTCATCCTTGTAGCGGTTTGTCATCAAGATTGCATAATCTACGGTGGCTCCCAGCTGAATGGTCCCTACCACAATGGGGGCCACAAATGCCTGGCTGATCCCCCGGTAATAAGAGAATGCCATATTGACAAAGATGGAAAATTCAATGGTCGTCACCAGGATAAACGGAAGGCTGACCGATTTAAATACAATCATAACAATCAGGAAAATTGCCAGTATGGACAGTGTATTTACCGTCATCAGATCCACGCTGGTCACATCTTCCAGATCCTTCATAAGCGGCGCTTCCCCGATCACCATGGCTGTGTCATCGTATTTCTTTACAATCTCATTGATCTTTGCAATCTGTGCATTACAGGGAGCTGTGGCCGAGCTGTACTGCGAACAGATGAAAACCATCTCATAATTGTCTGATTTCAGCGAAGAAGTCAGCTTTTCGGGAAGCATGGATTCCGGGATCCCTCCGCCCACTGCCGACTGGATGCCCAGCGCCCAGTCCACACCGTCCACCGTTTCGATCTCCTTGATCATGTTGGCTTTATCCTTCGCACTGTTCCCGTTGTTCATCAGAAGGATATGTACATTGCTCATATCAAATGTATTTTTCAGCTTTTCATTGGCAATGGCACTGTCCAGATCATCCGGAAGCCCGGTATCAATATTGTAATACAGCTCCACCTCCTGGTTGCCGTGGTAAGCCGGTACAAACGCGATCAAAAAGAGAAGGATCCACACCAGATGAAATCTTCGGATAAAGTCTGACAGCTTCCCCATATCCGGAAAAAAGGACCGGTGCCGGAACTTTACAATCCGTTTTTCAAAAAGGAGCACCATGGCCGGTAGCACCGTCACGCAGCAAATCACACCAATGATCACACCCTTGATCATGACGATTCCAAGGTTTTCCCCCAGGGCAAAGGTCATGAAGATCAGGGCTGCAAAGCCTGCCACCGTCGTCAGAGAGCTTCCCATAACAGAGATAAAGGTCTCGCTGATAGCCTCTGCCATGGCATCATCCCGGTTCTCGTACTTTGGCTTGCACTCTTCATAGCTGTGCAGAAGGAAGATGGAATAGTCTGTCGTAACTCCAAGCTGCAGCACCGCCACCAGCGCCTGCGTAATATAGGAGACATCCCCCAGAAACAGATTGCTTCCCATGTTATAGGCCACCGCCAGACCAATGCTGGTCAGAAAAAGAACCGGAACCGCAAAGGAGTCCGTCGTCAGGATCAAAACCAGCAGGGAGAGAAGGCTGGCCACCATGACATAACCGGGAATCTCTTTCATGGCCAGATTTTTAATATCTGTAACGATTCCGCTCATGCCGCTGATAAAACACTGCTGCCCCACCTGTGCGCGCATCTCCTCGATGGCTTCCATGGTCGTCTCCGCCGACGTGGTCTGGTCAAACAGCGCGATCATCATCGTGGAGTCTCCCTGAAAAAGTGCATCCGCCACCGACTGAGGAAGCATGCTGACCGGCACGTCAATCCCCACAAAATCATCGTACCACAATACCTTTTCCACATGATCGATGGCCTCGATCTTTTCTTCCAGTGCCACCACATCTTTTTTCTCCATCCCGTCCACCACGACCATGGAAAATGCCCCCATACCGAACTCTTCCACCATGATGTCCTGCCCGGCCACTGTTTCCAGCGAATCCGGCAGATAACTCAGGATATCATAGTTGACCTTCGTGGCCGCAAACCCGAGCGCAGACGGGATCAGAAGCAAAAATGCAATGAGTACGATGGATATCTTGCGTTTTGCGATAAACTTTCCTATCCGTTTCATATTCCTCACCTTTCCTATTGCCTTTGCGACAGCTTCTCAAAGAAGTTGTCTTTAAAAATGACCTTTAGTCATTTTTACTATAATATGTTATACTACAAAAATGACTAATAGTCAATATTGTTTTTTGATTTTCTGATAATTTTAGAATCCGGGCAAAAAAAGACACCGGTGTCTGAACCGATGCCCTTTTCGTACATAGCCTTTTTTATTTTCTTTCATATGGAATCAGTTCTTCCTCCATATGATATTCAACCATTTTTCATCCTCCCTGCCCGGCCTGACATCCCCGCTGATCCACAGCTCTTCTGTATGAAAAACCAATGTCTCCTGCAGCAGTTTCTCTGTCTTCTCTTCTGTCATATCTGTAAAGTATCTCCCGTTTCGCTCCCCTTCAAAGGTTCCATATTTGAAAGAGGTGTAGATGATGCCATTATTTTTCAGTGCCCGGGACATTTTGAGCATGACATCTTTCAGCCCACCATACGGCAGATGCAGGACAGAGGATTTTGTCACCTTATCTCTCCAACTTATTCATCTGTTTCTGCACTAGTATTCCTTTGTAACCGTGTCAATCCCATACATTTCCATAAACTGGTCAAGGTCCTTCTGGTTGCGGACCAGCATGACTTCCTCGAACTTTCCGGTATGTATATTTTTAAATCCTGCAACCTGTTCCCCTGTGCAGATGCTGCACCGGAGTATCGGACGCAGATTTTCCTGATCATATTCTTTCTTTTTCACTGTCTTTTTGCCAAACATAAAATTTTCCGCCATTTATATAATTCTCCCTTCCAGATGATCCATCTCATGCTGACAGATCTGTGCGGTCCATCCGGACAGTTTCTGACGCTGCCTCTTCCAGTCAAAATCATAATACTCCACTTCCAGATTCTGATATCTGGTCGTCTTGCGGACACCGTCTAAGGACAGGCAGCCTTCTTCTGTTTCATATGGATCACTTTTCGAGACAATTACCGGATTGAACATGACCACATCCAAAAAACCCATGCTGACAATGATGATATTCTTTTTCACCCCGATCATGTTGGCTGCCATCCCCACACAGCGCCCGCGGTTTGCCCTCAGTGTATCCTGAAGATCTCTTCCCACCTGAACATCCGCCTTTGTGGCAGGCTCTGATTTCTGACCCAGGAATAAAATGTCCCTTACAATCTGTTTTACCATTTATTGGAACGCTCCTTTCTTCTGACCACATTATATCACAGAAAAGAAAACCTGCCTATATGCGCATATATGCCGCCTATCCCTCTGAAAAACCATACCATTGCGATTCACAGGTAACCTGGGAACGTAATCGCATATGCCCATTGGAAATCGCCTGCGGCGGTGGGACATATGCTTTGACTCCATAACGGTACTGGTCCATGACTCATCAGCGAAGTGATTCGCCATGGTGTTACGGTTCACACCATACATAGCTGTCCTGCAGACATACCACTGCTGCAGGAGGATCTGCGGGATGCCCAGGCAGCCGGTTTGGAAAAATCTTTCACCTGTCTCAGGGGAAAGATCCCTGTCTGAAAGTTATTTTTCATCAAAAAAACAAGACCGGGAACCCATTTTAGATTCCCGGCCTGCCGTGCTCCTCATAGTCCAGATGGATCATCTCTTTTTTTCCATAACAGCAGATTCTGTCATTCCTTCACCCGATACACCGAAAAAGTCACCGTACCGTCCTCATTCAGGACAGCCGTCTCCACACGCAGGTCTTTCAGTCCTTCGTCGCTGTAGGAATACCCAAGCACCGCCGCGGTTCCCGGTTTTTGATCCGGAAAGCTCTCATCCAGAAAGATTACGCCGCTTCCGCCGCCTTTGTCTCCCAGGTCGTAGGCGTAGTCTGCCGTACGGTCCGCCTGGGGCGTACAGATCTGCACGGTGGATTCGATCCGCTCTGCATCCTCTTTGACGGTGCCTTCTTTCAGCGCCTCTTCAAATGCCTCAATCCAAGCCTCGATTTCCATACCCTGTTCACTCATCTCCGCGGGAGGATCCGGCTCGTCTTCCTCCATAGTTTTTAAAAACGTCTCTGCAGCGGCCGGATCGCCTTTTGCCGGGTCCAGCGGAAGGTCAAAGAGTGCATTGACTTTATCATATGCTTCATTTCTTGTGATTACTCCGGTTTCCTCATCAAAGAAATAGGCCCCGCTGTCATAAAATGTTCCGGAACTGACGCCGATATAAAGTCCCCGGTCCGCAAAGATATCTATATTTTCCATATCCAGCAGACGGTACTGAATCCCATCCTGGACAAACTCACTGTATCCGCCGCCCATATTCATAATCCCATAGTTCCAGGGTTCCAGGCCTTTGATGTACGGCGACACATAGAAGGCATCTTCCCCATAAGCCTCTTCACTGGTGTCCGGCATGGGGGTGCCGTCGGCCCGCTCGATGGCCACCGCTGCATAGAACCGGTCGTCCTCCACCTGGCCTTTGTGGTCTTCCGGGAGATACTCACTGATGTTTTTCCCGGACACCGCTCCTAAGAGCGTTACCCGAAAGCCCGCATATTCCTGGGATTCATTGACGAGTACCGCATCCTCTCCCTGGAACGCTTCCATAAGTTTCTGATCTTCATGCTGCTGGGCGATCTGTCCGGGTGTCAGATATCTGGCCGCTGCCACCACCGCTGCAGATCCGATCACCAGTGTGACCGCTGCCGCTGCCACCGCCGCAGAAAATCTGCCTTTTTTCTTTTTTGCCTTCTTTGCCATATTTACCATCTCCTCTGCCTGATATAAGATATTCTGGTTGAGCCATACATCCGGCTCTTCTGTTGGAGAAAGGGCTTGTTTTAAAATACGATCAAAATTTTTTTTCATTTAAAACAACCTCCAGTTCTTTTCTTAACAACTTTTTTGCCTTGAACAGCCGGCTTTTTACTGTTCCTTCCGGGACTTTTAAGACTCCCGAAATTTCAGAAAGTTTTAAGTCTTCCATATAGAAAAGCAATACCGGCAGCCGGTACTTTTCCGGCAGTCTGCCCACTGCTTTTCGAATCTGTCTTGTCTCTTCCCCGGATATAATCTGCTCTTCCGGCGACCTTTCCCCTGCCGGCAGCTGAAGTTCCATCTCTTCCATGGACTGTACCGGTCCGGTAATCCGCTGTCTTACGGCGAATTTCCGCTTTCGGTTCCGCCAGAGATTGACTGCCACGGACAGAAGATAGCTTTTGGGATTGCTTTTTATGTCCAGCCGCTCCAAAAGCTCCACCATTTTCAGAAAGGTGTCCTGGTACAGATCATCCGCCTCCTGTCTGCTCCCGGTCAGCTGACAGCAAAAGGAATAAATATCTTTTCCATGCTCCTTGATGCATGCTTCCAGTTCTTCATGGCTCACGTTGTTGTCCTCCAGTTTTCAGACGTCTTTTCCAAAGGTACTGCCCTTCACTCTTATATGGTCACGACAGCAAAAAAAGTTCGCAAAATCAGGCACCAAATTTGATTTTCCGGATATAAAAAACGGGCACAGCAAACTGCACCCGTTTTTCATGCCTATTATCTTAAGAGCTGATCTTTGTAACGCCTGATCTCGGCCAGTGCTTCCTGCATGACCCGGTCGCCCCTGGCCATGCCAAAATCTCTGGTGTCCACTGCCAGCACCGGAATGTGGTCCGGCACCCGTTCTCTCACGCTGGTCAGGGCACAGCGCACCTGCGGACCTACCAAAACGATGTCCGCATCCTCTTTCCCCTCATCCAGTCCGGAGAGGGAGGATATGATGACCTCTGCCTCGATCAGATTGGCATGTGCCCAGGCAGACATCCGGTCCTTCAAAATACCGGCGGAAGTTCCGGAATAACTCACCAATACAACTTTCATCTCTTCCCTCACTGCTCACTTATTCCGGATCGTTGTATCCGTTGGGGTTCTGGGACTGCCATCTCCAGGAATCCGCGCACATCTCTTCGATGCCATACTCTGCCTCCCAGCCAAGCTCTTCCTTCGCCTTCGAAGGATTGCAGTAGCAGGCGGCGATATCTCCCGCGCGGCGGGGCTTTATCTCATAAGGCAGATCTTTTTCGCAGGCTTTGCCAAACGCAGCCACCACCTGGAGGACACTGTAGCCGTGGCCGGTGCCCAGATTGTAGATCCGCACCGTCTTTTCTTCTTTGAATTTTTCCAGTGCTTTCACATGGCCTCTTGCCAGATCCACCACATGGATATAATCCCGAACACCAGTTCCGTCAGGCGTATCGTAGTCATTGCCGAAAACGCCGACGCATTTTAATTTGCCGATGGCCACCTGCGCCACATAGGGCAGCAGATTGTTGGGGATCCCTTTGGGATCTTCTCCAATCTTCCCGGACTTATGCGCTCCGATGGGATTAAAGTAGCGAAGCAGAATCACATTCCACTCCGGATCAGACTTCTGAATATCCATCAGCACCTGCTCTAGCATGGTCTTGGTCTGTCCGTAAGGATTGGTCGGAGACTGCTTCGGACAGTTCTCTGTGATCGGAATCTCCAAAGGATCGCCATACACCGTGGCGGAGGAACTGAAGATGATATTCTTCACACCGTTCTTTCTCATGGTATCGCACAGAAGCAAGGTTCCGCTCATATTATTGTAATAATATTCGATGGGTTTTGCCACAGACTCGCCGACTGCTTTGTATCCGGCAAAATGAATCACTGCATCCGGCTTCTCGGACTGAAAAATTTCATTCAGCTTTGGCTGATCCAGAAGATCTGCCTCATAAAATTTCAGGGACTTTCCGGTGATCTCCTGCACCCGGTCCAGTGCTTTTGGGCTCGCATTGTACAGATTGTCAACGACGACGACTTCATAGCCTTCATTCAGAAGCTCTACACAGGTGTGGCTTCCGATATATCCTGCGCCACCTGTTACCAAGATTTTCATACTCCTCATTCCTCTCTTAGATTCCTTATTCGAAGCCATCCCAACCGCCTCTGCAGCAAGGACCGCCCGTTGTCTATCAGTGTAACACAATTCCTCCGGAATGGCAAACAGACTTTTCACATCAAAGGCGCGATGGTTTTCAGTACAAATCCTGCCAGTTTTCTTGTCCACTTTTCCCTGCGAACCGTTTCTTTTGTTACTCTCCGGCACTTTTGTAAAGTCTTTTCAAAATCCTCTTCAATCTCCGGAATGCAGTTGGTCCGGTACAGATAGGTGGCACATTCAAAATGATGGTACAGACTGCGGTAGTCCAGATTGATGGTCCCCACCACAGCCTCCCTGTCATCGCTTACAAACACTTTCGCATGTACAAAACCGGGCGTATACTCAAAGATCCGGACGCCGGAAGCCAGAAGAGACGGATAGTGGGTCTTTGCCAGTGCATAGGGTGCTGCTTTATCTGGTATTCCGGGAAGAATCAGGCTCACCTCCACCCCCCGCTCTGCCGCGAATTTTAAAGCGGTCTCCATCTCCCCGTCCAGAATCAGATAGGGCGACATCACATGCACGTATCGCTTTGCCCGGTTCAGGATGTCCATATAGACCCGTTCCCCCACCCGATTGCCATCTAAGGGGCAGTCCCCGTAAGGAATCACCCAGCCTGCCGCCTCAGGCTTTCGCAGAACCGGAACATCCACAAAGCGGGAAAATTCCGGCTCCCTCTCGTCGATTCCCCACATCTGCAGGAACATCAGTGTAAAGCTTTTTACCGCCTCCCCTTTGAGCATCACCGCTGCGTCCTTCCAGTGGCCATATTTTACAATATGATTGATGTACTCGTCTGCCAGGTTCACACCCCCGTTAAAGGCCGTATGCCCGTCGATCACCAGGATCTTCCGGTGATCCCGGTAATTATAATGGGTCGAAATAAAAGGAGCCGCCGGCGCAAAGATCTTGCACTTGATCCCAAGCTTTTGAAGCCTCTTTGGATAATCGTGGGGAAGAGTGGAAAATTCACAGGTTCCGTCATACATCACCCGGACGTCCACCCCCTGTGCCGCCTTCTTAGCCAGAATCTCCAGGACTTTCCCCCACATCAGTCCTTCATCCACGATAAAGTATTCCAGGAAAATAAAATGCTCTGCCTGCTCCAGCTGCAAAAGCATCTCCTCCCATTTCTTCTCCCCTATGGGAAAGTAGGTAACCTCCGTACAGTCATACACCGGACAGCATCCGCTTCGGTGAATGTAGCGTGCCAGAGACGCCGCTCCCGGATCCGCTTCTTCCAGTGCCTTTAACACCTGGTCCGACAAAACAATCTGGTCTTTTGCCTCCTCCCTGAGCTGGCTCAGTCTCTTCATCACCGCCCGGTGACCGATCTCGCTCTGGGTATACCAGTATAAAAGTGCCCCGAATACCGGCATCATCATAATCACAATCAGCCATGTATTTTTCGCCGTCGCATCCAGAGAACTGTTCAGAAGATACAGCACGATGGCTGCAGTGAACACCACCGTACTCCCAAAAAGATGGGGCAGAAATTCTTTAAACCTCCAAAACATGCCAAACAGCACCAGCACCTGCAAAACCAGCAGCACCACAATCAGCCCCAGACGGCTGAAGACCGCATGAACGACCCCCTTCTGCCCCTTTTTCAAAAGCCGCAGCCCCAGATTTTCATCTTGTGTACCTGACATCTTCTTACTTCCTTTCTCTAAACCTGTTACGATATGAAATACCTGTCAGCACGCAGCCTGACATGGGCAGGCGTCCGTGCAGCCTGTGAAAAATGTCTGCCCCCTTCCAGAATCACCTTGTATTTTCCCCCAAGTAGATTTATAATTAATGAAAACGTACAAAAGCGTCAGCTTAAACCTCTGGCGACTGTATCACAAGGAGAAGATCTATGAAAAATCAATTATTTGAAGAAGCAAAACGCTCCGACACTCTAAGCAAAGAGCTGATCAGCAACCTTTTGGAGTCCATGGAGTACAGCAGCATCTCTTTTATCAGCTGGACCATTGATGTCCTGAAAATTCTTAAGACCCGCATCGACCGGGGGGATAAAATCACAGATGCGGTGTCCAAGATCGTTTACGATAAAAAGTCATTCCAGGCTTTTGTCAAAAAGAACTTTTCTTCCTATATCTACAGCCAGGTATTTGCTGACCCGAAAAAAGCAGAAAAGGTATACTTTCATCTGGAATCCTGCGACGGCGGCTACAATCTGATCATGGCTTCTTCCTCCAAAGAGAAGACTTACCGCTGGATTTCCAGCTTAAGCGAACGCTTCTCCCTGGTGGAGATGATCGCCACCGGCGTCGTCCATATCAAAGACAACCGCAAAGACACCTACATGCCCTTCATCTCCGAGCACGGAAGGTACTGCAGATACGATGTCACTACCGGAAAGATCCTGGAACTGTAGTCTGACGTTACAGAAAGCAAAGGGGTGCCGCAAAATGAGCCTGCCTGTGTGCTCAGCGGCACCCTCTTTTTATATTCCCTCATAATCAAAAGCCGGGATAAAGCTCTCCCTGGCGCAGTCCTCCACCTGGATATATACCTGCCGCATCCCAAGAAAACGCGCATAATCCACCACTTCTTCATATTCCTCCTCTGTGACTTTCCGGTCAAGTTCCGGATACGCCCGGACCTGTGGAAGCGGAGTGTACTGACGCAATATACTGACCCAGATCTTCTCTCCCCAGGTATCCTGCAGATATTCCAGTACATCCTTGCTGTCAGATACACAGCCCGGAAGGACCAGATGCCGGACGATCACCCCCCTTTGCATCATGCCTTCTGCATCAAACACCGGAACGCCTGCCTGACGCACCATCTCCTCCACCGCCCTCTTTGCCCATACCGGATAATCCGGCGCATGGGAATACCTTTCGGCCAGACTGGAACTTTCGTATTTGTAATCCGGAAGCCAGACATCCACAAGCCCTTCCAGGCAGCACAGACTTTCCGGCTTTTCATAGCCGCTGCTGTTGTATACAACCGGGATCTGCAGCCCAAGCTCTTTGGCTCTTTTAAGCGCAGCCGTCACAGACGGCAGAAAATGTCCGGCAGTCACCAGATTGATATTGTGGGCGCCCTGCATCTGCAGTTCCAAAAAGATTTCTGAAAGCCGCATGTTTGTGATCGGTTTCCCCACAATCCCCGCCGCGATCTCATGGTTCTGACAGAACACACACCGAAGTGTGCAGCCTGAAAAAAATACCGCCCCGGACCCTCTGGTCCCGGAGATACACGGTTCCTCCCAGTCATGGAGGGCCGCCCTTGCTCCATGGGGCTTTACGGGCATCCGGCAGTATCCGGTCTCCCCTTTTTCCCGGTGCGCGCCGCATTCCCGGGGGCAGAGCGTGCAGCCTTCCGTCATCCCTTTTCAAGCCTCCGAAACCAGTTCAGATACTTCTGCTCCGTCATAGAAAAAGGCTCTGTGTCAAAAACCGGATGACTTTTAAGCTCCCCCGGACAGTCCATCAGCTTCTCTCCCATCATATGATCAAACTCATAGTACAAAAGCGTGTCATCCAAAAGCCGCCAAAGCTTTTTCTCCTCCTCTGACAGCTCTCCTAAGTATTTCCGGAAAATGGCCTTTTGCAGAATGTCCTCGATCTCCCGGTATTTGGGCAGATGCTGTTTGACCGGACGGGTGATATCCGCCAGATACGCCTCGCTGGCATCGTGCAGCAGACAGGCAAGCTGGACCCGCACGCTGTATCCTCTGGCATGGGCCTCCTCACAGCAGTGGATACAGTGCTGCCCCACCGAATAAAATCTGGGAAAATGTCCGTTGGCCCTTGTCATCAAAGACAGAGAATGGGCGATATCTTCGATGCAGATTTCTTCCGGCTTTGGCGCCAGCGGCCGGATATGTACTTTGGAATAGGTGGTGATGTAATCTTCCATTTACTTTTCTTCCTCTTTTCAGAAGTTTTCTCATCATTATAGCTTCTTTTCTTTCATTCTTCAAGCTTTGAAAAAATGTTGTATCAGAAAATACTTTCGGATATAATGAACGGTACAGGGAAACATGACGGATGAAAGATCCGGTCATGCAGATACCAAACAAATATTTAATAGAAAGAAGAGGAACATCTTTTGAAAGAGAAAAAAGAACTGATTCAGTACACAGCGGTCTGCGGGCTGCTTCTCTATCTGCTGTGCCATTACTGGGATACTGCTGTAGGATGGCTTTTTATCTGCCTTCGTGTAATCCATCCCCTGATTCTGGGCTGTGCAGCGGCATATCTGCTGAATCTGATTATGAATTTTTATGAAAAAAGACTGATGTTAAAATGGCGCACCCGTCCTTCGCTCAAACGGGCCGTCTCCATCGTACTGTCATTCTTTACTTTATTTTTGATCTTTGCGTTTATCATCAATCTGATCGTACCGGAACTTCGGTCCTGTATGGATGTACTTCTGTCCAACATTCCGGTGGTTTATGAAATGGCTCTGCAGTTTTTAGAAGATCATCCGGAACTGCTCGCCTTCTTTCCTGAAGTCATAGAGCCAAATCTGGATGTCCAGAAGCTTTTGCAGCAGTTTTTTACCTGGTTATCTTCCGGCGCAGGTGCAAGTCTGTTCGGATATATCTCCTCTTTTGTATCTGTCTTTTTCAACCTGTTTGTTTCCCTGGTTTTTGCCATCTATCTGCTGGCCGGCAAGGAATGGCTCGCACATCAGGGGGACCGGCTGCTTCGCACCTACCTGCCTGCTTCTTTCCGAACAAGGCTTCTCCATATACTGCACACCCTGGACAACAGCTTCCACCGGTTTATCGTCGGGCAGTTTATGGAAGCTGTGATCCTGGGAGTCCTGTGTATCCTCGGCATGCTGCTGTTCCGTTTTCCTTATGCGGTTATGATCGGAATCCTGGTGGGCGCCACCGCGCTGATTCCGGTCCTCGGCGCCTACATCGGGGCCGTCGTGGGAATCCTGATGATCTTTACCGAGTCTCCCTTCCAGGCACTGATGTTCTTAGTGTTTATCGTCGTGCTGCAGCAGCTGGAAAATCAGCTCATCTATCCAAGGGTCGTAGGCAGCTCCATCGGCCTGCCCGGGATCCTTGTGTTCACTGCAGTGATGGTGGGCGGCAGCCTCTTTGGCATCACCGGAATTCTGCTTGGCATCCCCCTGAGTGCTGCCTGTTATCAGTTTCTGAAAGAGGACCTGCACAGACGAAAAGGCTGATACGGTATTTTGGCATCAGTCCTGCCCGTTCTTATACTCCACCTCCATAAGCATCAGACCTTCGGGGGGCATCAGCCTCCCGGCATATGCCCGGTCTTTGCTTTCCAGAACTTTCTTTATCGACTCCGGGCTGCGGATTCCAAGACCTGTCTCTACCAATGTTCCGGTCAGAATCCGCACCATATGATATAAAAATCCGCTGCCGGTGTAAGTAATCTCGATCCTGGCCCCTTCCTGACTGATCCGGATCTCCTCCACCGTCCGCACCGTGGATTTCTTAAACCGCTTCAGGGAACAAAAGGCCCGGTAATCGTGGGTTCCCAGCAGATATTCTGCTGCCTTTCTCATGGCCTCCACATCCAAAGGCTCCTCCACCTGAGTCAGAAACCGCCTTTCGAATACATTGATCACCGGATCATTCCAGATCTGGTACCGGTAGGTTTTCCGGATTGCATGGAGTCTGGCATGAAAGCGGGGCGAAGCCTCCTCTACGGACAGTACCGCCATGTCCTCCGGAAGATACCGGTTCATATAATCACGGATGTCCGGTGCACTTTTGTCACTGCCGCACCGAAAACTGATCACCTGCCCGGCCGCATGGACGCCCGCGTCTGTCCGGCCGGAACCCTGAACCTCCACCTTCGTGCCCTCCATCCGGGACAAAAGCGCCTCCAATTTCCCCTGAATGGTATTCTCTGTGTTGCCCTGCACCTGCCAGCCCCGGTAGCGGGTCCCCTCGTACTGAATCACTGCCTTGTAATTCATGATCTCCTCCCCTGTGACTGTCCGTCACTGTTCATAACCGTCTTCCTGACTTTTACATCTCAATCCCCCGTCTGGCCGGCACACCTTCGTCAAAGGGATGCTTTACCTTCTTCATCTCCGTCACGTAATCCGCCAGCTTTATCAGCTCTTCTCCCGGATCACGCCCGGTCAGCACCACTTCCAGATGATCCGGCCGGTTCAGAAGAAAGAAAAGCGCACTCTCCTGGCAGATCAGTCCATGATTGTAAGCGCTCATAAACTCATCCACCACAACCAGATCGTATCCTTCCTCCTGAGCTCTTCTTGTCACATCTTCAAACAGATGTGTGTACGCATGAGCCGCCTGTTCTTTCTGTTCTTCGGTCATATTCCAGAAAAATCCAAACGCTTCCCGGCAGCAGCAGTACTCAATCCCCAGCTTTTCAAGCATCGAAACCTCGCTGGAAGTCCCGTCCTTCATGCACTGGCAGAAAAGCACCTTAAGCCCGTGTCCTGCCGCCCGCACTGCAAGCCCCACAGCCGCCGTCGTCTTTCCTTTTCCGTCTCCGCAGTAGATGTGCAGACATCCTTTCTTTATACTGCCCATAAGATCACTCCTTTCACAGCCAAAAATAACAGAAGCCCGAGAATCGCCGTTCCGTACAAAAGACGGTTTGCCCGCCGGATATCTTCATACTCCACCGGCCGGTCCGGATCTCCGATGGACGGCTTTTCATACAGCTTTCCAAAATAGTATGCATTCCCAGCCAGCTGAATATGCAAAGCCCCGGCCGCCACCGCCTCTGTGTGGGCAGAATTCGGACTGCTGTGATTGTAGCGGTCTCTTACATAGATCCGGAAGGCATTCCCTGCATCCATCCCCAGAAGTCCGCCTGCACACACCATCAAGACCGCCGACAGACGGGCCGGAATATAATTCAGCACATCGTCAAACTTCGCCGCCGCCCGGCCAAAATACAGATAGCGGTCATTCTTATATCCTACCATAGAATCCATCGTGTTGACGGCCTTATAAAAATACCCAAACGGTGCGCCGCCGATGGCCAGAAAAAGCAGCGGCGCAAGAATGCCGTCTGATGTATTCTCCGCCACGGTCTCCACAGCCGCCCTGGTGACGCCGGCCTCATCGAGCACCGCCGTATCCCTGCCCACCACCATGGATACGGCCTGACGCGCCCCTGCCAGATCTCCCGCCTTCAGCGCCTGATACACTTTCATGGTCTCATCTTTTAAAGATCTGGTGGCAAGAAGCTGATAACACATGACGGTCTCCATCAAAAACCTGGCATACGGATGCAGCCTGCCCGCCAGAAAAAGCAGGCCTTCGGCAGCCGACGCGGTAATTCCGGCAACCAGAATCAGCAGGCATACCCCGGCGGTCAGCTCCCCTTTTTCAGTCTTTGGAAACCATCTGCGAAGCAGGCCTTCCAGACCGCTGATCAGATGTCCGACCAGCCGGATCGGATGATACAGCCAGTGAGGATCCCCCAGCAGAAGATCCGCTAAAAATCCCAGCCCCAGGGCAAGCATTGATAATTCCATAACTTTGTTCCTTCCACAGGTGTCAGCACATATCCGCACCCATTCTTTACCTGATAGTCAAAATAGTGTTTCTTCGGATCACCAAAATGTTCCAGGATCGCCATGATCGTCCCTCCATGAACCACAAGCGCCGCCCGAAAAGGTGTGCATACCTGGTCTTTTGATTCCTTTTTCCGCTGCTGCTCTTTCGCCTGGATCTGGATGATCAGCCGCTCAAACCCCTCCTGACAGCGTTTCTTGAAGGCTTCTGTGGATTCTCCTTTGGGAAACGGCAGCGTCCCGCCGCTGTCGATCCAGGCCTGATAGGCAGGATCACCGTTTAATTCCTCATAGTTTTTATTCTCAAAATCTCCGAAATCACATTCCTGAAGTCCAAACACTTTTGTGATGGGAATCTGACCCCCGTCTCCCCAGATCACCTGCGCCGTCTCCACGCAGCGCTTCATGGGGCTTGTATAAATTTGGTCCACCGCCGGATACGTCCGTCCCTTCAAAAGTCGGATTCCCTCGCTGCTGAGCGGCTCATCGGTCCGACAGCCGATATAGCGCCCTTCCAGATTTCCCCTGGTCGTGGAATGGCGCAGAAGAATCAGTTCAGCCATCTTTGATCACCGTCCCGATCCCGCAGACTACCCGGTGGACCTGCACTGCCTCTTTGGCAATCCGGCAGCAGACCCTGCCCGTCTTCTCCCGGTATGCCCGGTCAAAACGATCCACCGGTACCACCCCGTATCCCAGCTCGTTGGTCACAAGAATGATATCCGGATTCTCCTCTTTCAGCCGCTCCAGCGAAAGCTCTTCACCGGCCTTCATCAGCCTTTGGATATATAGATGAAAATGATACAGAAGTCCCGCCTCATACAGCGCCTCCGGCGGACACACTGCACCGTCCACCGCCTCTTCCATCCGGATTCCAAAGGTCTCACACGCATACTGTGTCTTTCCCTGAAAGCAGCCGCCTGTCACGAGTATCATAGTAGTTTCCCTCCCAGCATCAGCACAAAAGCCGTCATCAATTCACATACCTGTACAAAAAATCCGGCGATATCCCCGGTGGTGCCCCCAAACTCCTTCATGGCCAGATGATAATAATAGCCATACACGGCAAAAGCCGTGCCAAATAAAAGCAGGCCGTACCGGTAATCCCACCAAAGTGCCGCGCCCAGACAGGAGAGCATCCAGAGAACGAGCACCGTCTTTAATATCCGTTTCTGAGCCGCATCGGCAAACATTCCAAGCGATCCCTTTTTGTTGGCGCAGGGAAACGTGGCCAGCGCCATGCCGCTCAAAGCCCTGGAAAGCACAAAACTGGCACAAAGAACCGGCAGCACATTTTCATCCATCTCACTCCACACGCCAAGAGCCAGAATAAAATACACACATCCCATGATAATGGCAAAGGCACCCGCATGGGAATCCTTTAAAATTTCCAGCTTTCTTTCCTTTGGCTGCCAGGAGCTTAAAGCGTCCATCGTATCCAGATAGCCGTCCAGATGGATCCCTCCGGTGACCAGCACCGGAATCAGCACGAATCCTGCCGCCCGCATCAAGGCTCCAAACTCCATGTAGCCGCAGAGTCTCTGATAGCCCCAGATCAAAAGACCGATTACAACACCGACCCCCGGAAAAAAGCAGATCATGTATTTCATATTTTCCTGATCCCAGTCTGCCTTTGGCACCGGAATCTTGGAAAACATCGCAAATGCAATCAAAAAACTGTGAAACACCTTTTTCATCTGTCGGATCCCTCCGGATTTCCTTTTTGTACTACCGGAATCGAATAGACCACTTCCACCACTGCATCCGCCATGGATGCAAGGCGCCGGTTGATCTCTCCCAGATACTTCTGATACTGCTTTGTCTCCTCATCGTATTCGATCCCGTCAGAAAAAATCTCATTGGTCACAATCAGCAAATGGCGGCATTTTCGCCGGATCCTGCCAACGCCCTCCAAGATGGCCTCCACACAGCCCGCACCGGCACCGTCCTTTTGATAAATTTCGTTGGCTGTCAGATTGGACATACACTCCAAAAGCACCGTGTCATAGCCGCTCACATCTGCATCCTTCAGCCCCCTGTAGCACTCCAGCGTATCAAAGCCTTTTTCTGCCCGCATGGCCCGGTGTCTCGCAATCCTTTGATGGCATTCCTGATCAAAAGGATACATCGTCGCGATATAAAGGCGGGGACCGGTCCCAAGCCGCAGGACCATATGTTCGGCGTACTCGGATTTACCGCTCCCGCTGCCGCCCGTGATCAAACAAAACATGCTTTATTCTCCTGACTTCTGGTAATTTTGGCAGGCCTTTAAAAAGCGGGCCGGAACCTGGAGATTGGAATAGTAGAAAAGATGAGGAAATCCCGCATACAGCGTGCTGCTTCCATGGCCGCAGTCCCACGCCCGGCTGCCCACCGGTTTTTGGGCGTGCAGACCGTCTCCGCAGCTTTCACTGTCCCAGTAGTGAAACTCATGGCCGCGTATTTTCATACCTTTCTTTCCGATCAGCTGCTCCTTTTTTGCCTCCAGTGTAATATAGCCAAACCGCGAAAGCTTCCCCGTCCGGTATGCTTTTGCATCGAAAACACCCGACATCGGATAAAAGCACCCGTCCGTCCCCTCCAGCTCCCGGTGCAGGTACAAAAAACCGCCGCATTCTGCGATGCAGGGCATGCCGCCTTGAATGGCCTCTTTGACAGCGGTTCTCATGGATGCATTTTGTTCAAGCGCTTTCGCATGGAGCTCCGGATACCCGCCGCTTAAGATCAGCCCCGATGCCCCCTCTGGAAGCCCCTGGTCCTCAAGCGGTGAAAAATACAAAAGTTCTGCTCCCATGGCTTCCAGAAGTTCCAGATTGTCCAGATAGGTAAAGCAAAATGCATCATCCCTTGCCACCGCCACGGATACCCGGGATGAAAGCGCCATTTCCCTGATTTTTTCTGCCAGCGTCTCCTTGGTCTTTTCTGAAAAGTCCGAAGCACAGGTACCGGCCAGCGTAAGCATCCCGTCAAGATCCAGCGTCTGTTCCAGTTCCCCGGCCAGACGGCATAATTTTTCTTTCAACGCCTGGATCTCTCCTGGCAGTACCAGCCCCAGATGCCGGCTGTCCAAAGAAAGCGCTGTAAGCTTTGGCACATAGCCAAATACCTGCACAGGAAGCTCTTCTTCGATCCGTGCCTTCAGAGGACCGTACAGCATGGGAGATACCTGATTCAGAATCACTCCCCGGATCTGGCTGTCCGCCTGATAATCCAGAAAGCCTTTGATCATGGCCACAATGGAAAGGCTGGCTCCTCTGCCGTCCACGATCAGAACCGCCGGAATCCCCAGGGTGCGTGCCACGTCCCAGGTGCTCCCCTGGACTTTCGTCCCCCCGAGGCCGTCATAGTAGCCCATGACCCCCTCCACCACCGCCACGTCAAAGCCCGCCGCATTTCTGGCATAAAGACAGCGGGTCGTGTCTGCATCCGTGAAAAAAGTGTCCAGATTCCGGGACTTGGTGCCGATCACCCGCCCGTGAAACATCGGATCAATATAGTCCGGCCCGCATTTAAAAGAAATGGTCTTAAGCCCCCGGTTCACCAGTGCCTGCAGGATACCGCAGGTAATCAGCGTCTTTCCGCTGCCGCTTTTGGGCGCTGTCAGAAGAATTCCCGGTATCCTCATACGTCTCCTCCCCTGCAGGAGATGATGTAGATTGGATTCTGCCCCATCATCAGATGGTAATTCCCAAGGCCCTTTGCCTTCGCAATGCTCACAGAGAGAATCTCCTCCTCCGTCACCGGGAGCATGTTCAGACAGTCCATGACCTCCCCGATGGTCTCCAAAGTCACCGTATTGATGACCATGCGGATCCTGGGATTCTTATCCAGCAGGCACTCCATAATCTCTTTTAGATTCCCGGCGGATCCTCCGATAAATGCATGGGTCGGCGCCGGAAGACCATGCAGCGCTTCCGGGGCCAGTCCGCGGACCACCTGAATATTGGGAGTCCCGAAAAGCCGCTTGTTTTCCTCGATCAGCTGACAGGCCTCTTCTTTGCGTTCTACTGCGAAAACACTGCCCTCAGGCGCCTGCAGAGCCATCTCTACAGACACCGAGCCGGTGCCTGCTCCCACATCATAGATCACGGCGTCTCTGGTCAGGTGAAGCTTTGCCACCGACAGGCTCCGGATCTCGCTTTTGGTCATGGGCGCCTTTCCCCGCAGAAACCGCTCATCCTCCACGCAGCACTCCACGCCTCCAAAATACCTGGGGTTTTCGATCAATGCCACACAGAGCCCGTCGTACGTCCCGCCTTCCATCTCTTTTGGACTTCCAGAAGAAATCCGCTCATCCGGATATCCCAGCCGCTCTCCGATGTACACCCGGGTATGGGCCAGCCCGTATTCCTGCAGTTCTTTGCAGAGTTTTCCCACACTGTCCGCCCCGCTTAAGATACTGAACGTCTTTTCGTGGGTGCGGACGGCTCCTGTCAGGTTGACCTTTCGCCCATGGGCGCTTCTCAGGCATACATCCTCCCAGGCCATCCGAAGTTTCCCGCAAAAATACACCACAGAGGATATGCCGCAGATGCTTCTCACCTGACAGCTGCAGCCCTCCAGCGCCTCGTACAGCCTCTTCGCCCCGCTGTAAAAACCGATATCTCCGGACAGAAGCACCGCCACACGGACATGCTCCGGATGTGCGTTTATATAGTCCACAATCCGCACCGGGTCGTATTCCTTATAAACTGGCTTGCAGACATGTTCCGCTGCCTGAAGCATCCGACCCGCTCCGATCAGAAGATCCGCCTCCTCTAAAGCCTCCAAAGCCTCCGCCGTCATTCCGGACAAAGTGCCCATACCGATGCCAACCAGCGTCACAACCCTTTCCCGGAGACGGGACTTTGGTTCTGTCTGATGCTCAGAGGACTTTCGCACTATTTTTTCTGACTTTTTCAACTCTGGAAACTTTTCTTTCAGGATCTCTATGATTTCCCCGTAAGAATACCCGCTTTGTTCCTCAGGTCTTCCCACCAGCACCACTTTTGCCCCGGCTTTTTCTGCCGCCCGGAGCTTCTCCTTGAATCCTCCCGCCTTCCCGGTCTCTTTGGTGACCAGATACCTGCAGTCAAACTGCCTCAGCATGGCCGTGTTCAGCTCCTCACTGAAAGGTCCCTGCATGCAGATCAGGTTTCTTCCGCGAAATCCCAGCTCCTCACAGGCCTGCGCCACCTCTTTGGTGGAGAGCACCCGGGCAAAGACGCGCTTTTCATAATCCGGAATCACGGTGTATTTTGCAAGTTCTTTGCTGCCGGTGGTGGCCAGAATATTTCCGCTGGTCTGTGCCAGATACGCGGCTGCCTCCTCCACAGAAGAGACCAGCACTGCCTCCTTCGTCTCCATCTGCTGGGATTCCCGGATCAGACGAAGGTACTCCGTCTTCGTCTCCCTGCAGGCCTGTGCCACATTCTGCGACACCACCGCCGCATAAGGGTGTGTGGCATCCACCACCAGACCGGCACCCGTCTTTTGAAGAAAGGCTTTCATCTGCGCTGCATCCATGCGCCCTGTATGGATATTCAGGTATTGCTTTCCTCTCAGTATGGTCTCTCCATATTCTGTGGCCACGCAGGCCGTCACCTGGATCTTCTGCGCGGACAGATATTCAGACAACTCTCTTCCCTCTGTGGTCCCGGCAAATATAATGACTGGCTCCATCTTTTCAATCCTCCATACAAACCGTATAATCCATAACCGCCGCGGCCACGGTCACCCCTTCTCTGGCCGTCTTCGAAAGCAGAAGCGTTCTGACTCCTGCACTTTTCAGCGCCGCCCGTTCGCAGACATTTCCGATGCCTGTGATTGATTTCACAAAGTCTGACTCCGAAAGGGACGCTTCCGACACGATCCCTGCAAGCTCCTCCGCCGAAAACGTTTCAAAAGGAACGTCCAGCCATTCTGCCAGTGCAAGGATGCCTTTCTCCTCTTTTTTCAGATCAATGGATGCAATCCGGCACACACTTTCCAAAAATATATGATGTTCCTTCAGCACCTGCACCACCACGTCTTTCAGATGCTGTTCATCCGTATCTTTCCTGCAGCCGATGCCCAGTACCGTAATCCGGGGGACCAGATGCAGGGTATGCAAAAATGGATGCTCTTCTCTGACACCTATGACAAATCCCGCCTCCGGCGTCCCGTCCAGATCCAGCTCTTCTGGCACCGGTCCGAACACCGGAAAATCGCTTCGCATCCCGACAGACTTTCCGGATACCAGTTCCGATGCGATCTCTTTTGCACAGGACATGGAGTCCAGATACATCCCTCTTCTGGCCCCAAAAGCATCCACCGCAAATTTCCCCTGCAGATCCGTGGCAGTGGTAATGACCGGCTCTGCTCCCAGAATCTTTGCAGTCAGGCGGGTCATGGCATTGGCCCCTCCGATATGCCCGGACAGAAGAGAGATCACATGCTTTCCCTGCTCATCCGCCACCAAAACGGCCGGGTCTGTCTTCTTGCTCTGCACAAAAGGCGCAATACTGCGCACCGCAATCCCCGCTGCACCGATGAAGATCAGCACCTCTGCTCTGGAAAACTGCTCCTTGGTCCATTCTCCCAGAGATGCGGAAAGCGCCCTGACGCCGCCGGCCGTCACCGCTCCCCTTTTTTTCAGCCATGCTTCACAGGCAATCTCCCGCTTTGGCAGCTCCTTTGTCAGCTTCCGGGCCAGCATGGCTCCGTGATCAGTAAAGCAGATGACAGCGGCTTTCATATGGGTCCCTCCATCTTAGCTATGCTTTCTTCTGCAATCTTCTGCAGCAGTTTTGATGCGTTTTTTGTCTGCCCCAGAATCCCGTGCACTTTGGAAAATGTCATCACGCCCAGCTCCAGACTGCTCTGCACACGTTGATTTACATAAAAATCCATCCGTTCCATCAGACGCTCCATCACCGGCTCCAAAAGCCCGGCTTCTTTCAGATATCCAATCGCATCATCTGTAGTCACGCTCTCCATCATCCGGGAAAGCAGAGAAACCGGTGCGCCCAGAAGGGCAGCGTGCACCGTCAGAAGCTCCATCCGGGCGTCGGCATTGTGAGAGTGCGTGTTCATAATACCTCCGGACAGCTTGACAAACTTTCCGATATGTCCCACAAGCAGCACCCCTTCTGCCCCGAATTCAGCGGCGGCATCCAGAGCTTCTCCCACAAAATTGCTGCATTTTACCGCATCTTCCAGGAGACATCCGTGCCCGTACTCTTCCAGAAATTCCATGCCGTAATTCCCCGGAACCACCAGCAGGTACTTCGACCGGCCAGCCAGCCTCTGCCGGATTTCCACCCGGATCGTATCGATCAGCGCCTGTTCACTCATAGGCTCCACAATCCCGCTGGTGCCAAGAATCGAGATGCCTCCGAGGATGCCAAGCCTGGGATTGAAAGTTTTCTTTGCCAGAGCCTCCCCCTCCGGGACAAAAAGCACCACCTTCAGATCTCCTTCATAGCCAAACTGCCTGCAGATCTCCAAAACATTTTCCCGGATCATCCGCCGCGGCACCCGGTTGACCGCCGCCGCTCCCACCGGCTGCTCAAGCCCCGGTTTGGTCACCCGGCCAACTCCCCGGCCCCCGTCTATGAAAATCCGGGGCGCTTCTGTCCCGGCCGCCACCGGATGCGTCTCTTCCTCCACAGGCTGGAAAGGCCCGTCTTTTTTCTGCCCCTCACATCCCACAAAAGAAACTTCTGCATAAACCAAAATCCCGTCCGTCACATCCGGATCGTCGCCGCCGTCCTTTTTGACCGCGCAGCTTACCGATCCCTTCCCCCGTCTCACATCCACCACTTCCAGATGCAGAGGAATCTGTTTCGGCGTCATCAGATCCGCAAATCCGGTCTCCTCTCCCGACAGCAGCATAAAAGCCGCCGCCTTAGCCGCCGCTGCTGCGCAGGACCCTGTCGTATAGCCATACCTCAGCTTTTTATGATTTTTATACACAAATTCTTCCATACACGTCATTCTCTGCTTCGTCATCCAATCTCTGTCCTGTCATCTCCGGGCCAAATCCTCCGAAGCGAAGGCTTTCGTTTTCGCCGGCCCGCAAAAGGCCGTCCAGACCAGGCCCCTGCAGCACGCTGCCGCACGCCCATCCGATCTACACCTGATGTGTATACGCCTCCACTTTTCCGCCGTCCCAGGTGGCCAGATGGTAGTATACATTCAGTGCCTGATCAATCATGGACAGTGCCATGATCGCCCCGGTGCCCTCTCCCAGATGCATCCCTGCCTGCAGAGGCGCTTTCATGCCCAGACGCTCCACCACCAGCCTGGAAGCCGGTTCCGCCGAACAGTGGGTGCAGATCATATATTCCTTCGCCGTACCACAAAGCATTGCCGCCAGATACGCGGAGATGGCGGAGATAAATCCATCGATCAAAATCGGCATCCGGCAATAGGCCGCTCCCAGATAGCAGCCCACCATACCGGCAATATCCAGCCCGCCGATCTTCGAGATGACGTCCAGCGCGTCTTCTGGATCCGGCCGGTTTACCTCAATTGCCTTTTTGATCGTCTGCACTTTGCGCTCCAGACCTTCTGTGGAAAGCCCGGCTCCCCTCCCGGTCACCGTCTCTGCATCCTGACCAAAAAGCACCGACGCACAGGCCGAACTGGTGGTTGTGTTCCCGATCCCCATCTCCCCGGTCACAATCAGATTGTATCCTTCTTTCTTCAGCCCGCAGACAATGTCTGCTCCGGTCAGGACTGCCTGCATGCATTCTTCTCTGGACATGGCCGGCCCCCTGGCGATATTGCCGGTTCCATGCCGCACCACCCTGTTCTGGATCCGCGGATGCCTGCCGTCTGTCAGGGCACCGATATTCACCGGAAAGAGCTCACACCCTGCCAGGCTGCACATCACACAGGCCGTGGACAGCTGATCCCCCATATTTTCCAGCACCTGAATGGTCACGGAACTGTCCGTCTGGGTTACCCCCTCTTCGACCACTCCGTTGTCCGCTCCCATAATCACCACTGCACGCTTGTCCGGATGGGGACAGGACGTCCCATAGATGCCGGCAATCTGTACCAGCACTTCTTCCAGCCACCCAAGTCCCCGAAGGGGCTTGCACAGGGAGTCCCAGCACTTCCAGGCCTCCTCCATGGCCTTCTGATCCACAGGCGTGATTTTATTGATTATCTCTTCCAGATTTTTCATAACCTATTCTCCTCGTTTTGGTTCTCTGTCTATGCGGTCTCATAACAGACCCAGTCCTCGATCCTGTGACGGCAGCACGCACACTCCACCATACGGAGATGCCCTCAAACTCTGCTGAAACCTTCTGTCTATCCCTGAGCATACAGCATGGCATTGCAGATGGTCGCCGCAATGTTGCTGCCGCCCTTGCGTCCTCTTGGCACAATATACGGCACACCGGCGGTCATAATCAGTTCTTTGGCCTCCACCACGTTGACAAAGCCGACCGGAGCACCGATGATCAGAGCCGGCCGCACTTTTTTCTCCTGAATGAGCTCATAAAGCCGGATCAGAGCCGTCGGTGCATTGCCCACAGCAAAGATCAGCTCCCGGTCAAGGGCCGCTCCCCGCTCCATGCACACCGCCGCCCGGGTGCAGGCTCTTTCTTTTGCTTCCCTGGCCACATCCTCATCCGACATAAAGCAGAAGGCCTCTCCGCCGTACTGCGAGAGCTTTTTCTTGTTGATGCCGGACCAGGCCATCCTGGTATCGGTGACAATCGCCGCCCCCCTTTGAAGCGCTTCCACCCCCACCATGGCCGCCCCGTCCGAAAAACACAGGTTGTCTGCATAATCAAAATCCGCTGATGTGTGAATACACCGTTTTACGATGGAGAACTCCGGCTCTGTCCAGGTTCTTTTGCCCAGTTCCTCCGTGATGATCTCCATGCTGCGCTTTTCAATCTCTTCCGGCTTTACAATTTCCAGTCCTTTTAACATCCGATTCCCGCCTCCAGTATCTCGTATATTTTCTTCATATCAAAAGACCTTCTCACCAGATCAGCAAGCTTGTCATACTCCTGCTCCTTGTGAGCGCGAAGGTCAAATTCCCAGTCTCCAAAATCCAGTCCCTTGTCTGCCATCAGCTTTTTTATCATCGCCTCTGCAAATCCGTCCGTATCAAAGATCCCGTGCAGATAACTCCCAAGCACCGTTGCATCCCCATTGGAAAGGGCATCCGTCCGCCCGTCCGACAGCCGGATCAGTTCCCTGCAGCCGCCCAGATTCTCGGTCTTTCCCATATGAATCTCGTACCCGGTCACGTCTCTGCCTTCCCAGTCTGTCCAGAGCCCCGCCCCCTGTTCCATCCTGCCAAAAGCCTGTGTCCGGGTCTTTGCCTGGTCAAATACCGTCCGGGTATCCAAAAGGCCCATGCCCCGCATGGTACCGCCGTGTTCCACACCAAAGGGATCTTCCAGAATTTTTCCAAGCATCTGAAACCCTCCGCAGATACCGACCACCGGTATCTTCCGCTCTGCCTGCCGGAGGATCAAAGTCTCCATACCGGACTCCCGCAGCCACTGCAGATCATCCATCGTATTCTTGGTCCCGGGCAAAAGAATCAAGTCTGGATTTCCAAGCATCCCAGGGGTATGTACATACCGAAGGGATACCCCTTCCATCCGTTCAAAAACCGCAAAATCCGTAAAATTCGAAATGTGAGGCAGATGAATCACCGCAATATCCACACCGGCCCCTTTCCGGGTCCTGGTCAGACGGTCCGACAGACTGTCCTCATCGTCGATGTCCAGACACTCCATGGGAACCACGCCGACCACCGGTATATCCAGACGCTCTTCGATCATCCGAAGCCCCGGCCTGAGAATCTCCACATCTCCCCGAAACTTATTGATCACGAGCCCTTTGATCATCTGCTGTTCTTCTTCCTCCAGAAGTTTTACCGTCCCGTACAGCGCGGCGAACACGCCGCCCCGGTCGATATCTCCCACCAGGAGCACCGGAGCTTTCGCCATCTTCGCCATCCCCATATTGACGATGTCATTGTCTTTCAGATTGATCTCCGCCGGGCTTCCGGCCCCTTCTATGACGATGATCTCATACTCCTGATCCAGACGCCGGTACGCTTCCATCACATCCGCCCGAAGCTTCGTCTTGTCCCGATAATAGTCCATGGCTTTCATATTGCCCCGGACTTCTCCGTTTACAATCACCTGGCTGCCCACCTGGCTGGTGGGCTTTAGAAGGATCGGATTCATCTCCACCGCAGGCTCGATGCCGCAGGCCTCCGCCTGCATGGCCTGCGCCCTCCCGATCTCCAGCCCGTCCTTTGTAATATAAGAATTCAGCGCCATGTTCTGCGACTTAAAAGGTGCCACCTTATATCCGTCCTGCATAAATACCCTGCACAGTCCCGCTGTCAGAAAACTTTTTCCCGAATTTGACATCGTGCCCTGCACCATGATCGCTTTCGCCAATCTTTGTCACCCCTCTTTCTTTCTCTCTGCCCCACGCTGCCGTCCGCTGCCTGATCCTTGCGGGCATAAAATGACCCCACAATTCCATATCCCAAAGCCGCAGTTTTGCCATAGAAATGCGGTCACCGAATCTGCCGGATTACAGCCGGATCCTTGATCTTCTGGTCCTCTGCAAACATCAGTATTTTGGACAGAATCTCCGCTGTCTTTGGATCCTCATCCACAAAGGGCAGGAAAATCTTCCCTCTGTGCTGGGCATGCACCGGCAGTACCTGCAGCATGGCATTTCCTGCCTGGTGCACCACACCGCTTCCCAGATGTATTGTATACTGTCCCAGCTTCCCGTCGATCAGCGCATGATTTCCCTGAAGCCGCACATTTTCCACCCGGAAAAGCTCCAGATTTCCCTGAATCATCGCCCGGCGCATCTCCACCGTGGAATGGCTGGCCTCCGGGTCCACACCTCCCACATAGGCCGTGCTGACCGCCAGATCCGCGTCCCGCATGACCTCGCTGTAGATCCGCTCCGGAATGTCTTTGATCCGCACGCTCTGAAAAGTCTTCCGGTCATAAAAAGCCACGGCTTCCAAAGTCGGCGCCTCGATATCAGCCGGCGAAAACCAGTCCGCCAGCGCATAGAGCACCGCCACAATATTTTCTTTATAATAAATCTTCTGCAGACCGCTTTCATAGTCCGCCACCCAGCCCCTGCTCCCAAGGGTTGCCACCGTCTTTCTCGGCTGAATCTGATATCCGGCAAACAGCCGGGATTCTTCCTTTTCCAGCTCCTGGGGCAGTTTGACATACAGTTCCCGGAACACCTGCTTAAACGGCTGGCGGATCTGCTTCTGAAACAGAAGCTTTTGGTATTCCTGCCAGTGCCCTTCCTGATACAGATCCCACGGATGGGCAACCCGGACCTTCGTCTTAGAAGTGACCGGATGTACGGCACCGGACCAGTCCCGAAGTCCGGTTTCTGCATCTTCCAGAAAACCAATCTGTCCGCCGTCTTCTGCCGTCAGGAACAATAAAGGCTTCAAAACCGGAGCCGCCACCGGATTATCCCCAAGCATTTGAAGCTCCCATACCGGAAACCAGGTTCCATCCTCCATGGCCTGCTCAAACATCCGCCTGGTTCTTTGGTACTGTTCTCTTAGCTTCTTCACTGTGGCCTGACAGCGGACGACTGCCTCCTGCTTTTTGTACTTTGCAGGAACCGATTTCAGCAGTTTTCCTTCTTTCTGGCACACAAGGCGGCTGTTCCCGGTCTCTTCCACAAGGACCCGAACCTGGACATCCTCTGCCTCCTGCCAGACAAAGCAGTCCGAAAGTTCTTCCGTCAGCCGGCTTTCCATCCTAAGAAGCAGACGCGTAACCTCCTCGTAACCGGCATTGATGCTCAGATTCTGAAGAGCCATCTCACAGGCGCTCTTTTCGCTCGAACGTCTCTGAGCCCCGAACTGCCGGCTTTCTTTTTGAAATTCCCGGATGTACTGATAGCGCCTTAAAAGCTCCTGTTCTCTAAGATCCACATCTTCCGGAAGCGGCAGAAGCGGCAGACTCATCAGAAGATCCTTGTTCCGTTTTTCCCCAATGGCCCGGACAAGCGTATCAAAATCGGTATGGCCCAGGGCCGCATCCGCGTATTTGCGCGCCCTGGCGTGAGCACTGCCTGCAGCAGAGTATTTTGCAGCATCATAGAGCAGTTTAAAATCCTTTTCTCCCAGCGCTTCATAGGCTTCGCGAAACCAGTGCACATCAAAAGCACCGCTGCAGAGCATCTGCCGGTCCATGGGCGTATACCGGGCAATCACTGCCATCACATCTTCTTCCAGCCCCTCACTGGTATGAGCCATAAAGTAATAGCAGCCGCTTTTCAGACCCGGGATCTGAAGATACTCTTCCAGCATGGGAATCCACTGTCTGGCATACATGGCCACTTCCGCCAGACGCCGCCTCGTGACGCCGCTCCCCTTCAGTGCCCGTCCAAGATCCGACGCGGTCTCCCCTCTGCCCGGATGGCACACCTTCAAAAGCTGGCAGAGCACCGTCTGCCGGTCGGTGCCGTAGAGACCGTAGGCAGAACGTTTCAGCGGATCCTTTCCAAGCGCTTTTAAAATCTGCACAAGCGTCCGGACCCCAAAAAGCATAGAAATCCCTGATACACATTTGGAAAAAGGCGTCTCTTCCTCTCCCCGCCGAAGCTCCACCTTCAAGATCAGCGCAGTCAGTTCTTCATAAAGCTCGTGAGCCAGCATAAGCTCCGGCGCGGACGGATCCATCAGGTCAAACCGGAACTGCCCGCCCTTTTCAGGAATTTTGTCCATTCCGAAAAAAGTACAGACGGCATGCCGGCTGGTTTTCCAAAAAGAAACACCCCCGCGGCTTTCTGCCGCGCTGACTGCACGGACCAGCTCCTCCAACTTCCAGTAGTGAAAGACCGCCTGGTACAGCATATCTTTATCCCAGATCCCCCGCACGCAGGCCTCTACGCAGGAAGCGATGTTCACTCCCGCCTGAAACTGCAGGGCAAATGCGCTCTCCCAGTCCTCGTCCGCTGCGCAGTCGAGCCAGCCGATCATCTGCTGAAAAATCGGTGCCTCCGCCTTTCGCCAGGTGATCTGTCTTTGGTTTCTCCATGGTTTGGACCGATATTCTGCCATATAAGCGTCCACCTGTCCTCCCAGCGCCTGAAAAAGCCCTGCACTCCCCACAAGCCCCCAGTGTCCCTTTTGTTCCTTTGGCACATACTGACGAAACAGGGCTTCCAGTATGATGGTAATCTGCTCTTCGTATGCACCGGGACCGGCCAGCTTCTGAAATGGCAAAGTTCCAAATACCTGCTGGTAAAGTCTTTTTTCCTCCTGGTATCTGTCTTTTCTCTTCACACAGTCCAGGTACAGTTTTACTTCCAGCAAAAGCTCCGGCTTATTTATCTCTCTTTTATAAAAGTCCTCCCACAGTTCCCGAAGGGGAAAATCCTTCTGGTAATCCATTGTATACGGATTCCACACCAGTTTGATCCCAAGAAGCTGCTCTTCTCCCCAGAAATCCCGGTATTCCAGCTCCTTTCGTTCCTCGATCAAAGCTTCCAGCTTTTGAAGAACAGCCAGACATGCCTCCTCCTTGCAGGTGAACAGCTCCCTGGCCTTTCTTTTGTCTGCCCGTACTTTTGGGATTACCCACTGCTTCTTCGGATCGTAAAGCCCATAACCGGGTTTGTTTAAAACAGCCTGTACGGTATCTTCTCTTTTTGTCTCCACCAGTTCCGACAGCAGCAGCTGTTCTTTCTCGGTAGGATGCTCCCAGGCGGCCAGAACCGGCACAAGCTTTCGGTAAGCCGCCGGATTTTGCTTTTTCACATGCAAGGACAGTTCCAGCGCCCCCATATGGCTCTCCTCGGATTTCTCATGGAGGAGCCTGCCGATACAGGACAGAAGAGCTTCTATGTCTTGTTTTTTCAAAAGCTCCAAAGTCTCTTTGCGGCTCTTCTTGTAGCGCATATTCGCCTCAATCTTCTGAAAATCCTCTGCACTTAAAGAAAGTCTCCCCACAAGATGATAGGCCACCGCCCTCGTGTTCGTCTCCGGATTACGCAGAAGTTCAAAAAGCAGGTCTCTTCTGACCTTCGTTTGGGGATTGTGCAGCAAAAGTCTGGCTGCCAGATGCCGCCCGTCTCCCACAACATTCAGCAAGCTTGCCGCCTCATCTAAAAGTGCCTCCTCCTGAAGCACCCAGGCCAAGAGACACATAGACGCCGCCACCTCTGATTTTCCAAGCTTCACCCGATACCAGGAAGGCACCATGCAAGGGTGCAGATCCACCCCTTTTTTGGGAAGCCGGCCCAGCATGTCTTTGAAAATCTCATAGGACTCAAGCGCCTCCTCCCTGGTCAGATGCAGCTGCGCCGGCGTCATCTGTGCCGGAGCCGCCCCCTTGTCATAAGAAGGAGAATAACTGTACCGATGACAGCCGTACGAACCGGCACACATCAGGCTCTCTATCACCTGGCAGACATCCCCCAGAAAATAAGGCAGATAGCAGGCGGTCAGTTCCAGATCCCCCGGATGGGCAAACCAGATCTTCTTCGCCGCCTTTTGCTGAAGCTGTCTGCTCTCCAGGGAGCCTACATAATAAGAAGCGATCATCATCTGATTTTTTGTGCCGTGATCCGCCAGACCAAGAATCGCCCGGACCGCCTCTTCTGCGTCATAAAACCCCTTGGCCCAAAGAGCACAGCAGATCCCGACGGAATCTTCTAAGGTAAGCTGTTCTTCACAATACGCAGGTTCCCTGAGACACCGTCCCATCATCAGCACCAGCTTTTTGGAGATCCGCTCTGTACTGTCGGATTCATAGATGCCGATCCAGGTGCTGACCGCCCGCCTGACCGAAGAATACCGGATCAGATCATGCTCCTCGATCACCTGCAGCAAAAAAAGAAATGCCTCCTTGCGGCCTGCATCCATGGTCTCACAGACCGCCTGGCGCGCGCCTTCCAAAAGCCTGGCCGCCAGAAGAAACTCTCCCAGCACCCGATACAGCTCTTCTGATTTGCTCATGACGATGCCCCGGATCAGCTCATAGGTGATCATCTGGGTATTCTGATCTCCAAGAAGCACTTCCTTAACTGCCTGGATTGTTTGTTCCTCTCCCCGGTCAATCTGGGCCGCCAGCATTCCTCCATAACAAAAGCTTTCGCTTCTGGCATCTTTGTAGATCTCCGGCGCCACCTTTCCCAAAAGCACGTCTGATAACGCTGCTCTGTAAAAACGAAGCCTTGCATAAGCCCACAGAAGATACACGCTTTTGTCCACAAAAGGCGTGTAGCTTTCACTCCTTAGACTCCTTCTGTAAAGTCCGCTGGTCATCTGGAACTGATTCATCTGATCCAGTGCATAGTAAAATTCTTCCTGCCGGTTCTTCTCCACGCAAAGATCCACCAGCGCGGAAAGATGTTGTCTGTACACCTCGCTGAGCTTCCTGTTGTTTTTGGTCACCAAAAGACCCACAATCCAGTTATGCGCTTCCCTGTCCACATACAGGTTCAGCTTCCTGTCCCGGTCAAGCCCGGGAAGAAGTTTTCGTTCCGTCTTGGACAGCCCTTTTGCTGCCTTTTCCAGACCTTTTGTAAACTCCTCCGTAAGCCCATGCTTCTCTGCCATGCCTGTCCCTCTTTTCCTATCCTTCGATGCCCGCCCAGTCCGGACCGTCCTTCAGACTGCCGGTCACATGAATCGAATGGCCCCAGAACAGATCGCCGTCTCCGAACCAGAATTCATATTCTCCGTCTTCCATTACCCCGATGGATTCCAGCACCATACATTTCATAAATGCTTCTCTGCTTACCAGACATGCTCCCTTTTCTTCCATTTGGTCCAGCTCTTCCGGGTCCACGGCGTTAGCCGCCCAGTCATTGGCCAGATCCAGCAGGTTTTCTGCTGCGTACTCCCGGATCCTTTGGTCCCATCCTTCCCGGTCCGCCATCAGGGTTCTGGCCGTCTGGACGGCATCCTCCATGACCTCCTCATCATCCTGGTCAAAGCTAAGCTCCACTTCCTGGCCGAGCCAGTCCACTTTTGCATGGAACCAGTCCACCGACCGGTCCAGGGTGAATCTGCCAAGTCCCTCCACTTCCCTGACCACCTCGATTACCTGCTTTTTCAGAACCTCAGCCAGCACCGGATCATCTCCCTTCCCGGCCGGACCCGTCATCAAAAACCGTTCTCCATTATGGGAAACCCGCACGCTGGCTCTGATCACAGAATCACGGCTTACCTGCTCCTGAAGCCTGGCCAATAGCTGGTCATCTGCCACCATCTGCAGAAAAAACGCTCCCTTGTGAATCTCCTCTTTTTCCGCTTCTTTCCAGGCGGTCAGGGTGGTAGAGGCATCCCACAGCTTCTGCTTTCCTACCTTGCCTGCACCAAAACCGTTTGCTCCCACGACGGCCTGTATATTCAGGATTTCCTCCGAATACTTTTCGGCTTTCTTCTGGTATTCTTTTGTCTTCAGCAGTTTTTCCCATAACGCGTTGTCATTTTTGTCCATCTTCTCATCCTCCTGACTTTCTAAGTGCCTCGATCAGCCTTTGATTTGCCTCCCGGTCCTTTACCGCAATCCGGTAACAGCTCCTGTCAAGTCCCCGGTAATTGCCGCATTTCCGAATCAGGATGCCATAGGGCAAAAGCTGTTCGTACAAATCCCATTTACCCTGGGTACGAAAAAAAAGATAATCCGCCTGTCCGTCCCATACCTGCATCCCACAGGCTTCCAGTTCTCTTTTCAGCCAGGCCCGTTCCTCTTTGACCAGCCTGACGGCCTTTTCTTTGTATTCCGTCTCTTCCAGCGCGGCAATTCCGGCCTCCGAAGCCAGTACACTCACACCCCAGCACTGTCCGGCTGTTTCCATGCGTTCCAGAAGTGTTCGGTTTCCGCTGATGCCGTAACCCAGGCGGATCCCAGGCATGGCATACATCTTGGTGAAGGATTTCAGAATAAAAAGGTAGGGCGTCTCCTTTACATAAGCGATCAAAGAACGCTCCTCCTGCCCGGTAAAATCCAGAAAACATTCATCCAGCACCAGAAGAATCTGCTTGCGCACAGCCTTTTCCAGTATCCGAAGCAGAAGCTGTTGGGGGATCAAAAGCCCTGTGGGATTATTGGGATTGCACAAAAACATCACATTCACCGGCTCCTCCATCCGGTCCAGGATATCCTCCCGGATCTGAAGCCCCTCATCCATCTCATAAAAGATGCACCGGGTCCCCCCCTGCTTCATAGCCTCCTCATACTCTGCAAACGTAGGTGCCGGCAAAAGCGCGCTCTTTGGACGAAGGGCGTAAGCCAGCCGGTAGATCAGATCCGCTCCGCCGTTTCCGCAGAGAAAAAACTCCTCTGAGAGCCCGTATGTCCGGGCCAGCCTGCGCCGAAGTTTCCGGCACTTCGGATCCGGATAGTGAACGGCGTCTTCCAGGGCCCGAATCACGGCCTGCTGCACACGCCCGGGCATCCCAAGGGGATTGATATTCGCAGAAAAATCCAGAAGCACCTTCCCTTCTGTCTGTTCTTTCAGGCAGTCATCATAGATATCTCCGCCGTGCAGTCCATTCATCGCCTTTTTCCCCCTGTTCCATATTCCCATCCGCCTTACAGCTGTCCGTATCAAATCTGATGCTCTGCATGGCAATTCTTATCTTCATCATGCGCCCCGGCACTCTCTTTTGGCACCATTTCCGGTATCCGCTTATCCATGCGGATTTCGCTTTGTGCGAACAGCATCATACAAAAGCACATCCCGCATGCCTTCTGCCGTGTATTCCACCGCTGAAGCATACACCTGGATGCCGGCAGCCCGGGCCGCTTTCTCCGTCACCGGCCCAATGCAGATCACCTTTGCCGTATACGCCGTCTTTTGTACCATCGCGGCAAACGCCTTCACCGCCGAGGCGCTGGCAAAGGTAATATAATCCACCTCCGGCAAAAGCCGGTTTAATTCCTCTTCTTTGCGCCGGTCCACCGCCGTATGATAGATGCCAAGAGCCTGATAGAAAATCCCGGCATCAGAAAGTCCCTGATTCAATTCCTGGGATGCTTCCTCTGCCCGCAGCATCAGTACCCGGTCTTCCTTTGTCAGAGTCGGAATCCATTCTGCCGCCAGATCTTTGCTGCTGTATGCCTTTGGCACAAAATCCGCCTGGATTCCCCGGGCAGCCAGCGCTTTTTTCGTGCCCGCCCCGATGACTGCGAATTTCAGTGAGGCAAGACAGCGAAGGTCTTTCCCCTGTTCCAGCAGATCATCAAAGAACCGTTCCACCCCGCTGCTGCTGGTAAATACCACCCAGGTATAGGAAGCCAATGATTCCACCGCTGTTTTCAGCTCCTCTGACCGTATGGGCTCTGTGTGAATCAGGCTGAAGGCAATCACTTCTGCTCCTTCCGCCTCTAATACAAGGCTCTGGTTTTCCACCATCTTTTTCGTGCCGGTCACCAGCACTCTTTGTCCAAAAAGAGGTCCGTCTTCGTACCACTGCAGCTCTTTTTCCAGCGCTGCCACATGGCCCACCACCGAGATTGCCGGTGTGCAAATCCCCTGCTTTTTCACTTCCTCCGCGATCGTGCAAAGCGTTCCCACCGCTGTTTTCTGCCGGCTTGTGGTCCCTTCCTGGATCACCGCCGCCGGCGTATCCGGATCCTTGCCGTGAGCCATCAGATTCTCGGCGATATTCGGAAGGTTTTTCAGTCCCATCAAAAAGACCAACGTGCCTTCTTCCCTGGCCAGTGTTCCGTAGTCCAGCACCTCTTGCGTCTTGTGGCTCCCCTCATGCCCGGTAATCACATGAAAAGAGGATGCACAGTTTCTGTGGGTCACAGGGATCCCTGCATAGGCCGGCGCCGCATAACAGGAAGACACACCCGGCACGATCTCAAAAGCAACTCCTGCTTTTTGAAGCTCTGCTGCCTCCTCGCCTCCTCTTCCAAAGACAAAGGGATCTCCGCCTTTTAAACGCGCCACCAGTTTCCCTTCTTTTGCCTTCCGAATCAAAAGCTCGTTGGTCTCTTCCTGCTTCAGATGATGGTTAGAGGCCCGTTTTCCCGCATAGATCAGTTCCGCATCTTTTTTTGCCTCATTCAAAAGCGTATCGGTGGCCAGACTGTCATAGACGATCACGTCCGCCTGCCGGATACAGGAAAGACACTTCCTTGTCACAAGCTCTTTTGCCCCGGGACCGGCGCCCACAAGCCATACTTTCCCCTGCAGGAGCTTCTCTGCCAGTTCTCTGCCCAAAAGCCCGGCCTGCTCCGGATCCGCATTGCAGGCCCGCTCTTTGGATGCTCTTTTCAGATGCTGTCCGTCCCGGGCGAACGCCGCCTCCATGTAAAGCGTCCCCCCCTGAAGTCTGGCCAGCGCTGCCGCCGGTGCATTGCAGCTTCCGCCGATGGCGGTCAGAAAGCTGCGCTCCGCCTGCAGGCAGAGTGCCGCCTCCGGATCATGAATGGCCTGCAGCACCTTTTGCAGATCATCTGTCCGGCTCTCCACTGCCAGGATCCCCTGTCCGGCCGCCGGCAGACATTCTGACGGGTCCAGATATTCATAATGATATCGGGGATCCTGAAGAAGGCCCAGGCGCGAAAGCCCCGCTGCCGCCAGCACAATGGCATCAAACTGCCCCTCTGACAGCTTCCGGAGCCGGGTCTGTACATTCCCCCGGTTCAGCCGGATCTGAAGCAGCGGATTGATCTTCTTGATCTGCAGCTCCCGGCGAAGACTGCTGGTCCCCACCACACTGCCTGGTTTTAAGTCCGAAAGCTTCGTCCCGTCCAGGGTGACGATCACATCCTCCACCGGTCCTCTTTTCAGCACTGCGCCGATCTTCAGCCCTCCCGGGAACTCCATGGGCAGATCTTTGGCACTGTGAACCGCCAGATCGATCCGTCCCTCCAAAAGCGCATCCTCAAGCTCCTTTGTGAACACACCCTTTCCTCCAAAAGACGTCAGGGAACGGTCCAGGATCTCATCCCCCTTTGTGGACAGTCCGACGACCTCCACTGCCACATTCGGAAATGCCGCCTCGATCTTCTCCTTCACCATCTTTGTCTGCACCATCGCCAGCGCACTTTTCCTTGTCCCGATCCGAATCACTTTCTCCATACAACCTCCTGCTGTTCTCTCATATCCCCTCGTCCCGGCCGCCTTTTTTACAGCGTATACCCCCGCGGCGTAATCATCCTTTCCTGTTTCACATAGGTCTGTGAATTGCCGATAATCACCACACTGAACATATCGATCTTTGCATCCTTGAGTTTTTCCAGCGTGGTGATGCAGGCCTCTTCCTCTTTTCTGCCCGCGTTGCGCACGATGCCAACCGGAGTCTCTTTCTTCCGGTATTTCATCAGAATCTCGGCGGCCTGCTCCACATACCCGGTCCGTTTTTTGCTCTTGGGGTTATAAAGGCATACGATCAGATCTCCCTGCCCGGCACAGTCCACCCGCTTCATGATCAGCTCAAGCGGCGTCATCAGATCACTCAGACTGATCACCGCAAAATCATGCATCAGCGGGGCGCCCAGCACAGAAGCCGCCGCGCTGGCCGCCGTCACCCCCGGCACCGTCTCGATCTGGATGTCCGCCTGCTTTTCCTCTGCCACCTGATAGATGATGCCTGCCATCCCGTAGATACCGCTGTCCCCGCTGGACACCATGGCCACAGTCTGATCCTTCAGCGCTTCCTCCACCGCCATCTCGCAGCGTCTGACTTCCTGCATCATCGGCGTCGCAATATACTGCTTGTCCGGAAAATACTCTTTCAGTATATTCACATAGGTGGTGTACCCGGTCACCACATCTGCCTTTTTGATCACTTCGATGGCCTTCGCCGTCATATGCTCATATCCGCCCGGGCCAAAGCCCACCACGTATAATTTCCCCATCTTTTTCCTCCTGCCATTCTATCTTAGAATCTTTGTATTAATCCTCTTTCATATGTTCAAAAAATGCCCGCAGATCCTCCGGGTTTGAATGGTCCCGGATCTTGTAGAACATCTTGTCAATCGCCTTCTCAAATCCCTTTTTCTCTGCCTCTTCGATCATCCACGCCTTCATCCTTTGAATCTCGGGGAGCGCCTGCTGAAAGACCATCCACCGCTCAAAATCCAGCCGGATCTCTTCTAGAATCTGGTCTGCTGCCAGCACTTCATGCTGTTTTCTTTCGTTGTTCGCCCGGGCCAGTTCCTGAAAATCATCCACATCATAGCGTCTCACGCCCGGGAGCCACTCCACTTTTTCCTCAATGTCGATCGGCACCGCCAGATCAATCAGTACTCTTGGCCTGGAAGTCTTCAGGCTCTTGGCCAGCTTTTCGCAAGTCAGCGTGTAGTGGGGACTGCTGGTGGCGCTGATCACCACATCCATCTCATCGGTCAGACTGTACCGGTCCTCGTATTCCATCACCTCATAGGAAACCTTATGATGCCGGTCTTCCCTGGCTTTGAGCAGATTTCTGGAAGTGATGTAGACTTTGACCCCTTCCAAGCACTGCAGATTCTTAAGGACAACACCCCCGATCTTGCCGGAAGCCCCGATCAGCATCACCTTGCGTCCCTTTAAAGAACCAAAGGTCTGCTCCGCCGCCTTGACGGCCATCGTCGCCATGGACACCGTGGTCCTGGACAGATCTGTCTCGGTCTTTACTTTCTTCGCCGCCGTCACCGCATAGCGAAACAGTGTATTCAGATACACACCGCAGGTTCCGGCCCGGCGGGCCTGTTCGTGGGCCCGTTTGACCTGCCCTAGAATCTGGTCCTCCCCCATCACCATGGAATGAAGCCCTGCCGCCACATGGAACAGATGCCTCACGGCCTTTGTCCCGCTGTAAAAACGGACATAGTCCCCCATGTTTTCCACATCCGACGCCTCCGCAAACTCCAAAAGCAGATTCTGCATGTCTGTAAACTTATGTTCTGCCCGCGCAGAATATGCATAGACCTCCGTTCGATTGCAGGTACTGATGACCACACATTCCGAGGCATGGCCCCGCACCAGCATCTGCCGCATCAGGTCTGCCTGTACCTGCTCGGGAAACGCGAACAGCTCCCGGATCGCAAGCGGCGCATTCTGATGACTGATGCTGATCAGTGAAATACTCATCACTCTGTCACTCCTTTTCGGAACTCGGTGGTAAATGTCTTGTCATACAGTTTGGAAAGCTCATACTCGTCCCCGAGAAACTTTCCCACCACGGTCAGAGCCGTCTTTTTGATCCCGGCTTCTTTAACCCGCTCTGCGATGTTGGTCAGATCGCCATATACAATCTTCTGATCCTCCCAGGTCGCCTTATAGACCACGGCCACCGGCGTCTCGGGCTGATAGGCCTGCCTTAGGATCTCTGACATCTCATCTAACATCCCCACACTCAAAAATATGATCATGGTGGCATTGTGCTGCGCCAGGTCCAGAAGCTTCTCCTTCGGCGGCATGGGCGTCCTTCCCTCCATGCGGGTCAAAATCACCGTCTGACTCACTCCCGGCAGCGTATACTCCTTTTTCAGCACTGCTGCAGTAGCCAGGAAGGAACTGACCCCTGGAATCACCTCGTAAGGGATCCCAAGCCTGTCCAGACGGTCCATCTGCTCCCTGTGGGCTCCGTAGATCGCCGGATCCCCTGTATGTACCCGGGCTGTATGGAGTCCTTTGGCCTCCGCCTCCTTCATAACCTCGATGACCTCATCCAGATTCATGGTGGCGCTGTTATAGATGCGCGCCCCTTCCTTTGCATCCGCCAGCACCTGCGGATTGACCAGAGAGCCGGCATAGATGATGACATCCGCCCCGTCAATAATTTTCTTTCCTTTGATTGTCAAAAGGTCCGGATCTCCGGGACCTGCTCCGATAAATGATACCATTTTTTATTCTCCTTGTAGATTTTGCCGTTTTATGTGAATAAGAATCCTGCCCGGAGGGCTTTTTCTGTCACAGGGAAGTTCGGAGAACTTTCCTATGATAGGAATAAGAATCCTGCGTTGCAGGATTCTCCGCCTGCGGCGGGTCGCTTTGGCGACATGTTACCTTTCCGCCGCAGTGCGATCCTGCCCGGAGAACTTTCCTGTGACAGAAAAAACCTGCAGCTTCCACGCTGCAGGCTCTCCATACAATACCCTCTGCCCCTGTACCCGGACGCACAGAGTCCTTTTCATCAAAAGCAAAAGACTGTATTTTCGGATCTGCTTTCGTCGGAAGCTCCCCTTCATCAGAAAGCAGGTTTCCTGACTCACGGCTTTTGCTGCGCTATCCCCCTTCTCACCCTATGGCAATGGATTTACAGATATCGCTCCCCCGCTTACAGTGACCGGATCGCTCAGGATTTTCACCTGATTCCCTCTTCTGCCCTTTTGAGGGCAGCACTTTCTGACATTTTTACTAGAGAAAGCATACCATAATTCTCTCTGTTCGTCAATTTTTGCCAGAAACTTTTTGTCATCTGTTTTTCCCCATCCGCCCCCGGTGTCACTGTTCCCACCCCGGTTCCTCCTTCGTTACGGTTCACACTTTTTTCCTGCATTCCGGCTCAGGTACTTGAAAATGCGGACAAATTCTGATAAAGTGAAAGAGGGGAATTACCAACCGAATACAATGAAGAAATGTGAGGTTTACAAATGTCCAGTACATGTGATGAAACAAAATGCAACGGCGACTGCGCTTCCTGCGGCGGTGACGGCGTGACGGTCACGCTGACGCTTGACGACGACAGCACCATCGAGTGCGGCATCGTCGGAATTTTTGATGCCGATAACCGGGAGTATATCGCACTCCTTCCGCTGGATGAAAACGGAAAGAATTCTGACGGGGAAGTCTTCTTATACCGTTATATGGTGGATGCATCCGGTTCGCCGCAGCTTGAGAATATCGAGAGCGATGAAGAGTACGAAGCTGCATCCGATGCCTTTGATGAGCTTCTGGATTCCATGGAGTATGACGAACTGGTTCCGGAAGAAGAGCTGAATTAAAGAGTGACAAAATTTTGGACCAGCCTGCGGCATGCGGCTGGTCCGGTTCTTTTTTCTTCAGCAGTTTTTCTCATAAATGATCTTCAGACCTTTTAAAAGCAGCTCATCATCCAGGAGAATCTCATGACGGCAGTGAGGGATCAAAGACCTTGCAAGGCCGCCGGTGGCGATGATGGTCAGCTTCTGTCCCATCTCCTCTTCCATCCGTTCCAGCATTCCGTCGATCAGAGCCGCATTTCCGTAGAAGACCCCGCTTTTCATACAGTCCACCGTATTTTTCCCGATCAGCTTTGCGGGGGGCTCGATACTGATCTTGGGCAGCTGAGCCGTCTGGGCCGTCAATGTGTCCGCCGAGATCCGCGCTCCCGGAATGATCGCACCGCCGATATAATTTTTCTTCTCATCCACGATACAGATCGTCGTGGCCGTCCCCATGTCAATGATTGCCGCCGGCACCGGGTACTCGTGAATGACCGCCACCGCATTGACGATCCGGTCGCTTCCCACCTGTCTTGGATCATCCATCAGGATGTTCAGCCCGGTCTTCACTCCCGGCCCGATGACCATGACCTCATGATTCAGAATCTTTTCCATGGAGCGCTTGACGGTGTTCGTCACCGGAGGAACCACCGACGAGATAATTCCGCCGTCCAGGTCGTCTGTGTGAATTCCGTATAGCTCCATAATATTTTTAAAACTGATGGCATACTCAAGCTCCGTCCTTGTGGACACGGTGGAGAGCCGTTCCACAAAACAGATCTTCTCTCTGTCTATGCATCCCACTACAATATTTGTATTTCCAATATCTACTGCAAGTATCATAAAAATGCCCTTCTTCCTCTACTTTCTCCACAGTACCAGCAACAGCCACACCACGCTGAGGGGGGCCATCAGAAAGACAAATCCGCATGGAAACCGGACCGAAAAAGGCAGATTTCCCATAAACCCAAACCCCATACAGGCCGACAACGTACTAAATCCAAGCGCCAGCACGCTGATCAGAATCTTGTATCCTTTTTGTTTCACCCTTTCTTTCCCCCTTTCCTGTTCTGGAGCAAAGTATACCACACTGCCCGGCACAAAGCAAGCAGCCGGATCAGGTCGCTTGGCCAGCCATTGTGCTTTCATGTGATCGTCCGTCTGCATCCATTCTGCGGCATCAAGACCTGCATGGCCAGCCATTGTTCCTTTATGTGAGTTGCAGACCCTTGCAAGGCGGATGATGCTGTTCCTGCACGACAATCAACGGTTCATTCATGCGATTGTCATGTTAGGTCTGTGGCCTTCCCGGCAGCTTATAAACTGAGCACTTCACCGTCATTTTTTCAGCATTTGGGAGATCTCTTTGTAAATATGGGAAAACTATGTTACAATGCTCCATAAAAGCAATCGCAAAAAAAACCAGTCATACAGGAGTCATCATAATGTTAAAAGGAAAATACGTCGTTTTGGGCGTCACTGGCAGCATCGCTGCCTACAAGACCGCATCCCTTGCCAGCGCATTAAAAAAACTGCACTGTGAAGTGCAGGTGATCATGACCAAAAATGCGCAGCATTTTATCAACCCCATTACCTTTGAAACCCTGACCGGCAAAAAATGTCTGACGGATACCTTTGACCGGAATTTTTCCTTCGAGGTGGAACACATTTCCGTGGCCAAAAAGGCTGATCTGGTTCTGATCGCGCCGGCTTCCGCCAACGTGATCGGCAAACTCGCCCACGGCATCGCGGACGACATGCTGACCACCACCCTTCTGGCCTGCACCTGCAAAAAACTGCTCTCCCCGGCCATGAACACCGCCATGTACGAAAACCCTGTGCTGCAGGAGAACCTTCAGAAGCTGAAAACCTGCGGCTACCAGGTCATCGAACCTGCCAGCGGGCATTTGGCCTGCGGGGATACGGGCGCCGGAAAGATGCCAAATCCAGATGAGCTGCTCTCCTATATCCTAAAAGAAATTGGCCGGGAAAAAGATCTTCAGGGGAAAAAAATCCTTGTCACTGCCGGCCCCACTCAGGAGGCCATCGACCCGGTCCGGGTCATCACCAACCACTCCACCGGCAAGATGGGCTATGCCATCGCCCGGGCCGCCATGCTGAGGGGCGCAAAGGTGACCCTGGTATCCGGTCCTGTCAATCTGACGCCGCCGCCTTTTGTGAAGCTCATCCCCGTTCAGTCCGCCGAACATATGTTCCAGGCGGTCACTTCTGTGTCTGAGGAACAAGATGCCATCATCAAGGCGGCGGCGGTGGCCGACTATACCCCGGCCACTGTCAGCACAGAAAAAATGAAGAAGAAAGACGGGGAACTGTCCATCCCTCTGAAGCGGACCAGGGACATCCTTCAATATCTGGGCGAACACAAACGAAAAGGTCAGATTCTCTGCGGATTTTCCATGGAAACCGAGCACATGCTGGAAAATTCTACGAAAAAGCTGGTACGCAAGAATCTTGACCTGATCGTCGCCAACAACCTGAAAGTCGCCGGCGCGGGTTTTGGCACCGATACCAATGTAGTAACCCTGATTACAAAAGATGCCGTACAGGAACTGCCGCTCATGAGCAAGGAGGAGGTAGCCCATGCCGTGCTGGACCGGATCCTTGCTTTTTTCTAACCTTTCACCACGCCTACCGTTCTAAGCTTTTTCACTGGCCTTACCAGGTCTTTTTGCTGTTCCATCACCTGGTCGATGTCCTTGTAGGCAAACCGGCATTCCTCCGCCACATCGTTTTTCTTCTGTTTTCCAAGAACTACCTGGCGCTCTCTTAAATCCAGGATCACCTGTTCGGCAGTAAAGGCCTCCATGGCCCCTTTCCTGGAGTAGGCTCTGCCTGCTCCATGGGAGGAAGAACAAAAGGACTCCAGATTTCCAAGCCCCTCCACCACATAGCTGTAAGAACCCATGGCTCCCGGGATCACAGCGATCTCTCCCTTACGGGCCCGGGTGGCGCCTTTGCGGTGTACCCATACGTTTTCCCCGTAATGATTTTCGATGGCGGCATAGTTGTGGTGGCAGTTGATGATCTCCCCAAAGGTTACATCCACACCCGCGTGCTTTTTCATCTGTCGGACCAGAAGCTCCATCACCCGTTCCATCATCCGCTGGCGGTTCTCATAAGCGTAGTCCATGGCCAGATTCATCCACCGGATATACTGCATTCCTTCCGCCGTGTCCGCCGGCAGAAAGGCCAGCCGGTATTCATCCGGCACCCGGGAATACCATTTTTCATTCAGGTCCCTCGCCTTTTTGTGAAAAAAATCACAGACGGCTTTGCCCATATGGCGGCTTCCGGAATGAATCATCACTCCCAGATAGCCTTCCTCATCTGCCTGAAGCTCAATAAAATGATTGCCTCCCCCTAAAGTTCCCGTCTGATAATAGCCGTCTTTGATCAGAGGCAGCAGTTCTGGATTTTCTTCGTACAGCTCCATCTGTTCCTTTGCCCGATCCAGAACCTCTGACTCCTGAGGCCTTTTGTAGCGGTTGACTCCCACCGGGATATTCCGAAGGATGTCTCCGATCAGAAGCTGGATCAAGGACCCGTTTCCGGTCGTGATTCCCTGGATCGCTTCCAGCCTGATTCCCATGGGCGCAAAGATCATCCCGCATCCGATGTCCGAACCTACCGCGTTGGGGATGATCACGCCTTTTGTGGCGATCACGCCGCCGATGGGCATTCCCTTCCCTTTATGAGTGTCCGGCATCAGTGATACAAAGCGATGAACAAAAGGCAGCTTTGCCAGATGAACCGCCTGTTCCAGACAGCCCTCTTCAATCTGATCCTCACTGTCCAGCCAGACCCGGATGGGAACTCTGGTATCATACCGGTCATTGCTGATTACATACATTTCTTTTCACCTCTCCTTATCTCCTTTTGACAGGTAAATCATACCATAGAAGGCGTCCGTCATCATTTAAAAAAAGGTGCGAGCGATCTCATATTCCCCTGTACCCACGGTCTTTCGGAAACGCACGTCGTGCTCCACCAAAAGCATGGTCGGGCAAAATGTAGAAATCAGGTTCTCGATCTGCATCCGCGAAAAGACATCAATATAATTCAGCGGCTCGTCCCACAGATACAGATGAGCCGGCGTCAGCAGACTGGCTGCTAAAAGTATTTTTTTCTTCTGCCCCTCCGAATATGTCTCCATGGGTTTGATAAACTGCGTCCGCTCCAGGTCAAGCTGCCGCAGGATCGCACAGAAGAGGGGTTCATCCAGGTCCCGCACGCGGCAAAACTCCTTTATACTGCCTTTCAGCCACGACGTATCCTGACTGACACAGGAGATGCGAAGCCCCGCAGCCGTCTCAAGAATTCCTTTCTCGGAAAGTTTCTCTGTCTGCAGGATGGATTCCCGGTCCCCGGAAGCACTGGCCAGAATCGCCCGCACCAGACTGGATTTTCCGCAGCCGTTTTTCCCGGTTAAGAACACACGTTCACCCTGATGCAGCGTAAAGGTAAGTCCTTCAAATACCCAGTCAGAAGCTCCCTCGTATTTCAGACCATAGTCTTCCACCCGCAGAAGGCAGTCCTTGTGGTGGATCAGCGGTGTAAGTTTCAGATCCGCCACTTCCTCAATATCCTTAAGAAGTCCCTCTTTCTCTTCGATCTCCCGGTGAAGCCTCTGCTCCATCTGTTTCACACGGCTCTGCATTTTCTTCGTCTTTGCCCCGATAAAAGGACGTTTCCCTTTGTGATCCGGTTCTTTTATCGGATCGAATCCGATCTTGCTCCTCTCGCTTTTATCCGCCCACTGCCTGGATCTTGCAGCCGCTCCTTTCAGCTTCTGGATCTCCTTTCTGTGTTTTTCATTCTCCGCCTGGGAAAATGCATCTTTGCGCCTTTTATTCTCCCACCAGGTGGAAAAATTGCCGTTCTGCACCTCGATGCTCTGCCGGTTCAACACCAGCACATGGTCCACGCAGGCATCCAGAAGATCCCGGTCATGGGATGCCAGAAGAAATCCCTTCTTGCCTGCCAGATACTTTTTCACCGTCTCCCTGGACGTCTGATCCAGATGATTAGTCGGCTCATCCACCAAAAGAAAATCGTTTTCCCCGGAAAATAATACAGCCAGCATGACCTTGGTGCGCTCTCCAAAACTCAGCGTCCCAAAAGGACGGTAAAGCACCTCCGCCTCCACATTAAGTTTTTCAAGCTCCCGAAGAACCCGCCAGGATTCACAGTCCGCCTTCCACATTTCCGCCAGTTCGGCCCCGCTGCAAGAAAGCTGCTCTTTTGTGACCCGATACGGAAAGTAATCAAATACAGTCCCGCCCTGAATCGTTCCAAGATACTCCTCTTCCCCCATCAAAAGTCTCAAAAATGTCGTCTTTCCCTTCCCGTTTCTTCCCAGAAAACCCAGTTTCCAGGCTGTATCAATCGAGAAGGAAACCTGCTCAAATATATTGTCCCCACTGCCCTCATAGGAAAAGGTCAGATTTTTTACTTCAATTTGTGACATAAACTTCCCTCCTGTTCTCTCAACATAAAAAAAGAACCATCTGCTGCCAAATGATCCCACAATTACGCACTCTGACCCCCAACTGGTTTTTCCCGTCAAAAAAGAGAGGTTATGAGAACATAATCCACCTTTGGCAACATGATAAAACCGTATCCTCCCCTGCGGGGACGATACCGCTTCCTACAAGTCTCATGTTTTCAAAAGTCGATTATCTTCTCATCCTTTCACCTCTCTCCTTATATTCTTCCCCCATTATAGAAGCCCTTTTTGCACTTGTCAATACCCATCCCCATACCGGCTGATCTTATGAAATATCAGCAGTTTAATAAGCATACACATGTGCTTTCAGAATAATCTGCCCACACCACCGTCTGAGTGGCATAGGCAGAAAAAACACTTTATTTCTTGTCAGTTTCCATTCCCCAAAAGCCCCTGCAGCTTCTCCATCTCCTTCCCCCGCAGCTTCTGGCTGTAGATCTGCCCGATCAGTTGTTCTGCCTCTTCCCAGAGTTTCTGCCACTCCTGCGCATAATACGCCGTCTCCAGATTCAGATTCTGCATCTGATACATCAAAGCCTCCGCCCGGTCCGCCAGAATGTGGTCTTCTCTGTAATTTCGCACCGTGTACCCTTCCGAGAGCACCTCATCGTCCGACCGCCCCGGCAGATAACTGTTATAGTCCATGGCTCCTGTCGCATAATACGCCGAGTCCGAATGCTCCTCTTCCAGCGTAAATGCCACCCGGGTGCTGTCTTTGACCAGTTCGGACATGACGGTCTTCCAGATGGAGGCCGGGTAAGTGGCCCCATAGAGATTCTCCAGAATCCGCGGTTCGTCATACCCCACCCAGACACTCATGGCAAAATCCGGTGTGATCCCGCAGAACCATCCGTCCTTGCACTCGTTGGTAGTCCCGGTCTTTCCGGCCGCCTCCACCGGAAGATCCCACTTCATGGAAGCCGCCGTTCCCTGGCTGATCACCCCTTTTAAGATCTCCACCATCTCCGACGCAGCAGAAGGCGTATAGACCTCCCATGGCTCAGCCTTCTCATACAGTTCCCTGCCGTCCCGGTCCGTGATGGAAATCAGGCAGGTGGCCTGGTGATATTCTCCCTGGTTGGCCAGGGTGGAGTAGCCGTTGGCCATCTCCACGGTGGTCACCCCATAGGTCAGCCCACCCAGCGCCGACGCCGGATAATAATCATCCGGCACAATCCTGGAAAACTCCATCAGATTGACATAAGCAAGCCCTTTTGCCGGCGTCAGGCTGCAGAACAGCCACCAGGCACAGCCGTTTAAGGATTTTTCCACCGCCCGCTCCAAAGAGACCTTATTTCCCGTCAGGCTGACCGCATCCACCCCCATCTCTTTCGCTTTTGCCACATCAATATTATTGAGGAGCGAATCCTTCGTATAACCATTGTCCAGCGCCGGTCCGTAGACTGCCAGCGGCTTAAACGAACTGCCCGGCTGCCGGTAAGACTGATACGCCCGGTTCAGTGTATATACATCCGTATCCTGGCTCCTTCCGCCCACCACCGCCACCACTTTATGGGTCTGATTGTCAATGATCGTGGAAGCGCTCTGCAGCGCATAGATCCCCTCCGGTCCGGCCTCCTCATCAAAGGCCAGGGTCTCGTCGATGGTCTTCTGTAAAAGGGCCTGTTTCTCCTCATTGAGCGACGTCCGGATCACGTACCCTTCCGTATACAGCTTTCCCCTGCAGAATTCATAGACATCGTTATAATGCTCCAGATAAGCCCGGTAGGTATCCATATTTTCAAATGCATACCGAAAGACAAAGCCGTCCAGCTCCATCAGATACCGGACCGCACAGTCCACCGCATACGTTGTCTCATAATTTTGTATCCCTTTCGCCTCTTTCGGGTGCAGAATCACCGGATACCGCTGGGCCCTGGAAAGATCAAACGAAGTAAGATATCCGCACTCATACATATCATTTAAGATTTTATCCCGCCGCTCAACGGCATGCTCCGGATATTTCAGCGGGTCATAGAAAGAAGGCGCGTTGGGAATCGCGCACAGATAAGCCGTCTCGCTGACGCTCAGTTCCTTTGCAGACTTGCTGAAATACTTCTTTGCTGCCGCCTCGATGCCATAGCAGCGATTGGAAAAATAAGCGCTGTTGATGTAAAATTCCAGAATCTGTTCTTTGGTGTACTTTTTCTCCAGTTCCGCGGCGATCAGAATCTCCCGCACCTTCCGCTCCAAAGACACCTCATTGGACAAAAAAGCACTCCGGGCCAGCTGCTGCGTGATGGTGCTGGCCCCGTGCTTTTCCTCACCCCGGGTGGCCAGATACCGGTAGCAGACCCTTACGATCCCTTCCGGATCATATCCTTCATGTTCCCAGAAGCGCCTGTCCTCCACCGCCACAAAAGCCTGCACCACCGCCTGGGGAATGTCTTCGTACCGGAGATAATCCGACTCGCTGTCGATGGACAGCTTGCCGATCAGATTTCCGCTGTCATCATAAATATAACTGCTTAGATTCTTTCGGAATGTTTCCTCATCCGACTCTGCCACCACCCGGACAGCATCCGCCCGGTACGCTTCGTATACCGGCCGGTACCGGACGTAGAGATACCCGCCCGCTCCCGCCGCAGCCGTAAGCAAAAGTATAAATAAAATCAACAAAAACTTACCGATTTTCTTCCACACTGCCAAAGAAATCCCTCCCGTTTGCAGGCCATCGTCTTCCGTCTTGCCTCTGGCACCGCTCTATAAAGAGTATACCACTATTTTATAAGATATGCACGTTATGTTCCTGTTCATTCCCACACCCGCCTTTTGCCTGCTGACTGCCTGCAGGGGTGAATACTCCGCCGACATGGACCGATTTTACAAAATATTAGCAACTCCTTTCAGAATGTTTTTCTGAAACGTCGCCTCCTTCACCCTGCAGGCTGAAAATCCATTCTGCGTCATGCAGCGGAACAGAAACGTGTCCGTACACCAGACATGAAAAAAAACAAAACAGAACCTGGCACAGAAGAATTGAAGTTCCCGCGCAAAAAGCGTATACTTGATGAAAACACACCGCCAAAGAAAGGATTTCCTCCCATGTCGGAATACCAGGAGCTAATTAAAAACATACAAAAGAGCCGCAATTACGTCCGGGATTTCCTGATCTATGGGTTTAAGTCCCGGGAAGATTTTTCCGCAAAAAGCGGCCGCACCTATGACAATGAACGGCGCCGGATCGAGTCCTGGCTCTCGGAATACATACGGACCGATTATGGCCCCCAGGGCAAAACTTTGTCCCTGGCTCTGGACAGCAACCTGCTTCACACCAACCCCCTCTACCGGGTCTGGAAATCCAGAAGCTTCACCTCCAACGACCTGATGCTCCACTTCTTTTTTCTGGATCTTTTCAGGGACGGTTCCTTCTGCACAGCCGAGGAACTGACCGATCAGATCCTGAAGCGCTATGATGTGCTGTTCGAGTCCCAGCTCATCCGGAAAAAAGCCAACGAATATGTCAAAGAAGGAATCCTGACTTCAGAAAAGTCAGGAAGACGGCTCCTTTATTCCCTGGCTCCAAGCTTTCAGGACAAGGCTTTGCAAATCCTTCCCTCTGTCCTTAATGCTGCCCGCTTCTGCCAGCTTGCCATGCCTTTTGGCTTTATCGGAAGCACCATCCTGGACCGTCAAAAGACCCAAAACGAAACTTTTCTGGTAAAACATGGCTACTGCAGTTTTACTTTGGAGGACGAGATCCTGTTCTGTCTGCTGACCGCCATCCGCCAAAAATACCGGATCACCTTTCAGAACCACAGCAACAAAAAGCTTCGGTCCAGGGAAGAGACGTTCCGGGTGATTCCCATGAAAATCTTTGTGAGCACCAGGACCGGGCGTCGTTTTTTATGCTGCTATCAGCTTCAGAATCGCCGTTTTACCACCTATCGCCTGGACCAGATCCAGCGGATCAAATTGGAAGAACCATTTGCGGATTACAACTATTATCTGGACAGATTAAACCAGAACCTCCCTTCCTGCTTTGGCGTCTCCTTCGGGACCAGCCATCGGATGGATACCATCCGGCTGTCGTTATATATCCGGGAAAAAACGGAGCACTACATTTTTCAAAGGCTGCAGCGGGAAGGCCGGGGCGGAACGATCACCCGAACCGGACAAAACACCTACTGTTATGAGATCACCGTCTTTGACGGCAACGAACTGATGCCCTGGATCAAAACTTTTATCGGAAGAATCCTTTCCTTTTCTTCCAACAATAAGGTTTTGCAGGATAAATTTTATCAGGACCTGCACACTATGATGCAACTATACGAAATCGAGGAATCATGATGGAACTTTTTTCTGAAATCTACAGCTGCTATTATCAGATAGTAGACCAGATTCTCACGGAGGCGGAAGCCGCCCCCGTCACAGAACGCAGAATGAATGAGATCTGCCGGGAACTTGGTTTTGCTGAAAGCAGTCTTTATATTATCCCCAAACTTTTAGACGGGGAGTGGAATCTGCTGGACTCTGACGGCGACGGATACCGGGCCCGCACCAAATCCCATGGAGTCCTTCCGTTTACCCGCCTGCAGCGTTCCTGGCTGAAAACCCTTCTTCAGGACAGCCGCTTCCGGCTGTTTTTTACGGAAGACGAACTTCCCCTGCTGGAATCATTTACCGCCGATGCAGATCTTCTCTGGCAGCCGGAGGATTTTCACTGTTATGATCAGTACAAAGACGGGGACCCTTACGAATCCCCTTCCTACCGCACACATTTTCGGACTCTGCTCTTCGCCATTCCCAAGAGGCAGTATGTGAACATTTCCTATCAGTCCGAAAAAGGAAACCGCATCACCCATCACTACCTGCCCCTGAAGCTGGAATATTCTGCCAAAAACGACCGTTTCCGGCTGCTGGCCCTACCAAAGCAGCAGCGGCACGCTGCATTCATCCAGGTTCTCAATCTGCGCGGGATGAAAGAAGCAAACCTGCTGCCCCTTTTTGACGAGGAAGATCTTGATTTTGAAAAAATAATCCGCAAGTCCTACTACCGGGAACCGGTCCGGCTGCTGATCAAAAATCAAAGAAACGCCCTGGAGCGAACCATGCTTCACTTTTCTAATTATGAAAAAAGGACGAAAAAAATAGATGAGAACACCTGGGAATGCCTCATCTATTATAACCGCTCCATGGAAACCGAACTCCTGATCGAAATTCTTTCTTTTGGCCCCGCCGTAAAGGTCACCGGTCCTGAATCCTTTGTGGCTCTGGTAAAAGAGCGCTTAAGAAAGCAGGCACGGCTCTTTTCCACTACTGCTTTCCCGTCTTGAACTGATGGATCATCTCTCTGGTCAGGCTGATTCCGTCATCTTCCAGCGGGATTTCCTCCCGTTCAAACCACTGAGCCACCGCCAGCTCCTCCGTGTCCAGCCGAATATCCGTGCTTCCGTCCACCTCACAGTAGAAACCGCAGAGCAGCGTGGAAGAAAAGGACCAGGGCTGGCTCTTGTAATACCGGATATTTTTCACCTTCAGCCCCACTTCTTCCATAACTTCTCTTTGAACCGTCTCCTCCAGCGTCTCGCCAATCTCCGTAAATCCCGCCACCAGCGCATAGTTCACCGTCCCCGGGCGGTTGGCATACTTGGTCAGAAGCAGCCGGTTTTTGTCTGTCACCGCCACAATGACCCCCGGACAGATTTTGGGATAGACCAGATTGCCGCAGCTCTCACACCGGACCATCCGCTCCTTATGATCCGGAACCATGGGCGAACCACAGCCCCCGCAGAACTGATTGGAGCGGTACCAGCTGTCCAGCTGCTGCCCGGTGATACCGGCAAACCCCAGATACCTTGGGCTGACCTGCCGGAAAACTGCCGGCTTTTCCCAGGTGTAACCTTCCGGCTCCTTTTTCAGCTCATTTTTTAATAAGAAAAAATGCTCCTGGCTGATGGAAAAAAGATAGGTGATGTCCATGTGCTCCTGGCTGATCTCTCTTACCTTTGGATATGTAATCTTTCCTTCCACGATTTTACAAAGCACGTCTCCCCCGCGGTAGACAAGCAGCCAGTCCTCCGGATCCGGAAGCTGCTCCACATAATGATTGTCGTATCTTTCTGGTCTAATGTCCTGTATCATTCCCTGGATCTCCTTGCTTTTGTGGATCTTTTTTTCTATACTTTAATACATTTTTCTGTTCTTGTAAAGTTCTCTCGAAAGACGTTGCTGTTCACAGGTACCCTGTGAACGTAACCGCATATGCCCATTGGAAATCGCCTTCGCGATGAGGCATATGCTTTGCCTCCCTAACGGTACTGGTCCATGACAAATCAGCGGAGTGATTCGCCATGGTGTGAACAGTGACCTAAAGACCTTCCCGGCGGATCAGCAGTACTGCCACATCATTGACATTGGTCCCGGTCGCTCCGGTCCTGATCAGGCCTTCCACCTGTTCCAGGGCACGATAGGCGTCATTTTCTTTTAACACCTCATGGATCTCCACGCCCTTCTGCCTGAGAATCTCCTCCGTCTGCTGGTCACAGTAGCCTCCCGCCGCGTCCGTCGGACCGTCGGTCCCATCGCTTCCCACACTGAAGACGGCGGTGTCTCTAAGGCCGTACAGACCAGGTGCAGCGGACAGGGCAAGCTCCTGATTGCGCCCCCCTTTCCCTTTTCCGGTCAGGTGAACGACGGTCTCACCCCCCGCCAGAAAGGCCAGGCTCTTTTTCGACTCCTGATGACTCTTCCCGATGGCCGCAAGAAAAGCCCCGGCTTCTCTTGCTTCACAGGAAAGCTGATCCGTCAGGATGAACGGCTCATATCCAAGCTTTTGGCAGGCGTCTGCTGCAGCCTGGCACAGGTTTTTCACGCTGCCGGTGATAACCGTCTCCACGTTGTGCAGTTCCTTGGGTGTCTCTGTCTGAATCTGCTCCATCGCCTGTTCGCTGAGCTGCAGGCCATATTTTCTGATTATTTCAAGAGCCTGCCCGCAGGTACTCGTATCGGGACAGGCAGGTCCGGAAGCAATCATATCAAGGGGATCCCCCAGAATATCGCTCAGCACGATGCTGTACACCCGGGCCGGCTCACAGAGTTTGGCAAACTTCCCGCCCTTCACCGCTGAAAGCCGCTTGCGGATCGTGTTCATCTCCACGATATCCGCTCCGCAGGCCAGAAGCTGTCTGGTAATGTCCGCCAGCTCTTCCCCGGATATGAGCGGTTTTTCAAAAAGCGCCGAACCGCCTCCTGACAGCAGAAATATCACCGTATCCTCCGGCTTCAGACTGCCAGCCATCCGAAGAACTGCTTCGGTTCCCCGAAAAGCATTTTCATCCGGTACCGGATGTCCGCCCTCATAGCAGTCTACCTTCTCAATATTCCCTTTTACATGATCATACTTGGTGACACACACACCGGCCTTCAGATCCTCTCCCAAAATCTCGGCGGCCGTCTTTGCCATCTGCCAGGCCGCTTTCCCTGCAGCGGCCAGATAGATCCTGCCGCTGCCAAAATCCTTCCCTTCCAGCGCCTGCCGGACTGCCTCGTCCGGAAGAACCCTTTTGATCGCCTCTGTTACAATAAATTCCGCATCCTGACGCAAACTCATATGTACTCTCCTGTTTATAAATATTTTTCCTGACATTCTCCATCTTTGTGCCCGGTACAGGCTGATCTTATGAAACATCCGCAGTTGCATAAGTGCCCATTCCTGAAAATTCCCAAAGGCACCAGTCCTTCGGGCATATCTTGTACCCCCTCAATGCCGCCGCATCCGCTCGCCTGACACAGGCGGGGTCTGAAATCCTGTCTGCCTGCACCGGACTTTCCGTGCAAATAAGAAGCGACCGTTTACCTTTCCGCTGCAGTGCGATCCTGCCCAGAGGGATTTTTAAATCATAGAGAAGTTCGGAGGACTTTCCTAATGATTATGAAAAAACGGACTGCCGCAATCCTGCAGCAGCCCATACTTTGAAGGAAGAATTCGTCTGTTCAATCGGTTTCTCACACTTTCGTAAAATACATGGAAATCCCCTGACCTCCGCCGATGCACATACTTATTATAGCATCTTTTTTATCTGTGCGCATCAGTTCATACAAAATTTTTACCGTCAGCACTCCACCGGTGGCACCGATGGGATGGCCGATGGAAATGCCGCCTCCGTAGATGTTCACCTTTTCCTGGTCCAGTCCCAGATCCCGGCTCACCGCAAAAGCCTGACTTGCAAAAGCCTCGTTGATCTCAAACAGATCGACGCTCTTCAGATCAAGCCCCAGCTTCTCTGCCAGTTTCTCGCTGGACAGCTTCGGCGCATAGCCCATCAGTTCCGCATCAAAACCTGCCACCGCATACCCCTCAATCCGAAGCTTCGGCACAACTCCCAGCTCTTCTGCTTTTTCTCTGGACATCACCACCACTGCCGCTGCACCGTCGTTTAAGCTGGAAGAATTACCCGCCGTCACCGTACCATCCTTCACAAAACAAGGCTTCAGCCGTGCAAGTTTTTCCAGAGTCTGCCCGTCTCTGGGCCCCTCATCCGTGTCAAAGATCGTCATATTTCCTTTTCGGTCTTTTAATTCTACCGGAAGAATCTCGTCTTTGAATTTGCCGGCCCGAATTGCCGCACACGCCCGCCGATGGCTTTCCAGCGCAAAACGATCCTGCTCCTCTCTGGAAACATGGTATTGTTTCGCCACATGTTCCGCCGTAATTCCGTTGTGACTGCCATTCAGAGGCCAGGTCAGAATGTCGATCACTCCATCCTCAAATGTTTTGTGCCCCATTCTTGCACCCCATCTGGCATCTCTTACATAGTACGGAAGCTGGGAGATACTTTCCGCTCCTCCTGCCACCACCACATCTGCAAAACCGGTCTGAATCTCCATCACCGCATCTGCAATAGCCTGAAGACCGGATCCGCACTGCCGGTTGACCGAATAGGCCGTGGTCTCCTTTGGCATTCCAGCCTTTAAACTGATGGCTCTGGCCACAAAGCCATTCTCTGCAATCTGTCCCACCTGGCCGATGATCACCTCGTCCACATCCGAAGGCTGTATCCCTGCCCGGTTCACTGCCTCTTTCACCACCATGGCACCCATATCAATGGCGGACAAATCCTTTAAACTTCCTCCATAGCTTCCCACCGGAAGCCTGACACCGCTTACAATCACTGCTTCTTTCAATTGATCTGTCTCCTGTCTGAACTTTTATTCCGTTTTCCTGCTACACAATCATTCCGCCGCCGCAGTTAATAACCTCTGACGTAATATAAGCCGCATCATCTGACGCCAGAAACGCCGCCAGCCTGCCCACATCCGACGGCTTGCCCGCATACCCCACAGGCACTCTGGAAACCATGCTGTCCCAGGCTGCACCGCCGTTTACTTCCTTTAATTTCACCGTCATATCCGTCTCGATAAAACCGGGGCAGATCACATTGCAGGTAATCCCTTTCTTCGCATTCTCCCTCGCCGCCGTCTTGGTAAGTCCCACCACACCGGCTTTTGCCGCCGCATAATTGGCCTGCCCGATATTCCCAAGCCAGCTTCCCGAAGAGATATTGATGATCCGCCCGCTCTCCCGGGGACGCATATAACGGATGGCCTCCTGAGTACCGTAGAAAGTCCCGGTCAAATCCACCGCAATCACCAAATCCCAGTTCTCCGCCGTCATCTTGTGCAGCATACCATCCCGGTTGATGCCTGCATTGTTCACCATAATATCCAGCGTCCCGAACCGTTCCACCGCAAACGCCACCAGATCCTGTACTTCCTTCTGAACCGATACATTGACGCAAAAGGACGCCGCTTCTCCTCCGGCCTCCCGGATTATTTCCACCACATCCTCCGCCGGTGCCATATCCGCCACCACCACTTTGGCCCCTTCCTTCGCAAGCTCCAGAGCAATCCCTTTCCCAAGTCCTCTGCCTGCGCCTGTCACAATCGCCGTCTTACCATCCAGTCTTCCCATGCTTAAAAATCTCCTATATAAAGTTCCGCTTCATCCCAGCCTGCACACGGGTTACAGATGCATTCGCAGTCGACTCCGCTCCCGCTCATCCATCTGTGTGCCGGCTGTGTTTCCGCTGTTGTAAAGTTCCGCTTCATCCCAGCCTGCACACGGGTTACAGATGCATTCGCAGTCGACTCCGCTCCCGCTCATCCATCTGTGTGCCGGCTGTGTTTCCGCTGTTGTAAAGTTCCGCTTCATCCCAGCTCTCACAAATATCTCTTGAGTCCAAAAGCTCCGTCCTCACAGAAAATGGCCGGATCCATCTCTTTTAGATCCTCCGCGATCAGCGGTGTAAACTCCATCAGATCCAGCACCTGTGTATTAAGATCAATCCCCGGCGCGATCTCCGTCAGGGTCAGTCCTTCCGGACGCAGCTCAAACACTGCCCGCTCCGTCACATAGTGCATCTTCTGCCCCTTTTTCCGAGCAATCTCCCCATTATAAGAAATCTGCTGCAGCTGCTTCACGCACTTGATCAGCTGCCCCTCCTGATTGATATGAAGCTTCCGGTCCTCAAACGAGCATGCAAGTCCCTTCCCTGTAAATGTAGAACAGAATACCACATGCTTTGCATTGGTGGTGATATCAATAAATCCTCCGGCTCCCGTCGGACTTGGTCCAAGTCTGGTCGCATTGACATTTCCTCTCTCGTCCAGCTCTCCGGCACCCATAAACGTCACATCCACCCCTGCCCCGTTATAATAATCAAACTGATCATCATGACGCAGCAGCGCAAAATTATTTTTGGCAATTCCAAAATCAACACCGCCCATGGGGATACCCCCATAGATCCCAGACTCCACTGTGATCGTCACATCGTTTTGCACTTGCTCTTCCGCCAGAATCGGCCCCACTACATCGTTGGGAATCCCCGTCCCCACGTTCAGCACGTCATCCATGGACAGTTCCATCAAAGCCCGTCTTCCAATCAGTTTGCGGACGGTCAAAGGCAGACGCTCCGATGCCTCCACCGGCACCTTGATGTCACCGCAGTAAGCCGGGTCAAAAGCAAAGCTGTGGGTCTGGCGGTGGTCCTCCTGCGGATTGTCACAGATCACCGCTGCGTCAATAAAGATCCCCGGCACCGTCACCCGTTTGCAGTGAAGACTCCCGGCTGCCACCTTGCGCTTTGCCTGAGCGATGACTTTGCCGCCGAATTTTTTACAGGCCAGAACCGCCGACAGCACCTCAAGCTGCATGGCCTCTTCCTCTGTGGACAGATTGCCATGCTCATCTATGTAAGTCCCCCTGATGATACAATAGTCCAGCGGGATCGGTTTGTAACGCATATATTCCTCTCCGCCGATGGTAACTACTTCCACAATATCCGGGGCATCCTTTGTGATCTCATTCATCTTGCCTCCGTCGATTCGCGGATCGATAAACGTTCCAAGACCCACCTTTGTGATCTTTCCCGGCTCTCCGCCCGCCATACTCCGGTAAAGCTGCGCAAACTGTCCCTGAGGGATACAGTAGGCAAGAATCTTATTCTCAGCGATCAGTTTCATCATCCTGGGCTGCAGCCCCCAATGACCGCCGATGATCCTGGAAAGCATCTGTTCATGGGCAAAATGCTGGATTCCTCTGTCCCGGTCGCTCTGGCCGCAGGAATGCACCAGGGTCAGATGACGGGGACTTCCCGTCTCAAGAAAACGCTTTTCCACCGCTTTCAAAATCGTCTCACTGGCAGACACCAGCGTCATGCCGATGGTTGCCACGGTGCTGTTGTCCCGGATCATGGCGGCCGCCTCAGCGCCGCTTACAAATATCGGTTTCTTCATCTTTTATTGTCTCCTTCCTGATCCGCTTTTAAAAACTCCCGGATATACCTTTTGTCTGTCTTCATATTCTCCGTAACCGGAATCGCATCCACCGACAAAATCCGCACCGGAACCTTGTACCCGGCGATCCTTTTTTTCAAAATTTCCTGAAGCCGCTTTTCAGACCAGCCGCTTCCTTCCTTCAGCCGGACCACGGCGGCAGGCACTTCTCCATAAAGCTCATCCGGAATCCCCACCACAGCGGCCTCTTCCACTCCTTCCAGATTCAAAAGCTCATTTTCCACATCAAAACTGCATACTTTCTCTCCGCCCCGGTTGATCATATCCTTTTTCCGGTCCACAATATACAGGTATCCCTGTTCGTTAAAATAACCGATGTCCCCGGTGCAAAGCCATTCATCCCGAATGGCCCCGGTCTCAAGCTTATAATAAGAAGAAGTGATATTGCTGCCCCGAACCAGAATCTCTCCCAAAGTTCCATCCGGCACCTCCGTGCCGTCCGGATTCACAATCTGAAATTCCAGACCCGGAATCGGAATCCCGGAAGCTCCCAGGAAAGGACTTTCCCCGGCATCCACAGGAAATACCGTCGCCGGGGAAGTCGTCTCCGTAAGTCCGTAGACCGTCCGAAATTCACAGTCTGGAAGCCATCTTTTCAGCCTCTTTATCTTCCCCGGAGGCATATTGCTGCTGCCGCAGGCAAACATCCTAAGAGACGGCAGTTCTCTGAACGATTCCGTGTGATTTAAAAGCAGGGAAAACACGGTGGGTGACGCGTGAAAAAAAGTGATCTCATGCTTTTTCATATCCTCAAGCACCCGCACGGCATCAAAAAACCGATGCAGATACACCGTTCCTCCCACATGCATCATTAGCCCGAATACCGCAACCAGTCCGGTGATCAGATAAATGGGAATCGGAATTATGGACCGATCCTCCTGCCGGATCCCAAGGGTGCGCTCATAAGATACAATGGCATGCATGATGTTGTAATTGCGGATCACAACGCCTTTGCTCCTGGATGTGGTCCCGGATGTAAATACAAGAAGCGCCGGATCGGACATGTTTACCGGATTTTCCGGTAAACACTCCGGTTCGCTGACCGTAAATTCCGCAAGTCCATATCCTCTGTTCCCGGCCGGAACGACGCAGACCGGCAGATGCTCTTCCATGTATTCTTTAAACTGTTCGTCACAGATCACAGACTCCACATCCGATTTTTCTGTCAAAGACCGGACTTCCCCCGGCCGGTATTTGGTGGGCAGGGGAACCATGACTGCTCCAAGTCTGTTTAAAGCCAGGAAAGCAACGCAGAATTCCACACTGTTGTACAGCATCACCGCCACATGGCTTCCCCTGCAGACTCCAAAAGTATGAAAGAGCCAGCCGGAAAAAACTTCTGTCTTTTTTTGAAGGTCCTCATAGGTATATGCCCTTCCATAATGATCCACAACAGCCGTCTTGCCCGGGAGCCGCTCTGCGGTTCTTAAAAAAGATTCATAAAGATTGGGGGGCAGATCCGGATAGGTCCTTATGGCCTTTCGGTCAGAAACCTCCCGGAATACCATATCTTCCGCAATGGCCTCTGGCCAGAGTTCCTCTCCACGATACATAAGACTCTTTGTCCTTTCCTGTTTATTGCCGGAGTTTGGGTGCGCGGCTGTTGGTCATCAGTATTCCAATCAGAATCAGTCCCTGGATCAGCGAGCGGAGCCCTGCCGCCATATTCAAAGCCTGCAGAATATTGGTAATGAGAATCAATACCATCGCTCCAAGGGCACCGCCTATAAAGGTTCCCTTTCCTCCGGTCAGCTTCGTGCCCCCGATGACAACAGCCGCCACCGAAAGCATCGTATAACTGCTGGCCATATTCATCTGAGCAGTCCCTGCATATCCCACCAGAAAAAGTCCGGCAAGTCCGGCCATGGCACCGCTGAATCCATAGGCCAGAATCACGATTTTTTTGCTGTTGATTCCGCACAGCCTGGCCGCGTTGTAGTTGTCTCCCACCAGAAACAAACTTCTCCCATAACGGCTTTTGCGCAGGAAAAATATTTCCAGAACGATCAAAAGGATCAAGACAATGGCCGTCAGATACCGCACAGGCCCCACAAAAACCCCGGAGATGCTCTGCAGCTCTTTGCTGACAGAGACCGAAGGCTGCCCGCCTGTAATCAGGATGGCAAAGCCGTTGACCACATTGGACATGATCAGGGTCATGACAAGCGGTACGATCTTAATGACCTGTACACCCAGACCATTCAAAAGTCCCACGCACCCTCCAATAAGCAGAACCGCCGGAATCATCACAAAGAGTGATGCCATGCCGGAACCAAGGACAATCATGGGGCCAAACAAAGCAGTCAAAGACATAACCGCTCCCACAGACATATCCAGTCCGCTGTCGCCGGATATGACAACCGCTGCCTGCCCGATGGAGGCCATGGTCAGAATCGCCGTAGTCATAAGAATGCTGGAAATATTGTTCATGGACAGGAAGCCGGAAGTCACAGTCTGTCCAAGAATCATCAGGGCAAGGATCCCTAAGACCGCCGGAAGATAAGGATTGTTCCATTTTTTCCATCGCTCCATCATCTGGCACCTCCCCGGAATATTTTTTTCATCTTTCCACTTAATTCCCGGTCCGCTGCAATGACCGAAAAGACCACACCAATCAGCAGAATCAGACCTTGAATAAAGCTTTGCACGACCGAACCAAAATTTGCCGACACAACGATGGAGATCAGAATATTGAGAAAACATGCTCCAAAGATTCCGCCCCAGACGGAACCGATGCCGCCGTTTAAAGAGACTCCGCCGATGACTGCGGCCGCAATGGAATTCATGCTCATACTGGCTCCCACCACCGGACTTCCGGCGCAGGTGCTGGCACTGATGCAGATTCCCGCTGCTCCTGCGGCGATTCCTGCAAATGTATGGACAAAGAACCGAAGAAATGTCACATTGATTCCGGATGCATACGCTTTTTTCACATCCTTGCCCAGAGCATACAGGTGGATGCCAAAGGGCAGTTTGATAAAGATTGTCCAGATCAGAATCAGAGCCAGAATCAGGACTGCCGGTGTCGGAAGAATCCCAAACAGACTGCCCAGATACCAGTCACCAAAGCTGTAATCAATATAGCCGCCCGGATAGGGCAGAATCCACAGAGCAATCCCTCCAAACGCAGTCGAAGTGGCAAAGGTAGTCAAGAGAGGATTCACCCGCATGACGCCGATGATAAAACCGTTGATCATGCCGCATACAACCGCACAGCCAAAAGCAATCAGCGCTGCTGTTGACACCGAATACCCTCTCTCACAGAGAGTCACAATCACCACATTAACCAAAGAGACAATGGATCCGAGGGAAATATCCGTCCCCGCCACCAAAATCGTGGCCGTCACGCCGATGGCCACACAGATGGCCGCCGCATTGGTGCTGATAAAAGAGTGAAAAAAGTAGACACTCAAACCGCCCGTAAGCACTCCGTTGATCCCCAAAAAAATCAGGAATAAAAGCAGCGCCGGAAATGCACTCCAGCCGGTTACTTTTTTGAATAAATTCATGACCTGCTTACCTCCTGTTCATCGGGAATTGCGTTGATGGGCATGGATGCCGCCGATATATTTTCTCTGCTGATGGCATCCCCCGTAAGGACTGCCGAAATCTTGCCTTCATACAGGACGATGACTCTGGAAGTCTCCGCCATAGAAGTAATATTGACCAGCTCATCATCATCACTGGAAATCATAATCACGGCGCTTCCCTGGCCTGCCAGCCTGGCAAATTCCCGATGCAGGTCGTTTCTGGCCTTTACATCAATCCCTTTGGAAGGATCATCCGCCAGAAGCAGCGTCGGTTCGGTAGAAAGCCACCTTCCAACTACTACTTTTTGCTGATTGCCTCCCGAAAGGTCTGTAATCAGCTGTCCCGGATGGTCATACCGGACGTTGTACCCGTCTAAAATCTCCTTTGCATCTTTTGCCTTCTGATTTTTTACCAGCTGCTGCACCGCCAGCACATTTTCAGCCAGACTTCGCTCCCGGAAAGTACCATCCCGTTCCCGGTCCCCGGATATAAAAGCAAAGCCCTGCCGGACTGCCTCCCTGGGGCTGTGAATGGTCAGAGGCTGTCCGTCTTTTTCCAGGCTGATCTCGCCGTACATGCCATACAAAGCCCGGATCAGTTCCGTCTGACCGTGACCCTGAAGACCTGCCACCCCGATGATCTCCCCTTTTCCGATCTCCAGCGATTCCTCCGTTCCATACGAGGGAATCCGGATCTGAGATGCTTTCAGGAAAACATCCCTTTTTCTTTCACCCTTATGCCTTCCTTCTCCATGATAAGATTCCACCTTGGTGCCCACCATCAAAGACAGCAGCTCATCTTCTGTCTTTTCTTCCATCTGATATGTGCCCAGTGTCTCTCCGTTTCTCATGATGGTGACACTGTCACAGATGGCATAGAGCTCCGCCATCCGGTGAGAGATAAAAAGAATGATGCATCCTTTCTTCTTTAAGTCCGCCAGAAGGCGGCAGACAATGTCCACATCCTCCCGATAGAGCGCAGACGTAATCTCGTCGATCAGAAGGATCTTCGGATCCTGGGCCAGTGCCTTGGCAAGCTCCACCATGTACTGCTGATTCGCCGCCAGCTCTGAAACCTTTTTCCCCACAATCGATTCCAGATTCATGGAAGCCAGTATATCCCGCGCTTTTTTCTTCAGCGCCTTTTTGTCTGTAAATCCGGCCCGCCTTGGGACATCGCAGATACTGATATTTTCCTCCACCGTCAGATTTCCAAAAAGGCTCAGCTCCTGGCTGGTCATGATCACCTGATGCTTCTTGGCCTCCTTGGGCGAAGAAAAATCAATCTTTTCTTCGTCCAGCAGGATCTCTCCTGTATCCTTTCCGATCAGCCCGCCGGCGATCTTGGCCAGCGTGGATTTGCCGGAACCGTTTCCTCCAAGTATCGCTCTTACCTCGCCTCTTTCGATCTCCATATCCGCCTGCCTGATCGCCACTACTGCTCCATAGCTTTTTGATACATTTCGAAAAACAAGTCCCATAATTCAACTTCCTCCTGTGCGCCTGTGACGCTGACCGCTGCCAGACCATATGGCTTTTGGTATCTGGCAGCCGTCCTTGTCATCTCTTTATTCGAAGAGTGCATCCACTTCCTCTTCGCTAATCCAGCCATCCACTCCGGCTGTGTCTGCCTGATCTTTCATCATCTCAAGGGCTTCGTCAAGGCTGATGGCTTTTGTGCCGCTTAACCCTTCCATCCACACAGCATCCGGCTGTGCTTCTCTTGTGATGACATAGGGCGGATCCAGCATGATGGTGTTCACCAGATTTTCGTCCATGGGATTGGGCTCCAAGACTTCTTCTTTGATCGTCTTCCCCTGCAGCAGTCTTACTGTGACATCCAGCGCCGGCACTGCGTTGCCCGGTGCATAAGAAACACCAATGGTATTCAGATCCGGAAGCTCGCTCCACTTCTGAAGGAACGATTTGGTGTAATCGCCGGTCATGACAGGCAGCTCTTTTCCTGCATTTTCATAAGCTTTTAAGACGCCCTCTCCCATGACATCCTGTTCCAGCACCGCGTCGATCTTATCGTAACTGGATAAGAAAGTCGTCATCACGGACTGTGCCTCGGTCTGAGACCAGCTTCCCGGCGCACTTGCGAGAATCTTGATATCAGGATAGGCGGACAGCACGTCATCATTGGCTTTCTGACGGAAGGTATCCGCAGAGTTTCCGGCCACACCGGAGATAACCACAATGTCTCCTTTGCCGCCCAGCTGCTCCACCAGCCATTTTGCCTGAATCTGCTGCCAGGAATAATTGTCGCCGCACACGCAGATGGTACCTTCATATGCCGCCGGGTCATTGGTGATCACCACCAGGATGCCCTCCTTTTTGGCCCGCTCCACTGCAGACCGGATGGTGGTCGGAGATACTGCATCGATCATAATCGCATCAACCCCCGCATCAATCATGGCGTTAATCTGATTTAACTGCTCCGCCGCATCGCTGTTTGTGTTGGACACCATATAATCCGAGAGTATTCCCTCTGTTTTATACTTTTCTGCCTGTTTTTCAAAATCCTCAATCATCTGGGCACGCCAGGTGTTTCCCCAGTAACCATTGGAAAATCCCACCACGAAACCGTCTCCCTGATCAGATACCGGTGTTTTTCCTTCTTCCTCTCCGGACGCCTCCTCTGTGGGTGCTTTTGCTTCTTCCTCCAAAGTCCCGCCATCAGAAACCGGTTCCTTAGCTCCCCCGCATCCAGCCAGACTAACTGCCATCATCCCTGTCAAAATCAATGCCAATACTCTTTTCTTCATGTTCCTTTCTCCTATCAAAATACATTCCTGTGTCTGCTCTGCCAAATGGCAGCCTGCTGTCAGCCCTTTGGCTTATGCAGGCCTCCATAAGCGTTATCTCTTAGTCTACCACTATAAATTCTTCCGCCCCGTTTTGAATCCCGGGCTCGTGCCCCGGCAGAATGTAATGGGACGTCTGCCGGATTTTCTGAAAACTTTCATATACCTCCGGCACCATCACCACGATATTCGGTTCCAGATTTCCGTTCACATTCTCCGCCACGTTGCAGATATCCCCGGAGACGCACACCACACCCTGCTTTGTCTGAAACAGCACCGACTGATGCCCCCTGGTATGTCCCGGCGTCGCGATAATCCGAAGCCCCGGCAGGATCTCACAGTCTCCGTCCAGAAACTCCCACTGAAAATAATTCACCGCATGCTTGTCATAGCAGAGAGGATCATAAAAAGGCGCTTCCGGAACCAGCGGGGCAAAAGCCGACTCCCATTCCTTTTTCTGGATATAGAATTTTGCATTCTTAAATTTCCCGTTGCTTCCGCTGTGATCACAGTGAAGATGCGTGTTGATCACAATCTGCACCTCCTGTGCATCCCATCCCATGACACGCTTTACCGCTGTCTGCGTATCCTGTTCTGGCGTCTGCGCGACTCCTGGTTCTGATTTTCTATACTCCTCCAGGTCACGGATTCCCGTGTCAACCAGCACCTTATGCACTCCGTCTGTCGCACCCGCACACCAGATGGGAACTGTAATCTTCTCGCCCTTTCCTTTGTAATGGGTCATGGCCGAGCGGTCCAGTTCAATACTGCCTACCTGAATTGCCTTCACGGTCCAATTCATACTAACCTGCACCTCCTGCTAAACATTTTCGTTTACAAGTTTTATATTACGTAACCGGTTTCGTATTATGGGCTAAATTCTAACATGATTATCTCATTTACGCAACACTATTTTGTATAATCTACCTATTTTTTCTCTTTTTCACAATTATTATTCCCGATTTTTGTATATTTTTCACAATATTTTATTTCCAGTTTAAGGTAATCGGTTACCTTTTGATTGTCAAACAAAAAAAGAGACAGACTGTACTTTTTCAAACAATCTGCCTCTTCTTCTATTCTTTGTATTCCCTGGTGGATTTTCTTACAATCAGTGTTGGTTCCAGTATCACCTTTCTGCAGGGACCCTGGGGATCCGCAATCCGCCCAAGCATCAGCTCCGCCGCTTTTTCTCCCATCGTCTGCACATCCTGGCTGATGGTGGTCAGATCGATGCCGTGGATGCCGGAAAAGATGATGTTGTCAAAACTCACGATGGAAATCTCATCGGGTATCTTTACGCCGATCTCGTTGCAGTAGTCAATAAATCCAAGTGCCATCATGTCATTGCTGATCACAAGTCCGTCCGGTCTGGAAGTCCGCTCAAAAAACCGTTTCGCCAGTCCATAGCCTGTGGGCATCTTCAGATCCCCCGACCAGACATCTTCCTCGCGAAGGGACAGGCCGCAGTTTTTCAGCGCCTGTTCCACCCCGTCGTACCGGAGCATGGACGCGGAAGAAAGGGCATTTCCCTTGACCATCCCGATCCTTTTATGGCCCAGCTTGATCAGATGCATGGCCGCGATATAGCCCGCCTTGAAATTGTCCATCAGCACGCAGTCGTACTGTTCCATGGCCAAAGACCGGTTCACAAAGACGATGGGGATACCCACATCCCGAAAATTTGCTTTTTCCATACTGGTCTGTGCGGTAAAAAGCACCAGACCGGCCAGACAGAATTCCTCTGCCATCCGGATGAACTCCAGTTCTTTTTCCACACTGTACTCGCTGTTGAAGACCATCACCGCATAGCCTTCCCGGTCAAAAGCCTTCTGCATATAGTAGGTCAGATCCGCATAGAAAGGATTGCGCACATCTCCGTAGATCAGACCGATGGTGTTCATCCTGCCGGTACTTAAGCTCTTGGCCAGGGAATTCGGCCGATAACCGATCTCGTCCGCATAATCAACGATCTTCTGCCGGAGAGCCGCTCCCACCCCCGGCGCATTGCTCAAAGCTCTGGAAACGGTTGCCCGCGAGACACCCATATGCTTTGCCACATCACTTATGGTATATTTACGATTCCTCATCCTGGTTCTGTTCCTTCCGCCGCTAACATCCGCAAAACCCTGTCCCTTTCTTTTTTCACACCGCGCATATTTGATCTAATTATATCAACCGGTCTCCTGCTTGTACAGAACTACAGCACAGAAAATACCGGCAGCCGCCCGTATTTTTTCAATCAGGCATCCTGCCGGTATCTTTTCCATAATGGACCTGAGGGGAATCGAACCCCTGTCCGAAAGCCCATCCATTGCGGTGTCTCCCATCACAGCCGTTTCTTTGACATTCCCTCTGCTGCACGCCAGACGGCAGGCTTACAGCTTCAGTAGCTTCATAATACGCCCGCATGGGCAAAGCTTAGCATGCGTCGTTTCCTGCATGGATGATGCCTGGGTCACAAGGTGCAGGTGCCCTGTGTCAGACAGCTGCCGTTAGGCAGCGAGTGCTAAATTATCTTCAGCGTTTATTTTTATGGTTGCACCTTACGCGGTGCCTTCGGATGGCTGCCCCAACTTCAAAACCCCCGTCGAAACCTTTACAAGCCCGAAAACATGCAAAAGCCAAACGCTGGATGAAAGGTGCTACTTCTCTATGATATACGCCGGCACAGAAAATGTCAAGGGGCGATTTTTACGCTTTCGAAAACAGATCTTAGAGCCTTTTTTACAGGTCCTCAGTACAGATTCTTCACCTTGAAATCCTTCTCCGCCTCTCTTCTCATATCTTTTTTTGCGATATCCGCCCGCTTGTCATAGAGCTTCTTGCCTCTTGCAAGGCCCACCTGTACTTTCACAAGGCTGCCCTTAAAATACACTTTTAAAGGCACCAGGGTGTAGCCTTTTTCCGCGATCTTCCCGGTGATCTTGTTGATCTCCGCCCGGTGCATCAGAAGCTTTTTCACCCGGAGAGGATCCCGGTTGAAAATATTCCCCTTTTCATAGGGGCTGATGTGCATGCCGTAGACAAAGACCTCCCCCCGGTCGATGCGGATGAAGGCTTCTTTGACGCTGCATTTTCCCATGCGCAGAGATTTTACCTCTGTCCCGTGAAGGGAGATTCCCGCCTCATAAGTATCCTCGATAAAATAATCGTGGTATGCTTTTTTGTTGTTTGCGATCAGCTTGATACTATCCTTTGCCATACACTCCTCACTCTTCCTGCGGTTCTGCCAGTTCAAAATCAATGGTACGGGCGATCCGGTCTGCCCCCGTCACCAAAACCTGCACGGTCTGTCCAAGCTTCCAGGTCTTCCCGGTGTGGGCGCCCACCATCTCATATCTACTCTCATTATACTCAAAATAATCTCCTTGTAAAGAGGAGACCCGCACAAGACCTTCCACCGTGTTGGGAAGCTCCACATAAAGCCCCCACTGGGTGATGCTGCTGATCACGCCTTCGTATACTTCCCCGATGCGGTCCGCCATATACTCTGCCTTTTTCAGCCGGATCGTCTCCCGCTCGGCCTCCGCCGCCCTTCGCTCCCGCTCACTGGACTGTACCGCCACCTCACCCAGAAGGTCTTTATAATGCTGGATCTTTTCTTCCTTCATCCTTCCCCGAAGGGCATCCTTGATGATCCTGTGGATCTGCAGATCCGGATACCGGCGGATGGGCGAAGTAAAGTGACAGTAGTATTTGGCTCCAAGGCCGAAGTGTCCGGTGCATTCGGTCGTATATTTGGCCTGCTTCATGGAACGCAGCGTCAGACGGCTGATCAGCATCTCCTCCGGCGTATCCTCCAGTCTGGTCAAAAGCTTCTGCAGTTCCCAGGAAGGCACTTTGGCATCCTTAAAGCGGATGCTGTAGCCGAAATTATGGATAAACGTGGACAGCTTCTGCATCCGGTCCGGATCCGGATGGTCATGGGTCCGGTACACGAAGGGAAGATCCTGCCAGAAAAAGTCCTCCGCCACCGTCTCGTTGGCGATCAGCATAAAATCTTCTATAATTTTGGTAGCTGTGTTCCGGTCATACGGCTTTATGTCTGTGGGATGTCCCTCTTCATCCAGAATGACCTTTGTCTCCGGAAAGTCGAAGTCAATGGAACCCCGTTTTTTCCGCTTCTTCCGCAAAAGGGCCGCCAGCTTCTCCATCTCCTGAAACATGGGCACAAACTCCTGATACGCTTTGGTCTCCTCCGGATCCTGATCCAGGATCTTCTGCACACTGGTATAAGTCATCCTCCGGTCCACATGAATGACCGTCTCCGCTATCACATGGTCGATCACCGTCCCTTTGGGATCAATGGTCATGATGCAGCTTAGCGCCAGCCGGTCCTCTTTGGCGTTCAAAGAGCAGATGCCGTTGCTCAGCCTCCGGGGCAGCATGGGAATCACCCGGTCCACCAGATAGACGCTGGTTCCCCTGTTAAAGGCTTCCCGGTCCATGGCGCTTCGCTCCTGCACATAGTTGGCCACATCTGCAATGTGCACGCCCAGCACATAATTTTCCCCCTCCATCTGAAGCGACACCGCATCGTCCAGATCTTTGGCGTCTTCCCCGTCGATGGTCACCATGGGCACCTTCCGAAGATCCATGCGCCCCTGAAAATCCCCCTCAAAGATTTCTTCGGGCACCCGGCTGGCCTGATGCATCACCTTTTCCGGAAACTCCACCGGCAGATCATACCCTTTCACGATGGACAAAATATCCGTCCCCGGATCGCCGACATGCCCCAGGATCTCGGTCACTCTCCCCTCGGGACTCTTCTGTCCGGTCCCGTAATCCGTCAGAAGCACCACCACTTTATGGCCGTTTACAGCGCCCATGGAGTGCTCCTTGGGGACAAAGATATCTCTGACATACCTGCCGTTGTCCGGAATCACGAATCCATAATTCTTACTTTCCTGATAAAGACCGACCAGACTTTTCGTCCCTCTTGTTAAAATCTTGACGATCACGCCTTCTCTTCGTCTTCCCTCCTGGCCCGGCTTCAACCGCACTTCCACGGTATCCTGATGCATGGCCCCGCGGACTTCCTCTTCCCCGATATAGATATCCTGTTCCATCCCTTCTGCCTTCACAAAACCAAAACCTTTTGCGTGGGCTGTAAAAATACCGGTCAAAATCTCTTCCATTTTTTCCCCTCTTCTCTGTTTGATAAAATCTTTTTTCAGAAAATGCAAACCATATCCCGCATAACAAAAAAGGCACTCCTGATACAAGAGTGCCCAAAATTCGGTCTGATTAAAAATTCAGATTCAAAATAATCGCAAGTACAAAAAACACAACCGCTAAAGCGATGGTTCCCTTTACCAGATTTCCTTCCATGGAACGTCCTTTATTCTTGCCCCAGTAGGTCTCTGCCGCGCCTGCGATCGCGCCAAGTCCTGCAGATCTTCCCTCTTGAAGTAATACCAATATCACTGCTGCCACACATACCAATACAAAGATTACGGTAAGGATTGTCCTTAAAATTGCCATTTCCACACCTCCTCGTGTCAAACAAGGTATATTTTAGCATAAAAGGCGGAAGGTTTCAACTGTATTTTCACAAAACTTTCCCCAGAAAGCTCTTCAGTCTCTCATTTTGGGGGTTCGCGAAGAATGCTTCCGGATGATTTTGTTCCATGAGGATTCCTTCGTCCAGAAATACCACCCGGTCCGCCACCTCTTTGGCAAAACCCATCTCGTGGGTCACCACCGCCATGGTCATGCGTTCTCTGGCCAGATCCCGCATAACCTGCAGCACTTCTCCCACCATCTCCGGATCGAGTGCAGAAGTCGGCTCGTCAAACAGCATCACTTCCGGCTGCATACAAAGAGCCCGCACAATGGCGATCCGCTGCTTCTGACCTCCGGAAAGCTGGCTTGGATAGGCATGAGCCCGATCCGCAAGCCCCACCCGCTCCAGAAGATTCATGGCGTACTTTTCCGCCGCCTCTGGAGATTTCTTCAGAAGCTTCTCCGGGCCGATGGTCATATTCTTCAGAATGTCCATATGGGGAAACAGGTTAAAATGCTGGAACACCATCCCCATCTTCTGCCGGTGGAGATCAATGTCCACCTTTTTCTCCGTGATATCCACATCATGAAAATAGATACGTCCCCCTGTGGGAACTTCCAGAAGATTCAGGCAGCGCAAAAAGGTACTCTTTCCGGAACCGGAGGGGCCGATGATCACCACCACCTCTCCCCTTCTGATCTCCAGATCGATGCCTTTTAACACTTCTTTGCCGGAAAAACTTTTGCGCACGCCCTCGGCGCGGATCAGCACATTATCGTTCACTCTGATTCAGCCTCCTTTCCAGAAGGGATACCAGCTTGGTAAAGCCAAGAACCAGCACCAGATAGACACATGCCACACCGATCAGCGGCATGAATGCGTCGTATGTCCGGCTTCTGATAATGTCGCCGCCCTTGGTCAGATCCTGCAGCGCAATATAGCCGGATATGGAAGTCTCTTTCAGGAGCACGATAAACTCATTGCCCAAAGCCGGAAGGACGTTTTTGAAAGCCTGAGGCAGAATAATATACCACATGGTCTGCGTATAACTGAAGCCAATGCTTCTGCCCGCCTCCATCTGCCCGATGTCAATGGACATAATCCCGGCCCGGCAGATCTCCGCCACATAGGCCCCGGAATTCACGCCGAAAGCCAGCACTGCCACCAGTACTTTGCTGACATTCACGGAGCCGAAGATCACGAAGTATGTAATCAAAAGCTGTACCACCACCGGTGTTCCCCGGATCACCGTCAGATACACCTGACACAGGGCATTTAAGATCTTAAGCTTTCCTGTACGGTCATGGGTGGAACGGATGATGGCCACGATAAAGCCCACAAGGATGCCGATCAGCGTGGCAAACAGCGTCACCTCCAGCGTGATCAAAAGTCCGTCTCTCATGTACATCCAGCGGTCGTCCTGGATAAAGTTCTGATAAAAGCGCGCCTGAATATTTCCCATAAACCTGCCCTTTACTCTGCTGTAATATATTTGTCAATGATGCCTTTTACGGTACCGTCCGCAATGATGGCATCCAGCGCCTTGTTCACATCATCCAGAAGCTCCTCATTGCCCTTTGCGATGGCGATGGCATACTCCTCGATCACAAATTCTTCATCCAGGATCTTCAGGCCTTCTGCCTTGTTCACAAACTGCTTCGCCGGCTCGTTGTCGATGATCACCGCATCGATGATACCGTTGGCCAGCGCCTGAACTGCATCCATACCTTTGTTGTACTGCTCGATGGTTGCACCCTCCACGTCGGAAGCATAGATATCCCCGGTCGTTCCAAGCTGTACACCGATCTTCTTGCCTGACAGATCATCTGCGCCTGCAATCTCACTGCCCTCCTGAACGATGATCACCTGAGTCGCCGTCGTATAGGGATCCGTAAAGTCCACGTTCTGAAGACGGTCTTCTGTCACGGTCATGCCTGCCGCTCCGATGTGCGCCTTGCCGGAATTTACCGCCGCAATGATGGAGTCAAACTCCATGTCCTCCACTTCCAGCGTCATGCCAAGCTTCTCTGCAATCGCCGTTGCAATCTCCACGTCGATGCCGACCACATTCTCTCCCTCATAATACTCGTAGGGCTCAAAATAGGCGTTGGTCGCCATAATCAGAGTTCCGCCCTTCTCCGGGTTGTTGAATTTTTTACTGCCGCCGCAGCCTGCCGCTGCCAGAGCAACACATGCACATAACACCAAACTGACCATTTTCTTTTTCATAAATACATTCCTCTCCTGAAGCAATCTTATAAGATATTGGTCCTGTATCCATACCGCATACGAACCTACTGAACATTATAAAGCAATCTCTCATGATTGCAAGCTTTTTCTGTCTTTTGTGCATATTTTCTGCATTATTTTTGAATAAACTTGCATAACCCCCCGGGAGGCTGTTCTCAGACAGCTTGTTTCCGGCACAAAAAAGCCCTGACAGAAATCAAAGACCATTCCTGTCAGGGCCGTTTTCTTTAGATGTCCGCTTTTTCGATACACGGATTCCGCGCCGGACCGGTTATTTTTCCACCACTTCCAGCACATCCATCGGACAGGCTTTTGCACAGATTCCGCAGGCGATACATTTGCTGCTGACCGGAGAATCCTCTGCCTTCACCAGCACGTGGAACGGGCAGACTTCCGCACATTTGCCGCAGCCGGTACAGAGCTTCTTGTCGATCATGTAGACGCCCTTTGCGTTCTGCTTGATGGCCCCTGCCTCACAGGACTTCGCACATTTGCCGCACTGTACGCAGACTGCCGGCTTTGCATTTCCATCTTTTTCCACAAGCTGAATACAGGACTTCCCCGGATCCATCACTTTGTAAAATGCCTCTGAGCATGCCTGTACACAAGCCATACATGCCATACATTTGCTGTCTTTTTTCACAGTCAGTTTTTTCATGGTTATTCTCCTTTGTTCTTTTGATAATTTTTTATCAACTGTGTCTATTATACGGGATATTTTCGACAAATTCAACCAGAAAATGACATTCCATGCGGCCGCGAAGCGACGGCGCAGGGATGCCTTCGTCTGGCTTCGCAGGCGTGCAGATGGAACAGATCACAGATGCTGGTTACCCGGAAATTCGTGCAGCGGTGTACCAGAATATCCTCAGTGAATGGCATGGGTCTGAAAAATGTCCCCTGCAAGGTCCTTCCACGCAAACACCCCTTCTTCATAGATCATATACCCGTGCCTGCTGCCCTCCTTGGGGATGGACACAGAGCCGGGATTCATATAGACATAGTGTTCATGGACCCTGCAGGCCGGCACATGGGTATGTCCGTGCAGCAGAATGTCTCCCTTTTTCAGCATGGGCAGATGCTCCTCATGAAACACATGCCCGTGGGTCAGAAAGATCATATGCCCCTGCTCGTAGAGAAATCCATAATCTGCCAGAATCGGGAACTTTAACACCATCTGGTCCACCTCCGTGTCGCAGTTGCCCCGTACACAAAGGATCTCCTCTTTTCTCTCATTGAGCATGGCCAGCACTTCCTTCGGCGCATACTCCTTTGGCAGATCGTTGCGGGGGCCGTGATACAGAATATCCCCCAGCAGAATCAGCTTATCTGCGCCTTCCCTCTCATATGCCTCCAAAAGTTTCCTGCAATAATATGCAGATCCGTGTATATCACTTGCAATCAGCAGCTTCATACATTCCCTCCATCTCTTTGATACGCATTCGCAGTCGCTCTTCCTGCTCCTTCTGGTTCAAAAGCCGGTCCATCTCCGGACGGGAAAAGCCGGTCAGCCCATAGTCTCCATGGCTCTTGATCCCGTGCAGCCAGTCGGTCAGCTCCACATCCTCCCCGAATGCTTCTTTGATAAAGTCCGTCATCCGGTTCAGGAAAATCAGGAGTTCCTCCTTTTGTCTTTGAACCGCCGCTTCTTTTGAACGAAACAGCTCTTTTTCAAACGCCCGGAACGCTTCTTTATCTTCTTTGAAACGTTCCGTCAGCCGAAATCCATCAGGGCTCATAAGCAATTCTTTGAGCCACGCATCCACCTCTGTCTCCATGCGCTCCTCCCAGGACTTCAGAAGATGATTCTCCTTTCGCACCTGCAGAGCGTGAAAACGCTGCTTCAGAAATTCTTTGGCGTTTTTCTCTCCCTCGCCCCCGGTCATATAGGAACAAAACTGACCGAGCACTTCCTGTTTCCGGCCAAGCAGTCTTTTTGCCTCTCCAAAGGCCGTGACCCGCCCTCCGGCCCCGCTTAGAAGGTGCTGAAGAAACATACACCTTACATCCCCGAAAGCCCCTGCAAGCTTCGTCTGGAAAGCCTTTTGCTCCTCTTCTCCAAGCCGGTCTTCCAAAAGATCATTCACCGGAAAAGCACCAAGGCAGCTTTTGCAGAACTGATAATAAGCGGCAAAATCCGACGCGATCTTCGGCACCCGCAGAAATTCCTCCATAAAATCCCGGCTTACCGGCAGTCCCTGCCGCTCATACTCCCCAAGCAGCGCCGACAGATCCTCCCATCCCCTGGCCGTGACAAACTCCTGTTTTTCTCTGGTCAGGGTCACCTGATAAAAGTGTTCCGGATGCAGCTGCAGATAAGAAAGAACCGCCGGATGAACCCCCTGGTGCAGGGCGTAATCTTTCCAGACCCCGTAATCCGTCTCCACCATAAGAGTCCGGACCCGGTCAAGAGCCGCCATATCCAGTTCCCGCACCGACCGGTTATATTCCCTGGGATTGCCCGCTGCCACGATGATCCATCCCTCCGGAACTTTATGATTGCCGAACATTTTATATTGGAGAAACTGCAGCATCGTAGGCGCCAGCGTCTCTGAAACACAGTTGATCTCGTCAATAAAAAGAATTCCTTCCTGGTATCCGGTCCGCTCCTGGTACTCATAGACCGAGCCGATGATTTCACTCATGGTGTACTCGGTCATCGTGCATTCCATATTCTGAAACTTTTTCGTCACAAGCTGGGGCAGCCCCACCGCGCTCTGCCTGGTGTGATGGGTGATCGTATAAGAGATCAGTCCCACCTGACACTCCTTCGCTGCCTGTTCCATGATCGCCGTCTTGCCGATCCCCGGCGGCCCGATCAGAAGCACCGGCCTTTGGCGAACCGAAGGAATCCTGGGCTGTCCTCTGTCATCCTTCGCCGTATAGGCCTTTATGGTGCGTATGACTTCTTCTTTCGCTTCCTGTATATTCATTGTCTCGTCTCCATATCCACATCCAAAGTCAGCGTCTGGGCCCAGGCAGGCGCCTTTCCCCGCTGCAGTTCCTCATTCAGGAACACAAACGCCGTCTCATACTCCGGCTTCTGATCCGGGTAAATCCCGTCCCCGTCCGTAAAGTAGAGCAGCCCTTTCAGATTTTTCAGCTCCCCTTCTTTTCTCAGCCGGTCCACCAGCTGAAACACAGGAGTAAAATCAGTATCCCCGTGCCCTTTCACCGTCAGTTCCTCCAGATACGCCTTCCATTCCTCCTCACAGGTCACGCACACATGTTCCTGTACCATACAGTCGCACTGCATCAGATGAATCCGCATATCCTGGAAAAAGTTTTCCTTCTCCTGAAAGATCTCCCAGGTTTCCTGAAGAAACCGCTTCACCACCTCCCCCGAGCAGGAACCGGAAGTATCGATGGCGATCACAAATTCCTGAAGTCTTTGCATTTCTTTATATTCCAGAGGTTCTAAGAAGACCAGCTTCTCATACATCCGTCTGCTGTAATCATAGGGAATATAGTCAAAGCTGTCCATATCAAGAGAAAGCTCTTCCTGGCTCACCGCAAACTGCCTCAAAAACTGCCGGTAATCGTATCCCTGCTCTTTTTGCAGCACAATCTGCTCCGTCTGGTTTCCCCGGCTGCCGCCGGCCTGCCTTTTGTGTTCTTCTGCCCGAAGCTCCAGCTGCTCAAACACCGTCCGCCAGCGGTGCACTGCCTCTGTCATCTGTCTGACCTCTTTTGCCCGTTTGGGCCGGTCTTCCAAAAAACGCTTGTCCTCCTCTTCCTCTTTGATCCACCACGTATGAACATCCGCCCGGAAGATCTGTTCCAGCTCTTCAAGCTGCTCTCTTTCCAAAGATCCCAGCCAGTTTGCCAGCCCGCGCTCATAGAATCCTGCCTTTGCCTCCCGGATGCGCCTGTACCAACGGCTTCTCGCCTCCGGGATCGGCCACGCAAAGCCTGGTACATGCATCCGGTCAATCCGATATTCGGTCAGAAGATCACAGGCCAGCCACCACATCCGTGTATTTCCCTCACAATTTCGCAGAGGATGCAGATAGATTCCATGGAGCAGAAGATGCAGGTATCGGCGCTGAAGCTTCTCCGCTCCCGCCCCAAACAGGGAAAGCACTTCCCGCTCCTCCCAATACAACGTCACTGCATCCGTACCGGATCCCTCTTTTGTCCACTCCTCCCTCATGATCCCCAGAGCTGCACAAAGCATCGGAAGCTTCTTGCGAAGCCCCTCCTCTGCCAGTTTCAGAGCCTCTTTTGCCAGCTCTTTTTGTCTCTCCCCTGTCTTTGTCATACCATTATTCCTTCGGCCTCCATCTTCGGCCGGATGTTCCCTGTATCCTCCGCCTCAAATCAGACCATCCATTTCCCCGGCACAGCTCCTGAAGCGTCCACGCCGATACCACTTGAAAACCCGTCCTTTGTATGTTATCCTTATGTCAATACCAGCGAAAAGGAACATACAGCTTATGAAAATGCAGGAATCACCCGAAGATTATCTCGAAGCCATCCTGGTCCTCTCCCGAAAGCTTGGAAACGTCCGTTCCATCGACGTGGCCAACCACTTAGGCTACAGCAAACCAAGCATCAGCGTGGCCATGAAGCGGCTCCGGGAAAATGGCTTTATTACCCTGGATGACAACGGTCATCTGATCTTAACCGGCGCCGGTCTTTCCATCGCTTTGAACATTTATGAAAAGCATCTGGTTCTGACCCAGTTTCTCATCTCCATCGGGGTAGCCGAAGAGACCGCCCGCAAAGACGCCTGCCGTATGGAACACGTCATCAGCGATGAAAGTTTTGAAAAGATCAAGCAGCTGCCCAGGTAGCTGCTTTTTTTGCGCCTGTTTCTGTATGCCATTGTACCACGGATCGCCTCCCTTTCGCAACTTTCGGCTGCTTTTTTCATCTGATGTATGCTCCATCGCCGAAGGCGATTTCCAATGGGCATATGCGGTTACGTTCACAGGGTACCTGTGAACAGGAATGGTCTTTCGGAAAGAAAGCTAAAACACCCCAAAAAAAATATTTGAAAAAGAAAACATTGACAAACTCGTCCGGCAGTGCCATGATAGGAACCGGATTTCAGATATTTAAAATGAAACGGAGGTCTTTCCAACATGAACAAAAATCTGACCGTCGGCAAACCGGAAACCGTCCTGTGGCAGTTCTGCCTTCCGCTGTTTGGGAGCATTCTTTTCCAGCAGCTTTACAACATTGCAGACAGCCTGGTGGCCGGCAAATTCATCGGTGAAAATGCACTGGCTGCCGTGGGCAACAGCTACGAAGTCACGCTGATCTTTATTGCATTTGCCTTCGGCTGCAATATCGGCTGCTCTGTCATCGTCTCCCAGCTTTTCGGCGCCCGGGAATATACCAAACTCAAGACCGCCATATCCACGGCCTGTATCTTCAGTGCTCTTTTATGCCTGCTGCTGATGGCTGTTGGAATTCTTGGCTGCGGCGCACTGCTTCAACTGATCCACACCCCTGAGGAAGTCTTCGAAGATTCCCGCATCTACCTGGATATCTACATATGGAGTCTGCCCTTTGTCTTCTTCTATAACATTGCCACCGGCATCTTCTCTGCCCTGGGAGATTCCAGAACTCCTTTTCTTTTCCTGGCTGTCTCCTCCACCTCCAACATCGCCGTAGACATCCTTTTTGTCACAGCCTTTCATATGGGTGTGGCCGGTGTTGCCTGGGCGACCCTTTTGTGCCAGGGTGTCAGCTGTCTGCTGGCCGTCTCTGCCGTCTGGCTGCGCTTAAAGAAGATGGAAGTATCTGAAAAGGCACCTTTATTTTCCCTTTCCCTTCTGAACAAATTTATCCTGATCGCGGTCCCAAGTATCCTGCAGCAAAGCTTCATCTCCGTCGGCAACATCATCATCCAGGGTGTGATCAACGGTTTTGGACCTGGTGTCATGGCCGGCTACTCTGCTGCCGTCAAACTGAATAACCTGGTTGTCACCTCCTTCACCACGCTGGGCAACGGGATTTCCAACTACACGGCCCAGAATATCGGTGCCAGCAAGCTGCCGCGGGTTAAAGAAGGTTTTCGTGCAGGTATCCGGATGATCTGGACCCTCACCCTCCCTCTGTTCCTTTTCTATTTTTTCGCAGGCCGCTTTGTCCTGAACCTTTTCATGGACCAGCCCACCGAGACCGCGGTCCAAACCGGCATCCTCTACCTTCGCATCCTGTCTCCCTTCTACTTCATCATCTCCACCAAGCTGATTGCCGACGGTATCTTAAGAGGCGCCGGCATGATGAAGCAGTTTATGGCCGCCACTTTCACCGACCTGATCCTGCGGACAGTCCTGGCCATCGCCCTCTCCCGCACCCCTTTAGGTTCCACGGGCATCTGGTGCGCCTGGCCCATCGGCTGGACCACCGCCACCCTTCTCTCCCTTGTCTTCTACCAAAAAGGACCCTGGCACTCCAAATAACAGAATCGTACAGCGAAAAAAACTCCCGGCCGCCCAGGCGCCGGGAGTTTTCCATTCTGTTTTATTTTACATCATTGCGGAACCGTTCCAAAAGACGGTCAATCACATGCACCAGGTGGCCGATCTCCGGCTTTGTGAGCTGCTCATCTGCTCCCAGAGCTTCTCCTTTGACCCGCATCTGGTCATCAATCAGAGAAGAGAAAATCACCACTGGTATCTTCTTCAGCCTTGGATCGTCTTTCACAAGCTTGGTCAGCCGATGCCCATCCATCTCCGGCATCTCAATATCCGTGATGATCAGGTTCACCTTGTCATACAGATAAGGGTCATCCTTAAGCCCATGCAGATAATTCCACGCTTCCTGACCATTATTGAAATTCTTTACATCCATAAAGCCGGCACGCTCCAGAGAATCATCGATCATCTTCTGCAGAAGCACCGAATCCTCCGCAATGACCAGCGGACTGTCACAGAGAGGACGGTCGCCCATCTGCTCCACCTCGGAGATCTGGATCGTCGTCTCCGGCGCAATCTCCGCTACAATCTTCTCAAAGTCAAGGATCGTCACCAGCTCTCCTGCGCACTGCGCGATACCGGTAGCCACACCTTCTTCTCCGTGGGAAAGCGTCTTATCCGGTTTCTGGATGTCTTTCCAGGAGATTCGGCTGATGCCCTCAATGCTCTGAACCCGGAAAGCAACCGTCATTTTATTAAAGTTCGTCACGATAAACAGATCTCTTGGCTTATGTCCCAGATCCTCACCGGTCAGATAATACCCAAGATCGATGACTGTGATCAGGATATCCCTCGGCTTGAAGATTCCCTCCACTGCCGGATGGGCATGGGGCATCACCTTTACCTTTTCGCTCATCATGATCTCTTTGACCTTTGCCACGTTGATCCCGTAGAATTCGCCCTGAATCGTGAATTTCATGATCTCAATCTCATTGGTACCCGACTCAAGAAGAATGCCCTCTTTTTCTTTCTCCACTACTATCCGCTCCTTCCTTATAGATGCTTCTCCGGCTTGCCCGCTGTACGGATCATCACATCTCCGTTGGCAATATTGATCAGCATGGTTCTGGCATAACTCCCGCCTGTATCCTCAGCCGAGATGCGCATCCGTTCTTCCATCAACAACTTCTTTACCATTGCAGCATTCCTCTGGCCGATATTGCCGAAATCCGAATTTCCTCGGATCTCAAACATCTTGGCTCCCCCTGCAATCTTTACGATCGTTCTGCTTTTCAGCATTCCAAACGCCGTAAGCTTGCGGATCATCTCCTGAATCCCGCTGTCTGCATATTTAAACACCTTCGGATCTCTTGGATCCGACCTGGATGGCAGCATAATATGCAAAAGTCCCCCCAGCCGGATGGCCGGGTCATACATAGTGATTCCGATACAGGAACCCAGCGCATATGTGATAATCTGCCCTTCTCCTCTGGCAAATTTCATGTCACCGATTCCTACTTTGATATCTTTTCCCGTCAACTTGACACACCCAATTTCTCTAATATCCTGTTCAGTGATTCGATATCAGGCAGCATTAAAAGTCCGTCCGAGAGCCTGACACCATCCATGATAAATTCTGCATTGATATACATCAGTTTATCCGTCTCGTAACCATATTCCGCAATGGGAACGGTCAGTATTCCGCCAAGCATATTGACGGTGGAACTCGGAACTGACAGGTCAATGTCCACTCCCACAAGCTGTGCAAAAGCGTTCACGTAGGAGCAGATGATGATATTGCCCACCTCTTCCAGAGCAGAATAGTCCATCTCATCCATATCCTCGAAGGAAGTATAGTTCTTGCCGATCAGCTTTTCCAGCACCGCATTTGCCATGTCCATCTTGAAGATGAAGAGGATCAGTCCGTTCACATCGTTGGACATCTGTACCAGCGTTGCCGCCACCAGCTCCTCAATCTCGCCGATCTTATCCACTGCTTCCTCATAGCCCAGCACACTCACTTCCGGAATGGAGATCCTGATCTCCTTTTGCAGAAGCTTTGACAAGGAGGTAGCCGCATGGCTGGTGCCGATGCTGCTGATCTCCTTCATCACATCCAGTTCCTGAAGATTCATTTCTTCATAACTTCTAATTCTCATAGTCACCTCTCGATGCTTTGCTTATCCCCGGAGGGAGTTAATAGTAGATTCTATCTCATCCTCCGTCGTTACGACCTTCAGTGCATAGGAAAATGCCCGCTGGGTCTCGATGACTTTCACCATCTCTTCTGCCATACTGACTCCGGAAGACTCCAAAGCGCTGGATGCAATGGTGGGATTTTCCAGCAGAATCGGTTCTGCCCCTTCATCCGAAGGTGCAAATTCATTATTTCCCACATTCATCAGACGGCTGGGGTTATTGAACGTATAAAGGGCAATCCGGCTCTTTATATCTGCCAGATCCTCTGCGCCTGCTCCGTTTTGATCCGGCATCTGCCCCACCTCGATCGGCTGCTGGTTCTGATCCAGCACCAGTTTGTTGGACTCCGTAGTCAGATAAAACTTACCATCCAGCTCTCCCCTGTGGAAACGCCCGCTCCTGGTGTAGGTGATCTCCTCAGTCCCCACATCCTGCACCATGAAAAATGCATTGTCCTGCATGATGGCAAAATCAAGCACCCCTCCGGTCTGGGTTACTGCAGAGGTTCCAAAGTTTGTATAGGTTCTCTGCACTCTCATGCCGTTGCCCGCCATCAGATCTGTAACCGCATCCTCCGAATCGTTCAGGTTATAGTTCATCAAATCGGAAAACGCCACATTTTTCCCTTTGAATCCGTTGTTGTTGATGTTGGCAAGATTGTTGGAAATCACACTTAATTTTGCCAGATAACTCCCGGCTCCCAAAGCCCCTGTATAAAATGACTGATACATAATAAAATTCCTCCTGTTTTAGAAGTTCTGACGTTTCTACAGTCTGCCTACATCTGTCGCTGATTTGCTCATAATCTGGTCGTACATCTTCAGCACCTGAGCGGCACTTTGCAGCGCCCTCTGAGAAGACATCATGGAAGTCAGCTCCTCCACCATATCCACGTTGGACCGTTCCAGGGTCTTCCACAGCACGGTGGTCTCTCCCTCTGCCAGCTCTCTGGTGGCCTGCTCCGTGGAGAAGACACCATAATCCTCTTTGTGAAGCTGCTCATAATCCGCAAAATCCACAATCCGAAGCCGGCCAAATTCCCGGTCATTGCCCTCCCGGTCCACTACCCGGATGGTTCCGTCCGCGCTTACCTGAAAATTCTCATCGTCGATCTGAATCGGCTGCCCTCCCTGGCCCTGTACTCTGCCCAGATTATTCAGCACCAGATAGCCCTCTTCATCCACATGAAAAGAACCATTTCTCGTATAGCGGACCCCCTGGTCCGTATCCACGCAGAAAAAGCCTTTGCCGCTCAGCGCAAAATCATAGATTCCTCCTGTAGTGTCAAAGCTTCCCTGCTCATAGTTGACATACGTCTGCTCTGCGGTCTTGATCTTTGACGTCACACCCAGCTCTTCCTTGATGTTCTTATTATAACGTCCGGTGCGGTAGAGCATCTCTTCCTCAAACGTACTGCTGACCATCTTATCCCGCTTGTATCCTGCGGTCTGGATATTCACCATATTATTGCTGATGACATTCAGATTGCGGTTCTGGGTCAGCATTCCGGATGTCAGGTTATAGAATCCCTGGTACATACCCCTGTCTCCTCCTTTTTTTATGTGCCCCTGTTTCTGAGGGACCTTATATGTAAGTACTCATATAATCTTTCAGTTTGCGGATAGCTCCGCTGTGGATCTGAGAGATCCTCGGTTCGCTGACTCCCATCACCTGAGCGATCTGCCCCATGTTCAGCTCCTCCACATAATAAAGAGAGATCACCAGCTGCTCTTTCTCTTTCAGCGAACGAACCGCCTCGGAAAGCAGTTGTTTGGACTCTTCCTGGAGAAATGCTTTCTCCGGCTGAGAGCTTGCATCCCGGCTGGACAGCTGCAGGGACTGATGTTCATCCTCTTCGTCCACCAGCATATCCAGAGACAGCACATTCATAATGACACTCATCCGCTGAATCTTTCGGTATTTTTTCACATCCATTCCGATGTGCTTTGCAATCTCCTCCTCCGTCGCCTCATTGCCAAGGGCAATCCGGGCATCCTCCATCATTCGAACCTGCTTACGGAAGTCTCTGGGCATCCAGTCATTCTTGCGCACCAGGTCGATGATCATCCCCCGGATCCTTCTGGATATAAAAGTCTCAAACTTATTATCCCGCTCCGGATCGTATCTGTCAATCCCTTTCATGATGGCAATGACGCCTTCATTGATAATATCTTCCATCTGCAGGGATCCGGCATAGACCCCCCGCATCTGAGACGCTATGGTTTTGACAATATACAGATACCGCATCACCAGTTCCTGTTTGATTGAAATCTCCCCGCTCTCCTGGTACAAGGCAAGGAGTTCTTCATTTGTCTTCTCTTTTAGATTTCCTGTCTGAAGCATCATACCTTAAGCCCTTTATAAAGATCAGGCACCCCTTCTCTCCGGATTTTCAAGCGTCAGACTGCCGATAGACTGGATCTGGATATTGTTCGCGATCTCATTGAAAGACAGCACCCTGACATTCGGATAAAACTGGTCGATCAGCCGGTAAAAATGAACTCTCATCACCTGTGAGGTCAGGATCACCGGGCTTTGAGAAAGACTGTTGAACTTCTTAAGCTGCACAGTGATCTGGTTGATCAGACTCTGGAGTACATCCGGGTTCAGAGCCAGATAATAGCCCCGCTCCCCTTTGGAGAGGCAGCTCACCATCGTGCGTTCCAGTTCGGAATCCATGGTAAGTACTTTCATGCTGCCATCCTCGCAGTACAGACGGGTGATGGTGCGCTTCAGCGCCGTCCGGATATGTTCGATCAGTCCGTCCACATCCTTGACCGGGAGTCCGGTCTCGGAGATGCTCTCCAAAGCCGTCTCGATGATGGTCTCCATATCCTTGATGGGAACCCCTTCCTTCAGAAGGCTGGTCAGGATCTTCTGGAACAGACTGTAGTTGATAAAGTTCGGGAATGCCTCCTCAATCAGCTCCGGAGACATCTTCTTGGTATTCTCCACCAGATGGATGATTTCCTGTCTGGTCAAAAGCTCATGGGCGTGCTGCTTTACCACCTCTGACAGGTGCGTCACCAGCACAGACAGCGGATCGATGACCGTATAGCCGTAGATCTCTGCCATCTCCCGGTCCTCCGGGCGGATCCAGCGGCTGGGAATACCGTAAGCCGGCTCGATGGTCTCGATTCCGTCGATCTCTTTCTCCGGATTCTCCGGATCCAGCGCCAGAAAATAATCCACTAAAAGTTCGCCTTTCGCCACTTCTTCGCCTTTGATCTTGATACAGTACTGATTGGTGTTCAGTCCTGAGCTGTCACGCAGCCGGATGGACGGGATGACAAATCCCATATCCTGGGCATACTGCCTTCGGAAAATAACGATTCGGTTGATCAGCTTTCCGCCCACGGACTCATCCACCAGCGGAATCAGGCTGTAGCCAAATTCCATCTCAATGGGCTCCAC